>SVGA01000027.1 GCA_015056575.1 Butyrivibrio sp.
TAAGTTCTGTAAAACAGAATTAACACTTATAAACACTGAATTTCAGTCAAATGCAGAATTTACCTTTTCTTTTAACGTTTCAAAAAAAGAGCCAGGACAATCTGTCTTGGCTCTGCTGAACAAGGCTTTCGCCCTTCAGATTAGCACCGGATACTGAGAAGACTCTTACCATTCTCTGTGTCATCTTGAAATTTTTGTTTTTCATTTTAAAAGTCCGGCTTCCATGCCGCAAAGCCTGCCAGCTGTTCGTCCGTGCGGTGATAATATCTCTCACCCTTATCAAGTTTTGCTATCTCTACCATTTCATCATCTGTAAGCTTGAAATCGAGAATGTCCAGATTATCCTTTATGTGCTCAACATTTTTACTTCCCGGGATTACAACAAATCCCATCTGAGTATGCCAACGAAGGATAATCTGAGCCGGGCTCTTTCCATATTTCTTGCCAAACTCCACAAATACCGGCTCATTTATGAGAGACTTGTCTCCGTGACCAAGAGGATACCAACTCATCAGTTTGATGTCATACTTATCGAGAGTCTTACGAAGCTCTTTCTGTGTGAAATATGGATGTGCCTCTACCTGAATAAACTGGGGAACAATCTCCCACTTCGTCTGAAGTTCTTCGATATATTTTCCCTCAAAATTGGAGATACCGATGGACTTTGCCTTTCCTTCCTTATAGGCCTTCTCAAGCTGTCTGTATCCGGCGAGCCAATTCCCTGCAGGCTGATGGATGTATAACAGATCCACATAGTCCACACCAAGGCGCTCAAGCGTTTCATCTACGGCGTTCTCATTCTCATACTCACTGGGCCAGAGCTTTGTGGACAGGAAGATCTCTTCCCTCTTTACACCGCTGTCCTTCATGCCTATTCCTACCGCACGCTCATTTACATACGCATTGGCTGTATCTATGAGACGATAGCCCATCTTTAGTGCTTCTCTGACGCTATTCTCTGCATCTGCAGGCGCAAGCATAAAGGTCCCGATCCCGACTACCGGGCATTCCAGTTTGTTGTTTAAGATCACGTTTTCCATTGTGTTAAATCTCCCTTCTTTAATATGTTGATGCCTTGGAGCTTGTAAATTTCCAGTTTCCGTTTTCTTTTTTCAGTGTAAAATCCCCCTGTAATCTCCACTTATTCCTCCCGCCACCGTATACGGCAGCAACTACTCTGCTTTTTCCTATCATTGTTGCCTCATCACCACGGATTCTGACTATAATATCATCATGCTCGGCTGAGTAATAATTGAAAGTCCCATTTTTTAATTCCTTTAAAAACTCATCAGCAGACTGCTTCACACCGGTCATATGATAAAGGCTATAGTCTGAAGCCATAAGATTTCTAAGACCCTCTATATTTTTCTCTATCATGTAGTCCCAATAATCTTTATACAGTTCTGAAATTTTTACTTCCTCACCCATATCTTTATTCCTTCTGTTCTGCAGAATCAAGCATCTTAATTACCTTGGCAGGCACTCCTCCCACAACCGCATAAGCCGGTATGTCTTTTGTAACTACAGCACCTGCTCCGACTACTGCGTACTCTCCGATGGTAACACCCGGGCAAATCGTCACGTTCATACCAAGCCATGCATTTTTCTTCCCTCCGAACCTTATATTGTCTTACATAATCCCATTTGCCTTAAACCACTGCTCTACCGCGGCTTTTGAGCTTGGTGCCTGACTTCCTGTAATAGGAAGCCCTCTCTTGACCTCTGCGCCTTTGGCATATTTTTTTACATCGCTCTCACTGGAGCCCATACCGCTTCCTTCATTTGTGCAAAGAGGAAGAATTGTTTTACCGGTGAAATCATATTTCTCTAAGAATGTCGCTACAGCCATCGGAAATGTTCCCCAATAATTAGGATATCCAAGAACGATGATGTCATAATCATCAATGCTTTCAAGATAGTTCGTAAGCTCCGGTCTTGCGTTATTCTGTTTGTCCTTCTTTGCTTCATCTATGCAGGTCATATATACCGGTGAATAGGGATCCTTCATCTCGATCTTAAAGGTATCCGCTTCGATAAGTTCCTTCATGAGATTGACCACGATCTCAGTATTTCCGACCTTTACATATCTCATTGCTCCGCCGAAATAGTTCTCATCTGCTCTTGAAAAGAATGCTATAAGCGTTTTTGCCATGTCCGTATCCTCCATTTGTCAATTATCAGCTTCAGTACTGTCTATTTGTTTTTCTGTTTACATTCTCACACAGACAGGTTATTATGTCCAATAGAAAGGTTAAATATCTTATTTAATTTTTAAATATCACAACCAGCGGAGGTTCTTATGACCACAAAACAGATAGATTACTGCATAGAACTTGCCAGAACACAGAGCTTTTCAAGAGGTTCCGAGAACCTGTTTGTCAGCCAGCCTACCTTTTCCTATCAGATAAAGCTCCTGGAAGAAGAAGTGGGCTTTGATATCTTTGAAAGAAACGGTAAGGGAGCAACGCTTACTCCCGCAGGTCAGCAGTTTGTAAGTTTTCTGGTTAATATGCGTGAAGATATGAAACGAGCCATCGAGCAGGGACAGAATTTCAGTGCCAGGTACAAAGACAGCATCAGCATCAGCCTTATGGCAAGGCAGGCTATATACTTCCTGCCTGAAGCCATCCGTAAATTTGAAGAAGGACAGACACACGTACAGATCACTCCGAAGTTTCAATATGGCGGCGGTATGGACTCATTCTTAAAAAACGAGGTCGACGTACTTTTTACTCTAAAAGAACATACAAAACAGCTCGCAGGCACAGTTGTCCACGAGCTGTTCAAAAGTCACATATATTTAATTACTGACAAAGATGATCCCCTCGCCTCAAAGAACATCATTACCGACGAAGATATCTATGGGAGAACCCTTATGGTCGGAGGCGGATCCCCGGCACTTCTTCGTTCAGTTCAGCAAAAGCTTATGTCATCGGGCAAGATATCCTATTTCAACAGTCCCGATCACGAAACCACCCTTACAAATGTGGCTGCCGGGCGAGGCATATGTCTTGCCCCCGGATTCTTAAATGATCACAGCGGACAGTTTGTCTGGATTCCCTATGACTGCAAGGACACCTTTGACTGCGTGCTATGCACACACAAGACCGACAGTCGCGAAAGCCTGCAGGTGTTCATCAGCACACTGAAGCAGCTATACAATGAGGCCATTGCTTTCCCTCTGTAAGCGAAGCCAAGATTTGGATATTTGCCAACCACCGTGTCCGGAAAGAATTCTCTCCGTTAAACGAGATTACTCCTCCTGCTTGAGACCTTGAAACATATTGTCAGATTACATTTTCCAGTTTTGTGATATAAGCTGCTGTGCAGTCATTCGCTTATATATGCTTTCATATCCTGACAGATATTCAGGACTGCCCTGTTCGGCAACCGTTCCGTCCTTAAGCACAACAATGTGATCTGCTTTCGCGATGGTTCTCATACGATGGGCAATGATCATAACCGTCTTGTTTTTTATCAGTCTGGACAACGCTTCCTGTATCATCGTTTCATTCTCCGCATCAAGAGAAGCAGTTGCTTCATCGAGAAGTATCACGGGTGCATTTTTAAGAAAGGCTCTCGCTATTGATATCCTCTGTCTTTCTCCACCCGACAGTTCACTTCCGTTCTCTCCTATATTTGTGTTGTACTGATCCGGAAGACGCTTTACGAACTCATCACAGTTTGCAAGTCTTGCAGCCTCCATGACCTCTTCATCCGTAGCTCCGTTCCTGCCGATCCTGATATTCTCCATAACCGAATTATTAAACAGTGTCACATCCTGGAATACAATTGAGTAGTTTGAAAGCAGGGTTTCCGGATCCACTTTGGAGATATCTTCTCCTCCGAGCGTGATCTTCCCCTCGTTCACGTCCCAGAATCTCGCCGCCAGTCTTGATATGGTAGTCTTTCCTCCGCCGGAAGGACCGATGAGAGCCGTTACCTGTCCCTGTTTCGCAGTGAAGCTGACATCCTTAAGCACGTCCGTATTGTCATCATACTTAAATCCTACATGATCAAATACGATGTCATAACCATCATTTTTCAGTTCATCCGAACCTGTCTGGATTTCATGAGAAAGCACCTCATCCAGACGCTCGCACTGTATGCCGGTCGCTATGATCGCAGCAAAGTTCTGCAGTGAAATTTCCATAGGAGCATACAGTCTTGATACAAGCATAAGGAACATAAAGAAGGTAAGCAGATCTATATCTCCCTTTGCAAAAAGCGATCCTCCAACTACAGCAGTCGTACCTATGCCGAGTTTTAAAATGATCGCCGCCGAATTGACATATACGGCCATTTTTAATTCTGTAAACAGAGCAAACTTCTCAACTTTTTTGATCTTACCGTCAAGTTCCTCCATATATTTTTCCTGAGCATTGTTGGCTCTCAGATCTCTGATCGATTCCAGGCATTCCTGTATGCCATCCGCCATTTCCAGCTTAACAGCCTGGTTCTTTCGTACTGCTCTTTTTTCCGCTCCTGCGCAGGTGATCACAATGATGAATGCAACCGGGATCACCCAGAAACTGGCAAGCACCATTCTCCAGTCAAAGAAGAAAAACAGACTGGTCCCCATGATACACACAGATATCACCGCACCGATCAGCTCGGGTATCCAGTGACTTGATGCCGTTTCGATCATGGCACAGTCTCCCATGATGTTTGTGGTAAGATCTGCGATATTCTTCTTCCCAAAATAGGAAAGAGGGAGCTTTCTCAGTTTTTCCGCTATTGACGTTCTTCTGACTCCGCTCTCCCTATAGGTAGTCAGAAACGTTGCATTGTATTGAATAAAGTTGGTGATGAATACCATAACGATCACGATCACAGAACCGATTATATAAAATGGTATCCTGCTTTTGCTTAAGCTATTTTCCAAAAGATCCTTTATAAGCGTATACAGGATCCCTGCCGTCATCATAAGAACAATATTGGTAATGGTCACACTCACGCTTGCTTTGACCATATCCACCGCACCCTGCCTTGAAAGCGCATATTTATGCTGTAATCTCTCTATCATCTTCACGCACCCACCTTCCATTCGATTGATCTGGTATACTCGTCAAACATATGCTTATACAAGCCGCCTTTACACATCAGTTCTTCGTGATTTCCGGATTCGATGCACTTTCCGTCATCCATAACGAATATCCTGTCCGCATTCATAACGGTGCTGAGTCTGTGCGCTATCATGATAAGAGTCTTGTTCTTCGAAAGCTCTTCAAACGCTGCCTGAACCTTAGTCTCATTATCCGGGTCGGCAAACGCAGTTGCTTCGTCAAGGATCAATATCGGAGCATCTTTTAAGAAAGCTCTTGCTATTGTGATCCTCTGCTGCTCTCCTCCCGAGAGATAAGTTCCTTTTTCTCCCAATATCGTATGTATTCCATCAGGAAGTTTTTCGATGATATCCATACACTGAGCCTTTCTGAGTGCCTCAAGAACTTCAGCTTCACTTGCATCCGGTTTTGCCATCCGAACATTTTCCAAAATTGATTTCTTTATCAGTCTGCTGTCCTGAAAAACAAAAGAAACAAGGTCCATAAGTGTCTTGGATGAAAGATCATTTACATTTACACCACCTATCAGGATCTCGCCTTTTGTCACATCAAAAAATCTGACCATCAGTTCTGCCAATGTGGTCTTTCCGGAGCCGGACGGTCCGACTAACGCAACATGCTCACCGGGCTTAATTGAAAGAGTTACGTCTTCTACCGCATCTCTGTTTGCGCCCTTATAACGATATGAAACATTTTTTAGTTCGATCCTGTGATCTGCGATCTTCCCGTCTGACCTTCCTTCTGCGAGCGGCTCGATCTCCATGATCTTATCCACTCTCTTAAGAGCATCGATCAGCGTCATCTCCGCCTCTCCGGAATATGCAATCTTGGTAAGAGCTATCGTCACAAGCGGAGTGATTATAATGTAATACATGATATTCAGGATAGCAGCATTATCCACGCCGTTCTTAGTAACCACGAAAGCAGCAATAACGATAAATGCAAATATGGCATTGATGCATGTCATAAAGCCTGCCATAGGAAACCTGAGCGACAGTGTATAATCCGTTGCCCACTTTCCAAAACCGTCTATGCATCCCTTAAACCTCTTGAATGAATGTACGGTCTGCCCGAAAGTCTTTACTACCGGAACACCGCGTACATACTCGGTCGCTTCACTGCTCATGTTCTCAAGTGCATCCTGATACTCCTTCATTTTTACCTGCATGCCCTTCGTCATCATTGACGTCAAACACGCAAATCCGATCAGTGCCGGGATCATGCATATTAGTCCTATCTTCCAGTTAAAAGCAAATACCAGCACGAGCAAACCCACCGGTGTGACAGCAGCAACCGTCTTATCCGGCAGATTATGTGCGATATATGTTTCCGTTGCCGCCGTGGAATCGTTTACAATCCTTCTGATCTTACCCGTACCATCTTCATCAAAGACCCCAAGGGGAAGTGTGATGATCCTGCGCATCAAACCGCTCCTCATGTTGGCCTGCACACGAAATGCCGCTATATGCGTACAGAAAAGGGCAATGATGTATACGAGCAAAGCTCCGACGATCAATACGACGGCAGACCATGCATACATCTTAATATCATCTAAGTTCTCACCATTTACCGCTGTCCTGATTATCTTCCAAAGCTCATAATAAGGGATCAATGTCATTACAGCGCTAACAGCTGCCAGACACCTTCCCATAGTGATAAGGTTCTTATACCCTCCGGCATACTCCCTGATCAGCTTCATATGATCATACTTTTCCGTCTTTCCCAACTTACATATCCTCCTCTGTTTGTTTTATGATCTGATAACAACAGTTATCAATTGTGTATATATGTTAGCTATCACTAACTCAAAATCGATAGCTAACGAAAATAAAAAAGAGCCTTTCGGCTCTTCTTACTTGATACCCATTATCTTCATCCATCCCGGCATGAAGAATTCCTGGACTGTATTCAGATATTTTATAACTTTTTCATCTTCGTAATCATGTATGATCGGTTCAAAACATGCTGTCAGATATGCCGAAAGCAGCATATGCAATTCCTCCTCGCCAAGTTCTGAAGTCTGATACCCTTTTCTTTTCAGATATCTTATTGCTTCCATGAATTCCTTTTGGTTATCTTCTACATAATCATGTATGAAATTTTCGTATTTGGTTCCGGCAGAGCGTGAAATAAGTAGTATGAACTCGTCTCTTCTCGGAAGGATTACTTCCTTGACCATGTCAACAAAGTTTTCGCCAAACAACTTATCATCAGATACGTTATTTTCAAGAATGCTATATTTCCTGCTTGTATGTTTCCCGGTCCATTCCTTTATGCTTTCGATCAGAGGCTCTACCGCAGCATTAAACATAGCTTCTTTATCCGCATAATGTCTGTATAGTCCTGCAGATGTCATGCCTGCTCTGGCTCCGATGCTTCTTATGGAAGCATCTTCGTAGCCCTTTTCAAGAAACTCCTCTTTAATGGCTTTCTTTACTTTTTCATGGCTTAACGTCTTATCTCTTGGCACTTCTTCTCCCCTGACTGATTGCTATCGCTGTTAGCTATCATAGATTACTATACTTAAAACTTTTTGTCAATGAAAATCAGCCTAAATCATTTTTGAAGAAAGTATGTTTTCTCTGGAATCGGCTCCTCATTTCCAGATCATCCGGAACAAAAAGCTTTCCGGCACTGTTTCAAGCACAAAAGCGCACCGGGCCGAAGTCATGGGATCATTTTGCCCTCGTACATTATACGCGATATAATTAAATATAGTAAATTTATCCATTTATCGATCATTCGACCAAAACTTCTTTATGAAAAGAGGAAATCACATGGCTTCAAAAAACCAGGTACTTGAGAAACTATTTTTCAAATTGCTTCCCGTCCAGATCCTCATCTTCGGAATGAATTCCATAAATTCCATCGTGGACGGCGTCATCGCCGGGCGCTATATCGACGGCAGGACTGTGGGCGTTATCGGACTGTTCTTTGCCATTGTAGGTATTGTGTCAGCCATAAGCTCAGTAATCCTTGGGGGCGGAACGGTTCTTAGCGGTAACTATATCGGAGCCGGAGACCTTGAAAAGACACGAGGAGTCTTTTCCCTGTGCATCAGCCTCTCCTTTATCATAGGATTGGCGATCTCGCTTATATGCTTCTGCTTTCCCGAACAGATTGCCACGTTTTGCGGAGCGGACGAGTCCCTGATGATGAGCGTAATGCAGTACTCAAGGGGCTACTCCCTGGGAATTCTCCCCATGTTCCTTTCGCAGCAGCTGGCGTCCTATCTTCAGCTGGAGACCCAGAGCAAAAGAAACTACATTGGCGTGGCAGCCATGATCTTTTTCAACATCACTCTGGATATACTCTTTGTCTCAGTGCTTAAAATGGGCGTTCTTGGTCTGGCCTATGCAACCAGCGCCTGCAACTGGATATATTTCCTTGTGCTTGCAACCTACTATTTTTCCGGGAAGGCCCAGATGAAATTCAGCTTTTCCAATATTCTCTGGGAAAAGACATTTGAACTGATCAGGATAGGAAGTCCCGGAGCCCTTCTTCAATTCTGCCTTGCCATGAGAGATCTGACTCTGAACAGAGTGATCCTTCGCTACGGCGGCGAGGCGGGTCTTTCCTCAAGGGCGTCAATGGGTATGGCCACAGGGTTCTTTGTGGCACTGGGAGTTGGCGGCGGAACCGTAATAAGGATGCTGGCCAGCGTCTATGTCGGCGAGGAGGACAAGGATTCCATCAAGAGCCTGATCAAGCTGTCCCTTACCAAGATGATGGCAATGATGTGCGGACTTATGGTACTTATGCTGTTGCTTGCCGGCCCCATTGCCGCTATCTTTTTCCCGGATAAGGCCTCGGAAGTGTACATTCTTACCAAACAGCAGTTTTTGATCTATGCCCTGGCTCTTCCCGGCATCCTCATAGTTCAGATACAGACCAATTATCTGCAGGCTACGAGGAACAATCTGGCGGTTCACGTATCCTCCATTGTAGACGGCTATTTCAGCGTAGTTGTGCCATCTCTTATCCTGGCTCCTGTAATGGGCGCCCTTGGTGTATGGTGGGCCACTCCTATCGGAATCGTGATAACCATGCTGGTTTACCCCGTCTACGCCATGATCTACTGGAAGCATCTTCCGAAAGGTGTGGACGAATGGCTCCTGTTCAGAAACGGTTTCGGCGTCAAGGATGAAGACAGACTTTGTATCACCGTTAACAGTATGGACGATGTTATCGGCTCCTCCCAGAGGATACAGGAATTTGTCTCAGACAAGGGATATGACAAAAGAACTGCCTATTTCGCGGCACTTGCCATGGAGGAAATGTCCGGTAATATTGTTAGCCACGGCTTTAATGCCGATAACCGCAAACACGACATGGACGTAAGGGTGCTTTCCTTAAATGACGGTATCCTGCTCAGGATCAAGGATGACTGCATTCCCTTTAATCCTATTGATATGGAAAAACTCCTTAAACCGGAGGATCCTTCCAGGAACATCGGAATCCGCATGATATCTAAGATCGCAGATGAATTCTCCTATCAAAATATGCTGGGACTTAACGTGCTTACCATAAAGATCAAGCAAATTGCCTGACGATTGCCCCTGCCCCGTCCCCGGGGACCAAAACAGGGCTGAAAAATGAATACCCGACTAATGTCCGGGGGGCTTTCCCCCCGGCCTTTTTTTGCTATAATAGTAGGCAAGTTTATAGAATTTTAATAAGGAGCAGAACATAATGGATAACATGCACGATAACATCATCGAGCTCAAGCACATCAACAGGACCTTTGAGGATGGCTTCAAGGCTGTTGAGGATTTCAATCTTGAAGTAAAGCGCGGCGAGTTCGTTACTTTCCTCGGACCTTCGGGCTGCGGTAAGACCACTACCCTTAGGATGATCGCGGGCTTTGATATGCCCACTTCCGGAGATATTCTTCTTAACGGCAAGGACATCTCCATGCTTCCGCCCTACGAGCGCCCTATAAATACGGTGTTTCAGCGCTATGCTCTGTTCCCTCATATGAATATATTTGACAATATTGCCTTCGGCTTAAAACTCAAAAAGCTACCTGCTGATGAGATCAGGAAGAAAGTCAAAAAAGTTCTTGAGCTGGTGGATCTTGAAGGCTTTGAGAAGCGCAGTGTTTCTACTCTCTCCGGCGGTCAGCAGCAGCGTGTGGGTATCGCAAGAGCTCTTGTTAATGAGCCGCAGATCCTGCTTCTGGACGAGCCCCTTGGCGCCCTGGATCTTAAGATGAGAAAAGAGATGCAGATAGAGCTTAAGGCCATGCATGACGAGCTTGGTATCACCTTCATCTATGTTACCCACGACCAGGAAGAGGCTCTTACAATGTCTGACAAGATCGTTGTCATGGCAGAGGGCAAGATCCAGCAGATCGGTACTCCCGAGGATATCTATAACGAGCCCAAAAACGCCTTTGTTGCAGACTTTATCGGTGAAAGTAATATCTTTAACGGAATCATGACCGGCAGCATGCAGGCAAGATTTGCCGGCGGTCTTTTCAAATGCGTGGATGATGTTCCCGAAGGGACACAGATCACTGCTGTTGTTCGTCCCGAGGATATTGAACTTGTAGCTCCCGGCGAGGGCCAGATTCGAGGCAAGGTTACTTCCGTTATCTTTAAGGGCATCCACTACGAAATCACGGTTCAGTCAGGCCGCTATGAGGTTGTTATCCAGAACACCAAGTCTGCTGAAGTGGGCAGCGACGTAGGCATAAAGGTTGAGCCCGACGGCATCCACATCATGATCGCCGAGAACCACACCAATGTCTTCCATGTTGATATGAACAAAAATCATCGCCTTGAATTCAATAGCAAGGAGCTTGATGTAAGCCTTACACAGCTCATTAAAGGAAGCCGCCGAAATGAGAATCACGAGCTTCTGGACGAGCACGGCGAGGTCATCGATCCAGACAAGATCCATATCATAGCTGCAATTGAACCCGGAGACATTCAGATGACGGATAATGCTGAAGACGAGAAGGTCCTTGTACAGGGCGTTATCAGCAACCTCATCTACAAAGGCGACCATTACAGCTATGTCATCAATACCGATTTCGGACAGGACTTTATCGTAAATGATGAGTACCTCTGGAATATGGATGATAAGGTTGGTCTTATACTGCCCCTTGATAAAATGCATTTCACGGTAAAGAAATAAGGAGGAACCCATGAGATTTTCCAGAAAGACCTTAGGTATCCCATATGCCGTGTTCCTGCTTATCTTTGTGGTAGCACCTCTTCTGGTATTGTTCTTTTATGCCTTCACAAACGGACAGGGACAGTTTACGCTTAAAAACCTCACAGACTTTTTTACGGACCCCAATACACTGGGCACTCTTGTTTACAGCTTTGCCCTGGCACTTACCACCACGGCTTTGTGCCTTCTTTTAGCCTATCCCACGGCTTATATCCTTACCACGGGAAGACTGAAAAAGAATACGGTCATGATCATGATCTTCATCATGCCA
Organism: Butyrivibrio sp.; assembly: GCA_015056575.1. Taxonomy (GTDB): domain Bacteria; phylum Bacillota; class Clostridia; order Lachnospirales; family Lachnospiraceae; genus Butyrivibrio. The sequence continues at coordinate 11,518 of SVGA01000027.1, forward strand.
ATGTGGATCAACTTCTCCCTGCGCATAACTGCGCTCAAGGAGATCCTGGGACTTATAGAAGGAAACCTTGCCTTCTACCCTTTCATCAACTCCGTCATTGGTATGACCTATGACTTTTTGCCCTTCATGATCCTGCCAATCTACAACACCCTTGCAAAGATGGACGGCTCTCTTATAGAGGCAGCTAAGGATCTTGGTGCCAATGACAGACATGCTTTCCTTCGGGTAACACTGCCCCTTTCCCTTCCCGGTATCATAAGCGGTGTTTCCATGGTGCTGCTTCCTGCCATGACCAACTATGTGGTTCTGGATATGCTCTACAACAGCACCTATATCATGGGAAGCCTTATAGGAAGCTACTTCTCCGCTTACAACTGGAACGGCGGATCAATGATCGCGCTGATCCTGCTTGGCATCATCTGCCTGTTCAATCTTGTAAACGATGATGATAAGGGTGAGGCCACAAGAACAGGAGGTGCACTGTTATGATAAAAAGAATCATCAGAACCGCCATACCTATTCTTGTTCTGCTGTTTTTGTATGTTCCTATCCTTGTGCTTGCACTGTACAGTTTCACCGACTCTACCCAGATCGGAGCCATCCGCTCTTTTACCATGAAGAATTATGTGACGCTGTTCACCACACCCGAGCTTCAGCAGATGATCCTTGGGACGGTTCTTCTGGCACTTTCTTCAGCACTTATTGCCACAATCCTTGGAACTCTGGGTGCCATCGGGGCCTTCTATTCAGACAAGAGGGCCGCTTCAGCTATAGATACGGTAAACCAGATCCCGGTCATCAACGCAGATGTTGTTACAGGTTTCTCCCTGTGCATCCTGCTTGTAGTGGTTCTTGGCATCAGCAAAGAGAGCTGCATTCCTCTTCTGTTCGGCCATGTAACCTTAAGTGCCCCCTTTGTGTATCTGTCTGTTATTCCAAAGCTCAAGCAGATGGATTCAAGCCTCTATGAAGCAGCGCTGGATCTGGGCGCCAAGCCATTCCAGGCCCTCAGAAAAGTAGTTATCCCCCAGATACTTTCGGGCATGATCTCCGGCTTCTCGCTGGCCATCACTCTCTCTTTAGATGACTACTTCATTGCCACCTATACCAAGCCTGCAACCTTTGATACCATCAGCACTTACGTGGTAAATGCCACAAAGGGATCCCAGACTTCCATAAAGACGGCGCTGTGGGCGCTTTCAACACTGATCTTCCTGATAGTCATCATGATAGTTGCAGTCAGGAATATGAATTTTGAGCGAGGAAATATGAAAGAGGAGAGACTGTGATGAAAGCCAAGATTATTACTGCTCTCATTTTAATAACAAGCCTTCTGGCTGCCGATCATCGCACGGTATATGCCGCCCCTGAGGCTGAGAAGCCCGTAGTGCTGCGTATCTGTAACTGGGAAGAATATATCGACCAAGGTGATTGGGGCGAGGATGAGGTCATTGACCTTGAAAGCGGAAATATTTTCGGTGAGAACTCCATGGTAACAGACTTCGAAAACTGGTACTACGAAACCTACGGGAAAAGAGTCATCGTAGAATATTCCACCTTTGGAACAAATGAAGATCTTTATAACATGCTTACCATAGGCGATGTGTATGACCTTGTATGCCCCTCCGAGTATATGATCATGAAACTCATGGCTGATGATATGGTCCAGCCTCTCTCCGAGGAGTTTTTTGACCCGAATGTAGATACCAACTATTACATCAAAGGTGTTTCTCCCTACATCAGAAACATCTTTGAAACCCACGATATAGGCGGCGTCACCTGGGATAAAGTTGCTGCGGGATATATGTGGGGGATCACAGGATTTGTGTATAACCCCGCTGTTGTCAGCAGGGAAGAAGCTTCCACCTGGAAACTTCTTGAAAATCCCGCATACCGCCGTCAGGTCACCATCAAGGACAATGTAAGGGACGCCTACTTTGCCGCTGTCGGGGCACTTAAGTCAGATCTTTTGACCTCAAAGGAGTTTCAGGAAAGAGATGATTACGCCATGGCGCTGCAGGATGAGATGAATGACGTTTCCGCAGAAACCGTAGACAACGCCCAGCACTATCTTCAAGGCATCAAGGATAACCTCTATTCCTTTGAGACAGATTCCGGAAAAGCCGATATGATCACCAGTAAGGTTGTAGCCAACTACCAGTGGTCGGGAGATGCGGTGTACGCCATGGATCAGGCTGAGGAAGACGATTTTTATCTTAACTTTGCAGCTCCAAAGGAGTCCACCAATATTTACTTTGACGGCTGGGTAATGCTGAAAAAGGGAATTTCCCAGGATCCTGCCAAGCAGCATGCCGCAGAGGCGTTCATCAACTTCGTCTCAAGGCCCGATAACGCCATCCGTAATATGTACTACATCGGATATACTTCTGTCATATCAGGCGGAGATGACGACAGAGTATTTGAATATCTTGATTGGAACTACGGAGCAGAGGACGAGGAAGAAACAGCAGATTATCCAGTGGGATACTTCTTCTCGGGGGATCCCGAAGATGAAGACTATGTGCTGACTGTACCGGAAGAACAGCTTGACCGCCAGCTCGGCGCTCAGTATCCTTCCTCCGATGTGATAAGACGAGCCTCTATCATGATCTATTTTGATAATGCACAGAGTGAAGTCATCAACCGCATGTGGATACGGGTAAGATGCTTCAATATACTTACTATTCCCATTTGGGTTTGGATAGCTGCGCTGATGCTGATAGCAGCCTGCATAGCTGTCTATTTCAGACATAAAGCCGCAAAAGAAAGGCTGTACAGCTAGAAACTGTACAGCCTTTTTGGCGTCTGTTTTATTCCGAAGACAGTGAATGCAGGGACAATAGATCCGAGAAAGCCCTGTAATACTTGAAATGAGCATGGTTCCACTGGTTGCGCTTACCGATACTTGAGATTATGAGTACGCACTCTTTTCCGTCCTTATCATAGAACCTCATAAAGATAATGGAATAGACCTTTCTCTTTTCCAGGAACACCTTTATGTCGTGGGCATAGGGAGGCAGCATCTCCAGGCGGTTGACCACCGTAAAATCTCCCAGGGCAAAGTACTTCTCCCTGATATCATTCTCCAATACGCTTATGGCCACATCAATAGCAGCCTTATCATCGATCACGTCACTTCCTGCCGAACACAGATGCCTAAAGGGAGGCCCGACAAAGAGCATCACGTTCTGCAGATCAAAGGCCTCCGCGAACTCATGCAAATAATGCTCCGGGGTGCTGTCCACATCATGAAGTGCCATATCGAACATCTTCACAATGACATCACCGTAGGACTGATCTCTTTCATTTATCTTTTTGGCAGTCTGATGCTGCAGCTTTATTGATTCAAGATCCCCGTGTTTATCACGGTTATATATGATGTATCTGTTTCGTCCTTTTTCCTTGGCAAGATAGACACAGTGATCGGCTATGGTGAACAGATCTTCATAGTTGTCGGCATCATCCGGGAAAACGGCTGCTCCGATGGATACGGAGATGGGATTATCCTTATCAACGCCCTTGTCGGGGAATGTGGCAGACACTTTGGTCTTTATCCCCTTAAGAATGGAGCGAAGCTCATCCTCTGTTTTTACAATGTAGATGATGACAAAAAACTCATCGCCGCCAAATCGGCCGGAAATACCGCTGTCACCGACTTCGTTCGATACTATGTCGGCAACCTTCTTTATCACTTCATCACCGAACTGATGGCCATAGGTATCATTGATACTTTTAAAGTTATCAATATCTATGATCACAAGGGAAGTTCCTTCTACTCTTCTGTCATCGATTCTCTCTCTTGCAATCTTAATGATATCGGCCTTCTCAACAAGGCCTGTCAGGGAATCATGCTTGATGACGTTGGTCTTAACAGTTCCCTTATGTCTTCTTGGCTGTATGTGTCCCACAACACCTTCAGTTTCCATGTCAAAGAAAATGAAAGCCTCATCCAGTACGGTATTGGTAACGGCAGGATCATCGTTCAGAAGATTTCCCTCTATCATCGTTGTGCTTCTTCCAACCTTTGACCTTACCTGGGTTATAAAGCCCTTTACAGCCTGTTTCTGATCTTCCTGTGCCCTCTCAAGCAGGATCCTTTCAAATTCATCCAAAGTATATTCGCCGGTCTCAAACAGAGCAAGCTCGGTATTATAGACATATACTCTGTCATTATCCGGAGTGTATTCAAAAAAGACATCCTCATATAGATCCAGTTGGGCTTTAAAACCATTTATGGTCTTCATAAGTAACGAATGGGCGTTTAGAAGATCGTCAGCATTCACTAAGGTGATCCTGACCAGATCATCTCCATCTTTCTGACACCTCATATATGTGTAAAACATATCATCAGGGCATAAAAGCTTACTGGGATACCAGTTGCCGTCACAGTTTCTGATATTATTCCTGTAGATTTCAATATCCTCCACAGCAATAAGTTCATTCATTGGCTTTACGGCATCACTACCAAGGATGTCATAAATCCAGGCATCCGCTGATACAATTTTCTGATCGTCTCTTGTAATTATTACCTCGTGAAAGCTTACGTCCTTCATGTTACTCCCGATCTTCCATAAGTGCTTCAAACTGCGCCCCGGTGAGTCGATTTTCCTTCACCAGAACATCTACGATTTTCTCAATCTTATCCCTGCCTTCAGTGATGATCTGAAGAGTATTCGCCATCTCTTTTCTCAAAAGAGAGTTGATCTTGGCAACATATTCAGAGGCCAGAGCAGACTTCATGATCTCGTCTCTGTCAAGAACCATCATCTGGTCATCCTCCATTCCGTAAGTACACAGAATGCGGAAAGCAAGGTTCGTGGCCTGCTTAAGGTCACTTGAGGCACCGGTGTTAAGGGATGCATCCTTGCCAAAGAATATCTGCTCGGCTGCACGTCCAGCCAGCGATGTCCTGATCTTGCCAATGAGCTGCTCTCTGGTATATTCCGGAATGTCCTCCGCATTGGCATGCTGCATATAGCCGCCAAAGTTGCCTCTAGACTCAATGGTTATGTAGGAAGGCTTGTCTCCGCTAAGGTAGGATACATAGGCATGACCGGTCTCATGATATGCCACTTTTCGATAGTAGTCCGGTGTGTGCTCTTTCTTTTCACCGTAGTTATACTCTTCCAGGGCATTTAAGATGTCCTTGTCGCTTACCTGTCTTCCTTCTCTTCCGGCATTTCTGAATGCAAGATCAATAACATTCTGAAGGATAGCCAGACTCTGCCCGGTTGTCCTCTCAGCTACGCTCTTTGCTATCTCCTCAGAAACGCCTTCTATGTTCTTGTTCTTAAGAAGCCTTAAGATATAGGTTTTTCTCTCCTCCTCGTTGGGAAGATCCACATATATCTTGTTGTCAAATCTTCGGATCAGGGCGCTGTCCAAGGATGAAATTCCATCGGACTCCGCTCCTACGCCGTAGTTTGTGGCCGCCAGAACAAATACAGGCTTGGAACTGCTGGCAGAAGAAAATCCATCCATCTCCGTCAGAAGGACATTCAGCATGCTGTCCGTTACGGCTGTAAACTCAGATCCGGTCCTCTGCTTACCTATGGCATCGATCTCATCTATGAAAATGATGGCAGGCGCAAACTTCCTGGCCCTCTTAAAGAGCTTTCTGATATTGGCCTCACTCTCACCCACATATTTGTTCTTGAAATTAGCCGCGCTGGTCTCCATGAAGTGAACATCGCATTCCCCGGCCATGGCCTTTGCCAGCATGGTCTTACCTGTTCCGGGAGGTCCGTAGAGAAGAACACCCTTGGGCGCCTTGCCTCCTGCCGCCAGGAACTGCTTGGGATTCTTGAGATACTTAACGAAGTACTGAAGCTCTTCCTTGGCCTTCTCGGCGCCGATGATATCAGAAAACCGCACATTGGGTCTTTCGGCGTCGCTGAGGATCGAACCGCGGCTCTCCACATCCACCGCCATTCTCTTCTTGAGATCGTAGTAGCGGATCAGAGCCTTTCCTTCGTTGATCTCCTGCTTGGTGGAAAAGTCTATAACCCAGCCTCTCTGGGTGAAATCGCGGCTCTCCCTCTCCATATACAGTTCTTCCATTATCTGGGTAAACAGACGCTTAAAGCCAGCTCCCCGACCGGTGTCAACGGATGCAATTCCCGCAGCTCCCTCCTGAATGAAGGTATTGCGGTCAACATCCGAGAATTTCCCGTTCATCTCAAGCAGATAGATGGGAAGTTCAGCCTGTGTATCAGCAATGCAATGAAGAAGCTTTACACCCTTTGTATTGTAGTCTGCAATACTGAGGATCGTATCGTCCTCCTTGTTCCTGCCAAGGAAGGGATCGATATAAACTGCAGAAATATCGCTGTTAAGATACTCCTTAGCCTTTTCAAAGTCAGCTGTCCTGTGAATGGTGTACCTGCTGCTTTCAAGGTCATCAAACATCTCATTGTCCGAGAAAAACAGAACCTCGCTCTTCTCCTCACTCTTAAACAGACCCTTAAGTTCAGGATCTATTCCGTCCCATTCCACATCAATGTTAATGGACTTTATGGCATCGTCAGCGGATTTACTGTTCTCCATCTGACGAAGAAGCTCATAGATCTCATCTTTTAAGAACTTTCCGCTCTGTCCCACAGCGACTCTGGCATCGATATCTCCGCCTCTGTTATAGATGAAAAGAAGAGGCAGATAATTGGAATACTTGACTTTAACGCCGTATTCCTCCTCCATGCCACGCACTATCTGATCGAAATTGTCTTTAACCAGCTCCACCAGATACTTAACGGAGAGGTGATTAAAAAGAATGATGTTGCCGGAAGCTATCCTGGAGCAGAACTCAGGTGACAGCGCAGGTTCGCCGTCAGGTCCTTTCTCGGAGGTAATGGCATCCACCACAACCTTCTCCGGAAGAGTTGTAAGATTTACGCTCCTGTCAGAGTAAAGCTCACGCCCAACATTGGAGGTGAATATTATAGTTACATCCCTGAAGCTGACAACCTTTTTGCCCATTGTGCCATTGAGTCTTCCTGATCCGAGGATCTGCAAAAACTGCCTCAGAACAACGGGATGAGCCTTTTCTATTTCATCAAACACAAGCAGACATTCCGGGTTTTTGGAAACAAAACCTGCAATGTTATTCTCGGATACGCTGCTGAAATTACCCGGGCTTCCGATGAGCTCCTGAATAGCCTGTGAGGTTACATACTCACTCATGTTGAAGATCTTGTACGGGATCCCCAGAGACTTACCTGCTGTCTCGGCCAAAAGAGTCTTACCCACTCCGGGTGGTCCGAAGAAGAAGAAAAATGATCTAGGTCTGTCTCCTTCTCTGGTTTTCCTTAAAAGTTCTCCCTGGTTATACCCCTGGATGAACTTAAGAACCGCCTGATCCTGACCTTTTACCACATCAAGAAGGGCTATACTCAGTTCCCTGTACTTCTTTGAAAGATCCGAAAGGCTTCTGGGATCATCGCTTTCCTTTTGCTGATCCTTGCTTTTGGAAGCCGGTTCTTTTTCTGCTGGTGAATCCTCTTTCTTGTCTGTTACACTTCCGGTATCGCATCTGACTGTCTTCTCATTGACCTTAGGCTCTGTGATTCCTGTCTTTTCTCCCTTTGCGGCCTTTTCACCCACCTCTTCCCGGGGCATATTTTCCCTGAGCTCTCCCATGTACTTATATACATCCGACAGCTCTTTTCCCTCGGAAAAATATTTGTCCATGGAAACATATGAGAGTTCCCGTGCTTTTCCGAGAATTTCGGAAGAAGCGGTGTCAGGGGTTGTTCCCTTCAGATACTCTTCAAACTTATCTTTTGCTTCTCTGATCCTGTCCTTAGATATATACGGCAATAGCAGTAATAAGCCGGATTTGATCATGTCCAAATCCAGCTTATTATCAGAGAACCACTTACGTGCCGTCTCGAGATCGTCCATGCATTCCGACGGAACAAAGATGCCAACCTGAGTCTCATCCAGCGTAAGTAATTTGGAATAGCCAAATATCACGTTGTCAGGATATACATCTGCGTCGCGGCAAAACTGCATCGCAACCTCGAAAACCCTATTTCGGCCGGCGCTCATGCCTTATGCCCAGAGGGCCTTCATGAATACCGGATACGCGCCCTCAACGATCTTAACCATCCTGATCATGAGTTCAAAGCACTCGGGGCCGCAGGAATCCAACTGAATGACAGCGTCAAGCTTTGCACATATGCTGCCGTTTTCAGTATCAAGTACAAATTTCACCAATCTGTACTGACCGTTAACTTCATTAAGTACAGGGTATATCTTATCATATTTATCTGCCGGGACAGTTATATACTCAAGTCCCTCAAGATGCACATGAGCATCATCTTCATCAAAATCAAAGAAAATGCTGATCGAGCCCCCCTCAAAATTCCAGCCGACTCTAAGAAGTGAATCGTTTATAATTGTGGGCTTTGTGTCCTGGGCCTCAAAAAACGCCTCTACTACCTTTGCTGCCATACCTGCCATAACATTTATACCTCCATATCATTTATGCTAGAACATAATTAATTATATGCAATACAGATACCTTTTGCAAATAAACCACAAGTGTGGTTAACTGGGATAGGTATATCCAAAAATCACTTAAATGGCGGACAAAATCTATGAATATGCTCTTTCTTATCTACCCTGTTGTTCTCACAATTTTAATATTTTTCGGTGCAAGCTTTACAGGACTTGTAAAGCCGCACAAATGTCCAGATCCCTATGCTGCCCACGATGACTTTTTTGTCCAGAGCAAAATGATAAGGGCGGGGGCCTGCCTTTTCATAATTCTCCATCACCTGGTGCAGAAGATCTCGATCTACGGCAATATCGACAAGGGACCTATCAACGTATTCAATGACGTGGGATACCTTCTTACGGCTGTCTACTTTTTTTACTCGGGATACGGGCTTCTTACAAGCTTTTATTCCAAGGAGGGGTATCTTGACACCTTCCTTATAAAGAGACTTCCCACAATCCTTCTGCCCTTCTGGCTCATTAACATCATCAACATCCTGATAAACAGATTCGTCTACGGCCAAAAAGAGGGCATCATTGAGATCCTTAAGGATGTCTTCGGGCTGCAGCTGGTAAACGGCAACGGATGGTTCATCATAGAGATTGCTGTGATCTACCTTATGTTCTACGTGATCTTCCGTCTTGTAAAAAACAGCGACGCAGCCATCATCCTTCTTGGCATCGCTGTTCTTGCCATTATTCCCTATGCCTATTCCCTGGGACACGATTCCGAAGGAGTAAAGAGCACCTGGTTTCATGGAGAGTGGTGGTTTATCTCAACGACTGTCTTTGTTCTTGGCATCGTCTACGCAAGGTTTAAGAAAAATTTCGACGGATTTATAAAAAAGTACTATTATCCGGTGCTCATCACCTCTTTTGTGATATCTCTTATCACCCACTTTACAGCGGTTATGTGCCTTCGATTCCTTGGCTACTACCATACCGGAATGCCTTCGGCCACAAGAGACGGCGTGATCACCCTTATTGCCCAGAACATTGATTCCTGCGTCTTTGCATTTCTGATCCTTGTTCTGTCCATGAGGATTTCCCTTGGCAATCGCTTCCTTAGATTTCTCAGCGGCGTAAGCCTTGAGCTGTTCCTTATCCACGGCACGCTTCTGGAGCTGGTGTTTGATAAGTCAGCTTCTCCGGATGGTGTCCGATTTTTGATAGTTTACATTGTGTCCATCGCCGCCACTGCTGTTATAGCTCCTGTCATTGATTTTGTGGTCAAAAGAGCCATCACTTTCCTTAAGTTTGTGACAGCCGACGAAAGAAACAAGAAGAAGGTAGCTCTTGGTGCTCTTTCTGTGCTCCTTGTGGCCCTTGCGGTTGTGGGAGGGCTCCTTTACGGGGAGAGGTTCTTCTTTGCAAAGGAGACCTATACGGAAGAGATGAAGGTCATAAAAAAGGCTGCCGTAGGTGAGGAAGTCCTCTTCGGACGTTTTGACACCAATCCTCTGATTCCCGGCGCTGAACGCATGACCTGGATCGTCGTGAGCAAAAAAAGCGGCGTTGCCACTCTTCTTGCAAAAAAGGGAATAGACGGATATTACTATAATCAAAAACACGAAGCCGTATCCTGGAAGGATTCGGATCTTCGTGCATATATAAATTCAGACAGATATATGAAAATTTTTAATTCCTATGAAAAGAAAAGTACTGAGCCGGATCCCGACGGGGACTACTTCTCTCTTCTAACTGCCGATGAAGCTGCAGCTTTCTTTGGCTCGGATAAAGACAGGGAGCTTGTTATCTCTGACGTTGCCAAAAACCGCGGTACGAATATGAATACCATGAGCAAGATCCACAGCTGGGATATGAAAAAGTACCATACCTCCTGGTGGTGGCTTAGGGGTGATGATGGAGTATCTGATTTCACAGCTCCCATTGTAACTGAAGATGGCACCATTGAACTTGGTGAGAAGTACGTCAACAAGCCCGCAGGTGCCATTCGTCCCGTTATATGGGTCAAATACGGTATTTAATCATCACTCGGTTGCAGCCTCCTCGGCTTTCTTCTTGCTGAATACTTCTACTGCTTCCTTGTTGTTCTCATTCATTGCGATCCTTCTCAAAACCTTCTTGATAAGGAATGAAAAACCTATTGAAATCACAAGAAGGATAAGCCCTGCTATCAGCATTACATTGGACTGTGTTCTGGTCACCTCAGCCTGCTGAGCAAAATCAATGCCTGAAAGTTCAGCTGATGCCTGCACTACAGCAAGAACAAGAAAACCAAAGCTGTTGTATATGAAGTGCATGATGATAGATGTCCAGATGCTTCCGCTGGCAAAGTTAACCAGAGCGAATATAGTGCCAATAACTATGGCATAGCACATCTGATTGATGTTAAGGTGAAGGATGCCAAACATGACTCCTGAAATAACCGCTGCCACAGCCAGGGATGTGACTCTTCTGAATCTGTTGAAGCAAAAGCCTCTCATTGCCGACTCCTCACAGATAGGTGCAACAACGGCTACCACAATATAGGAAGTCAGTAAAGATCCTGATGTAAGCGTATCTGACGATGCAATAATAGTATTAGGCACAAAAACCTGAGAAAGAGCGTTTGCACACCATAAAAGCGGGGCGCTGACTATTGTAAGAAGAACCGTCCAGAGTATCGTTGAAACCTTGATCTTTCTGAAGCCAAAGCTCTCCGGTACACGTTCCTTCTTCATCAGTGTGTAGATTATCGCGGGAATAACCAATGCAACCTCGGTAATTGTTCCAAACACCACCAGGGGAAGCTCTACATTGATAAGCCCAATAACTGTGCCTACAAGAATGTTCAGAACCAGCATAAGGATAAATACCACGATGATTCCAATCACTTCCCTGGCCACACCGGGTTTCTTCTTGGCTGTGACTGTCTGTTCCAATTCATTATCCATTTCATTGTTCATCTTTTTTCCTCCATTAAACAACACTTTTTTCCTACCATAAAAATTTATCATAGTAAAATACGCCTGTCACTCCTGCATATTTAACCATTTTTATCGGATCATGCTTTAATTTGCAAAGCACTCCGGTATTTCTTTTACTCCCCTGCTCATACAAAGTGCAGATGAAGCCCCTGTGTAGGAAAGGGGATTGCCGTCAATATCCGTGACGCTGCAACCGGCCTCCTTGGCGATGAGAGCTGCTGCCGCATAGTCCCATATCTGGATCTTCAGCTCGAAGTAAAGTCCGCACCTCCCAATGGCAACGCAGCACATATCCCAGGCTGCTGTCCCGGACCTTCTAAGGTCCACGCACAGCGGAAGGAGTCTTTTTGCCATATCAAAAGACCTGTCTCGCAATTCTTCGTAATATGGGGCCGTTCCAAAGCAGGCAAGCTGCTGAGAAAGCGGCGCATCGCAGGACATGATCCTCTCCCCGTTCATGTATGCGCCCTCTCCTTGGATGGCGGAGAACATCATGTCATCGTAAGGATTGTAAACAACTGCCATGTAGGGCTTTCCGTCCTTCAGAAGGCCGATAGATACTACTGAAGGCCTGTATTCATAGATGAAATTGGAAGTTCCGTCTATGGGATCAATAACGAAGCAGTAGCCGCTTGCCATCTTGGCTGAGAATTCGTTCTGGCCGTCCTCTTCCCCGAGAAACTCTGCTTCCGGAAGTATCTCTTTTAACCTGTCCACAAGAAACCTCTGAACCTTCTCATCCGTCTCGGTGACGAAGTTGGCGTGACCCGATTTCTCCATGATCTTAGGGCGTTTGGCGGTAAGAAGTATATCTCCCGCCTGCCTTGCTGCCTGTTTGATGTCTTCTACTGTCATTTTACATTTCTCCTTTACAATACATTGTTCAGAATCAGCGCGATTCCGGATATGATCAGCAAAATTATCACTATCTTTTTTACCACATGTTCACTTATCTTTCCAGCACTGAGCATTCCCGCCACAAGGCCGATAAGCATGAACGGCGTAAGCATTAGAGCCCGCTTAAATGCAGATAAGGTCAGGATACCGTAAAAGAAATACAGGATGATCCTGAAAGTGTTCTCGATCACAAACACTGTGCAGATATTGGCCTTGAAGGCCTTCATATTATCCGTAGTCCTGCCAATATAAGCACCGAGCAGCGCTCCGACGCCGTAGAGTCCGCACAGAAAGCCTGACAGAATGCCTATTATCGTAAGCATCAGTTTCGAACTCCCCGTCTTCTTGTGAGAAAATTCTCTGAGCAGCATCTCTATTCCAACAAATATCACCAGCACGCCGAAGATTATCCTGACCACCGTGACTTCAGCATTTTTCAGGAAAAGAGCTCCTCCAAAGCTTCCGACAATTACCATGATAGCCAGCGGAAGAACGATCTTAAGGTCAATTGCCTTCCTCTCTTTCCAGCTTATTATCAGGTTTGTCGGATATCCAAGAACAAGCTCCAGCGGAGATATATTTATATTAGCTGCCGTGAAACTTAGTATTGACGTAAAGACAAGAGTGTTTGCAAAGCCGCATAACCCCTTAACATAGAACGCAAAAAATGTTGCAATTATCCAATAGCCCATATCACAAAGACATCTCCCCAATTGCCTGTATTGGGGCTGTGAAAAAATGAGAGATCATTTTGGGCAGCCCCTTTTTTATTTAACGTTTTTCCCCCTCCAAAGCAACTCTTTTTACGGGTCAAATATACTCATCTGTGAATATTTCTCAGGCAGTTCATTCATAAACTTAAAGCAATCCTCGGGAGTTGACAATATATTGTTGGCTTTGCAGGTTCTTTGAAATAATTCTTCCAATTCTTTGGCTCTTGGACTTGGCAATTCATAGGCATTTCCGTAGTGCCTTACATAGCGCTCCTTCATTCCGGAAAAATGCCTGTCAAGAGCAGCATAATAATACTCCCTGTCACCCTCCCTGAGGGTCAGTCCCATGCCAAAATCTATAATACCTTTTACGCCTACCCTGATACATTCATTCAAAATAGACATGATGTTTTCCTCCGTATCATTGATGAATGGCAGGATCGGTGTAATCCACACCACTGTCGGGATGCCCCTTTTCTGCATTTCTTCCAGAACTTCTATCCGCCGTTTTGTATTGCAGACATTGGGTTCCAATATTCCGCAAAGATCATCATCCCAGGTCGTTAGTGTCATCTGAACCACACACTTTGCTGAGCGGTTTATTTCATCCAGCAGATCGATATCCCGAAGGATTCGATCTGATTTTGTCTGTATCGCAACGCCGAAACCGTATCGCAATATGATCTCAAGGCACTTTCTTGTAAGCTGTAACTCTTCTTCACAGTGCATATACGGATCAGACATTGAACCGGTTCCGATCATACCCTTTTTTCTCTTTGACTTAAGGGCAGCTTCCAAAAGCTCAGGGGCATTCTGCTTAACCTCAATATCTTCAAAAGGATGCGTAAACTGATAGCACCGGCTGCGGCTGTCACAATATATACAGCCGTGGGAACATCCTCTGTAAATATTCATTCCCAGATGACCTCCGCTGCCGGTCAGTATCCCTTTCGCATCAACAAAATGCATACTCTCTACTCCACATCTCCATAATTATACCTGTTATTGTTTCTCTTATAGGCCTTTGCCCACTTGGAAATTTCTTTTTTCCTGGCGTAATTGTTGGTATTCTCTGTGCCCAGGTTCTTGTACAGGGCATATCTCTCAGCAGGCAGCTCGCCGCTTGCGATGGCTGCTTTAATTGCGCATCCGGGCTCGGTCTCATGCCTGCAGTTGCTGAATTTGCACTGACATTCCAATTCTACAATATCCGAAAAGGTATCATCAATACCTTCAGCGGTGTTTGCCATACCTATTTCACGCATTCCGGGAGTGTCAATAAAGCAGATACCCTTTGATGTTTCTATAAGCCTTCTGATGGTTGTGGTGTGGCGTCCCTTGTCATCATCTTCTCTGATCTCGGAGGTCTTCATGATGTCCTCGCCCACCAGAGTGTTGATGAGAGTTGATTTACCGACACCGGAAGATCCCATTAGACAGATCGTATTTCCGGGGATCAGGTATTCCTGCAATTCTTCCACGCCGATGTTGTAGAGCGCTGAAATCGCATGAACGCGTACTTTATCAGATATCTGTTCCACCTCACGCACGTATCTACCTGTATTGTTACAGAGGTCGGATTTGGTAAGTATCACCACAGGGGTAGCACCTCCCTGGAGCGCAACACTTGCATACCTCGCTATGCGGTTGTAATTGTAGTCCTCATTAAGAGACGTGACAATAAAGCAGTAGTCCACGTTTGCGACCATGTACTGCATAACTCCGGTCTTGGCCTGGTCAGGTCTTTGGAGGAAACTTGTTCTCTCGCATACAGAGAGGATCATTGAATCCCCCTGTCTGTTATAGCGGAAAGTCACGTAGTCTCCAACCACCGGGCGCTTATCCGCATCTTCTGCGTAAAAGCTGCCCTTAAGCTTTGCCGTGATTTCCTGTTCCCAGAACTTTATCATGTAACTGTTTTTACTTACCTGTGATATTCTTCCGAGTTTTTCTTCATGAAGCCACTGACAGGAAAGCTTAAGAGGCTTATAATACGGGAATTTACTCGTGAACTCTTTTACCTCCTCTTCATCCTCGCGCTCCTCGAAAACAGGTGCCTCGTAGAACATGCCATGAATGTCTTCAAATCCACCGTTTAGAGGAAGTGCCATAAAGGCATCCACATTTCCAAAAGCAGGGTGATGGATATCAAAGTTGTCGCAGGTCTTAAAGCCGTGCTTCGGATAGTACTGAGGTTCTCCGCAGATCACGATTTCTTTGTAGCCTGCTGCCCTTGCAAGAGAAACAGTCTCTTTTAACAGCGCCGATCCTATCCCTGTACTAAAACATGTAGGCTCGACTGCCAGAGGCCCGAAGGTCAGCACTTCGTGTTCTTTATCGCCATCCACGACCTTGGCCTTTGAGTAAAATATCGCACCTACTATCCTGCCATCAAGCTCTGCCACGCGGCTAAGCTCCGGCAGATATTCATCAGCGCTGCGGAGTTTGTGCACCATCAGATGCTCGTTGCATCCCGGCCCGTGAATGTTCCAAAAGGCACGCATGGTCATAAGTTCAGTGTCATAGTAGTCGCTTGTAGTTTCTTTTCTGATTATTAAATTATTCAATGTTTTGTCTCCTTGATCATATTTTGCTAATTCATGTTGTTTTCAGGTTTAGTTATTAGCTATAGTATGGAGACCTTGTTACTTCTTCATGGAACGCTGCCTGAACGAGGCGTGATCGGGAAATGCATGAAAATTCCCAAATAAAAAACCGTGACAAAAATGCCACGGTCTAAATATTCTATATAATAATCGCCTTGCAGATATCAGAAGGCATAAACCGAGGTCATCATACTATATTCATTTACAGGCTCTGTTCTGTTTGCACTCATTATTATGATTACCTCGCTTTCCTTTAGATTTTTAATATATAAAAAGAGTATCAGATACTCCGCCAACAGTCAATGCTTAAAAAGGCCCCTAGGGACGGAGGTTAGGGACCATTTTTACTTCTTCGCAACAATCAGATATCTGTGGATGGTTCCCTGAACAAAGCCGTTTTTATCAATCTCTTCCTGCATCTTAAGGAGCTTGTCAAAGCACTTCTCCACCGAGAAATCCGGGAACTCCCACTCTATGATGCGAGCAAACCACACGAATGCACCCACGTCATAGAATCTGATTGGTCTGTACACTTCTTCGCCTCGGATTACTTCAAATCCGGCTTCTTCAAATTTCTTTTTCTGGATAGAGAGTTCTAACTCCGGGAAGGGCTCAGGCGTGCCGGGAAGAACCATTTCCACCAGGTCTCTGTCGTTCCTTCCTCCCACCTGCTGAGTGATAAATATTCCGTCGTCCTTAAGGAGTCTGTGTATCTCCTTGGGGTCAAAGCTGCCGTGTCTGTTGATCATTATGTCAAAAGAGCTGTCGGCAAAAGGAATGTCTGACTCATTATCGCAGGGCTTAAAGTCAATCCCTAGTGGTAAAAGAGTCTCTTTGCAAAGCTCAACGTTCGGTGGAAAACCTTCGGTTGCTGCTGTGTTCTTGTAGGGATGTCCCAGTGATAACAGGAACTCTCCTCCTCCCGTATCAAAGTCCATGAGCTTCATATCGGGAGTAAGATACTCCTCAATTATCTTCTTGTAGTCCCAGGGAAGGTCATCCTCCTCTTCGTATCTGTCATGGATGTGAGAAAAGTCCCAGCCGTGAATGTGGGCAATCTTCTCCTCCGCTTCCCATTCTTTTCTTAGTTCATTTATTCTGTCTGAATTCATATTTCTGTAATCCATTTTTCTGCCTCTTCTCTGGTGTGAAATGTGATCAGTTTTTTGTCCGGATATTTGGAAAAGAGCTCGTAAAGCACCGGCTTGTTTTCTTCCTCGTAGTTCTTAACCAGCTCCACCAGTTCCGGATCAAGCTTATTCTCTGTCCATGGCATATCAGGACGATCCCGACCCACTCTGCCTATAATGCCGTCCATGCAGACCTGCTCGCCATAATCCAGGAAAAAGACTGTATCGCAGGCTGCAATTCTCTTTTCATAAGTTCTGCTGTAATCTCCGTCAATGATCCAGGTGTCGCGACTTACAAGGTCAGATAACCGCTCATCAAACTCATCTCTGGAAATGTGGGTTCTGTCTGCATTCCACCAGATGTTATCCAGGTGATACAGCGGAAGATCGGTTTTCTCATGAAGCTTTATTGAAAAGGTGCTCTTACCGCTTCCCGAGCATCCCAGTACAAGTACTTTTTTCATTTATACATACTCTCCCACTCATGCCGAAGGAGCCTGTACTCCAGGCGGGTTTTCATTCTGTCGTCATGCCACTCATAGTCGATGTGCTCAGCTTCTTTTATGAGCCCACTTTTTTGCATTACTCTCTCGGAACCGATATTCTCAGACAGGCATCCGGTTGTTACTCTGTACACGTTGTCCTTGGTGAAAGCAAATTCAAGTACCCTCTTCACTGCCTCGGACATATATCCGTTACCCCAGAACTTCGGATATGTGAAGTATCCCAAATGAGCAAGCTTACCAACCGGAGTGTTGCCTGTAACGGTATATCCGACGCTTCCTACCTGCTCATGGGTGTCTTTAAGTTCCATGTGTAGAAAATAAAACTCCCTATCAGGCTTCTCCATATCTGCAAGTACATCTCTGAACTCTGCCCTGGCATCTGCAAGTGAATCAAGCTTAATGTCCTGCATATAGTACATGGTCTTTTCATCGGTTTTTAATTTGTAGTAAGCATCAAAGTCGCTCTCAGTGTAGTCTCTGAGGATCAGCCTGTCTGTCTCAAGATTAATCATCAGGTCTTTTCTCCTATTATCAGATCTTCTTCAGGTAAAAATACTTACTTAATTTAGGATCCTTATCCTCTCTCACAAACTCAAGCTCATAGCCCAGCTTTTTATAATTCCAATTCAGCTTCCAGATACTCTCCGACTTCTCTTATAACATCCTCCGAGAAAGACGACTTAAGCCCCATGTAGTCTATAGCTTCGTTATAATCCATGGATTTGCCGATCTCTCCCAGCTTGATAAAGAGCTCAGTACCCTTCTTCTTATCTTTTTTGAATTCATTTGCAAGGTAGATCGCAGACATATTACAAAGGGAATATGTTATCGTATATCTTGGCAATCCGAAAATATTGAAACCTCTGTAAAGAGCTGCGCCTTTGGAAAGAAGATCCGTGTCCATCATCTCAGTGCCGGGCAAATACAGTGCAAAAAGCTCGTTGTATTTATCGATTCGCTCCTGCGCAGTGGCATCAGGATTCTCATAGATAAAGGTTTCAAAATCAAACCACCTGCAAAAACCTGTAATATCATCCAGAAAATCTGCCAGCACGCCTTTCCTGTGTTTTTCTGCATCTTTGCCAAAAAACATGTCGGCGTATTCAAGAGAAATAAGCTCCATGGTCTTTGACGGGACTTCCTTTAAATCCTGCACCTGGCTGTGAAGCTCCTGGTTCTCATATTTATCCATGGACAACCGGATCTGCATGGTATGGCCGGTCTCATGAATAATATCATTGAGATCCGATCCACTTCCTAGGTAGTTAGCATAGATAAATGGAATCTTCTGCTCCGGCATTGGAACAGAAAAAGCTATTCCGGTAACTTTTTTGTCCGAATATTCCAGTTTAAGATAGCCATTATCCCGCATTCTTCTGAATGCAGCTCCAAGACGCGGACTCATGTCATCATACATTTTTTGAATACTATTCACTGCAAAATCAAGGTCGGGACTGATTGGCATTGCATTCCCGTCAGTAAAATAGATATCCGTGTCATCAGATGTATAGTGATCAAGCCCCAGGCGCTTTTGAAGTGCCTTATTGCTCTTCTCAACAATCGGAAGGATTATCTTTATTACGTTCCCTACAAACTCCCGAAGCTGTGCTTCTCCATAAGAAAATCTATCCTTTTCAATATCCGCATACTCAAGATAATTTTTAAAGCCATTTGCCGTAGCAAGTTTATGGCGGGTTTTGATAAGCTCGTCAAGAAGCTTTCCAAATTCTTCCCCTTTTTCTGCAAAGCCTGCTCTCTCCGCATGTCTTGCCGCTTTTCTGACCTCCCGGTCCGCAGAGTTTTTGAGCGTTCCGATTTTGGAGGCTGACACCTTCTCACCGTTATAGTCAAATTCCATCTCGGATGCGAGCTTGTGAATCTGTGCAATTATTTCCTGCTCTTTTATTGCATATTCTTCTCCATCCCGGAAAAGAGCCTGTTTCTTTTCCATGGATTCCAATAAGAATTTACCGTTTGCCTCCTCGAAATGCGCTCTGTATGGACTTTTCAGAATGGCTTCATTTAAAGACACTGAATTGGATGCTGCCAGCTGTCCCATCACATTCGCTGTTTCTGCGGCCACTTCCTCGTTTGTTCCATCGATAAAGCTCTGAATATACATATATGTAGCCATTGAGAGGCAATGATTGCCATAGCTCTGTAATTCGTCATTCAGCTTATCAATCTCTTCAAATGGAGCGCCTGCATTAACTGCATCCTCAACCGCTTTTGTTTTTTCTTTCAGAAGTTCAAAGTCAGGTCTTTCATACCTGATCTCATCAAATTGTTCCATTCCCCAACACTCCCCTTTTATTTTTTTAGTTTTCTTTTTTGGCTTTTATAACCAGAAAATCCGGCTTATGAAAAAGATCCTTATGCTCCGGATATTTCTTAAGAAGCTCTTCATCAGGCAGCGGCTCTACCATTTTTTCTATGGTAAAACCGGCTTCAACCAGCGTATTTACAATCGTTGAAAACATTCTGTGGTACTTCTTTATACCATCTACAAACCAGGTGCTCTCGTTCTCCTTCTCGATTCCATAGTTTTTCAGGTTGATATGTATCTTTTGCCCGTTCTCATCTCTGGTCCAGCGCTCGCCTGTGCTGTGACAGGTGTTAAAGGGATGCTCCTGAGAGAAAATGAATTCTCCGCCGGGTGTAAGGTGATCGTGAACGCTTTTTACTACGCCTTCAAAATCCTCCACATAATGAAGAGCCAATGAGCTTATGACCACGTCAAACTTCTCTGTGATCTGGTCGATGTCCTCGATCGGCATAAGGAGGTATTCAATCTTCGAAGCGCTGTTCTTGGTCTTTGCCACTTCCAGCATCTTCTCGGAAATATCAATTCCCACAACCTTGTCTGCTCCTTTTTGGACAAAAGAGATACAGTGCTCGCCATATCCGCATCCAAGGTCGAGAACTCTTTTCCCTGTCAGGTCAGGCAAAAGAGAAAACAGCGTGGGGATTTCAAAGAGGTCGTTGGCGTTTGATTCTTTTTCCCTAATTTTCTTGTACCCTGCGAAGAATATTTCGTTGTCAAATATGTTCTGCTTGGGCATCTTCGTTCTCCATCCTCTGATATTTAATGATTGTTTTTCCTTATGTACCAGCTGTAGCCATGGAAGACAAGGTTCTTTTTACTTTGTTCAAATATTGGCGCAAGAGAAGTTCTCATCCATTCTCCGGCTTCATCAGCTGTTATGTTTCCACCCTCGATCTGCGCATTAACATTTGACTGGATCAGCATAAAGTCCACAAATGGTTCGAGATCAAATTCATACTCCATGTCATACTCGGTCTGTTTCTCCATAGTGAAACCATCAGGCAGATCCTCCTGAGCCCACTTGTTTTCCTTCCTGAATGGTTTGGGAAATCTCTTTAGATACTCCTCCCGATACCATGAGGTGTAGGCATCGCTCCCTGCCATTTTGTCGGTGATCCCAAAGTCATATATAACGAGCCGGCCGCCGTTTTTCATGACATCAAACATATTTGCCATGAACTTTTTCTCGTCCACCCAGTTAATGACGCCTGCGGCGGTCACTATGTCGTACCTGTCATCAGGCACTTTGGTCTCTTCAGCCTTGGCAACGTAGAATGAGTACGCTTTGTCCTCCCCATACAGTTCCTTGCATACTTCTACCATTGAGTCCGCGATATCTGTTCCGGTTACCTTGTCGCAGATAAGACGCAGGGCCTTTGTAGAAAGACCTGCTCCGCAGCCGACGTCGAGGCCGTTTTTGAATTTATATGCTTTGTCAAGATTGCAGTCTTTAAGCAGTTGTTCAACTACAAATTTGTGAAGCCACGGGCGTTTGGCATAACCAAGCGCAATTCTCTTTGAGTCAAAAGACCTGTTATCCATTGCACGTTCCTCCTGAGATATACTTCTCATACTCTTTAAGCGCAGCATGTTCACGCCTGTAAAGCCCGTAGACTGCTATGTCTGAGCTGTGGTAGTCTTTGTATTTACCGAATATCTCCAGTGCCTCTTCAAAGGGCACCCATGCATTGGTGTAGCCTGCAAGTCTTTCTGCTTCTGTAAGGTGCTGTACTCCGGTATCTTCTATGAGTTCACATACAAAGTAATGATTGATGTGTCTCCATACGTCAAAAAACTCTTCAATATCCAGATATCCTGCTGCCGCCTTTGACCTGTATCCGGTCTCCTCAAGCATCTCGCGCTCGCAGCACTCTGCGTAGTGTTCATGACCTTCCACTCCGCCGCCGGGGATGATGTAAAGTCCACTCTTTGGCTCATGGCACAAAAGAACTCTTCCGTCCCTTACAAGTATTCCTCTGCATGCATGGCGTATCTTCTCTATACGTCCAAGATAGTCGTCATTTATAAGCTGCATCTGAACCGGAAATCCGTCTTCAAACTCTTTTATCTGCTCGCAGATCCTGTCCGGAACTTCGCTTACAAACTTAAGGATCATATCCGATTGATAATATTTGTGCCCGGAAACATCGATAGGATCGGGAAGATTGTACTGAACATCTATGAGATGTCTTTTCATCTTCGTCATACAAGAAGCCTTAACATAGTCTTCAAAATCTGCTTCCTTCGAGTTTTCAAGAAGCCCCATTATCTCATCGGCGTCATCTATGTTCTGATAGAGCCATCTGTCTATTCTGTTTGATTCAGGGTAATATGCTTCTTTGAATTCGTCTATGGACATGGGCGGGATCATCTCTTTTTGAAGAGAGCGCCAGATCAGGAGATCGTTCCAATAGTCTGTGAGACAATGAACAACTATTCCGATGTAGAATGCCTTTCGGATATTGTCGTTTTCTTTTGCCACATATTTGTTCCAAAAGGCTTTGATATTTATGATCCAGTTATCGTAGTTCTGCGTATCTCCCCATGGTCCGCAGTTTTCGAATAAATGGGAATGAATCTTCTTACTCAGATAATCCTCGTCAAAGTGCACCGAATCAGGCGCCACAGAGCCGAGGATGTACTCCGCCTTCCCCTCATCAATCCCCAATCTGCCTATCAGCCTGTACGCTACTTCCATGTGCGTAATCTGTCCCGCCATACTCTAATTCTCCTCCATTTTATACCGGTCAAAAAAGGATCCCTTGACTCCGTCCCCAGGGACCATTATTTCAATTATATCCGATAACCATGGAGCTCACAAGAAATAGCCGTCATCACTTCTTGATAAAAACCTGCACCACATGGTTGGAATAGCCCATCAGATCAGCCCTTTCAGCTGTTGCAATCAGATACTGAAGCCACTCGTCATAAGAGGCTTCCGACATATTGTTTACTGAGTCTCTGATGACGTGTGAGAGTCCATCCTGAGCAAATCTTGGGCCTTTTGTGACAGGCACTTCTTTTAGCACCAGCTCTGTCAGTTCATCTATAGTAGGTATAGTATCAAGGTATATGGATGATCCGGTATTGTCTGTGACCCTGGCTGTGTCTCTTTCATAACCTATTGTCTTTATCTCTTCAGCCGGATTCTCATGCTGGAATATGTACTGTATGAGCGGAGCATCCTGAAGCACAAATGCCACAAATATCGGTGCACCTTTTTTAGCTACTCTTACAGCTTCTTTTATCGCAGCTACTCTCTCCGGTGTCTTATGAAGGTGGTAGACAGGCCCCAGCTCAAGCACGAGGTCATAGGCGTTGTCGCTAAAGTCTTTTAAATCCAGCGCATTACCCTGATGCACATTTATGTTCTGCGAGTCTTTGAACAGCTCTTTCATTCTGGCCACATTGTCCGGATGAAGGTCTATAGCATCGATAGAATAGCCTTCCCCGGCCAGAGCATTAGTATAAACTCCACAGCCGGCACCAATATCTATGATCCTGTCACCGGGCTTTAAATATTTATGGAAGTAATGCATGGTCAATCTGTATTCTGTCTCATTCGCCTTTGTACTGAACAAACGATGTTCTTCTCCTGCGCCTGAGTACTGCCTTTGATATAACTCTTCAAGCTCTTTTCCTTCATATCCCATTTCATAATCCTCCTTTTTGGCAATGAAAAAAGCACATCAGCAAGATTACAATCTGCCCTGTGCTTTTCATAAAATCATCATATACGAAAAACCACACAGACAGATAAGACCTATCGGCTCACAGCTGTGTGGATAAATCCAGCTATAAGCGAATACGTCTGTACATAATCTCCATGTAGTTATACATATATCGCTGATTCATAAGTGCTCCTTATCGGTTTATTGTTTGTTATGATATCGCAGGCACACGGGGTTGTCAATTCATTAATAATTGCTTAGGCAGTTTTGTGGGAGGAGAAGACTCTTACCGAGTCAAATAGGTGCTGGTGGTGGACACTCTTGGCGTCGAATTTAACAGAAGTAAAGGCTGCCTGCATGATGGGGCCGGTGGCGAAGGCACAGATAAGGGTGCCAATACCGACAGGTCCGCCCAGAAGCCAGCCGATGAAGGTGGCAAGACTCAGAAGTGTTATGCTGACTACACCGATGGGTATCTTCTTAGAGCGTTTTGCCAGAGCAACAAGAAGAGTATCTCTGGGACCGCAGCCCAGAGATGCACTCATGTAAGTGTACTGTGTGTAAGCCATGATAATGAGCCCGAGGATCATAACAGGGATTCCGGTCGCAAGGCTGTCGCACTTGGGTACAAGATTAATCTTGTTAAAGAGATCAACTGCCTTACCAACCACAAAAGCATCGATGAACATTGCTATCCCGATCGGCTCCTTCAGAGCAATATCAATTCCAAGTATCGCATATGAAACTGCCACAGATGCTGTTCCATACAATATCCCAAAGGTCTTTGAAAGTCCAAGGTTTAAGACATCCCACGGGCCTGCACCGATGTTGGCCTCAATTGTAAGGTATACTCCAAATCCATTTACAAACAAACTCACTGCAGCAATGATCATGTTAAGCAGAATATCTCTGCCTGTTCTGTTTTCCTGTAATCTACTGTTCTTAAACATTTCCTGTCTTCCTAACCAATACTTCCTAAGACAGATGAGTAATGTCTTTTGCCCGCCTCACTCATCTGCCGGTTGACCGTCATGGGCCTTCCATGCGCATTCTCCAAAGTTCATATCGCTAAATACCGCTGTGAAAGAGGAATCCTCAGGCGAGCATGCGTAGATACCGAAACTGATCCTGCCTGCGCCTTCGTGAACATGGCATACCCTCATCTGCTTCCACTTGTTTCCGTCATCGGAACACTCTATACAGTAATCATCTTCTCTTCTGCTGAGTCTGTACCACATCTGTTTAACATCAGCAGGAATCTCAGTTGTAGCCCAGTCGGAGTATCCGTGATTGGTAACTACGCTTCCCAGATGCTGAAATTCTTCATTCTCATACTCAATAGAGCCCTTCAGCCAGTTCTCGCTGTCCATATACATAACAATCCCGCACTGATCGAATCTGTGGTGGCTCTCCTCAAAGGAAGTTTTAACCACAAAACTGAAAAACTTCTCCTCGGTCTCCATCTGAAAAACCGGAGCATTGTCATTTCTGAAGTGATAATAAGTTCTCTGCCACAGGTCCGTGTGGGGAGCGGTTGTGATCCAAACCTTGTCGTTTTCACACTTCCAGTCCTTTGGCTGCCTTGTCCACTTAAACAATTCCATATTCATAAGCTTACTCCTTTTCAATGCCAAAGTTTCACTCCATACAAAGATTATACCATCGGGAGAAATTTCTTTTCCCTTATCGACTCACGATAACCTTGTTCTTGCCTGTATTCTTGGCTTCATAAAGAGCTTTATCGGCCTTTATAAGAGTATCGGAATAATTACCTGTATAACCCGATACACCTATTGATACAGTGAATGGAACCGGCGAGTCTTTTGCCTCTTCAATATCCAGCCTGAACTGTTCCAAACGGGCACTGGCGTCATCTACGCTGCAATTTCTAAGGATAAGTACAAATTCTTCGCCTCCATAGCGAATGACATAATCCTCCTCATGGGTCACTCTGCGCAACTTCTGTCCCAGAAAATAGAGCGCAAGGTCACCGGTGTAGTGGCCTTGCTCATCATTGATCTGCTTAAAGTCATCAATGTCCAGCATAGCCACCGCTATCTTTTCTTCGGAAGATTGAACCTTTAACGTGTTCTCTGAAACAATTTTTTCCAAAAGATGTCTGTTGTATACCATAGTCAGAGGGTCGGTGACCATCGACAGCTTAAGCTTCTGTGTGACTCTGTAGTGATCTAAGTAGTAAGCGGTCATTATGTAATGAACGACTGTAATACCTATAATACATGGAATCTCCAACGAAAGGATCACATCGTAGTTGGTGTAATGGTTAAACATATTTGTGATGACGATCTCTATAATATATACAACACCATTGACCATAGTGTCCATGGGTGTTGCCACAAATCCGATTACTATCCAGAGAAGATTTACTATAATAATGCCTGTTACAGAGTTACTGTTATCAATGAGATTATAGGCTGTCCAGCTTGCTGCAATGACCATTCCGTGCCCAAGGAAAAAATCCATTATGACCATTACACGGTAGCTGCCATTAATTCCGGTGATAATGAAAAATACAGCTATAAAGGCAAGAATTGACAATCTTGGAATGAGTGTTGGAAAAACGGACCCGTTTATCATGTAATCCGAATAAAGAAAACATATTGTAGTCAGACAGGCAACGACAAGGCTAAGCTCAACGATGCCCTGATAATACTCGCACTTGTCTTTATAGAAATCAGACTTTTCACTTCGGCTCATTGACCACAGATCCTTTATTAAGCCAAAGATTGTTTTAACACCGTTAATTATCCTCATATTTGATACCTCTAATTATCAGCAGTTCAAATATTTAGCATGCTAATTTAATCATTATTTATAAAAATAAGTTTCTCCCTATTATAACACGCATCTACTTCAAGAGGCTAAATCGATCTTATGCAATCTGACATAGGAGTACCTACATCCTTCCCTCCACATCAATACACTTCCATATCCTTGCGTTTATTCACAGTTGGGTTTGCCGCATTTATCCTTTCATAGCATGGACAGGTCTCGTCGTGATCATTGATTATCCCGCATGCCTGCAGGTGAGAATATATTGTCACTTCGCCGACGTACTTAAAGCCCCTCTTTTTCAGGTCCTTACTTATCGTCTTTGAAAGGCCGTTACTAACGGGAATCTTCCCGCCAAGCTTACTGTGACCACTGTAGAGTATTGTCTTATTTCCTGAGTAAGCCCAGATCTGCCCATCCGCAAAAGCCCATACAGCCTCCTGTTCATTCTTGTAATGGCCACTCAGAACCATAGTCCCCATCAAATATCTGCTTTATCTTCCACACAACGTAATTACCGGATATTTCCCCTGCATCCCCAATATTCCTCCAAGTACGCTAAATTTCCTTGTATCTGTATCCACTCACTCTATTATATTCAAAAAAGACCCCTGAAGCTATATAAGTCGCCAGAGGCCTTCAAGAAATGATTTTTTCTGCAAAATGCAAGTGCGCTTCTCCTGTAAGGTGCACTCCGTCGTAGCATAGGCCATTATACCCCTTACTCGTTCATCAGATTCAGCACACCGGTCCATCTTATATCCTTAGGATAAATTCTCATTTCTTTTTCGCAGACTTTTTTACCTCCTCATGATAAAAATAGTTTGCCATGATAGGCGGTTCTCCAAAGTCTGACATCTTGGAATCATCATCCCTGACGTAGGGCATATGATTCTTCCGGGCATATTCCCGAAGCTGAATATCAAGTCCACTCCAGTACTCCCTGCTCTTTTTTGAATAAATCTGATGATATAATTCATCAAGCTCCGGATGGTTCTCATGAATCCAGTTCATGATCACAACTCTGTAGTCTCCCCTGAGATTAAGATTCTCAAGCCAC
The DNA here is from genome assembly GCA_015056575.1 of Butyrivibrio sp. Taxonomy (GTDB): domain Bacteria; phylum Bacillota; class Clostridia; order Lachnospirales; family Lachnospiraceae; genus Butyrivibrio. The sequence goes on from SVGA01000027.1 coordinate 38,646, forward strand.
ACAAGATTGCATCTGTCCTTAGCCCTGTCAATAATAGCTTCCACATCGGTAATCCCCGGAAAGATTGGCGAAATAAAACATGTTGTCTTTATCCCGGCATCATACAGCTGCTTCATTGTATCAAGCCTTTTTTCTATTGTTGCACCACGATCCATCTCTTTTCTAAATTCCTCATCGACTGTATTGATGGATATGGCAACTCTTGCATTTGGAAATGTTCTTATAAGATCTATATCCCTAAGTACCAGATCTGATCTTGTGGCGATGCTGACTGAAATTCCACTTCCCTGAAGCTGCTTCAAAAGAGTTCTTGTTCTTTCATATTTCTTTTCACAAGGCTGATAAGGGTCTGTAACCGAACCGATAAAAACCTCTTTCCCGGCATATTTGGAAGGGTTCTTAATCTCTCCCCAGTTCTTGATATCAATAAATTCGCCCCAAGGCTCGTGATGATCTGTAAATCTTTTCATAAAGCTTGCATAGCAGTACTTGCAGGCATGTGAGCATCCCACATATGGATTAACTGAAAAATCCGCCACCGGCAGATTGGACTTTGTCATTATACCCTTTACATCTATTTCTTTTATTACCATTTTCTTCATTTATCCTCTTTTGCTTCATATATCTCTTTTTCATGCTTAAAGCCCCAGTTCATGATTGAGTAGAATACAGGGAAAAGATCTTTTCCCATCTCTGAAAGTGAGTACTCCACATGAGGAGGAACCTCATTAAACTGGATTCTTGTAACCAGCCCGTCATCTTCAAGCTCCCTAAGGCTCTTTGTCAGCATGGTATTCGTTATACCAGGCAGGTCCTTCTTAAGCTGCCCGAATCTCACGCTGTCATAAATGCAGAGTTCATACATAAGCTGTGATTTCCACCTTCCTGAGAGCATCTCAAGAAGAGGCGTAACGGGACAGTGCCCGTCCTTTGTCAGTATTCCTTCCTTAACCCTTACCAGATATTCATCATATGACATATAGTCTTCATTTTTCTGCGACATATAATACCTCCATTCTCTGCATCATTTACGATATTACATATTTTTATTTTACCTTATTTAATTTAAGGTAGCCATTCATGTCTTCAAAGCCAAGTGTCCTGTATAATTCAAAGGCCATATCGGAGCTTTCCAGATATATCTTTTCTGCACCTTTTTCTTTTGCCTTATCTATAAGATAATTGCAGATTTTCTTTGCAAGTCCCTGCCTTCTGAATTCCTGCCTGACATATATATTCATAAGATAGGCACATTTGCCGCTGCGATTGTCCGGAGATGGCATCTCTCTATACAGGCAAACTCCGCCACATCCTGCCAGTTCTCCCGAGACATATATAGCACAAGCCACATGACCGCCTTTTTCAAGTTCTTCATTATAATAATCTTCATTTTCTCTTCTGATATCATCCCATTCAGAATCCGATAGTTCCTTCTTTTCCTGTGAAAAGACATGTGACAAAACTTCCATCCTAAGGGTAAGCAGCAGTTCCATATCATCTGCCTTAAGTTCTTTTATTGCTATACTTTTTCCTGTCACGCTGCCACCTTCCTTAATACGTTTGGGAGTGCTGCCTTATCAACCTTTCCGTTTGCATTAAGGGGAAGGCTCTTTAGCTCAACAAAATACTCCGGTATCATGAAATCTGTCAGATAATCCTTCATATAATCTGTAATATCTGCAAGCTTAACCCCTTTCTTTTCCGGTACAACATATGCGACCATATAGGAAAGATTATTGTCATCCACTTTTGGCGCTACATATGCCTGTCTGATAAGATCAGACTTGGTAAGGACATTCTCTACTTCACTTACTTCAACTCTTTTTCCCTTGATCATTATCTGGGTATCTTTTCTATGTAGAAAAGCAATGTTACCATCGGGAAGATAATAGCCAAGGTCTCCGCTTTTATACATTCTTCCATTTGCAGTATCTACAAACGCCTTATTCTCCATGTCGCGGTTTCCTATGTATCCGTCAGAAACACCGTCTCCGAAAATGCAAAGCTCTCCCACTTCTCCGTGGGGAAGTTCTCTTCCTTCTTCGTCCATGACCTTGATGTCTACCCCAAGCACAGGCTTTCCAACAGGAAATGTACCATCATCAAGTATATTTTCATTGGTGCATCTGCAATACGAAGCACATACTGTAGTCTCAGAAGGGCCATAGGTATTGTAAACTTCCACCTTTCCGAGCAGATTTGTAACATAAGAAGCTCTTATAACATCCCCGCCGCTTATGAGAAGTCTGAGGCTATCAGGTATTTCCGGAAGGTCATTGATCTCCTGTAAAAGATATGGGAAGCCACTAAGCATAGTTACTTTATTTCTCTTGATAAATTGGATAAGCTTTTTAACATCTGCTCTTTCTTCATCAGAAGGAATTGCCAAAGCTGCTCCGGATAAAAGAGTTGTAAATACCTCTTCAACAAATATGTCAAAGGAGCATACCGAATGCTGAAGCATTATATCTCCTATCGCAGGATGAAATTCATTTCTGAACGCTCTCACATAATGACATACATTTGCATTTGTTACTGAAACACCCTTAGGCTTACCCGTGGTACCAGATGTATAGAGGATATAAGCAAGCTCTTTTTCATTGTAATCGGCGCTTACTGTAGCATTTTCATCTATAGCAAATCCCTTATCTACAATAATATTTGTCAGCTCAGGAAATCTGTCTGCATACTCCGTATATGTGATAAGCACGCTCACCTCGGCTTCTTCCATCATGTATCTGATTCTTTCCTTAGGGAAAAATGGTTCAACAGGTATATATGCTGCTCCAACACGCAAAGCTGCAAATATTGATGCTATCATTTCAACTGAATGATTCATCATTATGCCAACTCTTTTGCATCCCTTTGGAAGTCTTGCAGCTATTGAATCTGCCAGTAAAAGCAGTTCCTTTCTGCTCAGAATTCTTTCATTATCAAAAACTGCTAAAGCATCCTTGTTCTCATTTACCTGCTCCATAAATTGTTCAATTATAGTATTCATCTAAAAAATCTCCTTTATTTCACATACATCACTTCGTTACAATGCATATGATAAAGGAGATTTACAAAGCCGCACAAGTACGCAGTTTTTTGAAACATAGTATCACCGATGATACTTTTGTGTGGTTATGCGGTGTATCCGCCATAAAAAAAATACCTCATAAAGCTTTGCCGTCAGCCTTGCATTGGTCAAGCCATATCCATGGCCTCCGGCTCCATTTAGGAAGTTCACCACATATGGGAGCCCTGATGCATCGATCTTCTCAAGCTGTTCCCTTGCCTGCGCAGCTGTATATCCCTTGTTGATTTTCTTTAATACAACATCATCACTCCTTACAATGTTCTCTTGCTCTGCCTAAGTGCTGCCATTCTGCTTAGATCGCCATGCTTTATCTCATGGTCAAGCGCTGCAACAATTTGATCCTTACGCTTTAAGAAATCAGGTCCTGTCAGATTCTTACCTGATACCGTATGATGCGTGATAAATGAGCAGTCACATTCAAGGTTCTCTACAAAAAGCTTCAGTTCCTCCAGCATCTCCTTTTCTGACAGTGGATCAAATTCGCCCTTCTTGGCTTCCTCCAGAAGCGGAGTGCCGGGGAACAAGGTCAGACCTCCCGTTCCTACGAGCATCGGCTTACACTGACTGAATATCTTTGCTGAATTTATGGCATGTTCACGACTGTGAGACTTTCCTGCAACTCCGTTTAAAAACGTCATCCAGTAATCTATCCCCGCTTCTTCAAGCTTATGACACTGCTCCAGGATATCCTCAGCATGATAGCCTTTGTTTATCCTATTAAGTGTCCAGTCATCTCCACTCTCAACTCCAAGTGATATTTCTTTCATTCCCAGTTCCTTAAGGTTCTTTAGTTCTTCCACTGTCTTGTTCTTAAGATCTGACACTCTTCCTGCCAGATAGATGTATTCCATCTTAGGGAGGTATTTATTTATCATCTCAAAGATTGGTGCCAGCTTGTCATACGTTAAGACAAGCGGATTAGCAGAAAGAATCTGTATTGTTGTTGCATTCGGATCACTTTTCGACAGTTCTTTTAGGTCTTCCTCAATCCACTCCATGGGTGACATCCTAAAGGGAACATCCTTATACATAGTGCAAAACTTGCATCTGTTATGAGTACACCCCTGTGTGATCTCAAGCAAAGGCCATGTAGGCCAGTATGGGTTTCTGTATACGGTTCCTGTAAAATGCATATCAATCGCCTCCGTTCCTTAAAATATGCTCACATACGGCTTATATCTTCTGTTTTATGTATATAACATACAACCGAAACTTGTAATTATCTACTTACAGAATTATGATAATGATATATTTTCTTACATATTTGATATTCTGTAAGAAATGAGGTGTGATATGGCTGAAAGAACAAAGATTTGGATAGCAGACTCTCTTAGAAAGCTGCTCTCCCATAAATCAATAGACAAGATTCGGGTAACCGAGATCTGTAAGGAAGCTGAGATCGGGCGTCCTACGTTTTACTATCACTTCAAGGACAAATATGACCTGATGGCATGGATGATCTTTCAATCTGCCTACGATACAGACATCCTTGACCTCGAATCAGCAGCTAAGGCTCTCGATCGAATGAAAAAAGATTGTATATTTTATAAAAGAGCCTACGAAGACAACTCGCAGACTCCTATGTGGCAATACATGCATGAATATTTCGTGGAGCGTTATGCTCATATGGCAAAGCAGAATCTGGGCACCGATACCCTTGACACTCAGCTCATGTACAGTATCAGGCTATACTGTTATGGAACTCTTGGAATGACAAGGGAATGGGTGCTTACCGATAACATTACTCCTTCACGGACAGCTGCACAGATGATGCTTGAATCCATGCCGGAGGCACTTAAGCAAATACTCTACAGGGCATAGATACGACAATCTGTTCACGAATATAGTTACAATGAAGTCTTCTTTGCTTTTTTCTCTGCTTTTATCTGTCAATTTTAAAAAGCTTTGCTGTTACATTTGATATCATCACAGACAATACTACTCCGATGGCTATAACTATAATAAGGCTCCATGCAGGGCTAGCAGCCATAAGACTTTCAGCATACCCCGCCGGCATTTCTTCAACGGCGCATTCATAGGTGTAGTCTCTGTTAAACCAGATTTGTCCGTAATAACCAAAACTTGAAAATGTCATGATCACAGTAGCTATCACGTCTCCTGTCCAGTTATACTTGAAGACTGCACGTACTGCCTCAGCAAGGACTGTTATGATAATGACTGGTATTACATGCCATGCCACAGCATCCTGAATCAACAAAAGTAATAGAATCATTGCAAGCCCAAGGCACGCTGCTACTCCTGGAGCTTTTACCTTTCTGAATGCGTATATGATGATTCCAGAGAGCAGTATTCCTGCCGTAATCTGATAACACACAAACAGTACCGGCGTAATCGCTCCCGTAACGCACACAATCGCTGTTCCTACTGCATACAGAACTGCATAAAGCAGCATCCATAATGCACTCTTTTTGTTCCATTCTTTCATGATGAGGTTCCTCCCTTTAAGTTAATTATTTTTGTTAGCATTAACTAACCTATAAAACAAAGAAAGTCCCGGTCTCCCGGGATCTTTCATAGTTTCCTATAGATTTACAATTA
>SVGA01000028.1 GCA_015056575.1 Butyrivibrio sp.
TGGTGACCACCTCTAATGAAGTGATCACCATTTTTCTTGACTTATTTTGTTTATTTAGCCTATCTACTTGACAGGCCCCTGTTCAGTTTTACCCACTTACGCTTTCTTTTTATATTAGAAAGGTGACCTTTATGACCTTTTCTAAACCTGAAGAATAAGATTGTCATCGCCGCCGTTTCTGGTCCTGCGAATGATCTGTCTTACCTTTTTCAACCAGGTTTTAAACTTACTGTTTCTCATGGCGATTCCTCCTGTCCGAAAAAGTATGTTCTGTATGTTTATACGAATCATTTTTCCTTCGGGCAAAAGAAATATCTTTTTCCGAAAGGCTTACTTGCGCCTCTCAATCTCTGCAACAAGCCTGTCATACTCTTTTTCATCGATCTTATAGCCACGGCTTACAATAAGGTACGAAGCAATCATCACCACCAGCGGCACAAACACCATGCCAAGCCTCAGGGTCAGGGTCTGTGACGGAAGAACTCCCGCTATGTACCCGTCCGCCAGGTTAAGGGCTGTGGAACTGTCCATGGTGCCATTTCCCACTTCAACCTCCAATGCGCTGATATTCTGGCTCACCGCATAGATCCCACTTATGATGAGGATAAGGGACGCCGCACCCTGATTCAGAGCTCCCGAGAGCTTTGTGGCAAAAGACCTTATGGCTGAGATTATACTGTCGTGACGCTCCCCGAACCTGTACTCATCGTACTCTATGGTATTGTTCACCATTACGATAAAGGCCAGACTAAACAGCCCCTGGAAAAAGAAAATGAGAAGTCCCGTAGCGTTCAGTAATATAACATTCATCGGGATCAGATATCCAAAGGACAAAAACAGCAGATATCCCGCTATGAGAGCACAGATGCAGACAGTGATGATTCTTTTCCTGCTGATCCTGGATGAGAGCTGGGGATACACGAACTGTGCAGCCAGAGTGCCAAGGCCGTACATCACGGTAAATATGGTGATGAGGCTTCCTGCGGCAGAATAGCCGAATTCAAAGTAAAAGAAGTTTACCCCAAGAAGCAGAAGAAGCTGCTGCCCCACGCAGAAAAGGATATAGGCGATGCCTACGATAATGAGCTGGTCGTTTCTGAAGAGGATTCTGGCCATGCTCTTAAGGTTCACCTTGTCCTTGTTGTCCTGCCTTGGATTCTCCGTAACACCCCAGAATGTCAGTGTCTGAAAGGCGATGAGTCCAAGGGCGATCACAAGAGCTATGGTCCTGAAGGCGATGACTGCATTTCCTGCAATGACTATGGGCACAATGCCGGCAGTCAGAAACTGTCCAATGCACACAAACACGCCCATGAGAGTCACCAGCGAATCCCTCTCCTTAGGGTCACTGGTAAGGCTGGGAAGCATGCCCCAGTAGGCGATATCATTCACGGTATAGGTCATGCCCCACAACAGATAGATCAGGGAAAAGAAAATCACAAAGCCCCAGCCTGTCGGCCTTATGGTGAACATCGCCACCAGAACCACCGAGTTTATCAGGGCTCCTCCCAGAATGAAAGGCCGGAACTTGCCGCTTTTAAAATGGCAGTTCTCAATGATGGTGCTCATCATCAGGTCATTCACCGCATCCCAGATCATGCAGATGACCATGGCCACAGTTATCACAGAAAACTGCGCCACCGTCAGCTTCATGGTGTACTGAATATAGGTCAGCACAAACATGCTCACCAGAACGTAGGACGCATCTCGCCCCGTCGCTCCCACGCAGTAGCTCCACTTGGTCCTCTTATCAATACTTGTCCCCATACATTTCCCCCTTTATAATTCAGTTATCTGTACATAAATGTAAAGTATTGCTGAAGCCGGTTATATCTTTCTTCACCGTCCTGAGAAGTTTGTTGTAGGTTCTCTGCCCGTCAAGTAATCCAGCGCCTCCTCGTCAAAGGCTACTTCTGATATGTGTCTGTCAGATCGTGAAGAAGGTAGGACTGGGTGATCTTGTAATTTGAGCTGCCGGGGATCATCTTACTCATAGCCTTTCTGAAATACTCGGCGGCTTTGGGATCTCTTTTCTGGGCATATACCTGCGCCGGCTGGCTTAGTGCCTTGGCGTCTTCGATTACTCTTTTATAATAGGCGGTGATTCTTTTCCTCTCCGCCGGCACATCTTATGCTAATGATAGGATTTGCACGATATACTATAAATTATAGCAAATATGAATGCTTCATTGCAGTTATTTGAAATGCCCTATTTACAAAAGTATTTCTATTGTACAAATGTGAATTGTTTTTTTCTTGTGTTGGAAGTAATTGAGCGCTGTGGGGCGAGGGGCATGTGAATTGTTTCTTGCATTGGAGGTGATTGGGCGCTGTGGGGCGAGGGGCATGTGAATTGTTTTGATTACATGGATCTTGCTTTTTCCAAACTTACGGAAAAAGAAACCACGGTACTTGCCATGAGAGCCCTCTCCGACGCAAAGCATTCTACAAGCTGATTGAGTCGGTAAAATAGCCCCAAAACTTGACGCTATATCGATAAAAAGCCTGTTTGAGCACTTGGTTATCGGGATAGCGTTTGCGTTTCGTGAATTCTGTACATTATATCGCAAATACTACCGACGCAAAGCTCCATAACAAACAAATGCGTCGAAAAGGCCTTGCCGAAATCATCGAAATCTTGTAAGTTCGCTGCATATATCCAATTACGCTATCTTGTAAGTCCTCAGCATATATCCGACTACACAATCTGAGAATCATCCTATACCGGCCATAATTATTATCAACACAAATGTAAAAGAAATATTTTAAAAAAGACCCGGCGGCTCTATTGTCGGTGATGCGGCTGCGTCTCGATTCAATGATTCTGTAGCTCTGTTATTGATGAAGCGGCCGCGCCTTGATTCAATGATTCTGAAGTTCTATGGAGTATCTTGAGAGCGACTTTTTCCAAAAGTCGAGATATTTTGGAAATTTTAGATATGAATTCGCTTTTCTTTTTCCAAAACATCACGAGCCATCAGTTGAAAGTATCGATTTTGGAAAGAATTCATCAATTGGTTGTAAATATTTCCAAAATCCGCCCCAGTCTCCACATCAGCACCCTCTCGTGGCAAAAAAGTCTCCATCAGCACCCTCTCGTAGCAAAAAAGTCTCCACCACAGCTCACGCCACGCCCCGTGGCAAAAAAAGTCTCCACCAGCACCCACGTGGCAAAAAAGCCCCGGCGGCCTCCGCAAGGAGGCACGCCGGGGCATGCACATCATTTATAAAAAATTGATCAGGTCATCGCACCTTCGCCGATTTCTGATTTTCTCAAGCAAGTCGATCTCACGCACCCAGACAACTCATTTACCCATTGATCTCTGCTGCCAGCAGATAGATAAGCGGTGAATTCCAGTAGATCGTGATCTCGTTGGTAGAGTAGCTCTGGGAATTATCAGCGTAGCACTTAGCGCTGGGCTTATCCTTGAGCACGTTCTGCACATAAGGATCGTTGAGGCCGTTGTTAGGCCCGCCCACAACCATTCCGGGAACTGTCACGCCAAGAGCCTGTGAAGGCCTGTGGTGAGGGTGTTCCGGATAGATGCTGCCGTATCCTGTTACGAAGCAGTAACCTGTGGCATTGTTACCAAACAGGTAGTTGAGCTGCCTGTCTGCGGCAACCCTGTCATCGGAATCGATAAGTCCCTTCATCATGAACAGATACTGGCCGTTATTGGCGATCGTAAGGTTACTTCCCCAAGGATAGTCACCGATAATGGATGAACCGTAGGGGTATGTTGCAGCGTTGTCCACAATGCTCTTGCCCATCTTCTGAGCTTCTTCCCTGACCTTTGCAAGGGTGTCATTGTCGGTGGGCTTAGCTGTCAGATATGCATATCCGGCATATCCTGCAACGCCCTGCCAGCCCAGTGAATATCCATTGAGGGCAAGCTCTCCCGACATGGACTTCTCATAAGCTGCATCGCCTGTAGTCTTAAAGAGCTCTGCGTATGCCCAGAATCTCTCGTCGATATCAACTACATCCTCGTATTCACCGGTGGAAACAGTGCTGGGGTTCTTGTAGCCCTTTGAGTCTCTGGGAGTTACATTAAGATATTCAGCTGCCTTCTTTGCAGCTTCAAGGCACTTATCTGCGTAGGCCTTGTCTGTCTTCTCATATACTCTTGCCGCAATGGCCATCACTCCGGCAAAGTCTCCGGTTGCTGTAGTGGAAACAGGCATGATAACGAGCTGATCTGTCTCCTCCTCAGGCATGATCTCTCCGGGGAAGTTTCTGCAGGTAACCTTGTGGTAAACACCGCCGTCCTCTCTTTGCATCTTAAAGAGCCAGTCAAGCTCGTACTTAGCTTCATCAAGAACATCGGGGATCCCGTTGCCGCTCTCGGGGATTCCGATGTCATCGCCGAATACTCCCGGATAATTCTCATAGGCAAGAAGAAGGTCGGCTGCTGCCTTTGCTCCTGCAACGGAGTATCTTCCGTAGTCGCCGGCATCATGCCAGCCACCCGAAACATCAAGCTTTACCGAGCTGTCCTCATAGAGGACCGCCTTGTCGTTGTGGCATACGGGATGAGCAAACTCGCCTGCAAAGTCAGCGGTAAGCTCAGTGCCGCAGCGCTGATAATACAGCATCTTTATAGACGCCTTAAATATATCGTCGTAGACATCCTTTGCGATCCTGAAGGAGGCTGATACAACATCGCCGGCTTCTATGTGATAAGTTCCCTCATCCTTCACAGAAGTAAAGTCAAACAAAGCATCTTTTTCTCCGGCATCAGGATCCTCCACACCGCCGTCGATCTGTGCCTCAAGTACTGTCTCGCCGCTGTCCTCTTTCACCAGCTTAGCAGTCTGATCAAGAGCTTCCCCTGTGAGAGTCGCGCTCTTATATGCATCAGGCAGGTATCCGATCTGGTTAATTGCAATATCCGGCATATCAATCTCTCCGCTTCCCGCAACCTTGCCTGACGCATCCTCAAGGGTCAGTTCAAAGTTGTCAAAATAAACATGATGTGCTCCCGGATCCTGGGTAAAGCTGTCAACCATTCCTATGTTGAAGCAGAATCTCGGTGCAGGATCACTGGTCTCCTTCATGGTGAAGGTGTACTCATAATGCTGCATTTCCGTTCCGAATTCCACATTCTCCTGATAGTAGGCGTGATAGTCCCCGCCGTTTATCTGGAAACGCATTTCTCCGGTCCTTTCAATATTGCTGTAGGCGTCAAAGCTGATCTTATAGATGCATCCCTCGTCCAGAGAAAACCCGTCGTGATAGATCTGTACGCCGTGAGCAACGGTGCCGACACTGTTGATGCTGACATCCAGTACTCCCTCCTTGGTCAAAAGAAGTGAGCACTCACCGTCCTGACAGAAAGACATCCAGGGGTCAACTCCCGCTGAGAAATCTCCGTTACTTAGCATATTTTCTCCTGTAACAAGATCTTCAGCCTCTTCGGCAGCCTCTTCCTGAACCGGTTCTTCAACTGTTTCCTCAGCCGTCTCTTCGGTTGCAGCTTCCTCCACTGCAGTCTCTTCTGTTGCCGGCTCCGCAGGCGCAGTATTGCCGCATCCGACCGACGCCACTGTCATTGCACCGGAAAGGGTGAAAGCCAGCAGCTTCTTAATAATCCTTTTTTTCATCACTCACACTCCTATATCAAAAACTTTTTTCCTTTAATCATTATACATCAATGTTGATCTCGGGCAATCCGTTGGCAACCGGCTAATTTATCTCGATAAATAATAATTAAATATACAAAAAACAGCATTTAATTAATTGTTTGTAGTATGATTAATAGTATAGACCTGGAGGAAAAGACATGAGTAATATACTGCTTATTGATGACGATGAAGATATGCTGTCCATAACAGGCCGCTGGCTGGAAAAAGCCGGACACAGCGTTGTTAAGACTGTCTCCGGAGAAGAGGCTCTTAAACAGATCGCCGCTAACAAACCGGACCTCATCCTTCTGGACTATGCCATGCCGGTAATGTCGGGACCCGCGGTGCTTAAGTCCATCAGGTCCAATGCTGATTTCAGGAACATCAAGGTTCTTTACCGAACCGGCCTTGATGATGCCGATGAAGCCAATGCAGACAGCGAGTTTAAAGCAGACGGCATTGTATCCAAGTCCGATGGACGTCCCGCTCTTATGAGCGCTGTTGAGAACATTCTTGGTTAAGGAAGGAGACATGAAGATGTATTGGGTTATTGTAGTTGACGATAACAATGATAACCGCGAACACGTGGCCAACATTCTTATCAAAAACGATATCAAGGTGACAAAGCTCTCCTCCGGTGAAGAACTTCTAAACTACGTGGAAGGAATGGTCCCACCTCCGGACCTTATCCTTCTTGACGTTATGATGCCCGGAATGAACGGCTTTGAGGCTCTTGAAAAGCTCCGGGAGCGCCCGGAGCCAGAATGCTCCATTCCGGTGATATTCTTTACCGGAGATGAGGATATCGGAACGGAGACCAAAGCTCTTCATCTTGGCGCGGTGGACTTTATCCGCACCCCTGTGGTCCCGGATATCCTTACTCTGCGCGTAAAGCGCACCATTGAGTTTGAGCGCCTTCATAAGGATCTGGCAAAAGAGGTAGCGAAGAAGATCAGAGAGAATACCCGCCTTACTCTCCATGTTGTACAGACCCTGGCTGAAGCTATAGACGCCAAGGACACCTACACCAACGGCCACTCCGGACGTGTCGCCGCCTATGCAAAAGAGATTGCCAAAAGATACGGTTACGATGAGACAAGGCAGGATAATATCTACATGATGGGTCTTTTGCATGATGTAGGAAAGATCGGAATTCCGGACGTTATCATCAATAAGACATCAAAGCTTACGGACGAAGAGTTTGCAGAGATCAAAAAACACCCTGTTGTGGGGAACAAGATCCTTAAAAATATAAAGGAAATGCCTCAGCTTGCCTTCGGAGCAAGATGGCATCACGAAAGAGTAGACGGCCTCGGCTATCCCGATGGCTTAAAGGGAAATGAGATCCCTGAGGAAGCAAGGATAATTGCTGTTGCAGATGCTTATGACGCCATGACCAGTAACAGAAGCTACCGTAAGCTAATGCCTCAGGAAATGGTTAGGGAGCAGATTGAAAAGGGAAAAGGTTCCCAGTTTGATGAGCGCTTTGCCGATATCATGCTCGGTATGATGGACGAAGACACCGAATACAGCATGCGTGAAGGTACTGTAAAAGAAAATGATTTCAGGGAAAAGTCCTCCGAAGAAGCCATACAGCACATGGATGAACACGCTGCCCTTCCCGATGAGTTTCTTAAGCTTGAAGGACTTAATACCGATCTTGGAATTTTCATGTGCGGAGATATCGAGGATTATCTTGAAGCCCTGAAGTTCTTTGTCGATTCCATTCATCTTAAATCCGAAAAGATCGAGACCGCACTTAAAGAGGGAAATCTTGAGACCTACACCACTCTGGTGCATTCCCTCAAGAGCTCAGCCCGCACCGTAGGGGCCTCGGAACTGTCTGAGCTTGCAAGGATGCTGGAGCTGGCCGGCAAGAATGAAGACAAAGCCACCATCGATGCCGAAACTCCAAAACTTCTTAGCATGTACCGGGCTTTAGAAAAGCCGCTGAAATGAAGCAGACAAGGCAATAAGGAAACGGGGACGATCCTCACGGACTGTCCCCGTTTTTTATAGCCTTATCATCTCTTTACTCAACTATCGTAACAACATCATCTAAGATATAATGGAACAGCGGGTATGAGGTGTTTTGGTTTTCCCTGTAGCCGCTGCTTAAGTTAATTGTATCTGAAGGATTCTCCGGATCTACCCCCGTATAATTGCCCTTGAACACGAAATCTCCGTTTCCCCGGATAAACTTTCCTATGGCCGCATTCATGATCTCCTGGGTTCCGGGAGCTGCCACCTGAAGGTTTAAGTCCACCATCTCGACCCATCCGTCTTCAAATCCCGCAGAGACATCTGAACCGTGGATCCTGCCCGTCACCACCGACTCTATCTTCTTGTCATGAAGTACAGCATCCACCGCATCAAGTACATAGGGCTCCCAACAGATCCTTGAGGTTACCAGGGATGTGCCCGGGGCAACATCTGACATGCTCTGGTTATATCCCACAAAGTATACCGGCATCTCCTCCCCGGAGGCCTCCTCGCAAGCAATGGCGGGCCCTATGGTATCGGTGTGCTGGGATATGATAACGCATCCGTCTTCAATAAGCTGCTGCGCTGCTCTCTTTTCCTGGGCATAGCTGCTCCAGGTATGAGTATAGCATACCCGCATGACAGTATCGGGAACCACTGAGCGAACCCCGAGAATAAATGCAGTATAGCCGGAGATAACCTCCGATGTGGGGAATGCGGCAACAAATCCCACAATAGCCTGATCCCCGGATATTATCCCGTCAGCTTTGAGCTGTCTTATCTTCTGGCCCGCTACAATTCCACTGACATATCTTCCCTGATAGGCTTCGCCCTTAAAGGTATGATAGTTGTCCGGAACACTCTTTCCTTCCATGTCCATATAGGAAGCCTGGCAGAACTGAATGTCCGGATATTCCGGAGACAGCTGCATCACCAGTTCGCTGTACCCGTTGAAGAATATTATGTCACAGCCCTCTTCTGCCATATCTCTTAAGGGCTCTTCGATCTCATCATCCAGCACATTGCTGGCAGTAAGAATGGTTACCTTCTCTGCATATTTCTTTTCCAGAGCATCCTTTGCAAGAGCAAAGTTATAGGTATAAGGCGTGCTCTCATCATTATCGTAGATGAACCCAACGGTCAGGTTCTCTTTTTCATTGCCTATATTAAGGACTTTGAAGGTCACAATGAAAGCTGCCAGTATGACAATACACGTAAGTGTCGTTATGATGTATTCCCGCTTCATGCCATCCCTCCCTTCTCATCCGGAGAGTTGTCCTTGGTATCGCTTCCCGCATCACCCTCAGGTGCGTCCTTACCTTCCTTCTTCATCTGCCTTTCCTGTATCTTCTTGTCCTCTTCCACCCGGCGCTTCAGTTCCGCATCCTGATCTGCATTGTCTATCTCTGCCCTCTTCTGAGCATAGATAGCATCCGGGTCGATCTCCCCGTTCTCCACAAGGCGAAGGAAGGCATCCAGAGCCGCGGGATCGAACTGGGTTCCGCGTCCCCTCTTCATTTCATTCATAACATAATCCGTGTCCATGTGATTTCGGTATACACGGTTGGAAGTCATGGCATCAAAGGCATCCGCTACTCCTATTATCCTGGCAAAAAGAGGTATCTCCTCTCCCTTAAGGCCATCGGGGTAACCCTTGCCGTCATATCTCTCATGATGATATCTGGTGCCGTCCACAACATGCTCCACCAGAGTAAAGTCTTTCAGGATCTCTGCGCCGCTTAATACGTGGGATTTCATCTTGGCGTATTCTTCATCCGTCAGCCTTCCGACTTTATTAAGAACACCGTCCGGAATTCCGATCTTGCCTATATCATGCATCTGCGCAGCTTTCCTGAGGTTAGACAAAAATCTGTTTCTCTGCCACCACTTATAGCACCCCATTTCCTGAGCTATAAGTACCGAATATTCCGCCACCCTGCTGGAATGCTGATTGGTCCGGACATCCTTGGCATCCACCGCGTTTGCTATAGCCATAACCGTCTCATTGGCCATATTGATCTTGATCTGCTGCTGATTAAGCTGCCTTTGCACTATCATCCAGGTTACCCAGATAGCAAAGGTTATAAGAAGAAGCACCATATACATTCTAAAGCCCCTCTTCTCATAGAATTCGCCTTCCTTCACAAGGCCGAATTTACGCTCCTCAAGAACTTTATCCCCGGCACTGTCAAAAATAGCCAGCCGGAAGGTGTACCTGCCTGCAGGAAGGTTTATATAGATAATATTGTTCAGACTGTTCTGGGGTACGATGGTCCACTGATTGTCGTAACCCTCAAGAATATAGCCAACGTTAGGCTCCTGGATGGTGTAATTTAAGATCTCCGGGGACAGCTCCACACGGCTTACTCCCTGTCCCACAGTAATATCTCCCATACGGGCAACGGGCTGCAGAGCCCCGTCCATACGGATCGATGCCAGCTGCATTCTGTAGGATCTCACATCGCTGTTATATTTTTCCACGTCTATTACATAAACTCCCGTATCGCAGGGTAGATACAGCTCTCCTTCACCGTTGTAGCAGTTCCAGGAATTTGCTGTGAGTGAGGTACCAAGGCCTCTTCTTGCATCCAGAAGCTCCCATGCCATCTCTCCTCCTGCCACCAGCTCATCGCGTTCTACAACGTATATTCCGGCGCTGGACATAACAAACAGTGTATCTTCGTCCTTGACCCAGATATCATAGTTATTGAAGTACGGGAACTTATCAAGGATCCTGATTCTTCCCTCCGGCTCCATATAGCAAAGGCTGTTACTGGTTACCAGGAACACTCCCTCGGATTTCGGATCTTTTATGGTTCGAAGGATAACGCCGCTGCTAAGGCCATCCTCCCTGGTGATCATCCTGTCAACCTTCCCATCCTTAAGTACGGCAATTCCGTCACCATCGGTTCCTGCCAGTATAGTTCCGTCACTGCGCTCTGTAAGGGTCAGTATCATGGAATTTATAAGACCATCCTTGTTGTTGATGGTGCGCTCTATCTTGTGATTCTTTATATAGCTGATACCGGTATCTCCCGCCGCCAGAATGGTGCCGTCCAAAAGCCCTGTAACAACCCTTGATCTGTTACCGAAGCTTCCGTTATCGGCGTTATACTCCCACCTTTCGCCGGTAGGGGAATATTCCATAAGGCCACTTCCATAGGTGCAAACCCACAGATGTTCGTGGTTGTCCACATACAGACACCTGATCCTCTTACCCTCAAGCTCCTGCGTTAATTCGTTTGTCACCTGCTTGTCGCCTTTTTTATCCACTATATCAAGCCCCTTGTCGGTACCGATATAGTAGTTATCCTGCCATGAAACAATGGCGTTTACCACCTTGCGCTCCATTCCTATAGATCCGTAGACATCTTTAAAGGGAGATTTGGACATACGAAGCAGCCCAAGTCTCGAAGATGTGAACCACAGATTTCCCTGGTAATCATAGAGCATATTGTCTATGGAGTTATTAAATTCATTGGTATTGAGATTGTGATAGCCGCCGGCATCCATGTAGGAAACGCCGGTATCTGTGGAAATAAACAGCGTACCGTTATTTATGTAGCTGAGGTTGTTGATATGTGACACATCCTCACATCTAAATACGGTAAGTAACTTAAAATTGTCTCCGGAGACATCATAGCTGTAGATATGGTTGGTAGAGGTACCAACCAAAAGAGTCCCGTTTGATGCAAAGGCGCAGCAATTGAACACCTCTTCTTCATTGGGCATCTCTATCCTGCTGACAATATCACCCTTTTTCAAAAGAAACAGACTTCCGTCGGAGGCGACTGCCGCCACATGATCTTTCTCGTCGGCACTGCTGCTCCCAACATAGTTGACCTCGGGGAGGGTATTTACAGCCTTAAGTCCATTGTTCATCACCAGTACCTGCATGCTTCCGCTGGTACCGACGTAGTAGTATCCGTCAGAAGCCCTTATTATGCTCCTTACGGAATTTGAAGGAAGTCCGCTGAACATATCAAGTACATTCACCACTTCTTCTCTGATAACAATAGAAAGACCGTTATCATTGGTGCCTATCCATAGCCGCCCCTCTTCATCCACATAGAGACAGTTTACATTTTTGACGGATTCATAGTTATCTATCCATCTGAACTCGCGGCCGTTATAGCGATAAAGCCCCGCATAGGTTCCTATCCAGAGAACACCGTCATTGGTCTGGGCTATATCATTGGCCTCGCCGCAGGGAAGTCCGTTGTTGCTGCTATATACAGTCTGTACATAATCGTTGTAGTCCACAAGCCTGGTATTGGACCTGGCCTCTGCAACCTGCGCCGGAGCAAACATAGAAACTCCTAGGGAGAGCAAAAGAGCTATCACCGTTCCCTGGGCTTTTCCCCGCTGAACTGCCTTGTCATTTATACGACCGTTCTGCTGCCGTCTTATAAGGATCACGATGTATACTGCGGCAATGCACAGCACTTTATCCGCAAATTCAATTGCCATCTGTCCTGCCACAGAACAAATAAAGGGAGGCCATTGTCTGCCCATCAAATAGGCAATAACACCGTCTCCCCATTTATTCCCCGTATATCCGTTGTAAAAAATAAGATTTATCGGCACTGAAACCACAAGCGCCGTAAGAACTGCCAAAGACGCGGCTTTCATGAAGCCGTAGAATTGATCGAACCAGCGTCTCTTTGCGGCATTACCAACTATAATACCCAGGGCTATGCTGGTCAGTGAATAAACCGCAGAAAGTTGATTGACCGTGACATAAGCAAGATTCCCGGTAAGACCCACTATCGCGCCACAAACAGGCCCCGCCACGTAAGCACACAGCGCTGTCCCAAAAGAATCAGCCCACAGCGGCCATTCATAATGGACCGCTATCAGCTTCCCTCCAACATTCATTATCACACACAGGGCTACGAATAGAACTATCTGCCAGTTTTTCCAAGTTTTCATAGGCTTCGGTCCTCCCGCCGGTACATACTATTATAACACAGTAAGTGCGTCAACAACACGCTAAATTAATACACATCTTATCGTTATATCATAAAGTCCATGATTTTTAATTCTTTGCTGTAATTTTATGATTGACTTCTTTAAACACATTGTCTGATAGAATTGGCCGCAAGATCAAGTTACCTATTGCTAACGGCAGGATATTGCGTTATAATCTCGTTAGCACCAGCTAACCGCACGGATTAGGATCGCTGTGGATTCATAAAAGTCAGAAAAAAATAATTAGATTCACGGGATATAGGAAGGAAAGGTCAGCATGAGTAACGAATTTGTAATTTCCCTCTTGAAAGACAAGGGATTCAGAATAACCAAACAGAGAAAACTGATAGTGGATATCATTCTTGACAGTAACGGCGCCTCTTGTAAGGAAATCTACGGCAAGGTTGCCGCCAGAGATAAAACCATAGGCACCGCCACGGTCTACAGAATGATAAGACTTCTTGAGGATGTGGGCATATTAAAGCACATAGACATGATCTCCCTAAGAACCTGAGAGCATCGGGAAATCAGTTCGCCTTTATCAACGAATCTCTAAATTGCATCAAACTCTTTCATAACTTCGGCAATCTTCTGAAGATATTCATCTTCTTCTGCTTTAACTCTTTTTTTGTTTGTCTGGATAATTTCCTTCGAAAGGGCCTCAGACTTAATAAACTTAAGATGATCAGCCGCCTTCTGCGTCTTAAGTACTATCTGCCTGTACTTTGGTCCGACGCTCAAAAGCTTAAGCGCCTCTTCATCCGACAAAAATCCACTGGTCATGATGCCCATGGTGTTGTAGATCGTATCATTGGCAATGGGCCCCATCACCAGGTCTTTTTCCTTGTGAATATCCGGCATGGACCTTCTGTTGGAAAAGACATATCGGAACCAGTCGGCATCCCTGTCAAATTCAAGGATATCAAGCCCCACCTCATCAAGCTCATAGACATTGATAAAAATATCAGTTCCGGGCTTCTCCCTGGTCCAGCCGCCGGCAAATTCGTAATCTGCCGTCACATAAAAACCCTGACCGAAATCAGCGTTTACCCTGCCTCTGTGAATATCAGGCTTTGGTATCTCAAAATATCCTGCGTGATAGACCTTGATCATATGGATCACCTGTAGTTTCCCTGCAATTTACTGTTCCGGAACATTTGCAACACTTACTCTTTCACTTGCATGCCATACTCAGCGGCTCTGCCTGGACACATGCTCAAATTTTGTGACCATTTCCTCGTCAGGTTCCGGTGTGAGGAGACTGACTATGACGATCATTATTACAGCAACCAAAAACGCAGGCGCGAGCTCATATAAATTCCAGACTCCCCCCAGAGGTCTTACCAGATATTTCCAGATAAATACCATGGCACCTCCCGAAACCATACCTGCGATGGCTCCGTACTTGTTGGCCCTCTTCCAGTACAGCGACATGATCATTGCAGGTCCGAATACCGCACCGAATCCTGCCCATGCAAAAGACACAATGCCGAATACCGAACTGTTTGGATTCCAGGCAATTATAACTCCGAATACCGCAACTACTATGAGAGTTGCCCTAGCTGTGAGCATGGCCATTCTCTCTGAAAGCTTAACACCAAATGTCTCCTGAACAATATTTTCGGATACAGCCGAAGATGCAGCGATAAGCTGTGAATCGGCAGTAGACATAGTGGAGGCCAGGATACCTGCAATGACAACGCCTGCAAGAAGTGCAAACAGGAAGTTGTGCTGACTTATCTGATTGGCAAGAACAACGATAAGAGTCTCAGCCTTCGATGCGCTGCCGGGATTATCAGCCTCGATCAGGCTCTCCAGAACACCACTCTGAGTCAAGGCTCTTCCAACTGTTCCAAGAATAACCGCTACGCCCAATGAGAATACTACCCATACAGAGGCAATCCTTCTTGAAAGGTTCAGCTCGGAAGTCTTTCTGATGGCCATAAATCTAAGAAGGATATGGGGCATTCCAAAGTATCCAAGGCCCCAGCAGAAGGTTGTGATCTTGCTGAAAAGTCCATAGGAATCGGCGTTTCCGGTGGCATTGTTGTAGGTTGCACTTAGATCAAGATAGCCCGGAAGCTCTCTTAAATTTTCAGCCACAGCGGAAGGCCCTCCTGCCGAGATGATTCCGTAAGTAACTACAAAGCCCAAAGCAATTGTCATTACGATCGCCTGGATAAAGTCAGTCTTTGATGCGGCAAGAAAGCCGCCTGTGGTGGTATAGCCCACGATTATAACAGCTGCAACGATCATGGCAAGCTGATAATTTACTCCAAACAGTGATGAAAAGAGCTTGCCACAGGCCGAGAAGCCTGAAGCGGTATAAGGAACAAAGAAAATAAGAATAAAAACAGCGCCGATGCACAGGATTACATTGCTCTTATCGTTGAAGCGCTTTTTGAAATAATCGGGAATAGTGATGGCGTCCAGTGACTCTGTGTAGTTGCGAAGACGTCCCGCTGTAAGGAGCCAGTTGAGATAGGTTCCCACAATAAGTCCCGCTGCAGTCCACCCTGCATCCGCAACACCGGAAAAATAAGCCAGCCCGGGAACTCCCATAAGAAGATATGAACTCATGTCGGAGGCCTCAGCACTCATGGCTGTAACAAACGGTCCCAGTTTTCTTCCCCCCAGGTAGAAGTCCTTAACGTCATTGGTGTCCTTGGAGCTGACAAAGCCTACCAGCAGCATTCCGCTCAGATACACCAGGATAGAGATGATAATACCGATCTGTGATGTTGTCATGTTCCCCTCTCCTTCTTTCATACAAGTTTTACACGTTGCAATTTTACCACATTAAAGGGTTGAAGAAAACAAAAATTTCTTATCATTCCTTATTCATCTGATCGTCACTCTTTGCCAAGGTTCACCTCAAAGGCTGTAAAATCCCTTGGGCCCTCTTCCTTAACCAGCTCGAAATAGTATGGCACAAAGCTGTCGGACTTCTTCCACTTCTTTATGACCTCTTCATTCCAGGGGATCTTGTCGCTCCTTCCCGCAATATAGGCCACATTGAAATCGGCAAAAAACTCCGCCATATCTTCGCTGTCACCTTCCTTCAGGTTCTCTTTTCCCTGTCTGTAGGCGTTGTTCCACAAAAAGTCGTGAGCCTTTGCGGAAAAATCAGGTATTGAGGGCACTTCAAAGGGAACTGCAGTGTAGCTGATCTTTTTGCCTTCAACGTCAATCCTGCCGTAGTAGTTGGGAGAAGTCATCAAAGAGCCTGTTGCAATGTCCGGGACACCGCCGTCACTCACCGCAATGTGCTGGATGTGCATGTGGCCCGACAGGTTCATCACGACCCCGTATTTCTCATAGAGCTCAAGAAGCCTGTCACTGTTGATAAAACTCATTCCCTGGCTTGTAAGCTCTGAATGGATAAGAAGAGTCTGGTGAGTAACGCTTATGACATAGGCCTTATCCTCCCGGGCTTTCTTCAGCTGATCCTCAACAAAGGCAAGAGTCCCTTCCGTAAGAAGTCCCGACATTCCCGCCATGGTGTTCACGTCAACGCAGAGGACACGCAGATTGGGCGCCACCTCGTAGATGTAGGAAAGTGAAGTCTCATCGAAGTCAAAAGAGTCTTCTCTTCCAAATTCACTGTACAGCTGAAGGTACTCATTGGCATCTATACTGCTGACCAGTTCATAGGAATCCTCAAGGAATCTGGCAGCTCTTTTTACCGTAAAATCATGGTTTCCCGGAATGGCAAGGACCGGGATTCCGGCATCCTCCACTCTCTTAAGCATCGATGAATATTCCCGGTGGCTCTCCCTTGCACCGTTGAAGGTCAGATCCCCCGCAACGATAAGGGCTGCAGGTCTGTCCTCTATGACTTTCTCAATGAAGGCCTCATTTATCTCTTTTCCGTAGGGCATGAACTTCCCGTCGCCTTTAAGGACCATATCGTCAAAATAAGCACTTCCCTCGTGAAGTGAAGGTGCGATGTAATGGGTGTCGGTGGCAAAGTATATGGTCAGAGGTTCCATTCCATCGTACTGCGTATAAAAGCTTGTTCTGTCCTTCATAGACTCTTTTCCCCCATTAGAAAAAGGCGCTATAAAAAGCGCCATCATGACTATCAATATTCCTACGGATATCAGTCTCCTTGTTTTACTCATGCTTTCCTCAGAAATTAAGAACCTTTTTGACCCTGACTGTGATCAGGTTGGAAACAATGCCTATCACCACTCCGGTGATGGTTCCCACAACAATAAGAAAAGGCAGGTAGTAGAAAAGACTCTCCGTCTCTAAAACCAGCATTGCCACGATTATCTGTCCCACGTTGTGGAACACGCCTCCAAGAACGCTGACACCGGTCATGGAAAGTTTGCCAATCCTTTTGGCTATCAGCATCACAAGAAGAGAGAGAGTTGCTCCCGCCAGAGAATACATCATCATCGAAATGTTGCCGAAGGTCAGTCCCACCAGCACAACTCTTACTACAGACAGCGCAATCGCGCTCTTCTCCCCAACTGTATAAAGAGTGACCATAACAGCCAGATTGGCGATACCGATCTTGGCTCCCGGGATCCCTATGTTAATGGGAAGCAGATATTCAATATATGAAAGCACAAAAGCCAATGCCACAAAAAGCCCCAAAAAGGCTATTCTCCTGTTACTCATCAAACTACTCCTGAAACTGCGGATCAGTGGGTTGACCCGTCAATACCGTTATCCTCGCCGCCTTCGATCTCCACCACAAGCTTGTTGGGAAGACACACGATGGTCTCTCCCGCATATTTGATGTGGTTGTGCTTGACGCAGATCTGGTCGGGGCAGGAAGCCTCTGACACCTTAGCAAAACCTCCGCTGATATTAAGGATATTGTAGGAGCCGTCGGGAAGCTCAATCCTCTGTGTCACATCCTCCGAAAGGGGATACTCGCCGTATTTTACTCCGTCTATCGTCACAACGGCGATTGCTGTTCCTCCGGTATTATTATGTTGCCAAAGTCTTATTCCGGCTATCGAAGCAAGTGTTATCACCAGAATAACCGCAATAAGTATCAAATCATTCTTTTTCATTTATTTTACGTACTTTCCGATAAATCCTTCCGAGTAGTACTTAGTTCCGTCGTGCATGATCCACATGGCTTCCACGTTGTCTCTTTTGCCGACAAATTCCATGCCCTCCTCAAGAGACATGGTGTAAACCGCAGTGGAATAGGCGTCCGCCAGACCTGAATCATCAGTGATGATGCTCACCCCCGCAAATTCATATGCAGGGAAAAGAGTCTTCGGATCAATTATATGACAGTATCTTACGCCGTCCACCTCGTAGTATCTCTGGTAATCTCCCGAAGAAACCACGCACTCTCCGTCGTTTATATCCACCATTTCTACGTACTGCTCATTGCTGTCCATATCAGGGTTCTGAATGCCCAGCCTGAAGTTTGTGCCATCAATCCTGGTTCCGATGCAGGAGATATTGCCTCCAAGGCTCAGGAGAATATTATCAAGTCCCTGCTGCCTTGCATAGTCCATGACTCTCTGTACCGCAAAGCCCTTGCCGGTACTTCCCACATCCAGGGACATCTCGGGGTCCCTTAAGAAAACCGTGTTGTTATCCTTATCAATTATTATATCTGAAATATTGCAGTGGGATGAAGCCTTTGTAAGTTCTTCCTTATCGGGAAGCGCAGACCTCTCGGGATCGGCTATTCCCAGCTCCCGCTGCCTGTGCCACCTGGACAACACGCTTCCCATGGCTATATTTACAGCTCCTTCGGTCTCGTTATAGGCATCTATACTGAATTCCAAAAGAGCAATTATTTCCGGATCCACAGTTACAGGTGCAATGCCTGCATTTTCATTTATGGTCTTAATGTTGTTTACGCCGGGATAATCGTTGTATATGTCATACAGCTGATTATAATACACCAGCCTGTCTTTAATGAGCTGCGCATTCCCGGCAAACTCATCCTTATTTTTGGCAAAGCCCACTATCTCTGTTCTTGTATCGAATATATCCAGAAATGTGGCTGTAAACCTCTTGGGCTCTATGCTCTTTGTATAAGCCCTGTAGCCCGCGGTCCCCAGGATCAGCGCCAGAAAAAGAAGTCCCGGCACCAATATGGGCAGTAATTTCCTGTTCTTCATTTTGTTTCCTAAGAGTAAATGGGGGTGCGCCTTACAGCACACCCCACACAAATCTGTTTTTGGCCTATCTACTACAAATATAAGCTTATTACTTTGCAGCTGCAATAGCCTTTGCAATAACATTGTTGAAGTCAGTGATGTGTACTGATACAGAAGCTGCAAGATCAGCATCAGCTGCGCGGCCCTCTGTCATAGCTGTTCCGGCAATCTCATCAGCTGTCTTTCCAACAGTGTAAGCAGCATAAGCAGCAGCCTGCTCATTCCACTCCTTGCCGATAGCGGAAGCCTGCTTCATGCCGTAAGCATCACCAAGCTCGTTCTTACTCTGAACATCAACAGATGTATCAGCTGTGATGGCACCTGTTGTATCGAAGGTGATCTTAGCCTGTACTGCATCGATGATTGAGCTTGTTACCTTACCGTCCTTACCAACTGTAAGAGCAGAGATTGTTGTGTAAGCCTCAGCTGTTCCGTCTCCCTCAGCAGATGCATCAACTGAGTTTGAGATCTTTGTGGAAACACCAAGACCAAGCTTGTCTCCCTCGTGAGCGCCCTGAGCTGTAGCATTGTTTACAGCCTCAAGAACTGCTGACTGGAAGCCTGTTACGTGAATAGAAACAGAAGCTGCAAGGTCTGCATCTCCTGCATAACCTTCGGAAATAGCCATTCCGCTGAGATCTGAAGCAGTCTTTCCAACAGCCCATGCTGCGAAAGCATCAGCCTGCTCATACCACTCCTTGCCGATAGCAGAAGCCTTCTTCATGCCATAGCCATCACCAAGTTCTCTCTTTGAAGAATACTCAGCATCAAGATCTGATGTGATCTGTCCCTCTGCGCTTACACCGATTCTTGTCTGGGCAATATCGATCACGCACTGTGTGATCTTACCGATGCCATCAACGGTAACTGCTGCGATAGTAGCATCAGCCTGAGCTGTTCCGTCTCCCTCAGCAGTAGCATCCTTGGAGTCAGCGATTGATACGCTTGTTCCAAGACCGGTCTTGAGCTCAGCTCCTGCAGAGCCTGACTGTGAACCGCAGCCAGCAAGTACTACAGTTGAAAGAATTGCAGCACTTACCAATGAAAGTAATTTCTTTTTCATGTGTTTCTCCCTTTCTTTTTAAAAAGCGTTGATTATATTAAGGCATAAAGCCAAAATATCAGTTAAGTCCTCTGTAGGCTCTATCCACAAGGCCCGCAAGGACCTCTTTTCTCTTGCCTGTAAGCCCCAGAGTTTCAATGATGTTGCAGCACTTGTTGTAATAGCTCTCCGCCATCCTGTGGGTAAAGCTTACTCCGCCGTGCTTCTCCACTTCCTCAAGAACTCTCTCCTTGGAAAGGCTTCCGTTTTCCGCCTCGGATACCAGAGAGGGGTTCTCTTTAAGGGCATGGATGAATGGCATGGTGATAACGCCGTTTTCAAAATCCGCCTGAACAGGCTTTCCTGCCTTGTTTTTGGACACCTCGTAGTCAATGCAGTCATCGGTGAGCTGGAAGATGATACCTGTGTATCTTCCAAGCTTCCTGAAGAGCTTTATGCGATCTTCACTCTCGCCGCCTGCAAGGGCACCTGCGTGGTAGGCTCCCTCAAAGAGGGCCGCGGTCTTGCCGTCGATGATGGCAAGATATCTGAAAACGTCCAGCCTGTAGTTTCTGTTGTTGATGTTCTGCCGAAGTTCTCCCAGGGCAACTCTCTCAACATATTTTGAAAAATCAAATTTCTTATATCTGTCATCTTCCGTGGCTTTTGAGAGCTGTCTCATGGCTGCGGCCAGTAGATAGTCTCCGCAGATGACTGCAGTTCTTTTCCCTGACTTCTTCTGAAGGGTGACCAGTCCTCTTCTCAGATCGGCATCATCCATAATATCGTCGTGGATAAGGGTTGCCAGATGAAGAGTTTCGACAGCAGATGCAAAGATCACAGCGTCCTTGGGAACTTCCTCCTCACTGTTCATGGAGCAGGCAAGGGTAGCGGCAGCCCGCATCATCTTGCCCTGCGCCTCTGTGAGGTACGAAGTATATCCCCTTATGAGCCCGGGAGCTCTGTTAATGATATCAGCGCTCTCTTCCCGGACCATTTCAAAAGCCCTATCAAAATCCAAATGTAGATCAGTCATTATAGAGGTACCACTTTCTTGCCCACTTAACCTTCTTCCACTGTTTCTTGAGCCAAGGCATCAGGTAGTAGTCAATTCCGATTGAACGACCGCCGTTAAACAGAACTGCCAGGCCGGCAAAGATCATCCAGAAGGTGTTGAGGTAAAGACCTGTTGTAGTTACAAACATTGCCTGAAGGACAAGGGATACTGCTGCTGAAAGGAATGTGAAGCAACCTCCCATAAGTCCGAGGCCGATAAGGATCTGCATTATTACAATGAATCCCTGCATGAACATTGTCATTGCGTCACTGGAAAGAACCATGTTCTCCACGATCCAGTCAACAAAAGGAACCTGGATCTTGAAAGCAAGATCTGATATGGTTGCCTTGGCAAGATCTGTGCCGGAAACGAAGATAAGCTCAAAGAGTTTGAGGTTCCAGTCAAAGATCACTGTTCCTGAGGGAACTGCAGCGGCAACTTCTGTTGATGCGGATGCAACTGCATCGGCGACCTCTGCGGTAGCTGCGGAAACAGCGTCAACTGCAGCGGGATCGATCCTTCCCAGAAGTGAATCAAACCATGAGTTTGCACCGCCAAAGAAGCCTTCAAGCATGGGCTTTTTAAGCCAGCCCTCAACAATCTTCATAACACCTTCAAATACCCATACGGCTCCGAGCCATACACGAAGGGGAACCAGCATAAAGCTTGGTGTCTTGTTGGAGAAGTGACCGCCAAGGAAACTTCTGTTGTTTCTTATGGTGAAGAACTCGTGGGTAAGATAGCTGAATATCTTGGTCCATCCCATAACCTGGATAAAATAGATTATGTTGATAAAGTGCTTTGCAAACATTGCAAAGAATGAAGCCAAGTTGATCTGGTGATTGGCCATTCCTACTCTTGCAACACCGTAGCGGCCGCCCACACAAACCATAACGCCGTGGAACTTGGGATTGTAGCTCTCTCTTTCTCCCTGTCCGGTAATTGCTACCATGAGGTTCTTTGCTACTGCAGCAGCGGAATGCTCTGCGTTCTCAACCATCTGAGGAACGGGTCTCTCCTGGCCGGGAGCTGTGTAAAGCATGTTGTCGCCGATAACATATACGTTCTCGTGATCAACACTTCTTAAATACTCGTCAACTTCGATCCTGCCTCTTCCGCCGCTCTTAACCTCTTTTGCCATGGAGGAAGTGATCTCGCTGCTCTCGATACCTGCGGTCCAGATAACGGTTCCTGCCACGTGCTCGGTTACATCGTCGCCCTTCTTGAGCTTGATGAAGTTCTCACCGACACCTACAACGGAAGTGTTCATAACAACTTCTACGCCCATCTTGCGAAGTCTTCTGTCTACCTTATTGGAGAGCTTCTCGGGAAGGATGGGCACGGGACGTGAAAGACCATCAACGTCGACAATGGTTACGTCCTCTCTGTCAATATTGAATCTCTTGCAAAGAACAGGTGTGTACTCAGCCAGCTCACCAACCATTTCAACTCCGGTGAAACCTGCGCCCACAACGTAGAAGCTAAGGAGCTCCTTCTTCCTGGCGGGATCTGTTTCATCGGCAGCAAGCCTGAAGCAGTCGTGGATCCTGTCGCGAAGCTTAACGGCATCGTCATAGGACCAGAGCTTGTAGCTGTACTGCTCAGCTCCCTCAACTCCAAAGTATGTGGGCTTTGAACCGGCAGCCACCACAAGATAATCATAGCTGTAATCAGCGTTCTTGCCTGTAACAACGTTCTTCTCGAAATCTACCCTTGTAACGGTATCGAGAACAACATTGACCTTCCTTCCGGCAAAGATCTGATCAAGGTTCATCTTTATGCTCTCTTCACCTACTCGGCAGGCAGCCACTTCATGGAGCTCTGTAAGCATTGTGTGATAAGGATGCTTATCAATAAGAGTTATCTCGCATGAATCGATCAGTTTCTTTTTGCGAAGCTTCTTTTCCAGCTTTTTGGTCGCCAGCACACCGGCATAACCGGCGCCGATAACAACTATTTTTGTCATTATTTTGTTTCCCTCTTTCTAAACATTTCAAATAGAATATTGCGCGATAAGTATATGCATGATATCATATTTAATTGCACGCAACAAGTTTATTATCTAATTTATTTTGTAAAATTTTTTAGTAAAATTTTTACTAATTTTAGTTGAGGAGTTTTATTATGATCAAAAGATTCCTAAAATACGTAGAGATCACCACAAAGATAACCAGTCTTTTTGCTTTTTTGAATACGATGCTTTTCATTGTTTATCAAAAGCAGCCGATTAATGCTGCGCTTATGACTGTGTTCTTTATCGCCATGTTTTTGTTTGACCTGACCACAACGGCCATCAACAATTACATCGACAGCAAGGATTACCCCGAGATGCTGCCCATACCAAGAAAGAGCGCCTTTGCAGCAATCATGATCATGCTCTGCATCAGCACTCTTCTGGGTCTGTATCTGGCCTATAAAACAGGTATTGTGGTCCTTCTCCTTGGCGCCTTTTGTTTCCTTCTCGGAATCTTCTACACCTTCGGGCCCATCCCGATATCGAGGATTCCTCTTGGCGAAGCTATCTCAGGAGTGGCCTATGGTATGTTCATTCCATTCCTCATGTTATATATTAACAACCCTCTTCATTACATTACCCTTGGCCTATCCTGGGATACAATTCAATTACAGATATTTGTTCGGCCGTTTATTGAGTTCTTCCTGTTCTCTCTGGTAACTACCTTCACCACAGCCAACATTATGCTGGCCAACAACACCTGTGATATTGAGAAGGACACCGCGGTAGGAAGACTTACCCTGGCTTACTATATCGGAAGGAAGTGGGCTGTGAGGCTCTACGCACTTTTGTACTACGGAACCTACGTGTCCGTTGCACTGATGGTAATCTTTAAGGTTCTTAATCCCGCAGCCCTGATCTTCTTCCTGTCTCTGCCCATTGTGGTGAAGAACATTCATGCCTTTAAGAAAGAGCAGATCAAGGAAAAGACATTTATAACTTCGATCAAGAACTTCATAACAATTAACGTGTGCTATGCCATCTCTATTCTGGCTGCCACAATTGTTCAGGGGATCATGGCATAATACCTGCTCCCGATTGTTTCCCACAAAAAAATGCCCGGCCGTCTCACAGCGAGACGACTGAGCATTTGTCTTTCATGATGTCATTTATATATTCCTTATTGAGCTTCTCTCCGATGATGATCAGGACATTTCTGCTGCTGACAACATCGTTTACAACTGTCTTTTCTGCGGTGGCATTGATCTCAACCTGACTGCCGTCACCGGTGTCTACAAATCCCTTAACCCTTATGACGCTTCCGGCTTTTGTGCTTTCAAAAAGATGCTTCGTGATCTTATTAAGCTCTTGCCTGCTCATCTTCGGATCAAAGTAGAAAAGCGGTGTAAACTGCTTGTCTTCAATGGGAAGCTTTACGTAAGAGGCATGGCGATAACCGCAGGTCCGCAAAGCCTCATAATCCCCGGCAGTGTAGTCGTCGTAGTTCTTTGCCACAAAGTCTTTTCCCGCATCAAAAGTCCTGCCGCCAAATTCTGTCATGATCTCATTTACCTTCTGAATAATAAGGTCACAGTCAGTGTCCTTAGAAACCTTGGAAATAACCACCTTCCCGGCGTTTGCGATCTCCGACATGAAGACGTAGCGCCTCAGGTCATCAAGATCAAACACCGCGCCGGCATCCACCAGGGAAATGACACTTCCTATCTCATACCATCGATCCAGCGGCTCATCGTAAAGCACATCAAAGAACTCATCAACGTCATAGATCCCCGAGGGCTCAATGATGACTCTTGTGTAACCGCTCATTCCCATGGAGATCAGCTTGGTGCGAAACCGCCGTCTGTGAGCCTCTTTCCCATCGCCTCCAACGATCATTTCAAGATTACAGTTCTCTGAAAGAAGGTCCTGAAGCATGACCATGTCTATGTTCACGGCGCCGTAGTCGTTCTCGATAATGCAGATTCTCTCGCCCTGATCAAGAAGGTACCTGGCGTAGTTCTTTATGAAAGTTGTCTTGCCGGCTCCCAGAAAGCCTGTAATAAGATCAATTTTTACCATCGACGTTTCCCTTCCCTTTCATCCCGCTCACTTCTGAAGGAACTCTTCAACCTCCTGCCATGTGGGCATCACGGAAAGGGCTCCGCGCCTTGTGGTGATAATTGAAGCTGCTGCGTTGGCAAAGGTAAGGCACTCACCAAGCTGCTGCTCCGATAGTATTTTGATCCCGCATCTTCTGACATAATCAATGGCGCAGGCGCAGAAGGTATCTCCGGCTCCTGTGGTCTCGATGGTGTCGGGATTTATAAAGCCGTCTCTTTTTACCACCATATCCTTGTAAAGGGCCATGCTTCCGTCTGGGCCAAGGGTTGCGAAAACCAGTGGAATATTGTATTTCTCCTTGATCCTGCGGGCGCCCTCCTCTACGTCGGAAATACCGGTAAAGAGCTCCACCTCATTGTCTGAGATCTTCAGAATGTCGCAGTTCTCAAAGCCAAAGCGCATGGCTTCCAGCGCCTTATTCTCCGACTCCCACAAAGGTGCTCTGTAGTTTGGGTCAAAAGAGATAAGGGCTCCGCTGTTCTTTGCTATATCAACGGCAAGTCTTGTGGCTTCCTCAACGGAATAGGTTGTCATGGACAATGTTCCGAAATGGAAAACCTCCCCGTCGCCAATTACGTCTTTTACGCTGACAACATCATCTGCGGTAAGCATCATGTCTGCTCCGGGTTTTCTGTAAAAAGAGAAATCCCGATCGCCGTTTGGAAGCTTGTTTACAAAAGCCAGAGTAGTGGGAATCTCAGGATCCACAAGAAGACCGGACACATCTATTCCCTGTTTCTTAACACGCTCAGTGAGCATCCTGCCAAAAAAGTCATCTCCCACCTTGCCCACGAAAGCCGTGTTGTTGCCAAGGTTCCGAAGCATTGACAGAACGTTGCAGGGCGCACCGCCGGGATTGGCCTCAAACATAGGATTTCCCTGGCTACTCTCGCCGTTGTTAGTAAAGTCGATAAGAAGTTCTCCAAGGGCTACCACATCAAATCTGCTCATGTCATTTCCTTTCCAACTCGTACATTTCCACATCCATAAGCAGCTCTCCTGTTGCCTTAAAGCTGATGCCTTCAGCCTTGATGTCAGTTAAGATCACCATTGACATAACCTGCTGACCGTCATTGATGAACAGTTCCATGCTGTATCTGTCAAGGATGAGCCTCAGTCTGATATCTCCGTCTTTACCTGTCACTCTGCATCTTCTCTGATGCACAATGGCACGTCTGCTGCCTGAATGCTTTCTGTCTATTTTTACAATGCCCTGCTCCGGGTCGTACTCAATGGTTGAGTATGCCTTGCCGTTATCGGCAAAACGCACCTCGAACTTCCTGTAGGAGAGATCCTCCCCGGTGCTTCTGACATTTATTGTCATATCTATACATCTGCCCTCAATACTGGACAGTGAAGCGCTGTCGGATATAAGTACATTCTGTCTGCTGATCCTTTTCCCGTAGTAGTTCTCAATCTCTCTGACGGGGCGCTGGATCAGCTTATTGTTGTGAAGGGTGATCTCTCTTGGGAAGCTCATCTGGCCAAACCAGGGGAAGTCGTCCCGTCTGATGCCGCAGGTATCCCAGTTCTGCATCCAGCCTATCATCACTCTTCGACCGTCTTCGGTCAGTATTGTCTGAGGGGCATAGAAGTCTATGCCGTAGTCAACTGCCTGGCAGTTCTCTTCGCAGAAATCTCCGTTTTCATCAAGGCTTCCGATAATGCAAAGGGTTCCGTTTCCGTTGTGGAACTCCAGCTCCTCGGGAAGCATATCCTGCGGGCTTGTAAGCAGGATCTGTTTGCCCTCAAGGGGGAAGTAATCCGGGCACTCCCACATGGCTCCGAATCTGTGGTTGTTCTTGATGACTGTTTTGTCATAGGTCCACCTAAAGCCGTCATCGGAAACAAACTGAAGGATCTGGCCGTCCCTGTCGGGAGTCTTGTTGCCTACCACCATATAGTATCTGCCGTTTTCTCTCCATACCTTGGGGTCTCTGAAGTCATATTTGCCGGCTCCCTCCGGAAGCATTTCCGAAGTGATAACGGGATTATTTCCGAATTTCTCGTAGTTAACACCGTCTCCCACGGCAACGCACTGGGTCTGATATTCCTTGATCTCTCCACTTTCTTCCTCGACCTTGTTGACGCCTGTATAGATAAGAAGTTGCCTTCCGTCCTCCAGCTCGATCGCGCTGCCGGAAAAGCACCCATCTTTATCATACTCCTCATCCGGAGCCATTGCCACAGGAAGATATTCCCAGGTGATAAGATCCTTGCTCTTTGCGTGTCCCCAATGCATCGGTCCCCAGACCGTATCGTAAGGGTAATACTGATAAAAGAGATGGTATTCTCCCTTGAAGCTGCTAAAGCCGTTGGGATCGTTCATCCATCCGCATCTTGGTGTAAGATGAAAGGCCGGACGCTGCTCCTCCGGTATGGTCATCTCTTTTTTAACTTCATATTCCCTTGCTTTGTCTAACTTACTGCTCATAATTATCCTTAATCCTCATTTGCCAAACATTTAAAAATAAACCCATGATAAAAAAATGGGGAGGAGATCCCTCCTCCCCGGTAATACTCAATTATTTGTAGAACTCATCAAGATACTTCTGGTAAATAGAAAGGTAATCCTCAAGGCCGTAAGCATCTACCTGCTTGAGGTACTCATCCCACTCGCTGTCTGTAAGTCCGTTCATAACGAAGTTACTTCTGCTGGTGTTGATGTAGCTGATAAGATCCTGCTGGATCGTTGTAAGCTTCTCTGTATCATCAGCTGTCATGAATACGTTGGGATATACATACTCGCAGTTCATATCGTCTGTGTAGTACTCCTTGATCCAGTCGAGACGATACTGAGCATCGTCAGGGCATGTAACATATACGCCGTAGTACTCGTCAAGGATTGCAAGAGGTCCGCCAACTGCCTCTGCCTCACGAACCTCAACAGGTGAAGCATCTCCCAGGGGTGCGTGCTTGAGCATCTTCTCGCCGTTTGCGTTCTCTGAAAGCTCGAAGATATCGAACTCGTCATCCTCACCATAGGTTCCCCAGTTGTTCTGAGGTGACTGGAAAGGATCGTACATAAGGTCAAGCCATGAGCATACAAATGCAGGGTTGTCGCACTTAGCTGTCACAACGCATCTGCCTCTGTCAAATCCTGAGGTAAAAGAGCCGTTCATAGGTGTTACGTTCTTTGTATCAGCCTCAAGTGCTGAAAGAGGAACGAAATCCTCAAGGTTATCGATGTTGGCAACGTCCCATGTAAAACAAACACCGTATCTGTGAGATTTTCCCTTAGCTACATATGTTGACCAGTCCTGAGTAAAGCACTCGGGATCGATAAGCCCCTCTTCATAGAGCTTGTGGAGCCACTGCATACCTGACTTGAAGCCTTCCTGTGTAGCTGTGCAGATAACCTTCTTGTCGTCTGTTACCGCAATGTGCTGTCCGATATCGTTGTCACCGTAGCCCTCGCCGAAGCCGTTGATAAGAAGGCTGGGATCCTGATCGTTCATGATGCAGCTCATGGGGATGATATCACCCTCGATACCAAATTCTGACTGAAGCTCTGAAGCGTGTTCCTTGAAAGCCTTAAGAACTTCTTCAAACTCATCAACTGTTGTAGGTGTCTCAAGTCCAAGGAAATCCATCCACTTCTTGTTGATGTATGTGAAGTTGTTTCCTACGGTCTGGATAGCTGTCTTGTTGGATCCAAGCTGCTCGATCCAGGGAAGCGCCCAGATATGTCCCTCTGAATCCTCGCACATTGTGCGATACTCGGGATACTTATCAAAAACAGCCTTTAAGTTGGGCATGTTGTTGTCAATGTACTCTTCCAGCGGAAGAATAACGCCCTGATCGGCATATCTGATAAGGTCAGAATTGCTGAATCCTGCGTTGAATACCATGTCTGTGAGGGTATTCTTGTTGGCCATGTTGAGCTGGATCTTGTCTCCCCACTGATCATTTGAAATTGCTGTCCACTCAACATGTACGTTGGTTGCCTCTTCAAGTCTCTTGAAGATGGTCCTCTTGTTGGGATCTGACTCTGTTCCCGAAGGATAGCTGATGGTGCCTGTTATGGTAACCGTCTTCTCCAGAGGGAAGCTAAGATCCTCTGCTGATACTTCGGCAGCCCCACTGCCTGTTGCCCCATTTCCGCAGCCTGTGAGCATGCTGATGGACATAGCTGCTGCAATGGCTGCACTAAGTAACCTGGATGTTTTCTTTTTCATTTTCCTCTCCTTTTTTTCCTCTTTGTTTATACCAACCTTGTGATTAACAAGGAAGTTCTGCTCTCACTACGTTCGCCAGAACACGTTCACACCGGACTCGATAATACCTCGTCAGGTGTTCTCAGCCTTTTACCGAACCAACCATGATCCCTGAATCAAAGTACTTCTGGAAGAAGGGATACATCACTACCAGCGGAAGACTGGAGATGATGATGGTGGCGTACTTGAGAAGTTCCGCAAGCTGTGCTCTCTGAGCCGTGCTCTGCATATCCGCGATCATTCCGGGATCGGGTTCGTTCTGGATCAGGATTGCCCTGAGTACCAGCTGCAGCGGCTGCTTGTTTGCCGAGTTAAGGTATATCATTGCGTCAAAGTAGCTGTTCCACATTCCCACAAACTGCCACAGTACCAGTACCGCGATCAGCGGTGTACATACAGGAAGCAGGATCCTGAAGAAAAATACCAGTTCATTGGCGCCGTCCACGTCTGCTGCCTCCCTGAGCTCTGTGGGGATTCCCTTGTAATAGGTCCTTGCGATGATCATGTTCCACACGCTGAAGGATCCGGGAAGGATGA
Organism: Butyrivibrio sp.; assembly: GCA_015056575.1. Classification (GTDB taxonomy): domain Bacteria; phylum Bacillota; class Clostridia; order Lachnospirales; family Lachnospiraceae; genus Butyrivibrio. The sequence goes on from SVGA01000028.1 coordinate 29,651, forward strand.
CCGCCCACATGCTGTCCAGAAGTCCCATGTTGCTGATAAGAAGGTAGGTGGGGATCAGACCGCCACCGAAAAACATTGTGATGATGAAAATTGTGTTAAATATCTTTTTTCCCTTAAAATCATCTCTGGACATGGGATAAGCGCAAAGCAGGGTGATAAATACCGAGATGGCCGAAAACAGTACTGAGTACAGGATCGCGTTGAAGAAACCTGTCCAGATCTGTGAGTTGGTCATAACTCTCTCGTAGGCTGTCAGCGTCCACTTGCTTGTGTCGAAGACTATACCTTTATTCTGCAGCGTGATCGGATCCATAAAGGAAGCGACGATGATGTATACCACCGGTCCGATGATTGCTGCCACGAAGAGCCCCAGCAGTATATATCCTGTCAAAAGAAATATCTTGTCCCCAATGGAAGCTCTTGCAAATTCACTTTTTTTAATATTAAGTGCCCTTTCCATCTGAGTTCCTCCTTATAGTCCCTGTCCGTCATTCATCTTCTCAACTATCTTGTTGACCGCAACCAGCAGTATAACGTTGATGATTGTGTTGAAAAGGCCAACGGCTGTAGAGTAACTGTAGTCTCCGTTTAAAAGACCTTTTTTGTAAACGTAGGTTGCTATGATCTCAGATGAAGCCAGGTTCATATCAGACTGAAGTGCGTATGCCTTTTCGAATCCGATGCTCATAATGTTTCCTGCCTGAAGGATGAACTGGATCACTACCATATCCTTGATGGCCGGCCACTCAACTGCCTTTATCTGCTGCCAGATGTTGGCTCCGTCTATCATGGCCGCCTCCTTGAGCTCCTTGCTGGCATTTGAAAGAGCTGCGGTGTACATGATGGATGCCCATCCGGCTCCCTGCCAGATGCCGCTTATGATGTAGATTGGCCTGAAGGCGGCAGGTATTGTAAGGAAGTTGATGTTGCTGCCAAGCATCATGTTCAGCGGTCCGGTAACTGACAGCAGGATCCTCACCATACCGCAGAGGACGATGACTGAAATGAAATTGGGCATGTAGAGCACCAGCTGAATCTTCTGTTTGATCTTGCTGCTGGCGATCCTGTTAAGAAGCAGTGCCAGGATGATCGGCATCGGGAATCCCCATAGAAGGCCGAACACACTCAGCTTCAAGGTGTTCATCAGATACTGAAGGAAATCCGGCGATGATAAGAACTGCTGAAAGTATTTAAGTCCTACCCATTCGCTTCCTAAAATTCCCTTAAAAGGATTGTATTTCTGGAAAGCGATCAGTATTCCCCCCATGGGCAGATACTTAAATACGATCGTAAGAATAAGAGCCGGTCCCAAAAAGAATACATACAACTGCCAGTGCTGTCTTATATACACCAGCGTGTTATGCAGATTGTTGTCCTTTGCTTTCGCATTCATATTGCTCCCCTCTTTTACATTTGTAACATTTCGTTTGCGTATGTAAAATATACCACGGGCGAATCCACGTGTCAACAGGATTATTTTACATTTGTAAAATATTTTCTTTACATTTGACACACTTGATTTTACATTTTATAATGAAACAGGTGCTGATAATTGATTCTTAAAAAAAGCACACAGTCTATATAATTTATCGGAGAAAGATCATGGCTAATAAAGTTACCCTTCAGGATATAGCGGACGCTCTTGGGGTTTCCCGCAATACAGTTTCAAAAGCGATCAATAATACAGGAGTTCTGGCGGAAGCCACCAGGCAGAAGGTTCTGGAAAAAGCCATAGAAATGGGATATAAACAGTTCTCCTATGCCAATTCGGTTTCAGAGATAAGGAACCCTTCCGTAGCGAGGACAAAAGCCTCCGGAGAGATAGCTCTTTTCACCGGAAGCTTCCTTAACAATTCTCATTTCGCATCCACTATGCTGGATAAGTTTCAGCACGAGATATCAATATTGGGGTACAGCCTGACAATGCATAGGGTTGACGAGAACAACGTGACGGACCTTAGCCTGCCTATTTCTTTCAGGCCCGACAACACCAAGGCCATCGTGTGCATTGAGATGTTCAATCATCCCTATTGCGAGATGCTCTGCGGCATGGGTATCCCGGTGCTTATGATCGACGCTCCGGTGGCCAGCTACTGGAAGCCGCTGAATGCGGACATTCTCCTGATGGACAACTTCTCAAGCATTTACACAGTCATCAATGACATGAGTAAAAGGGACATCACCAAAATAGGATTTGTCGGCCAGGTGACACACTGCCGCTCCTTCTACGAGCGCTTCATGGCCTTCAGGGAAGCTCTGTACATCAACAATCTTAACTTTCATGAGGAATTCTGCCTTTCTGAGGTCCATCCCCATGATGCCAACTACAAGGAGTACCTGTCCAAGGCTCTTCAGAATATGAAAGAATTGCCGGAGATGTTCATATGCGCCAACGACTTCGTGGCTCTTGATCTTCTCTACGGACTAAGAAAGATGGGCATCGAGTGCCCAAAAGATATAAAGCTGTTTGGCTTTGACGATTCACCGGAATCCAAGATCATGACTCCTTCCCTGTCTACAAGCCATATTCACAGCCAGATCATCGGCTACTCAGCTGCAAACCTTGTGATTTCCAGGATTGAGCAGCCCGATCTTAACTACAGGATCACATATACGGAGACGGATCTGATCTACAGAGAATCGACGAATTAGTTTTCTTTGATATAGTTAGAGACGGTGGTAAGGATCGTCTGAAGATCATCTATGTCAGTCAGTACTGCTCCGGTCTCAAGTGAGTGATTGGCGTTGTCCGTTATATGGAGCGGAAGACCAAGTTCTTTGCACTTTTCTATGGCAAGAGCTGTGTCACACCAGGGATCGGCGCTGCCGTGGAAGACAATGGGGCGGGCATGATCAGCGCTTGGGCTGATGGTGTTGTCGCCGTGACATTGCGCCGGCGCGGTTATATGCTCCAGCAGATCAAAGGTCTGGGGAACAGGCGTAAACACGATCAACCGAGCCCCTATCTTATTCTGATCGTTGTAATAGGCTGAAACTGCGGTTCCAATGCTCTTTCCTATAAACAGAACATCTCCGCACTCTTTGAGATTAAGCGGTGAAAGCTGCTCCGCGGCCTGCTCTGCCGCAATATCAAAGGCGCTCTTCATCTTGTCTGCATTACCCTTTATGTCTCCCGGCTTATTGGTAAATTCGTAAGTCACCTCGACTACTATATAACCGGCCTCCCTAGCCAGCTTCTTGGAGTAATACAGAAGCGGCTTATCGCTGTGGTAGCCGATACCGGGGAAGATAACTGCTATCTTTTTTCCCCTGAGTATATCATCAAGGATTTCCTTGTTCCTCTCAAGCATGTTGTAAATGCCGTCTTCGGAAAGAACTCCTCTTGCTATATCCCGGGGGATCTCACCCTTCTCGTCTCTTTCGAAATCTCTTTTCCATTGGGGAGATCCATAGTATTCTTCAAGCCTTCTCACTGCGGATTGGAGTTTAATATACTCCTCGCAGCTTTTGTTGTCATCAACCTTCAAGGCGCTTTGTCCCTGAAGAATGCTTGTAAAAAGCTGCTCCATTTCAATGATGTGCCCGTTATCTGAATTCTTCTCCATACTTTTATACCTCTCACAAAGTGACGGCTCTTTTACCCCGGCAGGATCGATCTGCGGCGTGCGTTAATGCTGGGCTGTCTGTCTACGCGTGTTTGGGAAGAGCCTCAGTCCATGTACTCCCTTATATTGAGGGTCTCGCCGCTGTTCTGCTCATCATCTGTGACTCCGGGAACCTGCTCAGTTACGTAGGCGTCGCCGGTTGCGGGATCAATGTAGTAGCGTATCAGCGCTGCTGTGTAGGATCTGTAAAGGACCACGATCTCCCCTGCATCGTTTGTGGAAACCTCCCAGTAAATGGAGTATTCATCCGAATTCACCATATCCTCAAGATCCGGCTGGCTTGCGATGCAATACTTGCGAACTGCGTCAAGCGCCTGTTCCTCTGTGATGGGGGCCTGAGCTGTTTCTTTTCCCTCTTCGGAATCAGCGATCTGCGGGGACTGTGTATCCTGCTGCTCTACTGTCTCTGCCTGAAAACTGCTTGCTTCCTCACTGTCCAACCCGCATGAAGCCAGGCTCAGAGCCATGCAGCATGCCAGTACGATTACCATTTTCCTTTTCATAATACACTCCTCCATAAACTAATCGCAACGGATTAATCATACTCTGTTTATGAGAATATAAATCAAAAAGCATTATAAAATCAACAAGGGAGGGGGTATTGAGGGATGAGGATGTGGGTTGCTGGTCGGAACTGTTGCGGGGGAGGGTACTCGGGGAGGGTGGGGTTTCGAGGGCCGGAGCTGTTGTGGGGAGGGTATTCGGGGAGGATGGGGTTTCGAGGGGCGGAGCTGTTGTGGGGCGGGTGGTTCGGGGAGGATGGGGTTTCGCTGATATTTGAGGCGATGTGATATTTCAGCGAATAAAACAAGCCCTTTTCGCTGAAAACCAAGGTATATTAAAAAAACAGCGAAAAGAACTCGGAAATCCTTCGCTGTTTTTACTAGAAACTCTATATATATGCGAAAAACGGAGATTTTTCTCGCTGATATTTAGGGTAACTGCTTATATCAGCGAAAGCGCCAACACTCCCTCGCACAGGATAAGCAATCAAGCTCTCCACCGTGCATGACATATACTCAGCCAGTCATGGCATCATGCAGGAAGTATCTATAAATACATGGTTGGCATCATACATGAAGTATCTGTAAATACATGATTGGAACCATGCAGGAAGCATCTGTAAATACATGGTTGACATCATGCAGGAAGTATCTGTAAATACATGATTGGCACCGGGTGGGATATCCATAATATGCGGCTTGATCTATCTTTTCTTCCGCAGCTTGTATATCAGGTCTGTGAGAGCGAGGAACCCGTATCCTACGGCGATGAGGAATGCCAGAAGAAGCAGGATCCACCATGCGGTCCCCATGAAGGGCAGCTCACTTGTAAAGCCGAAGGCGCCGGCGGGGCTCCCCCAGTTGAGGAAGAAATAGGGATAGGTGATACCATCAGCGAATTCCCAGCCCTGCACGTAACCGATGCCTGCATATATCGCGTAAAGGACAGGGGGAATGATCACGAAGAATACGTTCTTCCTGCTTATCCTTGTGGCCGGGACTACTACGAAGAAATCAATAACGGCGGCCAGGGGAACTATAAGATGAGTAAGGGTATTCTGGAAATTCCAGGCATTGGCGCCAAGCGTGGGCGCGAGGATAAAGCCGAATACCACGCCTGTAAGTGTGATGGATATGGTGCTGACAAATTTAATCACGTACCACACATTGATGCGATCACGGGAAGTGGCACCGGTGCCGGATCTGTTCATAAGATACAGTCCGATGCAGCTTACCAAAGCGATGAGGATATTGGACTGGATCGTAAAATACATGAAGACTCTCGAACCGCCCATGAAAGAATGGCGGCCTGCATAAGCGCTGATGAAGGTACCCGTCACAGCGGATACTATTACAATGAGTTTAAGAATGATACTGATTCTCTTTTGATTTGAAGATAAATTGTTCATAGCGATACCTCTAAAATTGCATGTTACCAATACCAAACGCAATGCTCTGCCGGTTTCCCAGTATAATAACTACTTCGCGCTGAACGAAAATCCTGCAAAAGCATTAAGTTCTTAGTTGTTGTCTTACTTGATTTTATATTTTATGCAATTTGATTGTATCACATCTTATGAAAATTTCAAGAGCAAGCACATTCTTCCGCTTGAAACATTTTCTATCTTAGTATCGGTACTACACATCCGCAGCTTTCCTGTAGCGATCAATAACCCACACCGCAAGGTACATCAGCATGATAACCGCCAGAGTCAGCGCTGCGTAGCCCACAAGATACCCTGGATTTCCCATGAATGACGCAAGCCAGGACAGAGGGCTGTCCGCCACAGGCCAATTCACAAAAAAGTAATTACATCCAAAGCGTTTATCAAAGGCATAGATAGGCGGAGTCACCACGCACAAAAACACAATCACGTAGTGAATATGCCTGATAGATGGTGACACTTCCCCTGTAAGCCACAAAGCAACAGGGTAAAGGATCAGCAGTCCATGCCAGATATAGCTGTAGATATTCATAAAATTAAGGACCGGATAATACACCGTCCAGTCAGCAAAAATGAGGGCCGTAAAAGATGCCGGCATTATAAGGACGAAAGCTATTTCGCCGAAGATGTCCACAAGATGGGGCAACTGTGAATTTCTACCGGGATCATGATCCTTTGAAGACTGCGGCAGCTTCGAACGCTGCCAGGGATCATGCTCCTTTGAAGACTGCGGCAGCTTCGGATGCAGTCCCGGATCATGCCCCTTCGAAGACTGCGGCAGCTTCGAACGCTGCCCGGGATCAGACCCCCTCGAAGACTGCGCAAGCCCCCGCGCCCCCAATTCCCGCAAAAGAAATACGAATATCCCGATACTGCAGACATGAAGCGGAAGGTATCCAATCCCAAATCTGCCTACCCGCACCAGGAAAAGATCTTTGAAAATCTCCAGTGCCACCATAAAAAGAGGAATACCCAAAAGAACCCGTCCCCGCCTTTTCTCCGTTCCATCAAGGCCCACTATCCACCCGGCCATGAGAACAACAAAAAACAGGGTGATGGCCACACTCAGAAGATGGGCGATCCCAAATAACGGATAGCCCATCCCTGCAGGTATATCATCCTGTTGTTTCCAGAAATATTCAAGCATCGCGATCCCCATCAGACCATTGCTGCTGCCGGATTCTCATGAGATTCCTATCGGATCCCCATCAGACCTCCGTCAAATCTCGATCAGCTCGTATTCCTTGACCCCAAAGCCCAGTCCTGCTGCGGTGTCAATGGTGTGCTCACCGTTCCTGGTCTGAACTCTTTCAAGGAAGTGATCGCGGCCGGGATCATCAGCTTTATAGATAAGGTCCATGCAGGCCCTGTCGATGGCCACGGGATCTGTCGATGCCAGAATGCCCACATCGGCCATACAAGGATCCTCTGCAACTGCGCAGCAATCACAGTCAACGGACAGGTTCTTCATAACATTTATGAAAACCATGTTTCCCTTGAAGTAGTCAACAACTGCGGAAGCAGCTTCCGCCATGGATTCCAGGAAAGCATCCTGCGGAGGAAGGTCGTCCCAGACGATGGTCTGCTCTTCTGCTTTTACATACTTGCCTGCAGAGTGGATATTTACCTTGCCTGCTGTTGATGCGCATCCGATGGAGAGCTGTTTTAATGCTCCGCCGTATCCGCCCATGGGATGTCCCTTGAAATGTGAAAGCACCAGCATAGAATCGTAGTTTGCAAGATTCTTACCCACGATATCACTCTTTAAGTGCCTTGGATTTGCAATTGGAAGCTCAATATCAGGCCCCTCTGCGTCCATAAGATCCACGGTAAAGAAATCGTTCCAGCCATGCTTCTTGATGAGAACCCTATGCTTGTCAGTGTAATTTCTCTCTCCGTCATAGGCGGTGTTGCACTCAACAACGGTTCCGTTTACATGCTCAACCATGGGTCTGAAAAACTCCGGCTTTAAGAAATTCTGGTTTCCGTCCTCGCCTGAGTGAACCTTTACAGCCACTTTGCCCTCAAGCTTCTTGCCAAGAGTCTCATACATCTTTACAACCTGCTCAGGTGTAATTGTCCTTGAAAAATAAACCTTCGATACCGATCCCATAAGTGCCTCCTTTTCAATAATCATTCCAATAAACCAATTATAACAGCTTTTCTTCACATTCGGGTTATAGCAAATCTGCAGACATTTATCGCAGTCCGCTGAAGTTCCGCTCTGGTAATGCCATCATCTGACTTAAGGCTGTCAAAAAGATCCTTATCGAATTTGTACTTTTGATTGACCGGGGTCATATTTCCCGGCATCAGCACGTCAACCTGGGCCCTTATGCGGTATGCATTGTCTTTAACCCCGGAAAATTCCGGAGATACCGCCTTTCTCATCCACCAGTCAGTAATGACATTCCCGTCATATTTCCACTCCTTGCGAAGCACAGTAGTTACAAGATCATAGTTGTAATGACTCCAGACTCCGTTCACCTTATTGTAGCTGGTCATTATATTTCCCGGATTTCCAAGCTTTACGCAGTATTCGAAATTCTTAAGATATATCTCCCTAAGAGCCTGAACAGACAAACGACTGTCGTTATGGCTTCGATTATATTCCTGGTTGTTGCAGGCAAAGTGCTTGGGGCAGGCAACGGCGCCACCCTTCTGAATCCCCCTCACCACAGCTGCCGCAATATGTCCCGAAAGGAACGGATCCTCGGAGTAGTACTCGAAGTTTCGCCCGCACAGAGGATTTCTATGGATGTTCATTCCGGGAGCCAGGTTAACATCAATCCCGAAATGTACCGCTTCCTGTCCGATGAGTTCAAAGGTCTCCTCTATCAGAGCCTCGTTAAAGGAGCAGGCTATGGCTGTGCCGCAGGGAAGAAGCGTGGTAAATCTTCTGACACGCAGTCCCGCAGGCCCGTCCGCCGTAATGATGGCCGGGATGCCCTTTCCCCGAAGAGCCTTGGTGATACCGCCGTAAGCTCCGGCATTTCCCTCTGTTCCAAGGGCGGATCCCATGGCTCCCTCGCCTCTTCCTATATCACAGAGTTCCTCATCCGATAGCTGGGCAATGAATTCCTCAAGAGTATGCTTGCCGTCCTTAACGTCCCGAAGCTTGATGCCACGGTCCCCTGTCTGAGCAATCTCTTTTGGCAGATCCGCAAGGATCCTCTCTCTTCTGGTCTTTTCGCTTATATCAAGGCACTGCTCCACGCAGGTATTCTCAGAGATTTCAAAACTGTAAACCTCCTCGTTGCTGATACAGTCGGTGCCTGCAAATACTTTGTATTCACCGCACTCAAGAACAAAGGCGTTCTTAAAGCCCGTAACACCCTCTTCATCAAATGAAGCAAAGTCTGTCCGGTCAAAAGAAACTGCTACTTCGCAGGACTCTCCGGGCGCAAGCAGCTTTGTCTTGCCGTAGCCCACAAGCACCTTTTTTGCTTTCTTAAGCTTTCCTTCAGGTGCCTCCACATAGACCTGGACCACTTCCTTGCCGGGGAAGTTACCGGTGTTTGTGACGGTGCACTTTACGCAATGATCACCCTCCTGCTGTGCCTTAATATCAAAGGTTGTATAGGAAAGCCCGAATCCGAAAGGATACAGAATCTTCTCCTTGGCAAGGCTCACAAAATGGCGATACCCAACGAAAATCCCCTCGGCGTAGTTGTTATATTCTTTGCCGCCGAAATTATCTGCTGAGGGATAATCCTTGTAGTTTCTTGCAATGGTATCACTTAGTTTGCCGCAGGGCGAAGCCTTTCCGGCAAGAATATTCCCAAGGGCATTGGCGTTCTCCTGTCCCAGCTGCCATGCATATACAACAGCCGAGAGCTTGTATTCCTCGGTAAAAGACAAGTCTATTACATTGCCGCAATCCATGATCAGAACCGTCTTATCGAAAGCCCTCGTCACCCTGGAAAGCATGTCTTTCTCAGTGACGGTAAGATAATAACTGCCCTCCTCGAGCTTGTTCTCGCGGTCCTCCCCTGCTGCTCTTCCGATGATGACTATGGCGATGTCACTGTTTCTTTTGGCCTCTTTTACAAGCTCATCTGTCAATGGCATCTCCTCGTAAAAATATGGCCAGTGTCCCCAGTATCCGTGGTCTGCCTCATTCCCTTCAATGCCGCACCAGGAATCATAGGCTGCTTTCAGTTCCTCGTTATAGGAAATTCCTGCATTCCGCAATCCCTCGAAAAAAGAGATCTCGTAGGGAGGATGAACATCTCCGCCGCTTCCGTAGCCCACATAGAACCAGTCGTGCTGAACTCTTCCGAATACCGACACCTTCCTGTCTGCAGAAATCGGGAGCACACCGTCATTCTTAAGAAGTACGATGCCCTCCTGGGCCAGCTCCCTGACTTTTTGGGGCATTCCGGGAGTGATGTACCTTTTTCCGTCGGCAGTGTTTTCTTCCTGTGCCAGGCCGCTTCCCATGACCTTATTAAAAAACATTGCTATGCTTTTCTCTATTCTCTTTTGAAGTTTACTCTTCGGCATCTTATTTCCTCTCGAGTTCCGGCTTAAGCCTGCTCGTATAATGCTGCAAAATCTTCAAGGCGCTTTCTGATGTCTATATGCTGAGGACAGTTCTTTTCGCAAAGGCCGCACTTAATGCATTCCGATGCCTTGCCGTGATTCATGGAAAAGCGCTCGTAATACATGTTCGACTTGTTGCCGGTGACAACATGCATGTTGAAAAGCCCGAAGTACTCGGGAATGTTGATGTTCTTAGGGCAAACCTCGGTGCAGTATTTGCAGGCTGTACAGGGAATTGTACCGGTACTCTCGAGGATTTCCGTTATCTGCTTGGCAAGCTTTCGCTCATCCTCTGAAAGAGGTTTAAATTCCTGCATGTAGTCAACGTTGTTTTTAAGCTGTTCCTGGTTACTCATTCCGCTTAATACCACCTGAACCTCGTTCAGGGAGGCGGCATATCTGATGGCCAGGGACGCAGGCGTAAGTGATGGATCACCAAGGGAGCCGTAGAAACCGTTAAACTTGTCCAAGGCTTCCTTTGGCAGTTTTATCAGTGCACCGCCCTTGATAGGCTCCATTACCATCACCTTTTTGCCGTGCTTTACAGCGACCTCATAGCAGGCGCCGGACTGAATGGCTACGCTGTCCCAATCGAGGTAGTTGATCTGAAGCTGCACAAAATCAACCTCAGGGTGATCGGTGAGTATCCTGTCCAGAGTGGCTGCATCGTCGTGGAAGGAGAAGCCTATCTTTCCTACATAACCGTCCTTTTTAAGCTTCTCAATAAAAGGAAAACCGCCGAATTTCTCGGTATTTATATATCTGTCTCTTCCCAGATTGTGGAGAAGATAGTAGTCAAAAAAGTCTGTGCCGCAGCGCTTAAGTTGCTCCTCAAAGAAGGTCTGATAGTCCTCGGTTTTTGTAACCCTAAGGATTGGCATCTTGTCCGCAAGAACAAAGCTGCCGCGGGGAAATCTCTTCACAACAGCCTCTCTGACCGCCTCCTCGGAGTGCTCATGATGATAGGGATAGGCCGTATCAAAATAGGTAAATCCCCTGTCCAAAAATATGTCAGCCATCTTCTTAAACTGCTCAAGATCGATGGAAGCCGGATCGTCCGGATCTGTCAGGGGTAATCTCATGGTTCCGAAGCCAAGTTTTTTCATAATGTGATTCTCCGTTTGAAATAATCAATGCGACTGTGCAGATGCCTTGTTCCACTTAATCATCATTCGAAATATTGAATTTTCTCCACAACCTTGATCGGACTCTTCACCAGTCCTGCAAAGACCCGGGCATCGGACTGCTTGCCCACTATGCTTCCGTAGTGGGTAGGGATAACGTACTCAGGCCTTATTATATTGGCAAGCTCCGCCGCTCTCCTGGCATCCATGGTGTAGGTTCCTCCTATGGGCAAAAGAGCTATGTCGCACTTAACCTTTTTCGCCTCCGATGTAAGTCCCGTGTCCCCGGCGATGTATATGCGCTTGCCGTCGACCCTCAGGATATATCCGACCCATTCAGCTCTCTTAGGATGGAAGGGCTTTAATGTATTGTAGGCCGGAACCGTCTCAAGCTCCAGTCCGCTTATTTCACGATAAACCCCGGACTTTACCCCCACCAGCTCTTTTACATCAGCTCTGACTTCTCCGGCATCATCGATCATACTTTCCGGGCAGATAAGCACAGTTGATGATTTGATAACCTTGCGGATATCCTCAACGGAAAAATGGTCATAGTGCTGATGAGTGATCAGAACAAAATCCGCGTCATGGGGCTCTTCCCTGATCCTAAAAGGATCTACGTATATTGTTCCCATATCGCTTCTGATCCTGATACTGCTCTGGGTAAATACATCGATTCTGTCAAGCATATAATCCCCCTTTAGTAGCTACTTATTACTCTGCGCATCCGAAAAAACCGCTTACATAATTATACCACGGAAAAGTACCGGAAAAGGGATGTTATGTTACGGTCTACTAAGAAGCCGGGGAAGTTATGCTACCTCCTGAGCAGAAACAAGCTCTTTTGCGCCATCTTCTTTGGCTTTCAGCTCCTTAAGCATAACTGCGGACATAATGGCAGCGGCAATGATGGAGCCGATATCCGCTATGGGTGCGGAATACAGTGCCCCCTCCACACCAAAGAACATGGGGAGCACAATGGCAAAAGGAACGCTCAGGATGAAGTCTCGAAGAAGAGACAGTCCCATGGACATCACAGGCTTACCAAGTGCCTGAAGGAAAACACTTATTGATTTCTGAAGACAGGTAAGTACTATCATCGAAAGGAAAAGTCTGAAGGACAGCACAGCAAATTCGTTATACAGGCCGTCTTCGCTTCCAAAGATCGAGGTGATCTGCAGCGGGAAGAACTCAAAGAGGATCAGAGCAACGGTGCCAACTACGGTTTCAGCCTTAACGATAGCCATAAAGATCTGTCTGACCCTTCTGTACTCTCCTGCTCCGTAGTTGTAGCCGATAACCGGCTGAGATCCTGCTGCAATACCGATGCATACCGATACAACAATCTGGAACACCTTCATGACAATACCCACAACAGTAAGAGGGATGTCTGCGCCGTACTTACTCTTTGCCCCGTATACAACAAGGACATTGTTCATAACGCCCATGATCACAACGATTGAGATCTGAGTAAGGAAGCTGCTGATTCCAAGGGGCAGGAATTTTCCGATGATCTCAAGGTCAGGGAGAAAGCTCTTTTTACTGAGTCTGACCGACTTGGCCCTTGTAAGATATATGATCCCGCAGATTGCGGTAACTATCTGACCTGTGATGGTAGCAAGAGCAGCACCCATCATCCCCCAGCCCAGAGCGAAAATGGCAACCGGGTCCAGGATCACATTTATGATGCAGCCCACAAGTGTAGTGATCATGGCGAACTTAGGGCTTCCATCGGCCCTGATAATGGAGTTTAAGCCGTTTCCGATCACGAAGAAGGGGATGCCGATGATTATAAAATTGAAGTATTCATTTGCGTAGGCAAAGTTATTCTCTGTGGCTCCAAAGACGTAGAGAATCTGGCTCTTGAATACAGCAAAAAGAACTGTCATCAAAAGACCCATGCCTGCAAGAAGGGTTACAGCATTTCCCACACTCTTATTGGCACTTTTTAAGTCTTTTCTGCCCTGACACAGGCTTAAGAATGCCGCGCATCCGTCTCCGATCATAAGCGCAATGGCAAGAGAAATAATGGTGATCGGGAAAACAACGTTGGTCGCGCCATTTCCGAGATATCCAACGCCGCGGCCGATGAAGATCTGGTCAACTATATTGTAAAGAGCCGATACCAAAAGCGACATGATGCAGGGTATCGAGAATTTAAGCAGAAGCTTACCGATCTTTTCTTCTGCAAGATATTTGTTTGTGTTCTGATTCATAATTTACCTCCAAAGCATAAAAATACGCATGCAAAGGTCTTCACTTCACATGCGTATAGTTACAACCCGGCCGCCTGATACAGGCAGCCAATATTTTGTTTTTCACTGACTTCAGATTTGCATTTTAATGATTTTCAGAGTTCTTCGTAATAGTCGAATTTCACAAAATTAATGTATTTTTCGCCGCCGGCACTTTCAATTATCCACAACCTGTGAATCTTCAGGCAAAAGAGACCGCTTCCTTAATCCTGGGAAGCGAAACGCCAAGTTTCTGCTTGTCCGTATTGCTTGTATTACTTGATGGAAGCTCCGAAAGCCTCAATATCCGCAAGAGCTGCCTCGGATTTGTTGGCATCTCCGTTAAGTTCCCTGATTCCAAGGTCCTCTGCCTGGAAGTAGCCGATCATACTCTTGTACTGACCCTCAATGCCGGCGTAAACTCCGGGTGAAGCTGAGCTTATGAGCATGGCATATTTCTGAGCCTTAGGTTTGCCGGGAGCATAAAATCTTGCGATGGTGGACTGAAGCTGACCTGAGATTGCAAAATAGTGTACCGGTGATGCAAGTACAACTACATCAGCAGTTGCAAGTTCGGGATAAACCTTATCCATATCGTCTCTCTGTACGCACTTGCCTTCGCCCTTGGTATGGCAGAACTCACAGCCAAGACAGCCGTGGATGTTCATGGATCCTACAGGACACTCAACAACTTCGTTGCCTGCACTCTTTGCACCCTTTGCGAATGCATCTACCATTGCCTTGGTATTTCCGCCGGAATGCGGGCTTCCGTTTAAGATAACAACCTTCATTTGCTTTCCTCCTACCTTGATGAATATGTTTTCACTGCCTGTCGCAGGCAGTAGTGCCACTAACCTACAACAAAAGCATATACGCTTATGCATAAGTATGCAAGGGAGTCGTCGTCTAAAGACGGCGTAAATTTACTGTAGGATTTGAAAGGGTAGATATGCCCTGTGATCAGTTCAGATGTTCAAACCTTACTCAT
>SVGA01000029.1 GCA_015056575.1 Butyrivibrio sp.
GCATCTAATACTGAAAAATCAAGGAATAACAGAGGTTTTTGATAATGATAAAGATACTTTTCATCTGCCACGGCAATATATGCCGTTCTACCATGGCAGAATTCATAATGAAGGACATAGTTCACAAGCAGGGACTTGATGCTCTCTTTTGCATAGAGTCGTCGGCGACCCACACGGACGAGATCTGGAACGGAGTGGGGAGCCCGGTATATCCGCCGGCCAGGGCGAAGCTTAGAGAGCATGGTATCGGAACACCTGAAAATGAGCTTGGAGTAAGTGAAAAGAGAGCTCGGCTCACCTCAAGGACTGACTACGAGAAGTTTGATTTTATAATAGGCATGGACAGCGCCAATATCAGAAACCTCAATAACCTTTTCAGGGGCGATCCGGACAAAAAAGTCTTCAAGATGCTGGAATTTGCAGGCAGAGAGGGAGACGTTGCGGATCCCTGGTACACCGGAAATTTTGACGCCACCTGGCGAGACTGCAGTGATGGCTGCCACGGGCTATTCAGGCACATCCTGACAGACCCCAAGTTTTTTGAAGAACTCGCTATAGAAGAATGGGAAACAGCGATGACAGTTAATGATGATGCTCATAACTCCCATGGCTACGACGCCGATGATTGGGATGATGACAACCAGGGGCTTATTCACGACGACTTTCCTCGTGGGTAATTTGCATAATTATACATAGGGCGTTCTCAGAATTTTTGGATAATCTTCCATATATATACGACACATAATATGGTATGCTACTTGCTGAGTTTTGGAAACCGGATTTCAAAAACGAATAGCAAGTGGCATATTTTTATGCAATTATGGAAACGAAAACTACAAAAGCAGTATCTGGGGAGGAAAGAAAATGGGAGTGAGAATACTAACGGATTCAGCAAGTGATATATCTCAGGAGAGAGCTGCACAGTGGGGGATAACTGTACTTCCTCTGAAAGTAAGATTCGGCGAAGAGGAGTTTCTTGACGGGGTTACTCTGAAGCCCAGAGACTTTTACAGCAAGCTGGTGGAAACTGATGTAATCCCCAAGACCAGCCAGATCTCGCCATTTGATTACGAGCAGGAGTACAAGAAGGCTGTGGATGCAGGGGATGACCTTATATGCTTTACGCTTTCTTCAGGGGTTTCAGGTTCTTACCAGAGCGCCTGCATTGCCGCACAGGATTATGAAGATAAGGTCTTCGTGATAGACACCAGGCAGTTTTGCATATCTCAGTTCATTATTGTTGAGAGAGCGGTCCAGCTTCGCGATAAAGGTCTTTCGGCAAAAGAAATAGTGGCCCAAATCTCGGAAGAGATGAAAAAGGCTCACGTTATAGCGGTATTTGATACCCTTGAGTACCTTAAACTCGGTGGCAGGATTTCCTCCGCAGCAGCTTTTGCGGGAAACGTACTGATGATAAAACCTGTCCTTACTATCGAAGAGGGGGTTGTAAAGATCATCGGTAAGGCAAGAGGATCAAAGAACAGTCACAACATGCTGACTGAATTCGTAAAGAGCACCGGCGGCATAGATATGGACAAACCCGCCTGCCTTGGCTATACGGGCTTTGATGACAGTATGCTGAAAAAGTATGTGGAGGATTCAAAGTTCCTTTATGAAGGCCATGAAGACAAACTCCAGTATGCGGAAGTCGGAGCAACCATCGGTACCTATGCCGGACCCGGAGCCATTGCCCTGGCATACTTTGAAAAATAACCCTGAGATGTTCCCGGACAGACAGTGGAGAACGCGCTGATTTAAAGACGATAAATAAACAAATATCAAATACTTCGCCCTGTAACTGTGGTATACTTGTTGCAGGGCGTTTTTGCGCCATGAAAAGAGAATAACAGTTGGGAGGATACATATGTTAAGAGACGGTAAGATATGGGTAGCTAACAACCTTGAGGGCGAGAATATATTTCTTTTGCCCAAAATGGCTAATCGTCACGGACTCATCGCCGGTGCCACCGGAACAGGTAAGACAATAACACTTAAGGTTATTGCTGAGTCCTTCAGCGACATGGGAGTGCCGGTATTTCTTGCGGACGTAAAGGGTGACCTTTCGGGAATGGTTAAGGAAGGTGCTGACAGTGAGGATATGCAGAAGCGTATCCAGAAGTTTGGCCTTGCAGAGGCAGGGTTTGAATACAAGAAATATCCCGCTACTTTCTGGGACGTTTTCGGAGAGCAGGGAATCCCGCTTAGAACCACGGTTTCAGAGATGGGGCCCCTTCTTCTTGCAAGGATTCTGGGGCTTAATGATCTTCAGAGAGATATCCTCACGATTGCTTTTAAGATAGCCGATGATCAGGAACTTCTTCTTGTAGACACCAAGGATCTTAAGGCTCTGCTGAACCACATGTCCGAGAACAAGAATGATTACGCTGCTGAATACGGCAATATCAGCCCTGTATCCGTAGCAGCCATAGTAAGATCCATCGTATCCCTTGAGATGGCAGGGGCAGATAAGTTCTTCTTCGAGCCTGCACTTGATATACGCGACTGGTTCAAAACCGATTCAAACGGCAATGGAATGATCAACATCCTGGATTCCACAAGTCTTATCAATAACGGAACTCTGTACGCAACATTCCTCCTTTGGATGATGTCAGAGCTCTTTGAGACCCTGCCTGAAGTGGGAGATCTTGAGAAACCCAAGATGGTATTCTTCTTTGACGAAGCCCACCTTCTGTTCAAGGATACCCCCAAGCACCTTATGGACAAGATCGAGCAGGTTGTTAAGCTCATCAGATCCAAGGGCGTAGGTATTTACTTTGTAACTCAGAACCCCAGGGATATTCCTGACGGTGTTCTTGCTCAGCTTGGCAACAAGATCCAGCATGCGCTCCATGCCTAC
This sequence comes from Butyrivibrio sp., assembly GCA_015056575.1. Classification (GTDB taxonomy): domain Bacteria; phylum Bacillota; class Clostridia; order Lachnospirales; family Lachnospiraceae; genus Butyrivibrio. The sequence continues at coordinate 2,858 of SVGA01000029.1, forward strand.
ACGCCTTCCGATATGAAGGCTGTTAAGGCGGCAGCAGATTCCTTCAGGGAGAATCCGGCCTTCAAGACTGCGGACGTTATCCAGGAGCTTGGAACCGGCGAAGCCATCTGCTCATTCCTTGATGAGACCGGAACACCTACGGTCTGCGAGAGGGTCAAGATCCTTCCTCCTCAGTCCTTCATGGGCGGCATCGATGCTTCGACAAGAAGCCGCGAGATCAATAACAGCGACCTTTACGGCAAGTACTTCGAGCCTCACGATCCTGATTCGGCTTATGAGTTCCTTTTAAGAAAAGGCATTGCTGATGCTGAGGCCGCAGAGAAGCTCAAGGCCGAGGAAGCAGAGCGCAAGGCAAAAGAAAAAGAGGAGGCAGCCGCAGCTAAGGCAGCCGAGAAGGAAAAAGCTGCCGCCGACCGCAAGAAGAAGCAGACAGCCAAGAGCATCGGAAACTCAGTTGTGGGAACTGTTGGTCGCGAAGTCGGAAAGACCGTCGGCGGAAAGTTTGGCAAGTTTGGCAAGACTCTGGGCGGAAACCTGGGCGCAAGTCTTGGAAGAGGAATACTTGCTACACTTTTCAGATCATGATGCGGATTTAATACAAAAAAATATTTAAAAATTTTTTCATGGAATTTTTAGCCTATCTAGTGGATTTGTCAAAAGCCAACCACCAGATAGGCTATTTTTTTGTGGAAAATTGAGCCTGCTTTAGATTAATTTCATGGAAATATCATATTTATCACTTGTTAATGGCTGTTTTTTACATTATAATGAGCTCAGGTGGTAAAAAGTGGCAAAAAGTGGATGAAAGTGGTAGAAAAGTGGGAGCGTTTTTTAAAGGCGAATACAGCCATTCCCTGGACGCCAAGGGAAGGCTCATAATTCCTACCAAATTCCGCGATCTTCTTGGTGACAATTTTGTGGTAACCAAGGGGTTTGACGGATGTCTTTTCGTGTTTGCCCAAAATGAGTGGGAGAAATTCGAAGAAAAGCTTCAGTCACTGCCTATGGATAAGCCTGAAGCCAGAATGTTATCCCGTTTCTTTCTTGCCGGAGCCACCGATGCGGAACTGGACAAACAGGGCAGGATACTTATCCCATCAACTCTTTTGGATTATGCCAAGATCGAGAAGGAGGCCATTGTTGCCGGCGTTGGTAACAGAGCCGAGATCTGGAGCAAGACTGAGTGGGAGAAGGCCAGCACCTTTGATGACATCAACGGTATAGCTGCCAAGATGAGTGAGTACGGACTTAGCTTGTGATATGGAATTCAAACACTATTCGGTACTCCTTGATGAGTGCCTGGACAATCTGAATATCAGGCCTGACGGTATTTATCTTGACGGTACCCTTGGCGGAGCCGGTCACTCTTTTCACATTGCAGAGAGACTTACGGCAGGAGGCCATCTGTACGGGACCGATCAGGATGAGGACGCCATAGCCGCCGCAACCAAGCGACTTCTTCCCTTTGAAGACAGGGTTACAGTCATCCGCGACAATTACGAGAACGCGGTCATACGGCTTAGAGAGCTGGGGGTAAAGGGGGTTGACGGTATTCTTCTGGACCTTGGGGTTTCTTCTTTTCAGTTGGATAATGCCAAGAGGGGCTTTACCTACAAGGAAGATGTTCCTCTGGACATGAGAATGGATCAGAGACAGACTCTCACAGCCAGAGACATAGTAAATGACTATTCTGAAACAGAGTTGTTTCATATTATAAGGGATTACGGCGAGGATAAATTCGCCAAAAACATTGCCAAGCATATATGCATCGAGAGGGCGAGAACTCCGATTGAAACCACGGGGCAGCTCAACGATATCATAAAGGCTGCGATACCGGCTAGGATGAGGGAGAAGGGAGGCCACCCCTCCAAGAGAACCTATCAGGCCATAAGAATAGCACTGAACAGGGAGCTTGATGTTCTTCAGAATTCCCTTGACGGATTTATAGATTTCCTCAATCCGGGAGGACGGCTGTGTGTTATCACTTTCCACTCCCTGGAGGACAGGATAACCAAGAACAATTTCAAAAGAAATGAGAATCCCTGCACGTGTCCGCCGGATTTTCCGGTTTGCGTATGCGGGAACGTTTCAAAGGGCAAGGTGATCACAAGAAAGCCGATCCTGCCAAGCCCGGAGGAACTTGCTGAAAACAATAGATCACAAAGCGCCAAGCTGAGAGTGTTTGAAAAAGCACAGTCCTGAATGATCTTAGGGATAAGGCAGAACACTTTTTTCACAAGGCTTATGGAAGGAGGAATGAACATGGCAAGTGAATATATTCGCGGCACAACTGTAAGAAAACCGAATAAAAAGCATGTCGAGAGACCTGTCCGTGTTCATGAGACCGAACACAGGGGCAGAAGACATCACATGAGCCTTGGCTACCTCCTGTTCCTGACATTTGCACTGGTCATGATGCTTGGAACACTGGCGTGGTATATTTCTTTGCAGTCGGAGATCAAGAACAGCGTCAAATATGTAGCTGAGCTTGAGAGCAGACTGAATAATTTGAAACAGGACAATGACGAGGCGTATAATAGAGCCAATGGAAATGTGGATCTGGATGAGATAAAGCGGATTGCCATCCAGGAGTACGGTATGACCTATGCTTCAGAAGGGCAGATAATCACTTATTCAGACGAGGGCGGCAACGACTATGTAAGGCAGCTTGCTCCTATTCCTGAGTCCGGCGGCAAATGATACCGATACATTAAATTGCAGCCAAGGAAGTGTAAGTGTATAAATGAAACAACGAAAAGTTAGCAGTGATATCAAATTTGTAAAATGGATGAGAAAAAAGCTGGTAGTGCTATTTGTTCTGGTACTACTGGCTTTCGTTGGGTTAGGGGTCAGACTTATCCTTATAACCAGGAACAACGGAGAGGAATATGAAAAGCAGGTTCTGTCTCAGCAGCAGTACGATTCCACAACTCTGCCCTTCAGAAGGGGAGAGATACTGGATGCCAACGGCACGATCCTGGCCTACAGCGAGAAGGTTTACAACGTCATACTGGATGCGAAGCTTCTCCTAAGGGATGAGAAGTTCCTGGAACCCACTATTACAGCTCTGGTAAAAGAGTTTGGGCTTGACCAGGGAGAGATCAGAACATATTTAAGTGAGCATCCCACTTCCCAGTACTATGTGCTGGCCAAGAAGCTTCCCTATGATCAGATCAGGAACTTTCAGGATATGATAACACCCGGAATGGAAGGTTATGATGCCAATATTCAGGGAATCTGGTTCGAGTCAAATTATATCAGGAAATACCCCAACGGCTCCCTTGCCTGTGACGTTGTGGGATTTACCTCCAACGATAACGCCGGAATGTACGGACTTGAGGAGTATTATAACAATACACTTTCGGGGACTGCCGGAAGAGAGTACGGATATCTTGATGAGGATTCCAATCTTGAGAGGACCACGATACCTGCCGAGGATGGAGACAGTATTGTTACCACCATTGACGGCAACCTTCAGAATATAGTTGAGAAGCATCTTCAGGAATTTAACGATACCTATGCCAATGCCTTTCGGTGGGGCAATGCTGCCAACAATGTGGGCTGTATCATGATGGACATACACACCGGTGAGATTCTGGCCATGGCCAGTTACCCAAACTTCGACCTGAATGATCCCAGAGACCCATCAAAGCTTATCGGTATGCCCGCTGTTGACGAAAACGGCAAGAAGCTTAAAGGCGAGTCCGAGCTGGATTCAGGCGTTTATATTACCGAAGAAATGCTTGAGAGCTTTTCCGACGAGCAGTTGTATCAGAATTACAATGCTCTGTGGAGGAATTTCTGTATAAGTGATACCTATGAGCCGGGATCTGTAGCTAAGCCCTTCACGGTTGCTGCGGGACTTGAAAGCGGCTCCATTACGGGAAATGAAGTTTATGACTGCAAAGGAAGCCTGGAAGTTGGCGGCTGGACCATCAGATGCCACAACAGATACGGTGACGGATATGTTTCCGTAGAAAGAGGAATCGAGATCTCCTGCAACGTAGCCATGATGCATATTGCACAGGCTACGGGGGTAAGCACCTTTACCAAGTTCCAGAAGGATTTCGGCTTCGGACTTAAGACCAATATTGACCTTGCAGGAGAAGCGAGAACGGAGGGCCTTACTTACACCGCCGATGCCATGACATCTTCGGATCTTGCCACAAATTCTTTTGGCCAGGGCTTTAATGTTGATATGATCGAGATGATCACCAGTTTCAGCTCACTTATCAACGGCGGATATTACTATGAACCTCATATCGTAAAAAGAATCGTCTCCAGCAGCGGATCCACCATTAGAAATATAGAGCCGAGAATCCTGAGACAGACTATATCACAGAGTACCTCCGACAAGATCATCCAGTACTGCAACAGAGTAGTTGCGGGAGAGGAAGGAACAGGTAAGACGGCCCGGCCTGCCGGCTACATGATCGGCGGCAAGACCGGTACTGCCCAGACACTTCCCCGTGGTAACAAGCAGTACGTTGTTTCCTTTATGGGATATGCCCCTGCGGCTAATCCTCAGATCGCCATCTACGTTGTTGTGGACAGGCCTAACGCCCAGTATCAGGACGATGCGAAGTTTGCTACAAGGATAGTAAGAGCGGTACTTACAGAGGCCCTTCCTTATCTTAATATACCCATGACAGAAGAGCTTTCGGAAAAAGAGCAGCAGGAACTTGAGGAGCTTCACGAGAAAATGGTTACACCTGAGGCTCCCGAGGCAGAAACAGCTGAAGGCGAAGAAGGTGCCGGGACAGAAGACGGTGCGGAGAATACAGAAGGAACAGAGGCCACAGAAGGCGATGAAACCGCACAGGAAGGCGAAAATCCCGACGGCACGGTTGATCCTGATACGCCGCGGGAGGATACTTCATCCATCTGGGAGACATTTGACGTAGACCCTTCAACGGGGTATTATATTGACCCGAATACAGGTAATCCGATCGACCCTTCAAGCGGGTATGAATTCGGAGGAGACACATTGCCTGATTTCGGCGCAGGTACTGAAGATTCCGAGCCTTAAAAGCAGGCGTATTTAGGATGGAGAGTTTAATACAATGAATGATTATCTTTTTAGGATTCTGATCCCGGTTCTGGTTTCGTTTTTTATCGCTGTAATTATCGGCCCCAAGGTCATTGAGATACTAAGAAAGCTGAAAGCAAGGCAGACCGAGAGAGAAGAGGGACTTGATTCCCACCAGAAAAAGACCGGAACCCCGACAATGGGCGGTTTTATCTTCCTTATCCCTTTTGTGATAATAGGAGTTTTCTACGGCGCGTCACACAAGGAGGTCATACCGGTACTTCTTTTGACCATAGGCTTCGGGATCATTGGATTTCTGGATGACTATATAAAGGTAGTAAGAAAGCACAATCTGGGACTTAGAGCATGGCAGAAGATACTGGCTCAGTTTGTTGTGACGGTCATATTTGCACTTTATGTTGAGTATTTCACCGATATATCCTTGGCAATGAGAGTTCCTTTTACGGACATCATGCTGGATTTCGGATTCTGGAATATACCTGTCCTGTTTTTTATTGCCCTCGGGACTGCTAACGGCACCAACTTTACTGACGGAGTTGACGGACTTTGCGCATCGGTAACAGCTGTGGTTGCTGCATTCTTTGCTATAGCGGGGATTCACTACGGGGCAAGCGGAGCTCAGGTTATGTCTGCGGCTATGGCCGGCGCACTCCTTGGATACCTTGTTTACAACGTTTATCCGGGCAAGGTAATGATGGGTGATACCGGATCACTTGCTATCGGCGGATTTGTTACCGGAATAGCATATGTTATGCAGATGCCCATCTTCATCGCAATTGTAGGTTTTATTTATGCGTTGGAAGTTATTTCTGTTATCATGCAGGTTTCGTATTTTAAAATAACACATGGTAAAAGAATCTTCAGAATGGCTCCCATTCATCATCATTTTGAAAAAGGCGGCTGGTCAGAAACAAGAGTCGTAAATGTATTTACCACGGTAACGGTACTTCTGGCTCTGGTGGCATATCTGGCTATGCTGTAACATATAAAATATCATCTGATAATTTAAAGAAGGTACGAGGATATGAAGAGAGATCTTAATGGAAAAAAAGTGCTTGTTATCGGATCGGGACTGTCAGGAGTGGGCTCTGTCCGGCTTCTTAACAGAGTGGGTGCTATTCCTGTAATGCTTGAGGAGAACACCAGGGTCACCGAGGAGGATATCAGAAAGAAGCTTCATGAGGAGGACAGACAGTCAACAACCATCATCGTGGGAGAGCTTCCCGATGCTGTTCTTGATGAGATATTTCTTACTGTTCCGAGTCCTGCGGTACCTTTGGATTCACCTACGATCCTTCGGATAAAGGAAAGAAATATTCCCATCTGGAGTGAGATAGAGCTGGCCTACAATTTCTCCAAAGGCAAAATGGTGGCTATTACCGGAACAAACGGCAAGACAACAACCACAACCCTTGTGGGAGAGATCATGAAGGCACATTTTTCTTCGGTATATGTTGTGGGTAATATCGGCGTCTCTTTTGCCGAGAGTGCTCCGGATATGACCGATGAGACCGTAACGGTGGGAGAGATCAGTTCTTTCCAGCTTGAGGCGGTTGAGAATTTCCATGCAAACGTTTCGGCAATCCTCAACATCACTCCCGATCATCTGAACAGACATCACACCATGGAGTGTTATGCCTCCATGAAAGAAAACATCACCTGTAATGAATCAAAAGAAGATACCTGCGTCCTTAATTATGACAACGGTTATACAAGAGATTTTGGCACCAGGTGCCCTGCAAGAGTAGTGTTTTTCTCAACACAGGAGAAACTCGACGACGGATTCTACCTTGAGGGAGAAGAGATCGTCATGGGCAATCACGGCACTCCCATGCCCATCATGAATATCCATGACATGAACCTGGTGGGACTTTGCAACGTTGAAAATGTCATGGCAGCCATTGCAATGTCCATGGCTATGGGTGTTCCGCTGTCAACGATAATAAGTGTTATACGTGATTTCAAAGCAGTTGAACACAGAATTGAGTTTGTTGCCACCAGGAAGGGAGTTGATTATTACAACGATTCCAAAGGTACCAATCCCGATGCGGCCATTCAAGGTATCAAGGCCATGAGCAAGCCTACGATCCTTATCGGTGGAGGCTATGACAAGGGCAGCGAGTATGATGAATGGATCGAGAACTTTTGCGGCAAGGTGAAGCTTCTTGTCCTCATAGGGCAGACCAGGGAAAAGATTGCTGAGTGTGCCAAAAAGCACGGCTTTACCGACTATGTGTTCAAGGACAGCTTCGAGGAAGCTTTGGAATTCTGCAGCGAAACCGCAAAAGAGGGAGAGGCGGTGCTTCTATCTCCGGCATGCGCAAGCTGGGATATGTTCCCCAACTATGAGATCAGGGGAAAGAGATTTAAGGAGTATGTAAACAAACTTGAAAAGTAAACTGTTTAAGAGGGAATCGTATATCGATTACAGTATGATATTCATCATTCTGTTTTTGCTGGCATTCGGGCTGATAATGCTTTATTCCACCAGCTCTTATGAGGCAAACCTGGATTTCGGCGATTCTGCCTATTATTTCAAGCATCAGCTTGTAATGACTCTGGCGGGATTGGTGGGAATGGTTCTGATGTCCTACTTTCCCTACAGATTTCTTGAGAGACTGGCACTGCCCATCTACATCATCTCCGCGATATTGCTTGTGCTGATCGTTCCTTTCGGAAAGACCATCAACGGAGCCAAGAGATGGCTCAACTTCATGGGCGTATCAATTCAGCCGGCAGAGGCTGCCAAAGTGGCCACGATCATCTTTACAGCCACCATGATCATCAAGGTGAGAAAAAATCTCATGACCCTCAGGGGCTTTGGCATGACCCTGGGATTTCCCATGATCCTTGCGGGAATGGTTTATTTTCTGACAAGAAACTTAAGCTCTGCGCTTATCATCATGGGAATCGCCATCCTTATGCTGTTTGTGTCAACCCCGGGATATAAGAGATACATTGTATTTGCTGTTGCCATGCTGGGATTTGCTGCGGCTTTGGTGGCTATAATCGCCAACTCCGAGCAGACAAGCGGAATGAACTATCGATTTGAGCGTGTTCTTGCCTGGCTTGACCCAAAGGCTCACGCCAGCGGCAAAGGATTCCAGACCCTGCAGGCTTTGTATGCCATAGGCTCCGGAGGAGTTTTCGGCAAAGGCCTTGGTGAGAGTATGCAGAAGATGGGATTTATCCCCGAAGCACAGAACGATATGATCTTCTCCATCATTTGCGAGGAACTTGGGCTTTTTGGAGCAATAGCTGTTATGCTCATGTTTCTTTTGCTGATCTGGAGACTTCTGATAGTAGCCAATAATTCCCCCGATCTTTTCGGGGCGCTTCTCGTAATAGGTGTTATGGGACATATTGCAATTCAGGTCATCCTGAATATAGCCGTGGTTACCAATACCATCCCCAACACCGGAATCACCCTTCCTTTCATCAGTTACGGAGGATCTGCGGTGGTGATCCAGCTGGCGGAGGTGGGTATTGCCCTGAATGTAGCCAGAAATATCGGCAGGGAATAAGCAGACATGGCAAAACGCAGAAAGAGAGTAAGAAAAAGAGAATACTCGGAGTACAGTCCGGGATTTGGGGAGCGACTTAAGGATTTTCATCCCTTCAGGGGATTGGGGAAATCTCTTTTTCTCCATAAGAGCCTGTATATCATATTCGGAACCCTGATCCTGCTGCTTATCATTGCAGCTGTTATTTTCGGCCGTATAAGCGACAAGTACGAGATCAAGAACATCTATGTTACCGGCAATACCCATTACGAGGATAAAGAGATAGTGGATATGGTGCTTTCGGATAAGCTGAGCCGAAATTCCCTCTATCTGTCCTTTAAGTACAGGGATAAGAGCATAGACAGCATTCCCTTTATTGAGAAGATGGATGTGGATATACTGTCACCGGACACCGTCAGGATCAATGTCTATGAGAAGGCTATAGCCGGATATCTTTCCTATCTCGGAAGGTATATGTACTTTGACAGGGAAGGAATAGTTGTCGAGAGTTCCACGGAGCCCTCGGACAATGTTCCGGAGGTTATGGGACTTAGCTTTGATTACATCATCATGCATGAGAAGCTCCCCATAGACAACGAGAACGTATTTGAGGAGATACTTGATATCACTCAGCTGATGGATAAGTACGACCTTGATGCCGACAAGATATTTTTTGACAGTGATTACAATGTGTATCTGTATTTCGGTGCCATAGAGGTTTCACTGGGTACGGAGGAGTACATTGACGAAAAGATCATACAGCTCCGATACATCCTTCCGAATCTGGAAGGAAAGAGCGGAATCCTTGAAATGAAGGACTTCGATATCGATACGAAAAACGTCACGTTTGAAGAAAAAAGTCATTGAATTGTCTGTAAACTGATGAAAATTTTATAAAAAAAACGTGTTGATAATTAAACAAAAAAATCGTATCATAGGTAAAGGAGTTTATGAGGTATGTGAAGGAGGAGTAGTTTTGCTGGAAATCAAGAACGATGCTGAATCTGCATGCAAAATCATCGTAGTCGGGGTCGGTGGTGCAGGTAATAATGCTGTTAATAGAATGGTAGATGAGAATATTACCGGTGTTGAGTTCATCGGTATAAATACTGATAAACAGGCACTTCAGCTCTGCAAAGCGCCTAAGCTCTTACAGATCGGTGAGAAGCTTACAAAGGGTCTCGGAGCCGGGGCCAAGCCTGAAATCGGACAGAAGGCAGCTGAAGAGAGTTCGGAAGAGATTTCTGCAGCTCTTAAGGGAGCGGATATGGTTTTTGTTACCTGTGGTATGGGTGGCGGAACCGGAACCGGTGCAGCTCCTATCGTTGCCAAGCTTGCCAAAGAGATGGGAATCCTGACTGTAGGCGTTGTAACAAAGCCTTTCAGTTTTGAAGCTCGTGTTCGTATGCAGAACGCTATGCTTGGAATCCAGAATATTAAGACCAATGTAGATACGCTTATTGTCATCCCGAATGATAAGCTTCTCCAGATAGTTGACAGACGTACAACTATGCCCGATGCCCTCAAGAAAGCCGATGAGGTTCTTCAGCAGGCTGTTCAGGGTATTACAGACCTTATCAATGTACCTGCTGTTATCAACCTTGATTTTGCGGATGTTCAGACCGTAATGAAGGACAAGGGAATTGCCCATATCGGTATCGGAAGCGGCAAGGGCGACGACAAGGCATCAGACGCCGTTAAGATGGCGGTTGAGTCTCCTCTTCTTGAGACCAAGGTCAACGGAGCAACAGACGTAATAATCAATATTTCCGGTGATATCACTCTTAATGATGCACAGGAAGCATCCGATTATGTTCGTGGACTTGCAGGTGATGATGTAAACGTTATCTTCGGTGCTATGTACGATGAGAGCAAGACAGACTCATGTTCTGTTACTGTTATTGCTACAGGTATTGATGATAAGGCTAATGTGGCACCTCAGCCCAAGGCTGCTACTGCTACAGCAACCTCTACACCTACTCCTGCAGCTGCAACCGTTACTCCTGTTCAGCAGGTGGTTACACCGGGCACAACAACTACTGCGCAGGCAGCTGAGCCCAAGATCATGACTCTTGGAACACCGGCAGCTGATCAGCCCGCTACATCATCAGCTACAAGGCCTCTTGGCGGAATCTCAAGACCTACCGTTACTTCTTCGGTAGAGCCAAGATCTCTCAAGATTCCTGATTTCTTACAGAGAAAATAATGAAACAGACTATTTCGGCCCTCTGCCCAAAGTGCAGAGGGCTTTTTTAATTGAATTAACCCAATATTATATAGAAAAAAACGAAAAACAATGATACAATTATTTGTGGAGTGGTATTTTTGTTACACAGTATGTTGTGGACATATCATCATATAAAGCGGAGGATAAGCTATGAAATGCCCTTTTTGCGGTAAAGACGACACCAGAGTAATTGATTCAAGGCCTGCTGATGAGAATACTTCCATCAGAAGACGAAGAGTTTGCGATTCCTGCGGAAAGCGCTTTACCACCTATGAGAAGGTTGAGACAATACCGCTTATCGTAATCAAGAAGGGTGATGTTCGTGAGCCCTATGACCGCGCCAAGATTGAAGCCGGTGTATTCAGAGCCTGCCACAAGAGGCCTGTAAGTGCTGAGCAGATAACCAAGATAGTTGATGCTGTCGAGACTGAAGTCTTCAATATGGAACAGAAAGAGATCCCTTCCCGTGCCATCGGTGAGATAGTAATGGACAAGATGAAGAACCTGGATCCTGTTGCATATGTAAGATTTGCATCTGTTTACAGAGAATTTAAAGATGTAAATACGTTTATGGATGAGCTCAAAACGGTGCTTAAAAAAGAGGCAGAGGGCACAATTACCGATACTACAGATAAGAGCACACCTCTTCTTAAAAATCAATAAGTGTGATTTTAAACCCGGGTCAAGCATTATTTGACCTGGGTTATTTCTTGACATCTCATTAACAAAGCCTTATATTTCTCTTGTGGCACATTCGTGTCATGAGGCTTTGCCGATTCTGATTCTCTTCGGCAGTCAAACAATTTAATATAGGAGGAAGATTTTAACATGATTAAGAGGAGTTTTATGAAAAAGAAAGGAACTTCGCTTCTGATGGTCGTGTTAACAACGCTGACTATTGCATTGAGCGGATGCTCAAGCGACAAGGCAGGGGATTCCGCTGATGTGAGTGAAGCCAATCAGACCGGCACTGAAGCAGTGACCGAGGCACAGACCGAGACACAGGCTGAAGACACTACACAGACTACGGATAATCTTTCTAAGCTTATCGTTGGTATACCTCAGGATATCGACGGACTTGACCCCCACAATTCAACAGGGGCAGGAACCAGAGAGGTATTTTACAACATCTTCGAAGGCCTTGTTAAGGCTGACGAGAACGGTAATCTTAACCCCGCTGTAGCCAGTGATTACACAATCTCAGATGACAGTACGGTTTATTCCTTCACATTGAGGGATGGAATCAAGTTCCATGATGGAAGTCCGGTTACAGTAGAGGATATCAAATATTCTCTTGAGCGCAACATGGGCGTAGACGGCAGCGAGCCGCTCATCAAAGCTTATTCCAAAATTGACAGTGTTAATATTATTGATGACAAAAATGTAGAGGTAGTGCTTAAGGAGGCAGATTCTGACTTCCTTACTCAGCTTACGGTTGCTATCATTCCCGCAGCCAACGAGCATCCGGAGACTACCCCCATAGGAACGGGTCCTTACAAGTACGTTTCAAGCTCACCCCAGGAGAATTTCGTTGTTACAAGATTTGACGATTACTGGGGACAGCCCGCATACATCAAGGATGTGGTATTTAAGATCGAATCCAACATGGATGCCATTGTTATGGACCTTGAGGGCGGCTCGATCGATATGATGGCTCGTGTGACCAGCACACAGGCGGCACAGCTTTCAGACAAGTTTGAGGTATATGAGGGAACAATGAACCTTGTTCAGGCCCTTTACCTTAACAACGACGTGAAGCCCTTTGACGATGTAAGAGTACGTCAGGCTCTTTGCTACGCAGTTAATCCCCAGGAGATCATGGACTTTGTATCGGACGGTGCCGGCACAGAGATTGGCAGTGCCATGTTCCCTGCATTTACAAAATATTATATGCCTGAGCTTAATGACACTTACAACACAGACATTGATAAAGCGAAGGCTCTTTTGGCCGAGGCAGGATATCCTGACGGATTTGAGTTCACTATTACTGTAGCGTCCAACTATGGACAGCATGTGGATACAGCACAGGTTATTGCTGAGGAGCTTAAGGCTATCGGCGTTAATGCCAAGATCCAGGAGATTGAGTGGAATTCATGGGTAAGCGATGTTTACACAGACAGGAAATTTGAGGCAACAGTAGTGGGTATCGATGCTTCTACACTTTCTGCATCAGCTTTGCTTTCAAGATATGTATCGGATTCAGGCAAGAACTTTGTGAACTTCAAGAGCGATGCCTATGATACAGCTTATGCCAACGCCCAGTCATCCAACGATGATGCCACAAAGACAGAGTACTACAAGGAGTGCGAGACCATCCTTTCACAGGAGGCAGCAAGCGTATATATTCAGGATCTTCCTGAGTTTGTGGTTCTCAACAAGAAGTTTACGGGATATAAGTTCTTCCCGCTTTATGTTCAGGATATTGCAAGCATAAAGCCTGCAAACTGATAGAAACACCTTAATATCAATTTATCATGCGAGGTTTATGCATATGAAATATACACTTAAAAAGTTTGTTAGTATGATCGTGACTTTGATAGTGGTTTCATTATGCGTATTCCTCGCATTTAACGTTTTGCCGGGAGATCCGGCTGTGAGGATGCTGGGACTTGAGGCATCCCCGGAGCTTATTGCCCAGACTCGTGAGCAGATGGGACTTAACGATCCGTTTATTGTAAGATATTTCAGATGGTTTATCGCTTTTATTCAGGGAGATTTGGGGACCTCCTACAGCTACAGCGTTCCTGTGGCAGGGCTTGTAGCCAATAAGATCCCCATTACACTGACAATGGGCCTTATGGCCTTTGTCATTACGGTTTTGATATCTATTCCTCTGGGAATCATCACCGCCAAGTATGAGAATAGTATCCTGGACAGGATTATCAATGCTATTAATCAGATCGTTATGGCGATCCCGCATTTCTTTTCCGGAATCCTCATAACCTTTGTTTTCGGACTCATTTTGCGGATATTTACTCCCGGAGGCTTTGTTTCATATACGGAGGACATGGGAAGGTTTATAAGATATCTTTTCTTCCCGTCACTGGCAGTAGCGCTTCCCAAGATCTCCATGACTGTGAAGATGCTAAGGGGAAGCCTTATAGATGAGGCTGCCAAAGATTACACAAGAACAGCCTACAGCCGAGGCAATAACACCAACGGAGTGCTTTACAGGCATGTACTTAAGAATGCAATGATACCGGTTATCACCTTCCTTGGCATGGCCCTGGCGGACATGGTTGCCGGAAGTATCGTAATAGAGCAGGTCTTCAGTATCCCCGGGATATCAAGGATTCTTTTGACCAGCATAAGCAACAGGGATTATCCGGTGGTAGAAGCCATTATCATGGGCATCGCAGTGATAGTAATTGTTGTGAACTTTGTGGTGGATATTATCTACAGGATTGTAGACCCCAGGATTGGAATCGAGTAAATGGCTAAATACGTTATCAAAAGAAATATAAAAGATAACCCATATCTGGTGGCAGGCCTGATTATCACAGGGCTGGTTCTTTTATTGACCATTATCGGGGTATTCTGGACTCCCTATGAGCCCACTGCGATGAATGCGTCACAGAAGCTTAAAGGGATATCCTTAAGCCACCCCATGGGAACCGACAATATGGGAAGGGACGTTTTGAGCCGCGTGATGTACGGCAGCCGGATCACCCTTCTTATCGCTATGGGTACGGTGTTCATCGGAGCTGCGGTAGGGACGATCATTGGCGCTGTAACCGGGTATTTTGGAGGAATGATGGACGAAGTTGTCATGAGGGTAATAGATGCCCTTTTTGCTTTTCCCAGTATTCTTCTTGCTCTGGTTATTGTCAGTGTTTTCGGAACCGGATGGGTACAGCTGCTGATATCTCTGGGAATCGCCTTTGTGCCAAGCTTTGCCAGAATTGTAAGGGGCGAGGTGCTTCGCTGCAAAAACATGGACTATGTGGAAAATGCAAGGCTTCAGGGGGTTTCGGACCTGAGGATGATATTTGTGCATATTTTGCCCAATATTAAGGGCGTTATGGCTTCGGCAATACTTATAGGCTTTAATAATGCGGTTCTTGCAGAGGCGGGACTTAGCTATCTTGGCGTTGGCTCACAGCCTCCCTACGCAAGCCTTGGCAAGATGCTTTCCGATGCGCAGCAGTACATGTTCACAAATCCCAGCTGTGTTCTGTGCCCGGGTATTGTCATCGTTCTGATGGTGCTTGGTTTTTCATTCCTTGGAGAGGGGATCAGCAGATGGAAATAATACTGGATGTTACTGATCTTCATATAGAATTTCATGATCATGAGACCCCTGAGGTTGCGGTCCATGACTTTGATCTGATGCTGGGAAAGGGCGAAATTGTCGGGATTGTCGGTGAATCAGGCTCCGGCAAGAGTATGAGTGCATTGGCTATAGCCGGGCTGCTAAACAGAAAGACCCTTACCAAGAGCGGAAGGATCATGTTCGATAATAGTGACCTGCTTACCTGCGACCGTAAGATTCTAAGGTCCTATCAGGGGGATGAGATCTCCATTATTTTCCAGGAACCTATGACGAGCCTCAATCCGGTAAAGAGGATAGGCTGGCAGGTGGAGGAGCCTCTTTTCATCCATCATCCCGAGATCAACAAGAAGACGAGGAAGATTAAGGCTGTTGAGATGCTGAAGGCTGTGGGACTTGATAACGCTGAGGATGTCTACAACATGTATCCCCATGAGCTCTCGGGGGGAATGCGACAGAGGGTAATGATCGCGGCGGCCATGATAGGCGAGCCTAAGATCCTTATCGCCGATGAACCCACTACAGCTCTGGACGTAACCGTTCAGGCCCAGATCGTGGACCTGCTTAAAAAGATCAACAAGGAGAGGGGAACTTCCATAATCTTTATTTCCCACGACCTTAGTCTCGTGAATCAGCTTTGCCAGAGAGTCATAGTAATGCAAAAGGGCAATATCGTGGAATCCGGAAGGACTGCCGATGTGTTCACAAGGCCAAGACACACCTATACCAAGAAACTTATTGCCGCCATCCCCAAGATTGACCTTGATGGCGACGGAGATGATAAATGAGCGAAGATGTGATAAAGATCAGCAATCTCAATGTGTTCTACAAGAACCGAAAGAGAAAGCTCTTTTCAGGCGACAAAAAAATACAGGCTTTGTTCGATGTGTCAATGAACCTTGAAGAAGGTGAGGTGCTGGCGATTGCCGGGGAGTCCGGGTGCGGCAAATCCACCCTTGCAAGGACGATCGTCGGCATCAACAAGGACTACACGGGCACCATTTGGCAGAAGTATGATCGTCCCCAGATGGTTTTCCAGGATCCTTACAGTTCCTTAAACCCTGCAAGGAAGGTAGACTGGCTTTTGAAGGAACCCTTAAGGGTTGACGTAAGGCGCAAGTGGACAGAAGAGGAGATGGACAAAAGAGTCAGTGAGATAATGGAAGATATCGAGATGCCCTTGTCTATGCTGAGCAGATATCCTTCACAGCTCTCCGGAGGACAGCGTCAGCGAATCTGCATCGGAATGGCACTTATGAGATCTCCTAAGGTGCTTATCGCAGATGAGCCCGTATCCGCTCTTGACGTTACTATTCAGGCCCAGATCCTGGAGCTTTTGGAGAATCTCCACAAGAAGCTTGGAATCTCCATTATCTTCATTTCCCATGACCTTAGAGTGGTTTACAAGATCAGTGACCATGTGATGATCATGAAGGAAGGAAGAGTTGTGGAGTATGGGAAGACCCGTGACATATACCGGAATCCTCAGCATTCGTATACCCGTCAGCTCCTTGAGGCGGCAGGAATCCGCTAAGACGGCGGATCATTAAAATATATGTTAATCAATGATTTATTGTGTTTTTATTTTTATTTAACACAATAGATTGTGTTTTGGGGTTGTAAATGGTATAAAGTATTTGAACGAATGTGCCGATAACACATGTGAAATGATATGAGACTTTAGAAAGGAGGACAATATTATGGCTTACAACGTAATAGGCGGCTTCGGCGGCGGATATAATGCATATAATATTCCCTCTGTTAAAGATAATTCACATGTGAATCCTGCGGCTCCCCAGACAGAGCCCAAGGCGCAGCAGAATCAGGAAGAGAATAAGAGCGGCAAGCAGCCTCTTGACCTTACGGTTGAGGTTCCTGCCAGAGAGAATGCCTCCATCGAGAATGTAGCAATTTCTTTCGGACAGTTCGACAGTTCATCCCTTGATCTCTACGGAGATATGGGACTTGCTTCAAAAGATATGAGGCAGGCCATTTCAGGAATGCAGAAGGATCAGATCCTTCATGAGTATCAGTACTTCGTTGGCAAGGATATGACAGGAAAGAGCAGCAACATTATTGCCGGAACAGAAGACGGAATGGTAATCAAACTCTGATCGCTTTAGCGTCATTAACAGACAAGAATTTAAACCACCTTTAGCGAGGTGGTTTTTTTATGTGCGGATTTCGTGTAAAATGTAAAATGCTATGTATGAAAAAAGTGGAGAAAACAAAAAACTAAATATTCTAAATGCCTGTTTTTCGGCTCTTATAGTCCTGGTCATTTTTACAGTCATATCGGTAGTATGCAGAATAACACCTTTAGGGGACAATACCTTTCTTATGTTCGATCTGAAACGCCAATACGTGGATTATTATGCGTACCTAAGGACAATCCTCTCAGGTGAGAATAATATTACATATTCTTTTTCTACTACATTGGGATCGGGAATATTCGGATTTTATTCATACTATCTTACCAGCCCCTTTATTCTTATTCTGGCTTTTTTTCCTCAAAGTGCAGTACCTGCCGGGATCAGTATGGTTATTTGCCTTAAGCTCATGCTGGCTGCCTTTATCATGGATCTGTTTCTTCAGAAGAAGGTATGCTCGGGACCGATCGCACCGGTTCTTGGCGGCGTTTCCTGGGGATTATCGGGATTTCTTTTTGCACATAGCATGAACATGATGTGGATCGATGTTGTGATGTTATTGCCGCTTGAGATCCAGGCTCTTGAGTTTATCCTTGAGAGAAACAGAAAATTGCCTTATGTGGTGGTCCTTTCCGCCATGCTTCTTTTAAACTATTACATATCGTATCAGGTTCTCTTGTTCAGTGCTCTTTGGACTCTTATGAGGATTTTTGTGAGAAATGATGAAAAAAAGCTTCTCCAGATCCTGAGAGTGTTTGAGGCAACCGTAACAGCTGTGCTGATCGATGGTGTTATACTGCTCCCGACCGCACTTCAGCTTATAGACAGTCCCAAAGATATCACTCAGCTTGGATTAGAACTTAAGGGGCAGAATTTAAGTATCATTGATGTGATGTCCAAGACCGTGACCCTATCTTACGACTACATTGAAGCCAGATTCGGGTATCCTCAGATTTTCTGCGGAGTATTACTGGTCATTCTTGCAACCCTGTACTTTGTTGACAGGAAAATTGCTTTAAGGGAAAAGATCGGAATGGCAGTGATGTTCTTTATTCTGATGCTGTCATTTCGTTTTGACATACTGAATCTTATCTGGCATGCAGGTATGGAGCCCTCAGGCCATCCGTACAGGCAGGCATTTTTGTGGACTTTTTTGGTGGTCATTTGTGCAGCTAAGGCCTTTGATAATATAAAGGCAGGTATTTCGCTTGTGAAAGCTGCAGCGGTTACCTGCGGCCTTGGTGTCCTTATTTTTGCCATCAGCAGAGGAAAGTATGATCATATTTCAGGCGTTACCGTGGCAGTTAATGCCCTTATTGCAGTGCTGTACTTTTTTGTACTGACAGCACTTGCATTAGCTTGTCGGAAGAAGTCAGAAAAGCTTTCCGGACTTCTTGTAATATTGCTTGTCATAATGAACTGCGTCGACCTTATGGGCAATGCTGTTTATACTTATCACTTCCAGTCAATGAAAGGGGAAACCGCTTCCTTCTATGAGGAGAACGTCAGAAAAAATCTGGAGGCGGTGAAATACATAAAGAGTACAGACAGCTCTTTTTACAGAATGGAGACCCTTAATCCAAGACAGCAGAACGATGCTCTTCAGTTTGATTACAACGGAGTAACCCATTACAGCTCAGCAGGTATGATCTATGTGAGGTACTTCTTGCAGAGGATAGGCTTCAATGATGATACTCTGTATACCCATTACGGCCATGACAATACTGCGACAGCGGACAGTCTTTTGGGAATAAAGTATGTTATGAGCGATGGAACCTATGCGGTACATCCCGATTACCGGTTGATCCACGATGGGGATGAGAAGGTTTATGAGAACCCATGGCCCCTTTCTGTGGCTGTGGGAACACAGGACTTTGACCTTGCAGGTATATCGGATCCTTCGGATAATTATCCTGATCCGGACCTTAAAAATGTTCCTGTTACGGATCCGTTTTCCTTGCAGGAAGATGTCTATTCCAGGCTCCTCGGGAAAAAAATAAGCATTTTTGCCCCGGCATCTGTGGAAAAGAGCGAGCTTTTGGAGGTGGACGGAAAATTCTGCGAGGATTACACGGTTACGGCAGCAAATGACGGAGAACTGTTCTTTTATCTGGACGGTCTGATCGGCGCTGCCGAAGGGCTTGCTGTTTATGTAAATGATGAATTCCTGAGCACTTATGGTAATGCATCCTGTGTCAAGATCCTTAATCTTGGCATGCACAAGGCCGGAGACAGGATAAAAGTAAGAGTGCAGGCAGAGAATAAGGAAGATAACAGGGGAACTGCATACTTTGTTACCGAGGATACTGAGGCACTTTCTGAGGCTTTTGAGGAAATAGAAGCCGGAAACTGTAACATCATCAAAAAGTCTTCATCCAGGCTCATTATCGAAGCGGGAGATTACAATGGTGTATTTGTGACCATCCCCTTTGAAAAGGGGTGGAAGATCAAAGTGGATGGGAAAGAGATACAGCCTGTTGCTGTTTATGATTCGCTGACCTACATTCCTATCGATACAGACGGCCATCAGCATAGGATCGAGATGAGCTTTTATTCTCCGGGACGCAGCATGGGGCTTGTGATCAGCTTTTTGGGGCTTGGCATTCTTCTGGCAATATTCTTTCTGGAAAAGAAAGGGGATGGCCATGAGGATCAATAAGCTGCTCGTTATAAAGACTGCAATACTTTTGGCAGCTGCTTTGGCCATAGTATTGATGGTGAAGAGTGAACTGGCTCAAAAGGGTGTAAGTGACGTTGATTTCATGTATGTCACCGCTGATGGACAGAGGATAAATGTATTTTCAAGCGGCGGGGAGTACTATCTGTTTCTTCCGGATTATTTTGATGAGGAAGACCTGATCTATTCTCCCGAGGCCCGATCCCATGAGATAAAGATCCTAAGATCATCTGATATTCCCTCTGTTTTTGTTACCACAAATTCAGGAAGTCTGGAAAAGATATACGCAGATAAGGATTATAAAGAGC
Source organism: Butyrivibrio sp. (assembly GCA_015056575.1). GTDB lineage: Bacteria > Bacillota > Clostridia > Lachnospirales > Lachnospiraceae > Butyrivibrio. The sequence continues at coordinate 23,043 of SVGA01000029.1, forward strand.
GCGGCAGAGTATCTGTCATGGAGGAAAACGGTGATGGCACAGATGTCATTGGACTTGAGTACATCAAGGGAAGGGGTAACTATTCCTGGAATAACTGGGATAAAAAATCCTTTAAGCTAAAGCTTTCAAAGTCTGCCTCCCTGCTGGGACTTGGAACCGGTAAAGAATACGCGCTTATAGCCAATGCTTCCGATGCTACTCTGATACGCAATCATATTGCCAGAGGCTTGGAGATCGCAGTAGGCATCCCGTTTTCAAGCGTTGGACGTTTTGTGGACCTGTATGTTAACGGGGACTATATGGGTAATTATTATCTGTGCGATTATATAGATATAGGCAAGGACAAAATAGACATTACCAATCTGGAAGAGATTCAGACAAGGAACCTTTCCGGGATCAATATCAGCGGGATCTCCCTCTATGAGACTCCTATGAAAAAAGGGTATAATCTCCCGGATGTTGCGGATGATATTACCGGCGGTTATCTGCTGGAGCGGGAGTTTGTGGACAGATACCGACTGGAATATCCTGATATGAAAAGCGGATTTATCACCGATGAGAATGATTACTTTGTGGTGAAGTCTCCAAAGTATTGCTCTGCCAAGGAGATTGAATATATTTCAGATGTCTTTTCCCGTGCTGAAGAAGCTATTCTGGCAGGCGCAGATTATCGGGACTATATTGATGAGAGATCCTATGCCGACAGGTACCTGGTTGAGGAAGTATTAAAGAATTATGACGGCGGTGTGAGCAGCACTTATTATTATAAAGATTCGGATCTTATTGACAGCCATATTTATGCGGGGCCGGGATGGGACTTCGATATGAGCCTTGGAAATTATCTGGATTGGATGGAATACTATGGAGAGGATGCCGGCGGAATAACCGGGCTGTATCTTTCCGAGCACAGCTCCGTGATCTTCAGAGAGCTTATGAAATATGATGATTTTTCAGCTCTGGTAAGGGAAAACTATCGTACTTACTGCAGACCTTATCTGGAAGAGCTTTTGTCAAAAGAAATTGATGCCTGCAGGGACACCCTCAAAAACAGCGCAGCCATGGATCGTATACGATGGCAGAGCATGTATGAGGAAAAGGGGTATTTTGCGGGAGATGAGGCTGAGTATAACAGACTTAAGGATTTCATAAGAGAAAGAATGGAGTTTTTGGACCGGGAGTGGGAGAAGTAAAGTGTATTACAGAGTTGAGGACAAGTACCTTGTTTATGAGGATGAAATTGCATATCTGAAATCGAGGCTTGCCAAGCTGATGAAAAGAGATCCCCATTGCCCGGAAGGAGGTTATCTTATACGAAGTCTGTACTTTGATGACCGGTGGGACAGCGCTTATCTTGAAAATGAGGCGGGACTGGATAACAGAGTGAAGATCAGGGTCCGCAGCTATAACAACGATGACTCTTTTCTTAAGCTTGAGGAAAAAAGCAAAAAAAGCGGATTCATACACAAAGAGGATTCAATAATACGCCGGGAAACAGTGCAAAAGCTTATAAGCCGCGGAGCAGACAGTGCATCGGCTGCGCTTTTGTCATCGTCACTTGTGGGAGAAGAGGCCTTTCTTCTTAAGAAGCTGTATTACAGAATGAATTCCGGGATGGTGTATCCGGTGGTGATAGTGGAGTATGAGAGAGACGCATATGTGGAGCCTGCCGGAAATGTAAGAATAACCTTTGATCGAAATATAAGCGGCAGCAGCCGGGTGGAACGCTTCTTTGAAAAAAACATCTATGGGGTTCCGGTCCTTGAGAGAGGAATGCATATTTTGGAAGTGAAATATGACGAATTGATCCCGGATCATTTAAGGACACTGCTTGATGAAGGATTCTTAAGAAGAACTGCCTTTTCGAAATATTATTATTCAAGAAACAATATGATTATGAATGGAGAATGATTATGAGTTTTCAGGATGCTATCAAGAAATCGGTATTAGAGGGATTTGCGGCTTCGGACATACCTTCGAGCCGGATTTTTACAGTTTTGGCTGTCACATTTCTGATCGGAGTCTATCTGTTTTTTATCTACAGGCTGGTCAATAAAAGTTCCCTGTATAACCGGAGCTATCATGTAGCTATGGCTATGATATCCGTTATCACTGCAGGGATCATAATAGCAATGCAGTCCAGTATTGTGATATCCCTTGGTATGGTAGGCGCGCTGTCCATCGTCAGGTTCAGGACCGCCGTTAAAGATACCATGGACCTTCTGTTCCTGTTCTGGTCCATAGGCGAGGGAATAATCTGCGGCGCAGGACTGTTTAAACTGGCTGTGCTTGTGGCCCTGGTCGTGACTGTGGGTATCTTTATCCTGGAGTATCTTCCTGTGGGAAAAAAGCCATATATTCTTATTGTGAACAGTAGCGATACCAATCTTGAGGATAAGATAACCGGTGCGGTAAAAGCCAATTCGGGAATGAATCGGGTTAAATCCAGAAATCTGAAGAAGAGCGGTCTGGATATGATATTTGAAGTCAATACAAGCCATGAAAAAGAGCTTTTGATGGCGCTTGGAGAAATTGAAGGTATAGAAAATGTATCTCTTTTGTCCCATGATGGAGAGGTAAGGCTTTAAAGAGGCTAAACATAAGCATAGACATAAGATATAAGAAAACCACCTCGCAGGAGGTGGTGTTTTTTTGGGAGGAGGGGTTGCCTAGTGGGGAACCAGACAACCCGTGTATGAAAAAAAGTATTGTTGGGGGTTCAGAAGTTATGTTCTTCTGATGAATATTATATTATCCGTTAAATTTAGACAAACTGTGTCAGAACTCTAAATTAAATATAATCTATTATTAAGAAAGTATTAATGCAAAAGCACCCACGGGGGGACGTGAGTGCCTGCGATTTTCTTATGAGGGGGGAAAGTGAAGACGGCAGATCCGCGAGTGTGACGGATCTTAAATGCTCGTTCATCACTAACTTGAGCTTAGTTTATCACTTAATTGTGTTCATATTGTGAAAGAAATTGTTATATTTTGTGTTCTTATGTAAAAAGTTTGTAATAATTTAAAAAATATCAACAAATTTGGAGAAAAGACAGAAAATTTATAGAGATTATGCTTGTATACACACGCACATTTTTGGTAAAATGTACGTGAGGGAAAGACAAGTGTCTTTTAGTGGTGATAAACTTGATATATATTAATCATTTAGAGCGATTTTAATCTAATATACTTGACATAATGTAATATGGAAAGTACACTAAACGAAGGCTTGCACGTTTCATTCAACGAAACGTGTGCTATAGGAGGATCATCTTCGGTGCAATGACGTACGGGCAAGTATGTGATTGCATTTCTTTTTATAATTTATCGCTTTAGCACGTTGAAGTTTCAACGCTTTGCGGGGATGACATACCTGTAGTGCCTGAATTATTTAGAAATGGGTTGGAGAAACGTATGAACACAAAAACTTTGATGTACATTGTTAAGAGAATCTTTCTGGCAATCGTTACGATCTGGGTGGTAATCACAGTAACATTCTTCGTAATGCATGCAGTTCCCGGAGGTCCTTTCATCGGTGAGAAGGCCGTAAGCGAATCTGTTATGGCCGCCATGGAGGCTAAGTACGGACTGGACAAGCCCTTGGGCGTTCAGTATTTGACATATCTGGGAGATGTTGTTACGAAGTTTGATTTTGGTCCTTCTCTCAAGCAGAAGGGAAGAACTGTCAACGCCATCATCTTTGACGGCATGAAGACTTCCGCAAAACTGGGTCTCATCGCTGCTCTTATAGCTCTTGTTACAGGAGTCATCCTTGGCTCTGTTGCAGCGCTTCGCAGAAACAGGCTTATCGACAGAATTATCATGATCATTACAACTGCATTCGTGTCTATGCCTTCGTTTATCATGGGATCTCTTTTACTGATCGCATTTGCCATCAATCTGAAATGGTTCCCGGCTAACGGAGCATCCAAGAACGGTTTGGTTTTGCCGGTTCTGACACTGTCTCTTTATCCTATGGCTTATATCACAAGGCTTACAAGATCATCAATGCTTGAGGTTCTTGGACAGGATTACATCAGAACAGCCAAGGCAAAAGGTGTTTCCGGAGTTAAGATCATTTTCGGACATGCACTTAAGAATTCGCTTATTCCTGTAATCACATACTTTGGACCGATGCTTGCAGGTATTGTTACCGGATCTCTGGTTGTGGAGCAGATCTTTGCTGTTCCCGGAATAGGACGGGCATTCGTAAACAGTATCACAGGCCGTGACTATCCCCTTATCATGGGAACAACAATCGTTCTTGCAACACTTATCGTTATCATGAATCTCGTGGGCGATATCATGTATAAAGTAGTTGATCCGAGAATCACACTGGAATAATCAAGAGGGCCCAAGGTCTTTTCAAATCCGGTCCGAACGTGTTACGCGGGGGCAATAGAAGAGCGTAACCTAAATATGAAAATTAGGAGTATATATTATGGATATAACTAAGTTAAGCGCACAGGTTAATATGGATGATTTCATTCCTGCAACCGACGAAGAAAAAGAATATATGGTGCAGATGCGTCCGTCATCTACATTCTTCAAGGACTCAGTAAAGAGACTTCTTAAGAACAAGGTGGCGACGGTTTGCTTCTTTATTATTGTGATCATAGCTCTGGCAGCTATCTTTATCCCCATGTTCTGGCCATATTCCTATGACAGCATGCTGGGTATGACACCGGGTAAGCCCGTTGATAACAGCTTTAAGGACCTTCGTCCCTTCGAGTACGGTAAGTCCGAGCTCAAGAGGATAGAGGCAGGAGAATCGGTTGTTCCCCACATCTTCGGAACAGATTCTCAGGGTCGTGATTATTTCATCCGTGTTGTATACGGAACACGTATTTCACTGGCAGTGGGATTCTTTGCCAGCCTTATAGTTCTTATCATCGGTATGACCATCGGTTCAGTTGCAGGTTATGCCGGCGGAGCCGTGGACCTGGTTATCATGAGGATCGTAGATATCATATATTCGCTGCCTGATATGCTGATGGTAATCCTTTTGTCATCGGTGCTTAAGGTGGTTATGGAAGGGGCTTTGGACGGCACGGTCCTTGCCAAGATCGGTTCCAATATCATAAGTTTGTTCATTGTCTTTGGTGTTCTTTACTGGGTATCAATGGCAAGACTTATAAGAGGACAGATATTGTCTTTGCGTGAGCAGGAGTATGTACTTGCGGCAGAGGCTGCAGGTGCCAAGGGAAAATGGATCATTTTAAAGCACCTCATTCCCAACTGCTTCTCAGTTATCATCATTTCAACAGCACTTCAGATCCCCAGCGCGATCTTCACCGAGAGTTACCTTTCATTCCTTGGACTTGGTGTAAATGCGCCCATGCCATCACTTGGCTCTCTTGCTTCTGATGCGCTCAACGGAATTTCATCTTATCCTTACAGACTGATCATTCCGGCAATTGTTATCTCACTTATAGTTCTTTCCCTGAACCTTTTTGGTGACGGACTTCGAGATGCATTTGATCCTAAGCTTGATACCTGATAAGTGATCACCTGGCAAGATCCTTTGGAGCCCGGTGTACTACTTTGTTCTTTCGAGCACTGAGTGTGAGAACAGAACTTCATCTTTAATCATTACGGAGGCGTTTTTCAAATGAATTTGTTGGAAGTAAGAGACCTGCATACCTCATTCTTTACGGATGCCGGTGAGGTAAAGGCAGTTAACGGTATATCTTTTGACCTGGACAGGGGAAAAGTCCTGGGGATCGTAGGAGAGTCGGGAAGCGGCAAGTCGGTAACGGCATACTCCATCATGCAGATCCTGGCAGGCACCGGCCGCATCGTATCAGGTTCCATCAAGCTTGACGGACAGGAACTTGTGGGTGCAGGCGAGAAGGTTATGAAGACGGTCCGCGGAAACAAGGTTTCCATTATTTTCCAGGACCCTATGACTTCACTTAATCCTACTTATACGATCGGACATCAGCTGATGGAGGCAATTCTTCTCCATACAGACAGGAATAAGGAACAGGCCCGTGAAAGAGCTATCGAGATGCTCAAGCTTGTTAACGTGAATGAGCCTGAAAAGAGAATGAACCAGTATCCTCATGAGTTCTCGGGCGGTATGAGACAGCGTGTTATGATCGCCATGGCTCTTGCCTGCGAACCGGATATTCTTATTGCGGATGAGCCCACAACCGCTCTTGACGTTACGATTCAGGCCCAGATCCTGGATCTTATGAGATCCCTTCAGGAGGAGCTGGGAATGGCCATTATCATGATCACTCATGACCTTGGCGTTGTGGCTCAGATGTGCGATGAAGTAATCGTTATGTATGCAGGTTCTATCTGCGAGCAGGGAACTGCCGATGAGGTGTTCTACAATCCCTGCCACGAATATACAAAGGGACTTCTTCGTTCAATTCCCACAGAGGGCAATGACGGACAGAAGCTGGAGCCCATCACCGGAACTCCTATTGACCTTCTCAACATGCCCAAGGGATGCCCCTTTGCTCCCAGATGCGACAACGCAATGAAGATCTGTCTCAGAGAAAGAGCAGAGCGTATGCAGATAAACGACGATCATGCGGCAGGCTGCTGGATGAATGTGAAAAAGCAGATGGAAGGCGGTGAAAAAGCATGAGCGAGAACAAAAACCTTGTTGAGATAAAACACCTTAAGGAGTATTTCAACGTTAACGTCGGATTTTTCAAATCTAAGCCACTTAAGGCGGTTGATGATGTGTCTTTTACCATCAAAAAGGGAGAGACCCTGGGACTTGTAGGAGAGTCAGGCTGTGGTAAGACCACTGTAGGCCGTACGATCCTCAACCTTTATAAGCCTACGGCGGGAGAAATCTGGTACGACGGCAAACTTATCAAGACCAAAGAGGATATCCATGAGTTCAGGAAAAAGGCTACCATGGTTTTTCAGGACCCCTATTCATCTCTGAACCCCAGAATGACGGTATCAGACATTATCGGAGAACCTCTTGATGTACATAATCTGTGCAGCTCCAAGGCGGAGAGAAGAGAGCGTATCCTTGAACTTATGAATTACGTGGGACTTAACTCGGAGCATGCATCAAGATATGCCCATGAGTTCTCCGGCGGACAGAGACAGAGGATCGGTATTGCGAGAGCTCTTGCGGTTAATCCCGAATTCATTGTCTGCGACGAGCCCGTATCGGCCCTTGACGTTTCGATCCAGGCGCAGGTTATCAACATGTTTGATGAACTCCAGGACAAGCTGGGACTTACATATCTGTTCATTGCCCACGACCTTCTGGTAGTTAGACATATCAGTGACAGAATTGCGGTTATGTATCTTGGCAAGATGGTTGAGCTGGCGGATGCAAAAGAGATTTATGACAATCCTCTTCATCCCTACAGCAAATCACTGATATCGGCAGTGCCGATTCCTGATCCCAAGATTGCAAGAGCCAACAAGCGTATCGTTCTTTCGGGCGATATACCCAGCCCTTTGAATGCTCCTTCAGGATGCCCTTTCCGTACAAGATGCCCTTATGCGGATGAGGCCTGTGCAGCTTCAATGCCCGAGCTTAATGAAGTCAGCAAGGATCACTTTGTGGCCTGTCACCATATTGAAGATGTATCCAGGATCAAGAACAAGATCGTCCTTAACTAAACAGTGTTTTTAAGAAGTACTTCAGCTATGATAAAATGGTAAAGAATATGGCAAAAACCGTATTTTTTATAAATCACATTCATAATAAGGAGGAAAATTATGAAAAAGAAGTTAGTTTCTTTAGTACTTGCATCATGCATGGTACTGAGCCTTGTTGCTTGCGGCAACAGCGCTACAACTGAAGCACCTGCTACAACAGATACTCAGGCTACTGAGGCTACTGAGGCAGCACCTGCTGATACAGCAGCTGAGACTCAGGCAGAAGCCCCCGCAGCTGAGCCTGCAGGAGAGCAGACAATCAATGTTTGTCTTGCATCTGAGCCTGCATCACTGGATCCCGCTCTTAACTCTGCGGTAGATGGTGCCACACTTATCAACCACCTCTTCTCAGGTCTTGCAAAATGGGGCCTTGATGCCAGCGGCAACCTTGAGCTTCAGCCTGACTGCGCAGAGGAACTTGTTGAAGGTGTTACAAATGATGACGGTACAGTAACTTACACCTACACACTTAGAGATGGTCTTACATGGTCAGACGGACAGCCTGTAACAGCAGGTGACTTCGTATTTGCATGGAACCGTGCGATTGCTCCCGAGACAGCAGCTGACTATGGCTACATGTTCGAAGTTGTAGACGGTTACGAGGATGGAACTCTTAACGTAAAAGCTGTTGATGACAAGACTCTTGAGGTTACTCTTGCAAACACAGTAGCTTACTGGGATGAGCTTCTTGCATTCCCTACATACATGCCTGTTCGTGAGGACGTAGTTGCTAACGAAGCATGGGCTACAGATCCTTCAACATATGTATGTAACGGTGCATACACAATGACAAGCTGGGATCACAACTCCCTGATCACCATCACAAAGAACGACAACTTCTATGATGCTGATAAGGTTACAATGAACCAGATCAACTTCTATCTTTCAGATGATGCTAACAACCAGCTCGCTAACTTCGAGAACGGTGACTGGCAGATGATCGATGATGTTCCTACAAACGAGATCGCTTCTCTTAAGGAGACATATCCCGATGAGTTCGTAACAGCAGGTCAGCTTGGAACATACTATGTATGCTGGAATGTAAACGAAGAGATCCTTCCTGCATCAAGCACACTTACAGGTACTGACAAGATCAATGCTGAGAACGAAGTTCGTAACGCTCTTGCTCTTCTTATCGACAGAAACTACATCGTTAACGACGTAGCTCAGGGTGGACAGGTTCCTGCTTCTTCATTCGTAGCTATGGGTCTTACAGATGCTGACGGATCACAGTTCTATCAGAACGCCGGCGGAAACAGCTTCACAGGTTACTATGACGTTTCTGAGGAAGCTTATGAGTCAAACTGGGAGTCAGCTCTTGAGACTCTTAAGAAGTACTACACATTTGATGATGCAACACAGCAGTTCACAGACTTCCCTACACTTACATACCTCTACAACACATCAGAGGGACACAAGGCAATTGCTGAGGCTATTCAGGCTACCTTCGCAGGTATCGGCATCACAATGAACCTTGAGAACCAGGAGTGGGCTACATTCCTTGATACACGTAAGGCAGGTAACTACTCAATCGCTCGTAACGGTTGGCTCGGTGACTACAACGATCCTATTTCATTCCTTGATATGTGGACAACTCAGTCCGGTAACAACGATGTTCAGTTCGGTAAGGGTGACAACGCCAACGTTCAGGCTTACTCACTTGACATCACAGATCTTGGATATGACACAAAGGTTGAGAACGGCACATGGGCTGAGACATATGATGTTATTATCTCAGATATCAAGACCTGCACAGACACAAATACTCGCTATGAGCTTATGCACAGAGCTGAGGACCTTCTTATGTCAACAGGTTGCATCTGCCCTATCTACTACTACACAGATCTTTACATGATCAGCAGCAACGTATCCGGATTCTTCTCAAGTCCTCTTGGATACAAGTACTTCATGTATTGCACGATCACAGGCTAAAGTAATCACTTGGCGAGGGTTTTTTGAGCTTAGTGTACTAATTTGTTCTGGCGAGCGCGAAGCGCGAGAGCAGAACTACCTTGCCTGTTCATATGGCAGAATTACGAGAGCCGCGCGTTTGCGCGGCTCTTTTTTTGTCATTTCGTTGATTGACGGCTAAAATACAGAAGAATATAATTACTCCTTGGAATTTTATCAAATGTGATTTTGGGGAGGAATTTATGGGATCTCAGGATAAGCTTAAACCAATGCTTTTTTCCAACATGAAGAATTACAGCGGCAAGCAGTTTGCTTCCGATGTTGTATCGGGTGTGATAGTCGCTATCATAGCACTGCCGCTGTCCATCGCCCTGGCTCTTGCGTCCGGGGTGGGACCTGAAGAGGGACTTTACACCGCGATCGTGGCAGGATTCATTATCTCTTTTCTCGGAGGCAGCAGAGTACAGATAGCAGGCCCTACAGCGGCATTTGCAACTATTGTAGCCGGCATTGTTGCTACCAAGGGAATGGAAGGCCTTGCCCTTGCAACTATATTCGCGGGAATCCTTCTGATCCTGATGGGCGTATTCAGACTTGGAACTCTTATCAAGTTCATTCCCTATACAATAACAACCGGATTCACAGCCGGAATAGCAGTTACAATCCTTGTGGGACAGATCAAGGATTTCCTCGGACTTACATATCCGGCCGGCACCGTAACAGTTGAAACTATGGAAAAGATACAGGCAATTATCGCCAACTTTGGAACCATCAATCTATCAGCAGTTCTGGTGGGCGTGATATGTCTTTTGATCCAGATTTTCTGGCCCAGGGTCAGCAGGAAGATTCCCGGATCTCTTATTGCTGTACTTGTCGGAATACTCATGGTTAAGGGCCTTGGGCTTAACGTAAATACCATCGGAGACCTCTATGAGATAAGAGCCGGACTTCCTTCCCTGAAGATTCCTTCCTTTGATATTGGAATGCTCAGATCTGTTGCTGGAGACGGATTTACAATCGCTATCCTGGCTGCCATCGAATCTCTTTTGTCCTGTGTTGTTGCTGATAGTATGATCAACAGCCACCACAGATCCAACATGGAGCTTATCGCCCAGGGAGCAGGTAACATCGGTTCGGCTCTCTTTGGCGGCATCCCTGCAACCGGTGCTATTGCCCGTACCGCAGCTAATATCAAGAACGGAGGAAGAACTCCTGTTGCCGGTATGATCCACTCGCTTTGCCTGATCCTGGTACTTGTGGTTCTTATGCCTTACGCAGCACTTATCCCCATGCCTACAATTGCGGCAATCCTGTTTATGGTAGCCTACAATATGTGCCAGTGGAGGACCTTCGTACATCTGTGCAAGACAGCGCCCAAGAGCGATATTTTTGTACTTGTTATAACCTTTGTACTTACCGTTGTATTCGATCTTGTTGTAGCCATCGAGATCGGTATGGTACTTGCATGCCTTTTGTTCATGAAGAGAATGAGCGAAGAATCCGGGATCCGCGGATGGAAATACTATGATCCCGATGATGATCCCGACGGTCCCGAGCTTAAGGATATACCCAAGCACGTTCGTGTATACGAGATCAGCGGCCCTATGTTCTTTGGAGATGCAGATCTTATCGCACAGATCGGTTTCAAGGATTTTACCAGAGCTCTGGTTATCCGTATGCGTGGAGTTCCTGCCATTGATGCAACAGCAATGCACTCCTTCGAGCAGCTCTATGAGAGATGTAAGGAGCACGGAGTACAGCTGGTATTCTCCCATGTCAATGAGCAGCCCATGAGCACCATGGAAAAGGGCGGCTTCGTAGAGCTTGTAGGCCGTGAGAACTTCCAGCCTCACATCGATGACGCGTTGAAGAGAGCTGCACAGCTGTAATTCAAAATCCTTTGCATATGATGAATATAAACAGGAACCATTTCTTCGGGGCCGGGAGGCCAAAGAAGAAGCGGTTCCTGTTTTTGTTATTGATATCCGGCAGCTTTTTGGGAGCGGAATGATGAGAAAGCGCAAGGAGGCTTAAAGAGAACAGGGGTTGTGCACCCAAATGAGCACGGCTGCTGAAAGAAAGAAAATATTTTACTGAACCACAATATATGGTATAATGAATGCATAAGTCATACAAATAGAGGGGGACCTACGCATGAAGAAGATCTACGTACTGGACACCAACGTTTTGATTCAGGCACCTCATGCTCTTAAGTGCTTTGATGATAACGAGGTCGTTCTTCCGCTGGTAGTCTTAGAGGAGCTTGACACTCACAAGAGGGATGAAGGTGAGCGTGGAGCCAATGTGAGAGAAGCGATCAGGATTCTCGAACAGCTAAGAGGAGCAGGAGATCTGGTTGCGGGTGTGGAGCTGGACAAGGGAGGGCTTCTTAGGATTGAGAAGAATTTTAAAGACGTCGAGCTTCCCAGGGATATGTCTGAGTACAAATCCGACAACCGTATTCTCAAGGTATGCAAGGGGCTTAAGGAGAGCAGGAAGGAGCAGGTGATTCTTGTTACCAAGGACATCCTCATGAGGATCAAGGCACAGCTCCTTAACATCAAGGCCGAGGATTTCACAACTGAGCAGGTTGTGGGAGACGGAGAGCAGTACAGCGGCAGAATTGATGTGTATGCTCCCGAGGAGATCTTTAAGGATTTCAAGAAGAAGGGAATCCCTGTTGATCAGGTGTACTGTTGTGACGAGGAGGGTAACCGCTGCGAACCTGAACTGTATGAAAATGAGTTTGTTGTTGTAAGAGCTGATCAGTCCACCAACAAGACCCAGATGGGACGCGTTAGCAAGGGCGTGATCAGGAAACTGGAGTTTGAAAAGAGCCAGCCCTACGGGGTAAAACCCAGGAACGCCGGACAGTACTTTTTGCAGGAGGCGCTCATGCAGCCCGCAGAAGTTGCACCTCTGGTGATCGTAAAGGGTATGGCGGGAACTGCTAAAACCTTCTATTCACTGGCTGTAGGACTTGAAAAGATGATCAATCGTCCCACAGGTGAATACAGAAGAATTCTGGTGTGCAGGCCCAATTCCCAGTTTGATGATGATATCGGATTTCTTCCGGGTGATGAACAGGAGAAGATTTCACCCCTGATGAGACCTATCATAGATAATCTGGAGCAGCTCATTGACTCCAATGAGGAGGAGCGCTACAAGGATGAAAAAGAGCTGCAGGGGAAGACCGATGAAGTATTTGAGCGGGGAATCGTACAGTGTGAGGCCCTGAACTTCATAAGAGGAAGATCCATCCTCAAGACATACCTGATCATTGATGAAGCTCAGAATATGACCCCCACCCAGGCCAAGGGTATCATCACCAGAGCCGGCAAGGACACCAAGATCATTCTCCTTGGTGATCCAAACCAGATAGACAGGCCGTTCCTTGACGAGAGGACCAACGGTTTATCCTATGCTTCAGAGCATATGAAAGGAAGTCCTCTTGCGTGGCAGATTTCCCTGTCTGCCTCAGAGTGTGAGCGAAGCCGCCTGGCTATGGACGCTGTCGAGAGAATGAGGGACAAAAAGGGATAAAGTGTATGAAAAAGATAGTTAATAGATATGTGAGCAGATTTTGTTCATAAATGCGATTAAATTGTATCAATCCAGTTAGGTACATCTAACAAAACTAAATTGCGTAAAATGAGTGCTATTGCATATTTCACAAAAAATATGCATGGCACTCTTTTTATTATTAAATAATGCTGAACTTGATGAAAAATATGGATTCTTTATTGACATTTCTTTTCAAAAGGAATAACCTTTATGTGATAGTTAGCAGAGGGTAACGCACAAATATGATAAATGTGCGATTATACATTGCAAATATAGTTAGTAGATACTAACACTAACTGAAAGAGAGGTATTGATGATGCCGCTTACAATGGCCGATGACGGGAAACTGGTTAGGATACAGAAGATCACAGGAACTGATGAGATCAAGCAGCATATGGCTACTCTTGGTTTTGTTGTGGGAGAAGAAGTTTCAGTAGTGAATAAGAATGGCGGAAACCTTATCGTAAATGTGAAGGACAGCAGGATTGCTCTTGATAAGAGCCTTGCAAACCGCATACTTATATAAATTTTAAGAGGGAGAAGAGATTGCGATGAAGACACTAAGAGATGTTGAGATCGGAGCAACCGCTAAGGTTGTTAAGCTTCACGGAGAAGGACCCACAAGGCGCAGGATCATGGATATGGGACTGACCAAGGGAACTGAAGTGAACGTCAGAAAGGTAGCTCCTTTGGGAGATCCTATCGAGCTTACGGTAAGAGGCTACGAGCTTACAGTACGTAAGGCAGATGCCGAGTTTATCGAAGTTGAATAATTTTCGGACTTAAGCTGCATATAAAAGGATATGCAGTTATTTTTGAGGGATGTGTAAGCTGATGCTAACACATATAAGGCTAAGGAGGCAGAAATGGAATTAAAGATTGCACTTGCGGGGAATCCCAACAGTGGTAAAACAACACTATTTAACGATCTTACAGGAAGCAGGCAGTACGTTGGAAACTGGCCCGGCGTTACCGTTGAGAAGAAGGAAGGAAAGCTTAAGGGAGCAGAGTACAAGGACGTTGTGATACAGGACCTTCCCGGTATCTATTCTCTTTCTCCCTACACTCTTGAAGAGGTGGTTTCAAGAACCTATCTTGTTACAGAAAAACCCGATGCTATCATCAACATCGTTGACGGAACCAACATCGAGCGTAACCTGTATCTTACAACTCAGCTGCTTGAGCTGAATATTCCCATGGTTGTAGCACTCAATATGATGGACCTTGTCCGCAAGAACGGCGACAAGATTGATATAAAGGCTCTTTCAGATGCTCTTGGATGCGAGGTTGTTGAGCTGTCAGCCCTTAAGGGAGAGGGAACGGATTCTCTTATCAAGAAGGCTGTAACCGCTGCCAAAGCCGGAACAGTTGCTACCAAAAAGCAGGTGCTCAGCGGCGATGTTGAGGCTGCAATTGTTAAGATAGAGGGAGTTCTTCGCGGCAGCTGCGACGAGAAATTCCTTCGCTGGAACGCTGTTAAAGCTTTTGAGAGAGATGAGAAGGCGGTAAAAGAGCTCCATCTTACCTCCGATCAGCTTAAGACTGTAGAAGCTGTGATAAAAGAATGTGAGAAGTCAATGGACGATGATTCAGAGTCAATCATCACCAATGAGCGATACAGCTACATCACTTCCGTAACTTCAACTGCTGTTAAGAAGGGCCGCGCTAAGGGAGAGCTGTCAATTTCAGATAAGATTGACAAGATCGTTACAAACAGAATTCTTGGTCTTCCTATATTTGTACTTGTTATGGCATTTATCTATGCCATTGCCATGGGTGGATGGAGCGTATCCATCGGAACTATGGCTACTGATTTTACAAATGACGTTATCTTCGGCGAGTGGGTTCCCGGATTCTTTGATACAATCCTTACCGCTCTTCATGTAGAGGAGGGATCAGTCCTCTATGGACTTATCCAGGATGGTATTGTAGCAGGTGTTGGCGCCGTGATCGGATTTGTGCCTCAGATGCTGGTTCTTTTCCTGCTTCTGTCAATCCTTGAGGATATCGGATACATGGCCCGTGTTGCATTCGTTATGGACCGTATCTTCAGACAGTTCGGTCTTTCAGGAAAGTCCTTCATCCCTTGCCTTGTAGCAACCGGATGCGGAGTTCCCGGTGTTATGGCCAGCCGTACGATCGAGAATGAGCGTGACCGTAAGATGACCATCATGACAACGACCTTTATGCCCTGCGGCGCTAAGCTTCCCATCATCGGACTTATCGCAGGTGCTGTATTCGGCGGATCACCCTGGATCGCTACATCAGCTTACTTCATCGGAATCGGTTCTATCATTCTTTCCGGTATCATTCTTAAGAAGTTCAAGGCTTTTGCAGGAATTCCTGCTCCCTTTGTAATGGAGCTTCCCGCTTACCATGTTCCTTCAGTCTCCGGTGTGCTCCGTGCAACCTGGGAGAGAGGCTGGTCCTTCATTAAGAGAGCCGGCAGCGTTATTGTAGTTTCTTCAGTTATTATCTGGTTCCTTTCAAGCTTCGGATCAGTTAACGGCCACTTCGGAATGGTGGACAATCTTTTCGAGGATGAGTCGATTGTAACAGAAGCCTACGTTGAACAGCTTGCAGACAGGATGGACGTTCCTGTGGAAGACGTAAATGCAATGGATGCTTCCCTTCTTGCAAATGTCGGAAACGCAGTATCCTTCGTGTTTAAGCCCCTTGGCTTTGGCAACTGGAAACCCACCGTTGCTACCGTAACAGGTCTTGTGGCAAAAGAGGAGGTTGTAGGAACCTTCGGCGTACTTTACAATTATGACGATCTGGGCGGTGAAGAAGAGCTTGGTGAGGAAGGCGAGCAGATCTGGGATAGAGTTGCTGCTGATTACACACCTATCGCAGCCTTCGCATTCATGATCTTCAACCTGCTCTGTGCTCCCTGCTTTGCAGCTATCGGTGCCATCAAGCGTGAGATGAACAACGCAAAGTGGACATGGGCTGCAATCGGATACATGACAGGCTGGGCATATGTGCTTGCACTTATCGTGTATAATGTAGGTGGACTTATTGTAGGTGAAGTTTCCTTCGGAATCGGAACCGTTGCAGGAATTATCCTTCTTGGCGGTCTTTTGTACCTCGTTTTCCGCAAAGGCTATCAGGCCGCTGAGGGCGAAGGCAAAGAGATGGCTGTTAAGATGACAGCATGATGCTGCTGGGACGGCGGTATGATGT
The DNA here is from genome assembly GCA_015056575.1 of Butyrivibrio sp. Taxonomy (GTDB): domain Bacteria; phylum Bacillota; class Clostridia; order Lachnospirales; family Lachnospiraceae; genus Butyrivibrio. The sequence goes on from SVGA01000029.1 coordinate 39,345, forward strand.
TGTTGCCGGGATGATGGTATGATGTTGTTGCTGGGATGGCAGCATGATGCGTTTACTTGTGAAAGGAGGGGCGATATGGCATCAATTATAGGAAATGCAGTAGTCATTATCGCTCTTGGTATAGCCTTGTTTTATGCGGGGCGCAGTACCTTGAGGCAGTTTAAGCATGAGCTCTCCGGAGGAGGATGCTCCGGGTGCGGCGGAAGCTGTAGCGGATGTTCAGGATGCGCTGCTTCATCCAAGACTAAGGGATGTAGCTGCAAGGCCGGAAACAGCTCAAAATAATAACACAGCGCCTATAGAAGACGTTTGGTATTACATTTGGAGCTCTTTTATCCGGTTTAAGAGGCATTTTATAGTAACAAAGGACATATATAGCGGATTTGGTATTATTTTTGTAATACCAAACCGGGGAGATTTGTAGGTGTGGTATTATTTTCACCATTCTTTGGTAATCACCTTGCGATCCTTTGGATACTCCCGGACGAACTGTGGGTAATCCCCGGGGCATACTTTGACCATTCTTTGTTCCATCCCATGACTATGCATCTCTTGAGTTAATAAAGAAATCATTATTATCATAGTACAAAGGCCCTTCGTATCTGATGGTACGGGGGCCTTTTTAATGCTTAGAAGGAGTGTTTGCGTAGTGGATATTTTGCAAGGTGGATTTTTTTGCATAGTGGATCCTTTTACAAAGTAGATTTTTGGCAAAAATGGATTTTTGCGAGGCAGAGAGGCTTTTGTATGTGGCGTGGAATGTGTTTTGTCAGGATTTTGGATTCATAACAGAGACTGCAAGTGAACTGTTCATCTGCAACAGGTTATATTACCGCAGAAAATGAGATTTTGAATCCATACAGTAAGGCAAAAATTTAGTTACTGTATGATTTCGATAAACACTATCTGTACAGTAATAATTCATGCAGTATATGCAAATTCACATATATTTCTTACGGCAGGAAAATGGAATTTGAATCTGTGCCGTAAAATTACGAGTTGATTACGGTACAATACAAGAAAGTGTATTTTGTGCCGTAATCAAATTACTGTATGAAATATAAAAACCAAAATCTACAGCCTGGTTTCCAAAGCGGCCGGCACATGGAACGCATGAAACCCATGAAAAAACGAAATACATGGGACACATGAATCGCTCGGAACACATGGTACGCTTGTAACACATGGAACGCTTGAAACGCATGAAAAAAAACGAAACACATGGAACGCTTGGAACGCATGAAACCCATGAAATACATGATGCATAAAATACGCACTAATCTCACCCACCACATGAAATATATGATACACAAGACAAACACCCACACCCACCACATACCATGGGAGCTAGCGTAAAGTTTTTGTAGGATTAATTGAAAAGAGGGAGTTCCTTCGTGATATAGTTGATATTTGGGTGTCCA
>SVGA01000003.1 GCA_015056575.1 Butyrivibrio sp.
TAAGTTCTGTAAAACAGAATTAACACTTATAAACACTGAATTTCAGTCAAATGCAGAATTTACCTTTTCTTTTAACGATATTTTTAAGCGGGCGCTTTATTGCGTGGCAAAGCTTTAGTTGTTCCGGGGATGCGCCGGGGTTGTGCGGAGGTGTTGCGCGGGCTTGTTGTGTGGGGGGTTGTTGTGTGGGGGGCTTGTTGTGTGGGGACATGTTGTGTGGGGGCTTGTTGTGTGGGAGCTTGTTGTCTGGAGGCTTGTTGTGTGGGAGGCTTGTTGTGTGGAGCTTGTTGTGTGCGTTTTCCGACGCAACTTAAGCATTTCACAGTATGCGTCGGCTCTTTTTTCGTAATTTCTTTTGCCCTTTCCGACGCAACTAAAGAATTCTTCGTTTTGTGTAGGAAATATTCATAATAAATCAGTCATCATCTCCGACGCATCAAACTGAATTATTCTTTGCGTCGGAGCCGAACGTATTTCTTTATACTATTTCCCCGACGCATAAACATATGTATCACTCCTGCGTCGGACGATAGCCCATTCCGCTACGCTTTTTCTCCGACGCATTCACCCATATATCTCCTCTGCGTCGGACGATAGCCCATTCCGCTACGCTTTTTCTCCGACGCACTTACCCATATATCTCTTTCGCGTCGGACGTCAGCACATTCCGCCAAGCTTTTTCTCCGACACATTTACCCTTATATCTCTATTGCGTCGGACGTCAGCACATTCCGCTACGCTTTTTCTCCGACGCACTTACCCTTATATCTCTATTGCGTCGGACGATAGCACATTCCGCTACGCTTTTTCTCCGACGCACTTACCCTTATATCTCTATTGCGTCGGACGTCAGCACATTCCGCTACGCTTTTTCTCCGACACATTCACCCACATATCTCTCCTGCGTCGGACGATAGTCTTTCCGCCAAGCTTTTTTCCCGACACATTCACCCATATATCTCTATTGCGTCGGACATCAGCACATTCCGCTACGCTTTTTCTCCGACGCACGAACCCTTATATCTCTATTGCGTCGGACGTCAGCACATTCCGCTACGCTTTTTCCCCGACGCATTCACCCACATATCTCTCCTGCGTCGGACAATCACACATTTCGCCAAGCTTTTTCTCCGACGCATTCACCCACATATCTCTCCTGCGTCGGACAATCACACATTTCGCCAAGCTTTTTTCCCGACGCACTCACCCATATACCACTTCTGCGTCGGACGATAGCCCATTCCGCTACGCTTTTTCTCCTACACACTTACCTATATATCTCTTTCGCGTCGGACGCCAAGCACTGCCTAGCACTTTTCGCTTCCCAGTTAGCACCTAGCGATACAGTTTACATCTCAAATTTGGTTTTAACCAATATTTATCAGAACAAAACATCCACGTATCCTTTGGGATGAGTCGCGTCCAGACGCGTTGGCTGCTATAACCCGACTATTAGCAAAAATCACCCGATGCTTAATAGATGAAGCCTCCCATTGCCATTGCCATTGCCATTGCCACTCCTATTCCCATTCTCATTCCCATTCCCATTTCAATTGCCATTACTAGTCCCATTACCATTGCCATTACTAGTATCATTTCCTTATTGATTATCACATTATCCTTAGAACCGGCGTTCCTTCCATCCAAGCTTACCTAAGCAGATAGTCCTCAATAGTACTCTTGTATACTAAGAAATCAAAACTGTTCTCATCATCTTCAAAGGTCATGATCAGGTTCTTTCCCTGAATAATTCCGGAGGAGCCATAATTTCTAAGCTTCCAGAAGAATTCCCTGGTACGATAATCCTGTTCTCCCATCGTCCCGAAATGTTCCCAGTATACAATCTTTCTGCGTTTAACGTTAAGACATGTAAAATCAGGATAAACAACAGAACCATTCGACAGTTTCAACGGAGCTTCATATTTGTATGGAATTCCCATCATCTTCAAATTATCTGCTATGATCACTTCTGATTTGGAACGGACCTTTTCTCCGTTAGCTGTAGTCTGCCCTTTGTCTTCCGGGTATTTGGGGTTTGGCTCATAAGCAATTGAAAGCCATCTTTTTGCAATATCCGCGTCCTCGAGTATGTAGGGCTTTACAAGATGCTGCCTTATCGGGTTAAGGTTGGTGTAAGCCGCTTTAAGCGGATCGGATGTGTATTCTTCTAAAACCAGGTCGATCAGCTTTTGTTTTGTGTTAATGCTCTTTTCAATTATTTCTGCGTAGTTTTTTTGCGCAAGCGCCTGCGCTGTTTGAATTTGATTCTTAGGAATGTAGGTGCCGTGTCGTTGCTCACTAAGCTTTCGGTGATAGAATTCCGGTTTCGATGCAGTATGTGAAATACGAAGGCTGCCTTCCGGAGCATTTTCTATATCACGCCCGGCAGAAACAAGTAATGCAGCTAAGCGCTCGCGTTCTTTAAGTAATTCTTCTATTAACATATATTACTCCAACATGAGAATGTGCGCTTTGAATGCCGCGAACCGGCACGCACTTATATTGAACGTCCGGAAAATAAAATTTCCGAACAATTGAGAAGTATAATGTGGAATGTAAGCGATGTCAAGCATAATTCTGTTTGTAGTCCAATCGGCTCATCATCCGTTAGAGACGAGCGCTGCCAGGTGCACTACGTAACAGAAGGACACCACATGGATGCCCTTCTGTTTCTTATCTAATTCATTTGTCAAAAGAAATTTCACAGTAGCAAATGATCCATCCCAACCCTCAAGGTCTGATCCACATCATTTCTCTTTTGTAAAAGCTGATTCAACATGAATAATACTCTGTGTAAGGTCATCTGCTGTTACCTTAGGATTATGATAATGCTCGCGTTTATCGGTTATCTCACCGATGGAAATCGCATTCTTCGGGCAGAACTGAAGACAGCTAAGACACTGAATGCAATTGGTTCCTATCTTAGCCTTGCCGTCAACAATCTCAATATTTTCACGAGGGCACAGTCTTACGCACTGTCCGCAGGCTATACAATCATTGTTTACCTTAAACTGAGCTGCCTTTTTACTTGAAATACCTGACCAGGCATTGTTCTCAAGAACATTAAGGGGATTGCGGGGCGGCTTTTTGTCTTTGCTTCTCTTAAGCTTAATGCTGGCAGCAATCTCCCATGCCAGCTTCTCGCTTCTTGCCTGAGCATCAGCCACATTGAGCTTGGGCATCATAAGGTCATGAGGGAAAAGCCAGATGCAGCTGCACTGGTGAGTCACGGTTGCCCAATAATTAAGATGGATAATATCATTCAGGGAAGAAAGACCGATTCCCGCATAGGAAGCGGACATGCTTATTCCGAAGGTATATGCTGAGGGAGAAACCTTAATCTCTTTAGCATATTTAAGGACGTCCTCAGGGGCACCGCCGCCAAAGCACGGAAAAACAAATCCTACTCTCTCAGCCTCAGTCACATCGGTGATCTCAGGCCTTTTTCTCATCATTATGATATCGGCTCCACCAATGTTCTCCGCAACATTCTGTGCAAAATTCAGGCAGTTGCCGGTGCCCGAAAAACAGAAAATAACATTCTTATTCATAGCGAACCTCCTACAGTGCTGTGATATATACCATTATACTACTGTCCGAAATCTGCGGTGCAATAAAAAAACAGCGGCGAGATCAGCGGGCGATGCACTCCGCGACGACACACCGCGTTGCAATTTAAGGCAACCCTGATCAGACTCAAATGGCACAGAGCTCCCATAATAGATTCATTTATTACAGTATTGGGAATACTTCTTAGGCGAGATTCCCACCGATTTCGTAAAGGCCTTGAGGAAGTTGCTGTAATCAGAGAATCCGCAGCGGTCGCAGACTTCGCTCACGCCGATGCCCTCGGCAAGAAGAGACTTGGCAATGGAAATCCTGCGGGCTGTAAGGTACTTGTTGATGGTTGTACCTGTGGCTGACTTGAAGATCCTGCAGATATAGGACTCACTTATATAGAAGCGCTTGGAAAGGTCGCCGATACTTACAGGATACTGTATGTTGTTATTAAGATACGAAAGGATTGCATCAACCTGCTCATTGTAGGTGGCGGGCTTCTCTGTTTCCTTGTTGTTCTCTCTGTCCGCAACAATCTGATTGATCATAACAAAGAGCTCAGTAAAAGTCGATCGCTCCAGAAGGTCGTGACCAAAGCCGTTACTGGAAACGATCTTATTGATGAAATAAAGGAAACGTCCCTGCTGTTCCTGGGTGAGGCTAACCTTATGAGAGAACCCCTCTGCGCGGTCTGAAAAGCAGGCATCAAGATTAGTCTCATTGCTAGAGATGCTCTTCATGTACTCGGGATCGATCATGATGACGATCCTCTCGTGAAGCTCACTGTCTATCTGAGTCAGATAATGAGAATCGTATTGATTTATCAGGAAAAGATCTCCCGGGGTAATGTCATAAACCTTGTTATCGATCAGAAACTGCTTGCCACCGGAAATGGAGAAATAAACCTCGTAGCAGTCGTGAATGTGCATTTCCATTGCTTTCTCATCTTTATAAAGATGAGCCACTGAAAAATACTTGTTCTCTATACTTGCCGCCATGGCTGCCTTGCAGGAATTGAGTTCTTTCATAAATACCTCTTAATATATTAAATATCTGCCGGATCAGCAAGGGTGTAAGCCCTTACATACGTTACCTCCTTATTTTACAATTCGACTTCAATATTTGCAAGTTTTATCCTTGATATACTTTTAACATGGAAATATTTGCAGTAACCTGTGGATCAAAAAAGAGCCGCAAGCATCAGCCTGCAGCTCTTCCATTATAAATCTTAAATTATATGTCAACGAGAACCGTCACCATTGGTTCACCCATCGGTTCACATCTTAATCTCGTGGATCCACCCTTCGGGAGCCTTAACGGTGCCCATCTGAATGCCTGTAAGCGTATCGTAGAGCTTCTTGATCACAGGGCCCATCTCCTCGCTGCCATTCTTAAAGACGATCTCCCTGCCGTGATCATTGATCTTGCCAACAGGGCTGATAACAGCTGCTGTTCCGCAAAGTCCCATCTCAACAAACTCAGGAACTTCGGAAAGCTTAACCGGTCTCTCCTCTACGTTCATTCCGAGGATCTCCCTGGCCACATAGACAATTGATCTTCTTGTGATCGAAGGAAGGATCGAATCTGTGTGGGACTTGGGAACTACAAGCCCTCCGTCCTTGGTAACGAAGATGATGTTTGCTCCGCCTGTCTCCTCGATATAGGTTCTTGACTCAGCATCAAGATATACGTTCTCTGCAAATCCCTCTTCATGAGCGGTAACAATAGCATGAAGGCTCATGGCATAGTTAAGTCCGGCCTTGATGTTACCTGTTCCATGAGGTGCTGCCCTGTCGAAATCACTGATCTTAACAACAATGGGCTTAGCGCCGCCCTTAAAGTAAGGTCCTACAGGTGTTACGAAAATTCTGAACTGATACTCGTCCGCAGGCTTAACTCCGATCACGTTGCCTGTTGCGAACATAACAGGTCTGATATAAAGTGTAGCCCCGCTGCCGTAAGGAGGAACCCAGTCGGCATTGGCTGCAACAACCTCTTCCACAGCCTTAATAAATCTATCCTCCGGGAAAGAAGGCATCTCAAGTCTCTTAGCGGAATCAACCATTCTCTTTGCATTGAGATCGGGTCTGAATGTAACGATCCTTCCGTCCTCTGTCTCGTATGCCTTAAGTCCCTCAAAGCACTCCTGCGCATAATGAAGAACTCCGGCGTCCTCGCTGAGAGTGATCGTGGCATCCTCGGTGATCACACCGTCATCCCACTTTCCATCCTTGTAATTGGATACGAATCTCTTATCGGCAACATGGTATGCGAATCCGATATTTGCCCAATCTAAATTTTTCTTAGCCATAATAACAGCTCCCCTTCCCGTACTTTAACACGTCAAAGCACTAATAAGTTTCATTATAAAACTTTATCTTTTTTCGTCAAGACTCATTTCTTCTTATTGTCTTTTTTTGAGCCGAAGATCCTTCGGATCGTGGATTCTTCTTTTACCGCATGGAATCTGGTATTACTCTTATCGCTAAGAAGCTTCCTCTCTCCGTTTTCAAGATATGCAAGATCGTAATAATCTCCCGTTTCGGTGCTGAGCCCCTTCCCCGCCAGGAAATGATTGGTGATTCGGGAAAAGAGTGCGTATATGACCGCAAAGATCGGCACACCCACAAGCCATCCGACAATCCCCCACATACCTCCGAAGAAGGTAATGGCGAAAATAACCCAAAAGCTTGAAAGTCCGGTGCTTCCGCCAAGAATCCTTGGCCCTAAGATATTTCCGTCAAACTGCTGAAGCACAATAACGAAGATCAGGAACACCAGCGCCTTTATGGGATCGATCAATACCAGCAAAAGAGCTCCCGTCCCGCCGCCGATGTACGGTCCAAAGAAAGGTATAACGTTAGTTACGCCGACAATAACCGAAATCAGCACAGGATAATTGATCTTCAGAATAAGACATCCAATATAGCAGATAACGCCGATAATCAGTGAATCAATGAGCTTGCCTCCGATGAAGCTCTCAAAGGTCTTGTGAACGAATCTGAAACCGCCCACCAGCTCGTTGGCAAAATTCTCCTTGAACAGTGCATAGGCAAGCTTCTTGCCCCTTGTGGTAAAGCGCTCCTTGGAATTGAGCACATAAATGGCGACTATAAAGCCTACAACCAGGTCGAACAGTACTCCAACCGCCGACATGATACTTCTGGACGCCGTCTTTACAATGCTTCCGAGGCTGCTGATCTGGGGCAGATAATCCTTAAGATTCTTGGTCACAAATACGCTTAAGGTCTCATAATAAGAATCCAGCTGTGAGTCGATAAACGCCTGCAGCTCAGGATTATTGGCCAGGAACATATTTGAATACTCATCAATGTTCTTGATGTACCTGGGGAAGTTGTTGACGATCTCTCTTACGCTGACCACCAGCTGAGGGATGATGCTTCCAAATAAGCTGTACAGTATCAGAATGAAGATCATCATGGTAATGAGTACCGCTATTCCCCTCATCTGCTTTCTCTTGCCGCGGTCTGCATTTTCCGCAAAAGAAACATCATAGCCCCGTTTCTTATAGATGGGCATCAAGAGCTTGTGTTCGATCCCATCAAGAAGCGGTATGAGAATATATGCTATTACGATTCCGATCAGTATGGCTGAAATGGAATCAATCATATCACTCAGAGCGCTGATAATGGATTTGCCGTCAAAAATAACGTAATAGGCAAGCATAAGGCTCACCCCAACCACAAATATCGTAAGGCCCCAGGTTATCTGATTCTTTTCAGGTTTCATTCTCATAGCTTTGTCCTCGAAAGATAATAGGATTTGTTATTATAAAAGTCCCTCAAGGGTTTCTGTGAGGGCATCAAGGCAGTCGAATTCAATCTCCTCTGCCTGTCCCGCATCACATTTTGCTGCGAAATCGGGATCCATGGGGATCTTGCCAAGGACCTTAAGACCAAGTCCCTCAGCATAGCTGTCAATCCTGCTCTCACCAAATACATAAACAGGCTCGCCGCAGTGAGGGCACTTTAAGTAGCTCATGTTCTCTACTACGCCAAGTACAGGGATATTCATCATCTTGGCCATGTTGATGGCTTTTTCTACGATCATGCCAACCAGCTCCTGAGGTGTGGCAACTACGATGATGCCATCAACAGGAAGCGACTGAAATACTGTAAGAGGCACATCTCCTGTTCCCGGAGGCATATCCACAAACATAAAGTCCACATCGCCCCAGTTTACGTCTGACCAGAACTGCTTAACAATGCCCGCGATAACAGGACCTCTCCAGACAACAGGATCTGTCTCATTGTCCATCAGCATGTTAAGGGACATGATCTTGATACCGCCCACTGTAACAGCAGGTAAAAGACCTGTCTCATCTGCAAAGTTTGATTTGCCGATGCCAAACATCTTGGGGATTGAAGGGCCTGTGATATCGGCGTCCATGATTGCTGCGCTTTTTCCTTTTCTGCTCATGGCTACAGCTGAAAGGCCTGTAACAAGGCTCTTTCCAACGCCGCCCTTTCCGCTCACAACACCGATAACCTTCTTAACGTGTGTATATTCCGAAGGAGCAACCCTGAAGTTCTCCTCCATCTGTTTTTTGAAATCTTCCGGCTTCTTGCCGTGTCCGTCTGCCATAATCCTAAATCACCTTTCTAAAATAAATAATTATCGCTTGTAGTAGTATTCAGAGGCCTCTACGTCCTCCTTGTCTCCCACATAGCTCTCTATGATAAATCTGGGCCTTGATTTGGTCTCCAGATATATCTTGCCTATATATTCCCCGATGATACCAAGGGAAATCATGATAAGTCCTCCGATAGCCCACACAGAAAGAACCGTGGTGGTCCAGCCGGGGATCGTGTGTCCGGTAAAGTATCTAACCAAACTGTAGATGAGCACAACGATGCTGACAAAGAAAATGAAAAAGCCAAGGGACGTTATCATCTTAATAGGTCCAGTTGACAGGCTCGTGATGCCCTCAACGGCAAAACTAAGCATTTTCTTCAGAGGGTACTTGCTCTCTCCCGCAAAGCGCTCGGCTCTCTCATAATAGACCACATCGCTCTTAAATCCGATCATGGGAACAATTCCCCGAAGGAAAAGATTCACCTCTCCGAATTCAGACAAAGACATAAGGGCCCGTCTGCTCATAAGGCGGTAATCTGCGTGATTGTAAACAGTGTTGGCACCAAGGCCGTTCATCACCTTATAGAAGCCTTCCGCAGTAGCTCTTTTGAAAAAAGTGTCCGTTTTTCTGGCGGATCTTACGCCGTAAACTATATCGCATCCCTCATTGATAAACTTATCAACCATCGCCTCGATGGCATTTATATCATCCTGAAGGTCAGCATCCATGGATATTGCCATATCGCAAAGATCTTTGGCGGTCATAAGCCCCGCCAGAAGCGCATTCTGATGTCCCATGTTTCTTGAGAGATTCAGGCCCTGAAAATGGGGATCCTCATCGTGAAGACGGCAGATAATGTCCCAGGTACTGTCCTTGGAACCGTCATTTACAAAAAGCACTCTGCTGTCCTCGGAAATCTTGCCCAGTGAGATCATATATTTTAATTTAGCGAGAATACGTGCGGATGTTTCAGGCAGAACCTCCTGTTCGTTGTAACAGGGGATAACGCAGAATAGCCTTCCCATAAAGTACTCCTCCATGTCAAATCATATCTATACTATGATAATACATTTCGACAAGAAACGCCACAGCTAGCTTAAGCTGTGGCGTCAAGTAAAAATCAGTATTGTTTTTGTATTTATGGAGGAGTCACCGCAGGGGTTACAGGCTTTACTCCGGCCAGAGGTTTTACTCTAAACTGCGAATAAGCAAGAGCTTTTGTTTGTGCATCGGTTGCAGAAAGTGCCGGTTTTGAGCCATCATCAACCCACAAGGTTATAATAAATACCTGGTTTGTGTTATCCCACTGAATCGCGCCACCATCGAGATATGCTTTGAGGAAATAGCCGCTATTACTGACACCTGCACGATTTGCAGCGGTGTAATTTGAACTGGCAACAAGCGGATAGACAGTTGTAGTAGTCACTCCGCCCTGACTGATCACGCTCTGTATCTTGATCTCACCGCCGTTAGTTACGGTAGCGTCTCCATCCTGAAAAATTATCTTACTGCCAACTCCCATTCTCCTGGAACTGCTGAAATACGTATCAAGCTTGCCGTCTGTGATCGTAATATCTCTGGCGTAGGTCAGCTCATTCTGAAGGGACGAGGTAAGCGCCGAGCACAAAAGCTGAGCCTCAGAGGACCTTGTCTCTTTTACCACGTTTCCCAGTCCTAAGTTAAAGCACTGGATGATAATGGTGGTTGAAAGCATCAGAATAAGAATGGAGAACAGAAGCTCCACCAATGTAAAACCGCCTCTTTTTGACAGTTTCTTTTTTAGTTTCTTAAACTCATTCTTCATTCTCATAGAAATTACCTGAAGTAGTAATAAACCGAACCGTCTTCATTGCACCAACTGATCGCTCCGCCGGAAAAAGAGACTTCTCCCGCTCCGGAAATAGTCCCCGAAACCTGGGTTGTGGGGATATATGCAGGAAGCTCGGAGGCCTTCATATTCCTTGCCTGATAGTTGATCCTGGCAGCTGCCACTATAGCCCCTGCCAGCATTACCATGGCAGGCACGATAATGAGAAGGGAGGACAGCGTCTCCGTCAGGGTTTCCCCGCGTTTCGATCTTAACTTGTTAAAAAGAAGTTTCATAATCTTCATATTTCTTTTCCCTTATGAAAACTCGTGTGGATCACGGTGCAACATATACTGTAGAGATCTTATCCGGCGGCCAGGAAACCGAATAACAGGAAATCTTAACCAGTTCCTCTCCTGCTGCGTCGGCAATCTTATCGGAAAATGTTGCGTCGATCGTACCTTCTGTGGCGCCTCTTTTTCCTACACAGATCAGTTTGTCCGTTCTTACATCGGCACCGGCATCCATCCTGACAATATACCTGGAGGCATCTGCTCCGGCAGGTGTGTTTACTATGGCGGTGGTAACTGCATTTATGGAATAATTCTTATCCATTTTAAATGTCGTTTCCACACTGTAAACCTCACCGGTATCGGGATTCGTGTAGTTTGTCGTAAGTGTCTCGGTCACCTCATCATCAAGTCCCTGATCCACTCTCTTTGCCATGGCTGCTACCATATCCTGAACAGAGGTCGCAGCGCTGCTTAGCGAGCCCTTGCCCTTGACAATGTTAAAGGTCTTTTTAGACTCCCCCGTATCTGCGTTTAAGATAAACGCAGAGCCGTTTTCCGAATCGTTATAATACCTGTTAATACTTCCATCCACTGCATTCTTCTGCTCGATATACTGATATCCCACAGCCATTCCGTCGTATTTAAGATCTGTTCCATCCGGAGTCCTGATCGATGTGCCGTCAGGGAATTTGGCATCAGTGCCCGGCCCCGACAAAGCGTCAATGATAATTCCGGACATAGACTGGGCAAGGAGGAAGGACTGCTCGTCATACTTGAGCTTCTTGACCCTTGAAGCTGCGCTGTACGCAGCATTAATCACGACAAAAGAGATCATGGCCGCGAACATGAATCCCACAAGGGCAAACACCAGGGATGCGCCCCGTTGAGAACGTAGCTTGTTTTTCAGTATTCTTTTTTTAGGGAAAAGACCTGTTCTCAAATCCATAATCTCCATTATCGTTAAAGGTTAATGTTTTTATGCGGCTGTGGTTAAGGTGCTGTAGGCATTATCACTGTTATCGTGCCGGTCTTATTGCCGTTTGCGTCATACAGATCAATATCAACAGCATCAGCTTCTTCAGACGTACCTACCGCATAAGCAGTATTATTGCCTGAGATAAGTTCATGGCCGTTGGCCAGATTACCCTGTTCATTCACCATCGTATAAACTTTTGTCTCAGGAGCCACGCCTTTAATTATTACAAATTCTTTATACTTTCCGGTGGTTTCATTATAGGTAGCGGTAATGATACTCTTAACTGTCTCTGCATTTGTCTTAATTTCACCGGGAAGTCCGCTTATATCCGCACTTACTATGCTTGTTCCGTCCGGTCCGATCTTGCAGGTGAGTTCTTTATCCCAATACCAGTTATCTTTATTGGAACCATCTAAAGCGTAGTATATCTGGCCGCTGCCTGTTGTCGAAGTGAATCTTAAGTAGTTAGCAGAGTTCTTGACTGTTACTACTGTCTGGGCCTGGAGCACTTCACCCTCAGACCAGTTGCCGGTCTCCTCATCTTGTACCAGTTGCTTAAGCACGATGTAGGAATTACTGTCTCCCTTATTCATGGCAACAAGCTGCATCGTCACGGTAGCAGAATCTGTGATTCCTTCTGACAGCGATTTGGCCGCCGAAGCCTTTGATTCATTCAAGACTGTTTCCTCAACACCTCCGAGGAATTCATGTGCAAGCACATTGTCTCCAACTTTGTAAAGTATAGCAGGTGCATAAGTATCATCCTGCCAATCAAATTCACCTGTGACTACAGAGAAGTCGATCGGGTCGTACTTGTAATAGTCAACAGCATCTGCTTTGGCTGCAATACCTATTCCATCGTGCCTGTACCGAATGATGATTTCGACAGGTGTCTCCATATTGTCAAGACTAGGCCTAGGTACAGGTATGTTATCACTGGTATCATTTAATGATCCGGACTCACCTCCTATTATCTGATATTCATAAACAGAATATCCTTCGATATTTTCCGGATAAACCTGTGCCTGCGCAACTCTTACATCGTCTTCAGTAATGGACTTAATCACTATCTGTTTTTCGGTAGCGCCATCAGTCACATTTATACAGCTCTTTACGATGTACTTCCAACGTGGTAATTCCTCATATCTGAATTCAAATGTTAATCCGTCAGTTAATTTAGGATAAGTTATCGACTGAGAAGTGGCCTGGTATTTATAGAGATCATCATATGAATAGCCTTCCAAAACTTCTTTGTCATTACTCGTATCATCGTCCATCGTCGGAGGATTTATCGTAATATTTTCACCGAAGTTGCCATATCTTTCAACGGCGAATATTACATCTCCTGTTTCAATTTCATAACAGATAATTTGATAAGTTACACGGCCTTCCATTTGCTCCCACTTAGCATAAAGTACAGTGTCACCTATAACTTCGGTCTCATCAGCAACAAATGGAATCTCCAGATCGCTCATCTGTGAGGGCTCACCATCTCCGTTATATTTGTACCACCCAAGGAACTTATATTTGGCAATCACGGTTCCATCATCTTCACTGATTACACAGTAAGTTACACCATCCTCTTCCTCAATGGAGTAATTGTCATATCCTGTAGGATTCTCCAATGTAGGAAGAACACCAATTGTACTCTTGTAAGCTGTTTTAACTCTTAGTGAGTCAACCACACCATGACTATCAGCTTTAGGATAAAATGGGTCGAAATCAACGTTAAACTTCTTTGGTAACCACTTAGCAAACACCTCCATATTTTCAGGTCCCATAAGAAGATGCTTTATTGTTGTGCTTCCCTCAGTAGTCGTATAACTCTGAGTCGAAGGAAGATTCAGGTAACTGGTTACATCACCATACTCATCGATATTTTCCGGAGTATTACTGCCTTTAGTCAGATCCAGAATATTGCCATTTTTATCAGCAATAGGCACGTCATAATTACTGGTGGTATACCAACCTGCAAATTCATAATCATCACCCAGTGGACTGGTTATCTCTGTTTCACCAGGGAATCTAGGTATCTCCTGTTTAAATAGATACTCTGTTGGTATACTACTACCGGTTGCATTGAGCTCAGCGTCATTAAAGTTTAGAATATATTCTTTTCTTTTAAGCAATATGTCCAGATAATTACGATCATTACCCGGTGAAGATGGTGGATTCTGTGGGTCAAAGGTTGTAAATCCACCCGGTGCATTTTTATTGTTATACTCCCTGTATTTATATACAGTATATCCGTCAACAAATATATCGGGATTATTAAAGTCTGTATACTCATCTTTGCTGACTTTGATGGATGTGATATATGGATTTTTACTTAAGTCAAATCTGGTTTCGGATACATCATCACTTGCTGACGCCCTGGCCTTATTGGAAGGCGGTGTCTCTTCAACGAAGATTCTGTACTCACCGGCAGTTTCACTACCAGGATATAATGGATAAAAATTATAATTAAAAGTAGGAGTAGTTGCTGTTATAATCTTAAAATAGTTTAACTCGTACTCCGTCGCAAAACTATAATTACCATTATTCTTTCTAGAACCACCAACTGAATATCGTTGCAAATTAGTTTCAACACCTGAATTCTTATAATGCCAGGCGGGGATCAGGCTTACACTGTCATCATCAGAAAATACAGCAGGTGCTCCATAAAGTCCTGTAAAGTGTACTATTATTCCATACTGCGCTGAACTACTGTTACTATAGTAATTGTAGTTATCTCTATTATTGTTGCGATAATAACCTAAATAATCAGTTCTTGTGTTACTTTGAGCATTATGATCTTGTATTGTAACCCAAGCCTTTGCATACTTTCCAACAGCAGTAGGAGTGGTGGTTTTATTCTTTAAAATTTCACTCAGTGCCTGACGAGACTCTTTGTTTCCGGTATAGTCATACCATTCTGTGGCTTTTATTGCGTCCCACTCAGATAAATAACCGGTCTCATCATGTGCGGCAATAACTTCATCCCATGGATCATGCCACGTTATATAAGGTGGCCATACGGAATAGGAATAGTACCCCTCATGATGTACAGTATATTCATCCACATGAATCGTTCCATATTTTGTTGAAATATAGTAGTTATTGCTTCCGGGAACTTTGGTGTTTGGTTTGGTTATAAAATGGAAATCAAACTCCATTTCTTTACGATCGTAATACAGAGAAACTACCATCGTATCATTGTAGCTAATACGGGGATAACCTTTAGCCTGAGTATTTGCAGTATTTCCTACGAACGGATTGAATCCACCATTACTTAAATCATGCTCATCACTTTTATCAAAACTACCATCTTTAAGTCTGGGCTGAAGATCATTAATAAGATTACTGCTATTTATCAGATCATCTATATTGATTTTTACATTTTTTCTGGTAGTTGCTACGCCGTTAACAACATTGCACTCGGTGGCTGCATAAAACTCATAAGTCTTATCAGCATCTTCTGCAGAAATATCATCATATTGACTCTGATAATATACTTCTACCCTGAGCTTGCTTGGATTTGGTTCCCAAAGGGGTTCTACCGTAACATTACTGTTGGGCATGATACATGCAGTGTTCTCACTTGTCGTCTCTATTGGTGTTACGTAAGATCCATTCTTATCTTTGTATGTATACTTAAATCCTTTCAGTTTGTATCCGCTTCGGTTAAATCTGTACTTGGAATTCAGCTGTTCCCACAGATACCCCTTGAAATCCTGCTTATAATAAACTCCCTGTACATCACGTCTTGACGTACTGTTATCATATTTCTCAAAAGGAGCGTCAGGATCCTCATCTTCACCGTTCAAGTTGAAAGAAATAGAATATTTGTTTCGATCGTAGTAAAGAGTTGCGGTATTGGATGAGCTTGTAGGATACTGGGAAGCAGCAAAATTGTATGTAAACCCATCAAACTCCGGAGGAGAATTTGGATCCATCATTGTAACCAGTTTGCCCTTGTCTCCAAGATCAGGGAATCCTGTACTTCCCACCTTAACTTTGTATTCTGTATCAGTATCAGTATCGGTAGAAGCAGCAAAGTTTCTACCAGGCAGGGTTGTACCATTAAAGCTTCTATAGTTTGAGTATTCACGAACGGTACTGTCCGGAGCTGTATTCCTGAACACCAGATACAGAGTCTTGTTAATATTATTTGAATTGTACAGAACAACATACTCAAATGATTTATGCGTGTTCATTGTAAACTCATAGGTATTATTCTTTTTAACAGGTGTAATCGGTGTACATCCGTCTGTATATCTTGTAATGTCTACAGAAGAATCTTTAACGTCAGGGTCAATCCTGATTATGCTGGAGACCTTCTTTGCTCTGACATTGGAAACATAGGTTTCAGAAATATAGCCAGCCTGTTGCAATTTGTCAAGGTCAAGGAACTCAAACCCTGCTTTCGAAAAATCACGAACCGTCCTGGTAATAAGCTGATTTTTCTCTCCTCTTAAATCATTAAGTGCCTTCAGCGCAGCAGCATCATCTTTTAATATCTCATCCCCAAGATAATCTTCAATATATTCTTCATCATGGGACAGTTTACGATGAGAAGCAGCTACACGTTTTCCTGCCTCTGTGGTTTCACCATAAATAATTTTATATGCGTCCTCAGGTTCCGAATATACTACCTTAAACTCATCAGAAGTTGCTATTTCAGTAGCTTCATTAATCTCTCTGAGTGTTTTAGTCTCTGTATCTACAGTATTATCTTTAGGAAGATTATACTGGCGATAAGTAAGCTTAACTGTATAGGGTTTGTTATCTCTGTAAACA
Organism: Butyrivibrio sp.; assembly: GCA_015056575.1. Lineage (GTDB taxonomy): Bacteria > Bacillota > Clostridia > Lachnospirales > Lachnospiraceae > Butyrivibrio. The sequence goes on from SVGA01000003.1 coordinate 16,011, forward strand.
GCATATAATATCTTTTTACCGTCAGCGTTTTCTCTGAAAATACTTTCATGGGAAGCGCACTTCTTTCCAAAGGTATTGGTTTCATTTATAGAAGTTTGCACTACTCTGTCACCTGATCCCATTGAACTGCTGACAGATGCAAGAATTATAGCATTACCTTTCTCATCCTTATCATTTTTGTCCAGATAATCAAGCTTCTTTGATCTGTCAAAAGAGGTAGTCTGAAGCTTTGAAGCAGTGTCAGGGTCAAAATATCCCACAAACTTAAATCCGGAGAATGTAGAATGTTTTCCCACATTTATCTGATATTCATTTTTGCCTGATTGTTTTTCTACGGGAACTGCCTTAGTATTCCTTGCAAACCTAGTTCCGGACCCATTAAATCCGCTGACATCTTTCTTGAGTTCCTTAAGATTCTCGTCATACATCATGTACCAGATCTCAATATCAAGATCACCTTCGCCGTCGATAATCAGCCAGTCATTGTAGTGCTTAAGGACTGTCTCGGAAGTTGCGCCGTCAACAGTCTTGGTAACCTTAAGTGTCGGGAACGGATAATCCTTCAAAATGCTGCCAAAGAAAGGTGACAGGGAATAAGGAGTAGTATTGTTCCTGCCCTGGGACTTCACGAGGCTTCCGGTCAGAAGGGTCTCGCCGTCCTCATTCTTGTTTTCTGCAAGTTCTGAAGCTCTTACGCAAACAGCGTTGTCGTTTGCTTCGAAATCTGTTTCTGAGTATACGTAATAAGCCTTGCCTGAATTGGACTTGGCTACAGGATAATAACTGTGAGTATGCACACTGGGATAATTGGATACAGTACCGTTCTCATTGAGTTTGTGGTCCTCATCCTCTTCTGCTGTGCCTGTGAAAAGAGCTGTATCCGTAACATTATCAAAATTGAATACCGTGTAGGAATCGGTTACGGTTCCCACATCAACAGGAGCAAAGCCCGCTGCGATGTCTGCGGTTCCTACAAGGAAACCTGCACTGTAGCAGGAAGTGAAGGTTGAATTTCCGGCACAGCCTGCAGCGAAGCCACCGGCTCTTTTGCCTGAAATATAGAAATCGGAATAGGAACCGGTTACAGTAAGCTTGCCGGAGGTGTTACCGACAAATCCGCCGCCGTTTCCGCCGGGTGCTGCAAGAACGCCGGATGCGCTTGTATTAGTGACAAGTACATCTTTGGTCGATACGCCAACAAGACCACCGGCATTGCTACTGCCGCTGATCCACTGCATTCCTGATATATTCGAGGTTTTAAGCTCATTAAGATATTTGAAATCTGCAGCGTCTGAAAGATTACCATAGGTCACGGCGCCATCAGAAGATGGGGTAAGTCCCACTGCCTTGGCAAATTCCATGCTTACCTTGCCTGCTGTCCTGGTAGCTTCTCCCGAGTCAGGCATGTAATACATAGAATCCGTGATATTAAGAACGCTATCACTGCTTCCAACAAATCCGCCTGCGTTGCCGGTATTTGATCTCACAATGCTGCCTGCAACAACAGTATCCGAATTGATGGTAAAGGTTCCGTTCTGGTTCTGGACGTAACCGGCAATAGCGCCGGCATTACCTGTAGAAGATGTCACTTCGGTGCCGGAAATCTTGCAGCCGCTAAGAGTCAGATTTGCAAGAGCTGCATCTGAGTAGCCCACAAGTCCGCCTGCGTTTGAGGAAGCTGCTATCTTGCCGCCGAATGCATAGAGCTTGTTTCCGGTAAACACACCGGTTATCCTGCCCGCAAAAGCACCGGCATTTGTAGCAGCCACGGTACTTCCCACATTAGCTTTCAGGGAAGCAAAGTCGCTTACATTTGCAACATGAGCAATTTCTCCCGCAAAGCCGCCGACAGAAGCTGATGATGATGCATCTACGCTGATATTTCCGAGGTAGCAATTCTCTACTGTAAGAGCCGAAGTCCCTGAGAATTTCGCAGCAAACATACCGGCAGCGGATGCTCCGGGAGCATTTACCTTACTGTCGGTTATGATGACGTTCTTAACGCTTGTGCAGGATGAGAGGTCACCGAATATTCCCGCATTGGTGGAGCCCTCTGCCACCTTGTTTATGTCGAGGTTTTTGATCACATGATTCTGTCCGTCGTAAGAATCAAGGTATGACGAATTAAATGGCTGATATGCGGTATAGCCGTCATCACCATCACGATAAACTGAACGCCAGTACTTGTTGGTCTCATCAAGATCACCGCTGCTTTCAGCCGGAACCTCTGAGTCAAAGTCTATATCTGCTATCTGTACTGCATTAAGATCTGCAAGCTGCGCCATTCCGGCATTCTGCAGGTGTCTGCCGTACTCGATGTAGGCTTTGCCGGTAGATACTGAATAGGATGCAAACTTACTGTTGTCAATATCGTAGTCCTGAACCTCAGGAGTAGATCCGTCATCGCTTACAAGTTTTGCTATGAAGTAGAAGTTATTTCCGGATGTGATACCTGTTGAATATCCTTCAAAGGTCTTCTTGGCATTGCTGCCTGTAAATGCACCGGCACTTAAGCTGTCAAGGAGCATATCCCAGGATGCGGTAAGATACCTGTCGGTCACATAATCATCTCCTGCGTCCGCATCGGATCTTCCGTTATAAAATCCATCGGGATCTGATTCAATGGTTCCTTTTGACAAAAGATCTTTTCCCGAGATCTCAAAATCCTTGTGTGCAGCGGATGAAGAGGTATCGTCGGCATCCTTGATGGTAATGATCACCTTCTGGTGCTCAAGGAACTTGGAAGCCTCGCTCTTTGTGAGGTTATCCTCCCATCCCACGGAAACCCTTACATGGGCATAGAGGTTCTCTTCATTTATGATTTCAACATCGACAGAGGTATTTCCTACCTGCTTTTCCTGATTCTGGAGATCCGTCAAAGTGGCATCTCCAAACCATCCATACTTGTTCTTACGGTCGTTAAAACTATGGTTCTTAAGATCAGCCAGCATCGTACTAAGAGAAGGTGCCGCATTGATGCCTCCGCCAAAAGAGCCGAGGCCCTGGCCGCTGTTATCGGCATATACAACATTAAGAACACGGCAGCTGCTCGCCTGATACTCGATAGCCCAGAAATTATTCAGGATCTCGCTGCTTACCGTATCATCTCCCATGATTTCTTTATAGGGATTTGTACCGACATCATCACTTGTAACAATAAAATGCTTCTTGCTTGCATTGATAATATTATCTGTTGCACCGGGATCAAACTCAATGGTTTCCTCTCTGCCATAAGCATAGATCTCACTTAGCCTGTCCTGAGCCGCATGGAATATAGTCTCCGCAGTTTTGTCCAGCTGAGTCTGCTTCATGTTCCTGTACATCGAAACAGCACTCACACCGACAATTCCACTGAGAATCGTAAGTATTGCTACAACTATCAGAACTTCCGCCATTGAGAAACCCGTTTTACGGCGTCTTCTTACGGTAGTGATATCTCTGCCCATATTCATAATATTCCCCTCCTGAAAGATATAATAACGAAAGCATTCTTTCAGTTAAAAAACTCTGCTGTTATGCGATCATTCTCCGTCGTCCTGCGTCTTTGGAACGTCCATGTCGATGCTTGAGGATGCACTGCTGCTGTCATCGTCTCCGTCACCGCCATCTGTTCCTGACTCATTTTCCATAGTGTTAACAGTATCCGAAGGCTTTGCTGTCTCTTCTACATGTTCACCCTCATCGGTATGTCCGTCAGCGCCGTTTCCATCGCCGGAATTTCCTTCGCCTGCTTCTCCTGTCTCGGAAGGCTGTCCATCCGTAGACTGGCCATCAGCAGGCTGTCCATCTGTAGGCTGACCGTCAGTGGGCTGTCCATCTGTAGGCTGACCGTCAGTGGGCTGAGCGTCAGTTGGCTCAATATCCAAAGGCTTCTCTTCGCCCTCGCCGGTCTTTTCCTTGTCAGACTCTTCCTCTTCGCCTTCTTCCGTGGCTTCAGCTTTCTCTTCTTCCTTTACCTCATCGGCATCATCGGAAATCTCAACTTCGCCGTCATCCCAGATGGTGACTGTGTACCAGTTCTGATAAATTCCCATATCACCGTCAATTGCAGGTGCATTAGCCGGATCAAATACGATATTTCCGTCTCTGTCAGCAAACTTGATTTTATTGATTTCTACATTTGCAGGATCAAATCCCTCTTCCTCGTATTCGGAGAGCAGGATCTCCCTTTCGGAAGAATCCTCATCAGCATCATCCCAGAAATCGGAAGCAAAGTAATATCCGATGAAATAGCGGTTGATTACGCCATCCATGTCCTTCTCATCGCTGTGGATCTCTTCACTGGTATCCTCAGGAACTCCGCCTGTAACCTCGGCAATATTGGAAATCCGGGAAAAGAGCTCCGGATCGCTGTAAGCCTGTCCTTCGGAGAAAAATACATCTGCGCCCTCATCGCCACCGTCTGCGGTAAGGATGTGGTAGAAACGTGCGGAATAATCCACGTTGCCGGAAAGTGCGCCAACGCTGTCCTGTACCAGATTTCCGCTCTCATCGATATACCTGATAACACTCTCGTCATCAGCTCCGGCATAGAAGCCTGCAAAATGACCTCTTGCTTCATCCCCTGAAACCTGGCCAAGTATGTCACCGCCGACATTTACAAAGCCATCGGTCCTCTGATAGTCATTGTAGGGCGTTCCGTCTTCCATATCAGAATAAAGAGCCGCGAGCTCCGCGCCATCTGACGATAAAGTGATCACGTTGCAGTACTCAGCTTCTGTTGCAGCCCCACTTTCAACCATTTCCTTGTACTCGCCTGCGGGCAGCACGATCTGACCGTCGACATCAATAAGCTGTCTGCGGTCACTGTCTTTTTTCATATAGAATCCTGTAAACATGGGAGCATTCTCATCCCCTGATTCAGGGATCAGACTGTTCATTCCGGTAAGCTGGTTTAAATTCTCATCGTAGAAATAATTGGAATCATATACAAATTCTGCCTGCCTGTCTCCGTCAGAAATGAAGCCCCTTTCAAGATAGCCAATGTCTCCATCATCTGAAATCGTAAAGGCCGGGAGCTTAGCGTAAGATCCTGCAACTCTTGCAACATAGACCGATCCGCCATCTACATCAAGAGGATTTATATACACCGTAGCGCTGTCGGATTCCAAGGTGTATCCGGAATCGATGGAGCCGTATTTGAACATTGCAGGCATTACCTCTGAGAGATCTGTAAGTTCACTGTCACCCGACTCATCCAGATAGAGCTTGCCGTTTATCAGGAAGAATTCTTTTTCCCTGGCGGCAAGTTTTTTGCTGCCGTTTTCACCGGCATGCTCCTTCACAAATTCTTTTACATCATCGTTATAAACCAGGAGATTACCCTTCTCGTCAAAAAGCTGTATGTATTTACCGTTGGCATCTTTAGCAAAATCACCATTCTCATCGATCATGAGGTATGTGGAAAACTTTGCAGGTCCTGCAGCGCTTACATTACAAACAGCCCGGGGGGAACATATCACCACCAGGCTGCCAAGGGCAGAGACCGAAGCAATCTTAAGTCCTCGTAATATCCTTCGACTCAAAATCCTTCCATAAGCTTTTCTCATAATACCACCCCTCTGTAGTAAATTACCTACATATTACAAACATCCGTGTTTCTTAATGGGCAAGAGAACCTTCCTGATACTCGTATGTGCCAACGACCTCTTCCTGCTGCTTTGCGGAATCCTCCGGAAGCTCTGCATCGGCCACTCCGCCGAACATTGTCTCGTAGAAGGTTGCTACGCAGCTGGCCTCTACCTTGCCGTTTTCAATGGCCTCTTCCTGCTCAACAGGCTTAACGGAAAAGTCACTGATAAGGCACCGGAGGTCACTGTGCTCCAGTATGTTTATGATGTTCTCTGCCTCGCTGTATCGATCCACAGTAAACTTTAAGGCAAACTCTCTTCTTATCTGGTTTCCCTCTCTTGTTATACTGGTAAATCCAACATAATAATCCTCTGAGGCAGCAAGGGTACTGTTAAGGAAAACCAGCTCCTGCTTGCCTGCACTGTAGCTGGGCATGATGCTGATAACATGTCCGTTCTGTGTATATTCCTCAATGGATTTCTGCATTCTCTGTATCTGGGCAACTTTCGCGTCCAGTGTAATAAGCTGCGTCTCAAGGGAAGCTGCATTGTCCTTGGATCTGGTTGTCCTGTCAGTTACAGGCTGAAAGATAAACAGATAATAAAGAGCAGCTACAATTACAAGAACAAGAACTACCAGCAATGCTTTTTCTCTGGATGACAATTTCCTTGATAAAATGTTCATTACTCTCCTCCCTGCTCATCTGCTTTAAGTGTTGTCAGATAGATGTTGATCTCAGCATTTACAATTTTACCGGTACTGGGAGTATCGACATAATCCCCTTCCAGCTCCCCATTTTCATCAAAGGATGGAGCCTCCTGAACGGGCGCCGTACTTTCTTCCGCGGTTTCCTTCTGAGCCATTGACAGCGAGCAGCTCTCAACTATTTCCTGATCGGTAAGGGCTGCGGTAAGCTTACTCATGGTGTTGAGGGAATCTCCTGTAACTCCTACCACAAGTGTGGTACCCTTGAGGTTCATGGATTTAACGGATACTCCCTGGCTTACGATGAAGTCCGCAAGCTTTGCCACATCCACTCTGCTTACTCTGCCCCTCTCCTCTTCTGTCATGTCATCCCAGGTGTAATGGTAATACTCTACGGAGAGTTCTTCTGATTTTTTTATAAATTCGGTGTCTGCATCCACTCTTGCCTGCAGTTCCGCCTCATATGCCCTGGCCTTATTAAGTTCGGAATATTTATCAACTATACCGACCTTTACTGCCAAAGCCACAAGGGCAACGGCTGCAACAATTCCAAGTGCTATAAGCTTCCAGTCAGTCTTCTTGACATCAGCATAGGCTTCGCTCTCAAGAATTCCCACAGTAGAAAGTACGTTTCTGAGAACTGTGGCTGAGGCAAAGCTTACACTAAGTTCAGGCCTGTCTTTTTCACCGGGGAACATCTCCGGTATTGTATATACGGATTTGTCTATCCTCTCTTTAAGCAGTGCCACAAGGGGCTCCGTTAAAGCGCCGGGTCCGCAGATGACCACATCCTTAAGCTTGGCCGTCATATCGGACATATCATAGTAGTTAAGGCCTTTTATGATCTCCAGTGATATATCTTTATACGAATTAACAGCTCCTTTGGAATCCTGACAATTTTGAAAGTTGTTTCTTAAATATGTTTCGGCAAGATTCGTGTCAACATTTAGTTCATCCGCAATAGATTGTATTATTTTATTTTCACCTATATCAATTATGTGACTGAGCCTGTAGGCTTCATCCCTGAACATGCGCATGGTTATGCGGTTGCTTCCGATATCCAGAAAGCACATATCTTTTTTGGCCTCTTCCTGATCCTCAACATCCGCAAGAAGTGCCTCATAAACCAGGGTCTCAGGTATGGCTCTTTCAAGCTTAAGCCCTGCAAGCCTTAAGACATCGCCGATCCTTCTGATATACTCAACGGGAACAGCATAGGCAAAAATGCTCACGGTGGCAGAAGCCTTGTTGTCTTCGGGACCTCTTTTTACAAAATCAAATATGAAGTCCTTCATATCGCCAAGAATGTAATCCTTGAACTCAAAGGGTATATTGAGCTCAAGCTGCTCGTCGGTCATATTTGGCATGTCAAAGCTTCTGATAAGAAGGTCGGTATCAGCTATGACAAAGTTAGCCTTTTTGGCTGATATTTTGTTCTCCTTCATCTTCTCTTTGAGAAACTCAGCAAAAAGATTGTCGGACAGGATCTTGTAGTCATCTACAATGTTGCTTGGAACGTCAGTCCAGAGAGTTTTCTGGATTTTTCCTCCTTTCATTATTGAAAGGGAAAGCTTGCCGTGCCTTACGTCGATACCGAGAATTCCATCATTTTTTGCCATTTGTGTACCCCTTTTATATACTTATGTTTTTCATTACATAAAAAAGCCAAGATACCAGTTGGTGAGCCTATCCCCAAATATCAAAAGAAGATACCCGCTAAGTGCTATGGATGGTCCGAAGGGAAATTCCTTCGAAGCTTTTTTGATAAATATCTTCCTTGCTCCCGCAAACAAAAGTCCTACTATACAGGATAAAAGAACCAGCTCGTAACTGCCTGCATATCCAAGGTAAAGCCCCAGCAGGGAAAAGAGCTTTATGTCGCCTCCGCCCATGCTGTCTCTGCCAAGGATCTTATCCATCACCAGGCTTATAAGAAGCATCACCGCTCCGATGATAAGAGCCGCTATAAGGTGATGAATGATCCATTTAATGTCGTGTACTCCAAGAAAAAACTCTGCCGCCGTAAATACCACCCAGGAGATGGCCCCTGCTATGATTGCTCCGTCAGGTATCTCAAAAGTCTCAAGATCCGTCAGGGAAATGACGAAAAGACATCCCGTCAAAAACCAGCATTTGAAAAATGTTACTATCTCTCCGGGGCTAAGGCCTGCAAGTGCTGCATAAAGCCCAAGGCTAAGAGCCATAAAGGAAAGCTCCGTGATGGGGTATCTTACAGACACCTTCGCTCCGCAGTATTTGCACCTGCCCTTGTGGATCAGATAGCTGAAAACCGGAATAAGGTCCGTGGCTGCAAGTTCATGGGAACAGCTCATACAGTGGCTTCTTCCCTTTACAAAATCTTCTCCTCTGGCAATGCGCATCGCCGTGCAGTTAAGGAAGGATCCGAAGACCAGTCCGAAAACTGCGGTGAGTACGCCGTAATAGATCAGCAATTTCTTTTGTCCCCCACTCTGAAAGTAAGTATAATAAGGCCTTTTCTTCACATGCTTCCGTACATTGTGAACATGGCCATATAAATTGCGATAACGATAAATCCGGCAATACCTGCGATAAAGATAAGAAGCGTAGGCTCAAGCTTTGAGATGGCGCTCTGCACTGCCTGCTCAAGCTCATTGTCATAATAAGCCGCGGTTACATCCAGTGTATGCTTCATTTCACCGGTCTCTTCGCCCACACCTATCATATCCGTCAGGATGTCGGGCATGATCTCGGTCTCTCTCATGGAATCCACAACGGTACGGCCTTCCTCGATCCTTAAGACCATTCCTTCCACTTTTTCCTTAAAAAGGTCATTGGTCATAACCTGACTGGTGATATGTATCGCCCTGGTAATGGGAAGTCCCGCTCCTATCATGGTGGCCATTGTATTGGCAAAAAGACTTGCCGCATTTAGCTCTGCTATATTTCCGAGAACGGGAAGTTTAAGCTGAAGCCTTGCCAGGTTCATCCTTCCGCTTGGAGTCCTCTTATACAGGATAAAAGCTGCCATAACAGCCGCGATGATTATTATCATGTAAAGGATATATTTGCTGAAGAAATTGGAGATTCCGATCAGCATCCTTGTCATAAGAGGAAGCTCCGTTCCAAGATCTTTAAAAATCGCCGTAAAGGTAGGAACCACCTTTACCATCAGTACCATTACAACAACTACCGCAACAGCAAGAACAAACAGAGGATAGCCCATGGCTGCACGAACCTTGGCGCCCATCTTAGTCTGTTTGTCAAAGTGCTTAGCCATGGATTCAAAGGCTCCCGCCAGATCTCCCGCAGCCTCACCGGCTCTTATGGTCTCTATGAAAGTAACCGGGAAAAGATTTCCTCCGTGATCCTCAAAGGATGAGGAAACCGAGCGGCCTGCCTCAACATCATCCCCAACTGCCTGAAGGATCTTTTTAAGCTTCTTGTCGGAGACCTTGTTTCCTATAAGTCTTATGGCTCTTGAAATAGGAATACCTGCAGCCAGAATGGTTGAGAGCTGGTTGCACATAAGGGTGAACTCCTTGTTGTTGAGCTTGGAGCTACCAACCTCTACATTCAGGAAATCGGGAAGCCCAAGAGCTCCCTTAAGCTCCTTGATATCGATGACCATATCATATTGCTGCCTTACTTTGGATGTGGCATCAACCTGATTCACCGCTTCTATCAAACCGGTAACCTTTTCGCCTGTGGCTGAAAGTGCTGTGTACTTATAACTGTTCACCTACGTTACCCCCGTTTAGTTCATATTTCTGGTTACATAGTCTTTGTTCACGCAATAATGAAGAGCATTTTCTCTTGTTATAAGTCCTCTTCGAACCAGCATCACGATAGCCTGATCCATTGTCTGTCCGCCAATCTCTGCGCTGGTGGCAACCGCATTGGCGATCTGAGGTGTGTTTCCTGTACGGATAAGATTTCTTATGGCATCCGTAACGATCATATATTCTGCAGCAAGGGCTCTTCCGCCGCCCTTCTTCTGGATAAGCTGCTGGGTCAAAACTGCCTGAAGCACCATTGAAAGCTGAAGCCTTATCTGCTGCTGTGCTGCCTCAGGAAAAACCTGTACCATACGGTCTATGGAATCCGATGCAGATCCCGTATGCAAGGTTCCGAATACAAGGTGGCCTGTTTCAGCTGCTGTAATGGCTGTCTCTATTGTGTCCCTGTCACGCATTTCACCGATTAGGATCACGTTGGGATCCTCACGCAGTGAAGCCCTAAGGCCCATGGCAAAGCTCTGGGTATCCTTACCCACCTCACGCTGATTTATGGCACAAAGGTCAGGTGTGTACATATACTCGATAGGATCTTCCAGGGTAACAATGTGGCGTTTATAGTTGTGATTGATATTGTCCAGTATTGCCGCAAGAGTTGTGGATTTACCGGAACCTGTTTCTCCTGTTACAAGAACGATGCCCTTGTGGAGCTTGGGAAGATCCATTACTGCAGGAGGAAGCCCCAAAGTATCAAGTTCGGGAATGCGCTCCGAAAGAATACGAAGGGCAAGGCTTGGAACTCCCTGCTGTTTAAACAAATGGATACGGCATCGGTTTCCGGCGAAGCTGTCTGCTGCGTCAAGCTCACCTGTTGTCATGAGTTCATCGAAATACTCCTGGGTCTTGGCCAGCTTTTTTGCAAGTAAAATACAGTCTTCCTCAGTTACAGGTGTATCCTCCATATTTTCAAGGTCTCCGCTCTTTCTGTACTTTGGCGGAAGCCCGCAAACGATATGGATATCAGATGCTCCTTCTTCCTTTGCTCTTTTTACCAGCTGTTCAATATCGGTCATGATCACGCACCACCTTTGTCTTTAGTCGTTCTCGTTGGTTATCCTCATAACTTCGTAAGCTGTGGTGATTCCCTCCAGTACAAGTCTTGCGCCTGCATCCTTCAGGGAAACAAAGTGGTTCTCAGGCTTCATGAGCTCTTCTTCGATAGCCTTTCTGCCTGCATTTCTGTAGATAAGCTCCCTTACCTCGGGAGTTATAAGCATGATCTCAAATACCGCAATTCGTCCGGAATAACCGGTGTTGTAGCAGTGCTGGCAGCCCCTGCCGTATCTGAACTTAAGTCCGGGCTGCATCTTCAGGTTAAGTCTTTCGACTTCGTCTCTTTGAGGCTCGTACTCCTCGCCGCAATATGGACAGATACGTCTTATAAGTCTCTGGGAAATAACACCTCTCAGAGTTGCGGATACAAGGTAGGGCTCGACTCCGATATCAATAAGACGGTCTATGGCACCGACAGCATCATTGGTATGAATGGTACTGATAACGAAACGGCCTGTAAGAGCTGCTCTCATACAGATCTCAGCAGTCTCGCCGTCTCGGATCTCACCTACGGATACAATATCCGGGTCCTGACGAAGGATAGCACGAAGACCGTTGGCGAATGTCATGTTGGTCTTGGGATTGATCTGAACCTGGTTAAGACCGTCAAGGTTATACTCGATAGGATCCTCCAGGGTAACAAGGTTAACATCCCTGGTATTCAGCTCATTGAGCATTGCATACATGGTTGTGGTTTTACCGGAACCGGTGGGACCAACAAGGAGCATAACACCGTTTTTGTAATGGATAAGCTTCTCGTACTTCTCCATATCATCGGGCCGTAGTCCCAGCATCTCTTTATCAATATTAGTGTTGGATTTGTCAAGAAGACGACATACTATCTTCTCTCCCCAGGCTATGGGAAGAGTGGACACACGCATGTCAATGCTTTTGTTTAAGACGCTTGCAGCAAATCGCCCGTCCTGAGGGACTCTCTTTTCCGCAACATCCATACCGGACATTGTCTTTACTCTGGCGATAACCGAAGCAGTGATGTTCTTGGGTACCGTAAGGATATCCCTCATGATACCGTCAATTCGCATACGAACATCCATATCGTTCTCTCTGGGCTCGAAATGGATATCCGATGCGCGCTCCTGAACGGCGCGCTCTATAATAGAATTCACCAGACGGATTGTAGGAGCACTCTCGGCATCTCCCGTTATCACGTTGGATGAAATGATGAAGTCAAAGTTAGTAAGAGCAGTTTCGGATTCTTTATCTTCCTCGCCCTGCTCCTTGGTATAGTCAGCGATGGCCTTGTTGGCAGTCTCGTTGCCGTACAGTGAGTTAATGGCATGCTCAATGGCTGCCTTGGTGGCAATAAGGGGAACAACCTTAAGGCTGGTTGCTTTCCTTACCTCGTCCATAGCAAAGTAGTTTAAAGGATCTTCCATTGCCACAAACAGAGTGTCGCCCTGCTTCTGCAGAGGAACCAGGTGGTTCTGTTTGGCGGTGTTCCTCCTGACAATACGTGTCATCTCACTGGGGATGTTTCTCTTGTTGAGATCCACGTAGTCTACTTCAAGCTGAGTGGCAAGAGCCTGGGCTATGTTTTCAGGTGTGACAATCTTATTGCTGATAAGGACTTCCCCAAGCTTCTCGTGAGTAAGCTTCTGCATGTCCAACGCAAAGTCAAGTTCGTTGTCAGTGATAAGTCCCCTCTCGATCAAAAGCTCGCCAATTTTCCTCTTTGCCATGGTATCCCCCTCGCTGATTCAATTAGTCTAAGTCTTCGGTTGATGTAAAAAATTCAATTCCATAAATGCAAAATATCCTCAGCAAAGCCATCCGGCCTTCATCAAAAGTCCGGTAGCCGCCAAGGTCGTAGTTTCTTATAATGCCCTCCCCGCTTGATTACGGGGAGGGGAAGTACACTTCATAGACAAGTGCTTGCAAAATGCACAATTATCTTCGAAATAATCGATAACTATAGTACATTTCAAGCGCTATTAGTTAGTTGCGGTTACACCAGTAATTACACCATCACCATCTTTTACATATGAAAGTGTCCATTTGTTGCTATCGCCTGCTTTTGGCTTAGCAGGAGTGAAATTGGCAGGGAACTCAGGTGTAGCTTTCCAATCTGCGCCACTCTGTGTCTGTTTAACCTCCTTCGCCGTAGCAGGAACATCGGTAGGAGTAGGAGTGTCAAGTGCGGCTGCCATAGCTTCTGCATATGCTGAACGCAAGTTAGCTGCATCTGTAGCCTCTTTTGCCTTCTCCAACTGAGTTGTAAATACAGGAATAGCTACTGCTACCAATACAGCAATGATAGCTACTACGATAAGCAGCTCAGCAAGTGTAAAGCCTTTGTTCTCTCTAATCTTCTTCATCATGTTTTCTTCTGTCTCCCTTCTTTTTAGGTTATTTTGTTTAGCACTCCTCCTCATAATTTGGGAGTACCGGAATCAAAAAAGGAAATCCAGCACTTTCCTCCTTGTTTCTAATGTAATTGTAACAATCGTATATCAGCACTTCAAGAAAAAAAATACGATTTTTTGATATTATTTTTATAAATTTGTATAAAATTTTTAGATTTTTATGATTCTTGGCAAACATTAATCAAATACCCACTTCATGCAAATATGAAGTGGGTATAATTAGTCTAAATATTTAATAAAATTAATCATTAATTTCTTTTCGAACGCCTCCATGACATAGTAAAAGAAGCCTTCGTCACAACTCTTGTTATTTACAAAGAACTTATTCCATTATTCACAAGAACTGTCTTTACATAATCAACAGTCACATTTGATTTTGTTGCGATCAGCTCTACAGGCATTCCGTCCTCAAATCTGGCCAGTATTCTGCCCTCTTCTCTGCCTTCTTTTATCCCCTCTTCTTTGCCTTCTTTTATCCCCTCTTCTCTGCCTTCTTTTCTGCCTTCCTCTTTTCCCTGATCATATATCTTAAACTCCGGTAAATCCAACACTTTTCCGCCCATGAAATCACCAACTTTCTTCTGAACGTTATCCTGTTTCATAGTAAGTTTATAAGCTACACTATGTGTCAATTTAATGATAGCACTATAGGAAAGTGCTGACAACTCGCCGTTTTCCTGCACATTCTCGATGGTCTCTTGGGACGGAGTCATGGGACCATTTTACTCTCAGCAAATGCCGGTCGCATATTTTCTATCTGACCACGCGACAGCCCAGATTCTTTTGCCATTCTTTCCCAATTGTTCTGAACTACTGACAATATTTTCCCCGCATAAACATCAGCCTCTTTTTCAGAAATGCCAAAACGTGGCGCTGTTTGAATCGCCAGTTGTACAGAAATACTATTATCCATATCGTCTACCAAAAGTGATAATTCATCTCCATAAGGTATGGGATTCACATCGTATAATGGAGACAATAACCATCCTTTGGATGAAAGTATAAATGCATGATTCCTAAGATGATCATCCGTATTGGAAACAGCCATATTAAAAACAATCCGCTTCCATAATTCCATAAGATCCTTCTTGGGATTGGCTCCATGTGACTTAATAAATCCTGCTATATCAAGATAACTTGCGCCATCTTCTGCCGAAGCGCCGTCTTTTTTCCCAAGTAATGTCATAGCAGAAGCAAAATGAATCCTTTTATTGCCATCTCTGTCAAATCGCCTTACCAGAAACGTACTTCCAAGTTTCGAAAACTTCTCCACCTTAGACTCAGGCACATTTAATCCACACATACCCGCAAGATCATTAACTATCTTTTCCCAAGCTCCGGTATCATTTTCATCATGTTTTGAAGGAAATTTTGCTATCCAAAGTTGCCCTTTAGCGTCAACTACAGTAGCCTTGGGTCTTGCTCCTCCAAGTGATGAACCCGGCTTTATTAATTGATTGAGCCATTTATCGGTAACAGCATTCTCGTCATTTTCAAAATTTCTTGACGCCTCTTCTAATGTTCTAAGTGATGCCCATGGTGGTGTAGCTGTTTCTTTATCATCTGATAAAAAGGGTCCGTCAACATCCAGCTTTAACCGTATGCCACCCATTCGAGTCTCATCGTATACCCCAAGAAGGTAATCACTGTCTAATAGTTTTAAAGGCTTTCTTCCCTCTTTTTCAGCCAGTAGTCGCTCCCTCTTATTCATTAAAACCCGTCCCCATCTATCCGGTGACGAATCAGCAAAAATACCGAATATATACTTATCCGTTGGATATTGTCTACCTGTAAAGAGCAAAAGTTCTGGGTCAAGGTTCATTTGTAGTTTATTCTTAGCCAGCCACTCTTTATCATATTCAAATGAATAGGTTTCTCCACCCCTGATCACTCCAACATTAAGCTTTCCAAGCAAAACAGGAGAATCACCGGAGAAATCATCATATACATATATGACCTTTTCTTCTCTGGACATTAGTCACTCCTCCTTGAAGCCCTTTTTCTCGTAAGAAGATTCAGATCCTGCATCTGCCTTCCCATCAAGTCATCCTTCGCTACAAGAGTTAAGTCTTTGTCCATATTCCCAAGTGCATGAAGGACTGCTGCATATATTCCGATAGCAACCCCGGGATTTCCTGACTCTACCTTCCACAAGGAAGCTCTGCTGATTCCGGCACGTTCAGCAACCAGTTCAGTGGACAAATCACGCCTGAGCCTGGCAAGTTTGATCTGCTCTCCCATTGTTTTCAATATATCTTCCGTCACCGGCATTATATTATAAGAAGCCTTTTTCATAGCAACGCCCTCGTTTTCTTTTATCGTCTCAAGTATTTTATGTTTACTATTATAAACAATCTAATCATTAGTGTCAACTTTAGCAGACATTATACTCAAGAGAGCCAGTTACGATTCGGGCCTTTTCAGCATAATCTAGTTCTTTTTCAAAGTACAAAAAAGGCACCCCAACAGGGATGCCTCTCTACCATTTTAACTATTTATCAAAAAATAAAGCCATTACCTTCAAGAACTGTCTTTACGTAGTCAACAGTCACATTTGATTTTGTTGCGATCAGTTCAACAGGCATGCCATCCTCAAATCTGGCCAGTATTCTGCCTTCTTCTGAACGTTATCATGTTTCATTGTAAGTTTACTTCGCCGCCCTTTTCAGCAGTGCAATATATGCCTTATATTTGATCCTGAATCCCGTATCTGCTGTGATCTTCTCAAGAGCCTCGTCTGAGATCCCTGGATTCTTGGTAACAAGCTTTACCACTCTCCAGTCCTTATCGTTCTTGAGGTTCAAAAGCGCTTCTTCCGGAGCGTTGGGATTCTTTACAACATTCTCTCTTACGATCCACTCTTCATCCTGAGAAAGGCGAAGGAGAGCTTCCTTGGGAGCACTCTTGTTGCTGGCAACAGCTTTCCTTATATAGGCATCGTTGTAACCGGAAAGGTACTCAAGAACATTCTCCGGGGCATTGACATTCATGGCCACATTCTCGCATACTCTCCAATCCTCATCCTTGGCAAGCTTTGAAAGTACCTGATTGGGAGTCTTCTCATTTCTGGCCACAGCCTTTCTTACGTAGCCGTCATCATCCTCTGCCAAATGTCTCAATATGCTGTCAGAAGCATTTTTATTTTCTGCAACGGAAGTACGTATGGACTGTTTAACATCCTTAGCGAGCTTGTCCAGAAGTTCCAGGGATGTATTGGGATTCTCTGCAACAGCTCCTCTGACGCTGGTCTCCCCGTCATTTAAAAGAGCATTCAGAACATTCAAAGGTGCATTCTCGTTCTTGGCAACATTCTCACGAACTGTCCCTGAGCCGTCACGGGCAAGTACAGTGAAGGTAGCTTCTGAATTTTTGCCGCTCTTTGCTACCGCCGCTCTTACATCTTCATCTATATCTCTCGCAAGCCTATCAAGAACAGCTGCCGATACACCGGGATTTTGTGCAACGGAAAGTCTTACGGAATCCTCTTTGTCCTCAGAGAGCTTCTCAAGGATGGTTACCGACGTTCCGGGATTTCCCGCAACTCCGCTTCTGACCACCTCACTGTTATCCGATGCAAGCTTCTCCAGGGCACTTACGGGAGTATTAATGTTTTTAGCCACCCTGTATCTGATAACATCGCTTTCATCACCGGCAAGACTCTCCAGGATATTCACAGGTGTATTGGCATTCTCAGCAACTCCCCAGCGAACGGCATCATTAAGATCCTTGGATAAAGTCTCAAGAATCTGCTTAGATGCATTGGGATGAGCCGCTATTCCCCGAAGTACTGCGAGATTTGTCTTATCAAGTTCATAGAGCTTATCAAGGATTTCAGTAGGTGTATCCTCATCCCTTAAGATATCCTCGCTTACTACATTCCACTCTGCATACTTGTAATCATGATCAAAAAGCTCCAGTACATCACTAATAAGTTTACCGTATTCCATATTTGTCCTCCGTTTGCGCAAAGCAATGATGAAACAAGCCCCAAAAGCAAAGATATATATACTATCATAATACATTTAAAAAAAGAACGCCACAGCAATAACGCTATGACGTTCTTTTTAATTCAGTTTTTAGAATTAATGTAGTTGATGAGCCCTTCCGAATCAATGATCTTCTGCATGAAAGGCGGAAAAGCCTGCCCCTGGAAGCTCTTTCCCGTGGTCTCATCGGTTATTATCCCGGTATCAAAGTCGATGCTCACCACATCGCCCGCATTTATATTCTCTGCAGCCTCCTCACACTCAATAATGGGAAGACCGATATTGATGCTGTTTCTGTAAAAGATCCTGGCAAAGCTCTTCGCAATGACGCAGCTGACCCCTGAAGTCTTGATGACCAGCGGAGCGTGCTCCCTTGAGGATCCACAGCCAAAGTTCCTGTCGGCAACGATCACATCGCCTTCTTTTACCTTATTGACAAACTCCTTGTCGATATCCTCCATGCAGTGCTTAGACAGCTCTTTTGCATCAGTGATAGCAAGGTAACGGGCGGGAATGATCACGTCCGTATCCACATTGTCTCCATATTTAAAAACTGTTCCCTTAGCGGCTTTCATATTTTTCCTCCTTAATCAAAGTCCAAGCTCTGACGGCTGTGAGAGCTTACCTGTTACTGCGCTGGCTGCCGCAACTGCAGGTGATGCCAGGTAGATCTCTGAGTCGATGGCTCCCATTCTGCCCACAAAGTTGCGGTTTGTGGTGGAAACGCATCTTTCTTTGGAGGCAAGGACTCCCATATGTCCCCCAAGGCATGGACCGCAGGTAGGTGTGGATACTATGGCTCCGGCCTCGATGAAGGTCCTAAGGATCCCCTCTTCCATGGCCTTAAGATATATGTTCTGAGTTCCCGGGATCACGATGCAGCGAACGCCACTCGCAACCTTTCTGCCCTTAAGAACCGCAGCGGCAGCCCTAAGATCTCCGAGCCTGCCGTTGGTGCAGGAACCGATAACCACCTGGTCTATATTGATCTCTTCTATTTCATCAAAGGTATGGGTATTCTCAGGAAGATGAGGATATGAAACCGTTGACTTAAGAGTGCTAAGGTCGATGGTATATTCCTCATCGTACAAAGCATCAGGATCAGCCTCGAAAGCCTTGTACTCCTTGCCGGGAGCATGCTCTTTAAGATACTCTATGGTGATATCATCCACCGGGAAAATCCCGTTCTTGCCGCCGGCTTCGATCGCCATGTTTGCAATGGTAAGTCTGTCATCCATGGTAAGGTTCCTGATCCCCTCTCCCACAAATTCCATGGACTTATAAAGAGCACCGTCAACTCCGATCATTCCGATTATATGAAGGATCACATCCTTGCCGCTCACCCACTTTGAGGGCTTGCCGACAATATTGAACTTAATGGCGGAAGGCACCTTGAACCACGCCTTACCAGTTGCCATACCGGCAGCCATATCCGTGGATCCGATACCTGTCGAGAAGGCGCCCAATGCGCCGTAGGTACAGGTGTGTGAATCGGCACCTATTATAAGGTTTCCGGGAAGAGTCAGTCCCTGCTCCGGTAAAAGAGCATGTTCTATACCCATCTGTCCCACTTCAAAAAAGTTGGTGATGTTGTTCCTTAAAGCAAACTCCCTGACACACTTGCAGTTCTCCGCAGACTTAATGTCCTTGTTGGGAACAAAGTGATCCGGAACCAATGCAATCTTGTCCTTGTCAAAAACACCGCTTTTTTTGAACTTAGCCATTTCAGCAATAGCCACAGGACTGGTTATGTCATTGCCAAGGACCAGGTCAAGATCAGCCTCGATAAGCTGTCCTGCCTCTACATGGTCAAGTCCTGCATGGGCTGCCAGAATCTTCTGGCTCATTGTCATACCGCTCATAGCAAAAATCTCCTTAGGCCTTAATTTTTATCAAATTATTTCTACTAAATATAACATACTATTTTCAACTAAAACACATAACAAATTTAATCGTTTTTATTGACCTTTTTTAATGCCTGTTTATACAAAGTAATGTATAAGCCAAGTACAGCAAGGCCAATAACGCTCATACAAAGCCCTTCAATGAAACCTTCCGGTGAATAGGTCACTCTTATGTCATGGACTCCTCCGGAAACAGGAATCGCCATAAGGCCGTAGTCTGCCTTATATATAGGAGTCCGCTCGCCATCCACCTGGCAGTGGAATCCTTCCGTTGCCGGAACCGAGAAGAACACCAGCGTGTTATCCTTAAGCATTGAGGTCTTGGCAGAGAATCCGTGGGTGTCCGTATCAAACTCCGTGCAGGCGCTTCCCGCTCTTGCTATGCAGTCCCCGGTGAACCTGAAGTAGCTCATCTCATCCTCAATAATGTCCATGGCTGTAAGCTCCCGCATATCGATGGTCCCTTCAAGCTCATCCACGGTTCTGTCGGGAAGGATCAAAGCTCTGACCAGATCATAATCGTGCTCCTTGGCCTCAAGCTTCTCCCACTCCGATTCTCTTATATAGAAGTCAAAGGTAAAGCCCATGGGAATGTAATTGCTGTTCTCAAAAATGTCGAAACCGTTCTGGGTGTCCAGATAAGTGTAGCCATCCGTTCCCTCACCGTCGTTGAACACGCGGTTCTTGCTGATCTCGGCATTCTCAAAATAATATCTTCCGGACAAAAGAGCTCTCATTCCCGCCCTGCTAACCGGAATATTGGTCTCTACGGTCCTTGTGATATCCGCCGCCCCCTTTAGGAAATCAAAGATCTCCGAGGGCACCGTGCTTAAGAAGCAGTGAATTGACGGGATTCCCCAGACCATGTCATAGTTGGTAGAGGTACTGTCAACCTCACCCCTTGCAAACCTTGTCTGATCCACCTCTACAGTGTTGAACAGCATCTGCTCCTGCCACTTTTCTTTTCCCCTGTCACTGATAATGGAACTGCCGTTTCTCACCGGAATATAGGTGGAGACAATGCAGCTTACGATCACCAGGAAAAGAACCGCCACATCCCGGTAAGTAATGGCGCTGTGCCTTACAGTATTGCCTATCCTCTTTGCAATCCCCCGGGTCTTTGGCAGTACAAAATTCGCCACATACAAAAGGACACACAAAAAAGCTGTTCCGAACATATCCCACAGAAAGATCTTGTTATTGTCGGACATTTTAAAGAATACGATGTCTCCGGCTTCATCCCTTGAAGGAAGCAGGTATACCACTACAAAAAACAGGAAGAACAATATCGCCGCTATCGTTCCATTCTTCATCTGGCTTGTCTTGCCCCTCTCGGCTGCCCTTGCGGTGAAAAGACACATCATAAGAATCGGCATATAGAACCAGCGGGCGTAATAGGCACTGTTAAAAAGCGAAAATGAAGAATTGAGCACCGGAAGCATTGCCATTGCAAAACAAATGATCATCAGTCTCTTTTCCCAGGATTTCTTCTTACGGTTCATAAGGAAAAATGCCACAACACCGGATATTCCGTACATGGGAATATAGGACGCCAGAGATGCATTCTTGACGGTCTTGGTGTAGAAAAGGGTTCCCTTTCCTATGATGTCCGGGAGCATGGCCATGGATTTGATGATGTCCCAGATAAGCTTCTCGCTGGGATAGATCAGCATGTCATAGCCGGTGATGAAGTTATCAAGCCTGGTGTTTCCCTTGATGCCGGCAAAAGCCTGCATGAGGAAAAAGCCTGCGATAAAGACTCCCAGCAATCCGCCCAAAAGTGCCCTTCCAAAGCGCACCAAAGACCTTGAAAGGTCTGTCTTATCGAAGTATCTTACGAAATAATAGATTACAAGGAACAGGACCTGCCCGAAGAAGAAATAGTAATTCACTATGGACATGAAGGCTGTCATCAGGGCAAAAAAGATAAAAGGTCTGCCTGATATTCCAAGCTTAGCCCTGCTCTCTCCGGCATCTGCTTCCATGAGGTTTTCAAAACACAAAAGAAAAAGCGGGAAGAAACAAACCGCATCGGTAAAGTGGTTGAATACTATATTGCAGGCATTGAATCCGCAAAAAGCATACAAAAATCCGCCAATCATGGCGTAGGTGTACTTGTGAACGTATCTTCTGATATAGAGATAGGCCGACATTGAAGCGATACCGTATTTGATGGCCATAAGCCCCGGCATCAGATAGGGAATAGCGGTTTCGGGAAACAGCGTGGTAACCCAGAAAAATGGACTTCCCCACAGATAGAAGGAGAAATCTCCCGACATGGTTCCCCCAAGGTCCACATTCCAGTTCCAGAACAGTTCTCCGCTTCTTACCGCCCTGTGGGCAAGGATATAGAAGGGAATCTGCTGAATATTGTAGTCGCCGTAGTAAAAGAACGGTAAACCTCTTTTTATGAGAATTGGCAGAATAGCCAGAATATACATAAGAAAGCCGCCCGCAAACATGACCGCGGGAACGTACCAGCTCTTTTCCCCAACATTCTCCTTGATGTACTCCTGCCGCTTAGCTTTCACGGACATAATCTCCCCTTGTTACAAAAATTAAGAGTGCCACCCATATAAGAGGGGCACTCTTAAAGTTTAGTCCAAATTCAGTGCTTTTTCAATGAGGCTTAGTTGTTGATAAGCTTGTCAGACTCGTTGTTCCAGCTGTAGAGCTTTCTGATCTCAGCGCCGATCTTCTCTGAAGGATGCTCAGCGTGGAGCTTTCTCATAGCCTGGAAGTGAACCTGTCCGCCTGCCTCTGACATGTCAAGGAGGAACTCCTTAGCGAAGGTACCATCCTGGATGTCGGAAAGGATCTTCTTCATGGTCTTCCTGGTCTCATCTGTGATGAGCTTGGGACCTGTTATATAGTCACCGTACTCAGCTGTATTGGAGATGGAATATCTCATTCCTGCAAAGCCTGACTGATAGATAAGGTCTACGATGAGCTTCATCTCGTGAACGCACTCAAAGTATGCATTTCTGGGATCATAGCCTGCCTCAACAAGAGTATCGAAACCTGCCTGCATAAGAGCACAAACACCGCCGCAAAGAACAGCCTGCTCACCGAAGAGGTCAGTCTCTGTCTCTGTTCTGAAGGTTGTCTCAAGAAGACCTGCTCTTGCTCCGCCGATTCCTGCGCCATAAGCCAAAGCAATATCAAGGGCCTTACCTGTAGCATCCTGTTCAACAGCTACAAGACAAGGTGTTCCCTTACCTGCCTGGTACTCACTTCTAACTGTATGTCCGGGAGCCTTGGGAGCGATCATGGCAACGTCAACATCCTTGGGAGCCTTGATAAGACCGAAGTGTACGTTGAAACCGTGTGCAAACATAAGCATGTTGCCGGGCTGGAGGTTGGGCTCGATGTCCTCTTTGTACATCTTGGCCTGCTTCTCATCGTTGATGAGGATCATGATGATATCAGCCATCTTGGCAGCCTCTGCTGTGTTGTAAACCTTAAGTCCCTGAGCCTCAGCCTTGGCCTTGCTCTTGGAGCCCTCGTAAAGTCCTACGATAACGTTGCAACCTGACTCCTTGAGGTTAAGGGCATGTGCGTGTCCCTGTGAGCCGTAGCCGATGATGGCAATGGTCTTGCCCTCTAAGAGTGAAAGGTTACAATCTTCCTGATAAAAAATACGTGCTTCCTGTGACATAATATTATCCTCCATAATGTTATTTATTCATCTATGTAGATGACTTTATCGGTTCCGCGTCCGAGACCGGCTATTCCGGTCCTTGCCAGTTCAAGGATCTCATAGCCCTCAAGAAGCTTAAGGAAGGCATCCACCTTGGACTGATTGCCGGTGATCTCGATGATAAGTGAATCGGGGCTTACATCAACGATGTTGCCTCTGAAGATATTGGCTGTTGCCAGAATGCTCTGTCTCTTATCCGCTTCAGCCCTGACCTTCACCATGGCCAGTTCTCTGTAGACACTGTCCTCCGGGAGCAGTTCGTGGATATCTCTTACATCCACCAGCTTGGCCACCTGCTTCTCTATCTGATCGAGGATCACATCGTCTCCTGTGGCAACAATGGTAATCCTGGTGAACCTGGGATCAGCCGTAACTCCCGCAGTAATGCTCTCAATGTTGTATCCGCGCCTGGAAAAGAGACCGGATATCCTTGACAGAACACCTGAGGTGTTGTCTACGATCAATTGGAACACTTTTCTCTGCATCTGCTGCATTTTCAGTTCTCCTTTGAGCCATCACAACCCCAGTATTCATCAGCATCCTTTTGCACTTTAAAGTGTAATGTTTTATTGTCTTTTTCTCCCGGGATTTTACTGCTTTTCAGTATTGTTTTTGGCTGTTTTTGCATCAATTAAAACAAATTATAGCACGATAAGGACATAAGTCAACAACTTTTTCTTCTGTGCTTTACATTGTTAATATTTTATAGTGGTAAAGCGTATTTTTCAAAAAAAAATTTGCCGTGATCCTTATCCATCTCGTATAAAGATATATAATATAAACAGCAGCATGCGTTGTTGAAAGGAGTCATATATGAAAAAGGATATGAAAGAAACAAACAACAATAATATCAGCAAAGAAAGCAAGGCCCCGGAAACCGGTTCCGCAAAGCTTAGTGATGAAGAGCTTGATAATGTAGCCGGAGGTCTTGATATACTCAACCTTGTCAAGACCGTTAAGGACATCGTCACAAAGTAAAGAACAGCAAGGCTTTTGCCTTACTGTTCCTTGCACTTGGTAAGGGCCACGGTTCCGGTCCTTGCTATTTCCACTATGCTTACGCTCTTTAGCATCTCGATAAAGAGCTCTATTCTCTCTGAGGTATCGCAGATCTGGATGACCATCATGTTCTTGGACATGTCGACGATCTCAGCTTTCATGATCGTGCAGTTTTCCATGATATCCCTGCGATTCTCTTTGTTGTATTTTACCTTTATGAGCATGAGTTCCCTGTTGATACTCATGCTCTCTTTAAATGTCTTGACCTTGATGACATCTATCTTCTTATTGAGCTGCTTCTCGATCTGCTCAATGGTCCTCTCATCTCCCGTGGAGACAATGGTCATGCAGGATACACTGTGATCCGCGGTTTCGCCCACAACCAGAGAGTCGATATTAAAATTTCTTCTCGAGAAAAGACCTGCCACTTTGGAAAGTACACCGGCTCTGTTTTCTACAAGTACTGAGTAAATTCTCTTCATGGGAAAACCTCCTGGTTATTTAACAAGTGCCATGGGATCAACATCAACCTCCATGAGGCATGAACTGTCATCCGCAAGGAACTCTTTAAGCCTGTTATCAATATCACTGCTTCCGTCAATCTTTATAAAGCCCATTCCGTAAGCCTCGGCAATCTTGGAAAGCTCGGGATCGCCCTTTAATTCGACCATGGAATAATGGTCATTGTAGGCAAAGTGCTGATGCTCTCTCACCATTCCCAGGAATCCGTTCTTCATGACAATGATCTTGACATTTATGCCGTACTGTCTCATGGTGGCAAGCTCCATCATGGACATCTGGAAAGCACCGTCGCCTATAACAGCAACAACCTGCTTATCCTTGTCGGCCATCTTGGCTCCCATCGCTGCAGGAATGGAATAGCCCATGGTTCCCATGCCGCCTGAAGTAAGGAACCTTCCGTTCCTGACAATATGATAGGTGCAGGACCAAATCTGATTCTGTCCAACATCGGCAACATAAATACCGTCATCCTTCATGGCATTGGAAAGCTTTGTGATAAAGCTTCCGGGATCCACGAATTCTTTTGAAGCGAAGGTTCTTTCTACCGACATCTCCTTCTTATAGCTGTTCAAAAGTTCCACCCATTCCTTGTGATCATCTGAGTGATCGTCATAGGTGAGAAACTCGCCAAAAATATTCTTGATATCGCCGACCAGCGGAATTGTGGGGCCGACGTTCTTGCCGATCTCCGCAGGATCAACATCTATGTGGACCATGACCTTGTTCTCTGTGATAAGGTCAGGTCTGTTTACTGCTCTGTCCGCAACTCTGGCTCCTACCATAAGAAGAAGATCAGATTCATTCATGGCTCTGTTGGCGTAGGATCGTCCGTTATTGCCCACCATACCAAAGTACAGCGGGTGCTCCGAGGGCATAACACCGATCCCCATCATTGTGGAAACCACAGGGACATCGTTGAGCTCGGCAAACTTTAAGAGCTCACCTGAAGCGCCGCTAAGGTGTACACCGCCGCCCACGCAGATTATGGGCCTTTTAGCCTTCTCAACTTCCTTGATGACTTTTTTGATCTGGACTGTATTGCCCTTGACCGTAGGCTTGTAGGACCTCATGGAGATGGTCTCAGGATAAGCAAACTTGGACTCCAGCTCAGCTGTCTGAACATCAAAGGGGATGTCTATGAGGACAGGTCCTCTTCTTCCGGTTCCGGCAATGTAGAAAGCCTCCTTGAACACCCTGGGGATATCGTTGACATCCCTTATAAGGTAACTGTATTTGACAAAAGACTCTACGGCACCCGTTATGTCAGCCTCCTGAAACACGTCACTTCCGATCATATCGCTGTTGACCTGTCCTGTGATACACACAAGAGGAATGCTGTCTGCATAGGCTGTGGCAATACCTGTTATGAGGTTGGTGGCGCCGGGGCCCGATGTGACGGCACAGACTCCCACTTTGCCGCTGATCCTTGCATATCCGCTGGCGCAGTGTGCGGCGTTCTGCTCTGTCCTTATGAGCACAGTCTTAATATCCGTGTCCAGAATCTTATTCCAGAACGGATCTATGGCAACTCCCGAATATCCGAAGATAACCTCGGTATTTTCCTTTTCCAGGCATTTTACAATGGCCTCTGCTCCTGTCATTGCATCTCCTCCAATCAGTTACAAGTTTATCCCAATCTTAAAAGCTTTTTAATAACCCTTACTGCTTCCGCCGCATCTGCTGAATAGCCGTCTGCGCCGATCTCCTGCGAGTACTCCTCGGTGACTACCGCTCCGCCAACCATGATCTTGGCCTTTACCTTCTCTTTTTTGGCCAGCTCGATGACGTTCTTCATCTCCTTCATGGTGGTGGTCATAAGGGCAGATAGCGCGATAACACAGGCGTCGTTGTCCTTTGCAGCCTTAATGATGACCTCCGCCGGAACATCTTTGCCAAGGTCGATGACGTCAAAGCCGTAGTTCTTGAGCATCAAAGCCACCAGGTTCTTGCCTATATCGTGGATATCTCCGTGAACCGTGGCTATTATCACAGTGGGAAGCTTCTTATCCGGGTCCGCATCCTTCTGAAGAAGTGGCTCCAGAATCCCTATGGAGATCTTCATGGCCTCCGCACCTGCAATGAGCTGCGGCAGGAAGAATTTTCCCTTGTCGAAGTAATCTCCAACTTCATTGATGGCGGGCATCAGAGCTTCATCCAGAATGGCCTTTGGATCGGTACCCATTTCAACGGCCTTTTTGGTGTCCTTTTCTATCTTGCGCCTTGCTCCGTCAATCACATCTTGTTTTATTATATCAATAATATTGTCCCCGGGAAAAGAAACATCTTCTTTCGCAGGGGCTGTTTGGGCAGCCGGTGTGACAACCGGAGGCAAATTCTTGGCAGCTTCTTTGGCGGCTTCCCTGACCGCAGCATAGCGCTGCATCCTCTGGATGTACCTTATGTCCGCCCCTTCCTTGTTCATGAGAAGATCTGAAGCAAATGCTGCATTCACCAGCATTTCCTGTGCCGGGTTTGCTATGGCCATGGTAAGGCCCTTTTCTATGGCCATGGTGAGGAACGCAGTGTTTACGTTACTTCTCTCAGGCAGGCCAAAAGAAATATTGGACAGTCCGCCAACAGTAGCAAAGCCGTTTTTGTAGCAATACTCTATGGTATCAAGAGTATTACGAGCTGCCTTGGGCTCTGCGCCTACAGTAGCTACAAGGCCGTCCACAATGATATCTTCCTGGGTCAGACCCATATCATAGGCCTTCTGCGCCAGTTCTTTTATATTGGATATCTTCTCATCTGTATCCTTGGGAAGACCCTCAGGGCTTAAAGGAAGCAGGATGAACATTGCACCGTACTTCTTTGCCAGGGGAAGGAAGGTCTCTGCCTTGCCCTTCTCCAGTGAAATCGAATTGATAAGAGCTCGTCCCGGATAAACGCGAAGTGCCGCCTCCATAACTTCCGCGCTGGAGGAATCTATGCAGAGAGGAAGGTCCGTGATGGTCATAACCTCTTCCAAGACCTTCAGCATCATATCCTTCTCGTCAATGCCACCCATGCCAACATTGATATCAAGGATTGAAGCTCCTTCCTGCTCCTGGCTTCTTGCAAACTCGGAAACCATATCAAGGCTTCCCTCGAGAAGTTCCTTCTGAAGCTTCTTCTTGCCTGTAGGATTTATGCGCTCTCCAACAATCATGAACAGATCGTCCATTCCAAAAGACAAAGCTCTTCTTTCGGAACACAGATACCTGCGCCCACTGATCTTCCTTGCAAGAGGCCTGCCCTCTTCGTCAACAACTTCTATCTTTTTGGGGCCTTTATATCTTGCGCTCAGCTTTGCGATAAACTCGGGTGTTGTTCCGCAGCATCCGCCGATAACCGATGCACCTGCCTTTATAAGCCGCTCCATCTCATCTACAAAGACATCAGGTGCCATGTCATATTCCGTGGATCCGTCCTGAGTGACCTTTGGAAGTCCCGCATTGGGCTTGGCGATTACGGGAATATTGGTAACCCTTGCCATATCCCTTATGATCTCTTCCATCTTGTCGGGACCTGTTGAGCAGTTGGCACCTACAGCGCAGGCTCCAAGGGACTCAAGGCAGATAGCACCCGCCTCTGCTGTGCTTCCAAAAAGCGTCCTTCCGTCAGCCTCAAAGGTCATGGTAACCATTACAGCCATATCCGAGATCTCTTTGGCTGCAATAAGGGCTGCTCTGCATTCCTGAAGGCTCATCATGGTCTCCACTACGATAATATCGCAGCCTGCCTTCTGAAGGATGCTTATCTGCTGCTTGTAGACCTCTATAAGTTCCTCGAATTCCAGATCTCCCACGGGCTTTAGCTGTCTTCCGGTCATGGTGACGTCTCCTGCCACCAGAACCTCCGGGCCAACAGCCTGCCTTGCCAGCTTTACAAGCTCTGTATTTATCTTCTCTATGTCTTTTTCCAGGCCAAATTCCGCAAGCTTGATCCTGTTGCCGGTAAAGGTAGGTGCATAGACAATGTTTGCTCCGCTTTCGGCATATCGCCTCTGCAGATCCAGCATCACGTCCTTATGCTCCAGTATCCAGGCTTCCGGGCAGACTCCCGAGGGAAGTCCCGCCTTCATAAGGTTGGTGCCTGTAGCTCCGTCCAGGATCAGTATTTTATCTTTGGCAAATTCAAGAAACTGCTGTCTGTTCATCTAAATAACCTTTCTTAATAACAAAGGGAATGATTGCAAATATTATCAGGCTAAGAGCCATGACTATCAAGGGTTTCTGCCACATGGTGTAACCCGGGATAATACCGTTTTGTGACAGAAGGTCCAGCACCGCTATAAGCAGCACATGGTAAAAGTATATGTTGGAAGCCCCCATTTTGCCAAGCTTCCATAGAAACTTTCCGCAAGAAGGCCTTATTTCCGAAAGAAGAAGGATTCCGATAACAATGACCACCGAGCCGATGAAGATCTCCTGGCTCCCGAAAATCCTGTCCTCAATAACGCTCATGACCATGCCGGCTGCAACCATAATGATTCCGGGCTTTCCAAAGCCCCCGGCATTATTCGCCGGCTCTTTTCCCAATGACTTATGTCCGTGATCATCAAGATACTGCCCCATTACAACTCCAAGGAGCACGAAGGGCATCCCGAACAGGAGCCAGTTCCTTAGCATAAAGGGCGTGTGGATGCTGATGTCAAAGGGCCTTATGGGATAATAGATCCTAAGCCACTGCCCAAAGAAAAGAAGTCCCAGTAAAAGCGCCATCACCACCGTCTTGAAGCGTTTCATCAGCGGCGCAAAAATCATGATCAGTACATACACATAGATCATGGCAAACAGATACCACATGTGGTCGAAAACATAGGATCCGTCGTAAATGAATCTGCCGGAATTAAACAGGAAAAAGATAAACGCTTCATAGGCGTTGTACTTCATTGAGAACCACTCACCGATACTCATGCCCTGCAGCATATTCACTGTCAGGGAAAAGAGTGTGTGGATGAAATAAACGATAGCAGTAACCTTAAGGAGTTTCAAAAGCTTTTTTGCCATATGGGACCTGATCCCGGGGACATCTCCTTTTCTTAGCACATCGCTTCCGGAAAAGAGGAATCTGCCTGAAACCGCAAAAAAGAAAGGAACCGCAAATCTTGAAATGCTCCCAAACCCGTCGCCAAAAAAGCCGGGAAAGGGAGCGTGGATTGTTATCACAAAAAGACTCGCTATTAACTTGATAAGATAAAGAAACTCATTGTCTTTCTTATTCGTCAACACTGACCCCTTCTACAGAGGGAACTTCCCCATGTAATACCTGAAGTATGACCATGGCTCTGTTGTTGGCCCTCTCATAGTACTGAGAAGCCAGAGCCTCATTGTCCTCATCAAAATCGCCGTCATAGGCCATGTGATAGAAATCATCGGCCTTCTGCATATAATCCGCTGCCTCACCGGGAAGATCGGAAATGCCGGAAAATTCTTCGGGAACCTCGAGACTTGCCATATCCTTGTAGCTTTCATTCATCTGGTCCAGCATCTTAAGAAGCTCTTCCTTGGAGCCGTCAGCCTCGGGATCAAGGGCATTGATGGCCTGATCGTAATATGAAAGACTTGAATAGAACTCCTCCATCTTTTCCCTGTAGTTCTCAAGCTCAGGGTCGCTTTTTTTGCCGCAGGCCGTAAGTACAGTAAGCCCGATGGCAATGATCACTATTTTACAATACTTTTTTAAATTCAATGTTTCTCCCCATATTTGGAAGCAGCATAAAGTCTTGCCTTGGCTCTCGCAAGCCCGTCTTGGGACTTCTTCAGCTCTTTTGGCGACTGCTTCTGACGAAGGTGATCCATGGCAAAATCGTAGGCCTCTTTTGCCCTCTCAATATCGATCTCCTCCGGCCTTTCTACTGTATTTACTATAACTATGCACTTGTTGTCAACGGTAAACTGTACGCTCCCTAAGCTGACAACACCGTATAACCACTGCCCGTCAGGTTTCTTGATCTGGATAACTCCATCGTAGATCGCCAGGATCATCTCCTCATGCCCCGGCAGTATTGCCAGTTCCCCATCGTCGCAGGGAAGAATTATCTCCTGAGCTTCATCTTCATAGAAGATGCCGTTTACGGATATGACCTGAAGGCTAAAGGTTTTTACCAAATCACTCATGTGTTACGCCTCAATCTGTCTGGCTTTCTCAACAACCTCATCGATGGTGCCAACATTGAAGAAGGCAGACTCGGGATACTTGTCCATTTCTCCGCCTATGATTGCCATAAAGCCCTTAATGGTCTCGGAAAGCGGAACATATTTGCCGGGAAGGTTGGTAAACTGCTCAGCCACATGGAAAGGCTGTGACATGAACCTCTGTATCTTTCTGGCTCTGTGAACAGTTGCCTTGTCCTCGTCACTGAGTTCCTCCATTCCAAGGATGGCAATGATGTCCTGAAGTTCCTTGTACTTCTGAAGGATCTCCTGAACCTTCATGGCTGTGGAATAATGAGCCTTACCAACAACGCTCTCTTCAAGGATCCTGCTGGTGGAAGCCAACGGATCTACAGCCGGGTAAATACCCTGTTCCACGATCTTACGGGAAAGAACCGTCGTTGCATCAAGGTGAGCAAAGGTTGTTGCAGGTGCAGGGTCGGTGAGGTCATCCGCAGGCACATAGACCGCCTGTACACTGGTTATACTTCCAAGTCTTGTGGAAGTGATCCTCTCCTGCAGTGTTCCAAGATCCGTTGCCAGTGTGGGCTGATAACCAACCGCTGAAGGCATTCTTCCAAGAAGGGAAGAAACCTCGGATCCCGCCTGTACAAATCTGAAAATATTATCGATGAAAAGAAGCACATCCTGGTGCTTGACGTCTCTGAAATACTCAGCCATGGTAAGTCCGGTCTCGGCAACTCGCATGCGGGCTCCCGGAGGCTCATTCATCTGTCCGAACACAAGGGCTGTCTTCTCGATAACTCCGGACTCGGTCATCTCTGACCAGAGGTCGTTACCTTCCCTTGAACGCTCTCCGACACCTGTAAAGATGGAGAAACCGCCGTGTTCTGTGGCGATATTCTGGATAAGCTCCTGAATAAGCACCGTCTTACCTACGCCGGCACCGCCGAAAAGACCTATCTTACCGCCTTTGGCATAGGGTGCCATAAGGTCGATTACCTTGATACCTGTCTCAAGTATCTCCACAACAGGGCTCTGATCGGTCAGAACAGGAGGCTCTCTGTGGATTGACCATCTCTCCTTGGTTGCAACCTCGCCCTTCTTGTCTATGGGATCTCCCAGAACGTTAAAGAGTCTTCCGAGGACCTCGTCTCCCACGGGAACCTTGATGGGCCCCCCTGTAACCTCAACCTCCATGTCTTTGTGAAGTCCTTCACTGGGAGAAAGCATGATACATCTTGCTGTATTCTCTCCCACATGCTGGGCGACTTCCATGACTCTTTTCTCATCTCCCACAGTAACCCTGAGAGCATCACTGATGTAGGGAAGATGACCGTCATTAAACTGTACATCCACAACAGGGCCCATGACCCTGATTATCTTGCCGTTTTCCAAATCCGTTTCCTCTTTGAAAAATTATTTGTTCCTGGCTTCGGCCATCTTTTTGGCCTTCGTATCCTTGGCTTTTTTAAGAGCCTTGGCTCCGCTGACAACCTCTGTTATCTCCTGGGTTATCATGGCCTGCCTCTGGGTATTGTAATTCCTTGTGAGAGTCCCCAGCATCTTGTCCGCGTTTTTGTTGGCGGAATCCATGGCCATCATCCTGGCATTGTGGGCACTGCAGAAGGATTCCACCAGTGCGCCGTAGATAAATCCGGTGATGTAATTGGGAACTATATTATCAAGGACCGCTGAGGGGCTTGGATCCATGCGGAACTCCTCAAGCATCATACCGGCAGGAGGTGCATCTTTTCTCACATCCTCGATGATGTCCAGAGGAAGGAGCTTCTCGAACCTGGCCTCGCTGGTTACGCCCTTCATGGTCGTATACACGATCATGAACTCGTCAATCTTGCGCTCATAGTAGTAGTCAAGGATCTCTGCCGCAATCTTCCTGGCCCTGTGTAGGGTGGGATTCTGAGGGGTGAAGGAAAAGAACTCTTCAATCTCGATATTCTGAGAATTGAAATGATACCTTCCTATCTCGCCTATTACGAAGAGCTTCCACTGCCCTTTGAAGGAAGCAATACTCTCTTCTACTGTCCGAACCACATTGTGGTTGTAGGAACCTGCAAGACCCTTATCATCGGTGATAACGATGTAGCCTCTCTTTTTCTGCTCCTCAGGGATCTCACGCCTGGTCTCCAGGAAGATGTTATCTACTCCCTCGGGGAGGTGCCTTGCTACGCTCTTTATCATATCCTGAGAGGCGTAGAAAAAAGGCTCCGTCTCGGATAGCATCTTCTTGGCTTTCCTGAGCTTCGTGGAAGAGATCAGATACATCGCATTTGTAATTTTCCGAGTCTGATT
Source organism: Butyrivibrio sp. (assembly GCA_015056575.1). Taxonomy (GTDB): domain Bacteria; phylum Bacillota; class Clostridia; order Lachnospirales; family Lachnospiraceae; genus Butyrivibrio. The sequence continues at coordinate 49,022 of SVGA01000003.1, forward strand.
GACGCTGTCAATCCTGTCTCTTATCTCTTTGATATTAGCCAAATCACTGTACCTCTATCTCGCTGTTGAACTTATCAACAGCATCCAGTATCTGCCTTCTAAGGCTCTCGGGAAGATCTCCTCCCTTGGTGATCTCCTTACATATATCTTCATGCTCCGTATTAAAGTAAGTGATCAGCTTCTCCTTGTATTCCTGAACCTTCCCTACGGGAGTATTGTCAATTCTGCCCGCTCCCACTGCCACAAGAATGATGACCATCTCATGCATGGCAAGGGGATGCTCAAGGGGCTGTTTTAACAGTTCCATCAGAATATCGCCGTGATTGAGCTGTTTTCTGGTGGTCTCGTCAAGATCGGAGCTGAACTGTGTAAACACAGCCATCTCTCTGTACTGGGCAAGATCCACTCTTATGCTGCCGGTGGCCTTCTTCATGGCCTTGGTCTGAGCCGCACTTCCCACACGTGATACGGAGAGTCCTACATTCACCGCAGGTCTGATTCCCGCAAAGAACAGGTCGCTCTCAAGGAATATCTGTCCGTCTGTAATGGAAATAACGTTGGTAGGTATATATGCAGACACATCTCCGGCCTGGGTCTCAATGATGGGAAGTGCCGTTATGGAGCCGCCGCCAAGTTCCGATGAAAGCTTACTGGATCTCTCAAGAAGCCTTGAGTGCAGGTAGAACACATCTCCCGGATAAGCCTCACGTCCCGGAGGACGCTCCAGCAAAAGAGACAGTGCCCTGTAAGCTACAGCGTGCTTGGAAAGGTCATCGTAAACAATGAGAACATCCTTGCCCCGGTACATAAAGTACTCAGCCATAGAGGTTCCCGCATAGGGTGCAATATACTGAAGAGGCGCAGTATCTGCAGCAGTAGCGCAAACTACAGTTGTATACTTAAGCGCATCGTTCTTTTTAAGGGTCTGAATAATCTTGGAAACAGTGGATGCCTTCTGGCCTATTGCAACATAAATACAGATAACACCCTTTCCCTTCTGATTGATGATGGTATCAAGAGCAATGGAAGTCTTACCGGTCTGTCTGTCGCCGATGATAAGCTCTCTCTGGCCACGTCCTATGGGGAACATGGTGTCGATCGAAAGGATTCCCGTCTCCATGGGCTCATTGACAGACTGCCTCTCCAGGATTCCGGGAGAGCGCTCTTCCACTGCCCTGTAGCCTGATTCCTTGATATCCCCAAGGCCGTCAATGGGAGCTCCCAGAGCGTCAACCACTCTGCCTATAAAGCCTTCACCCACGGGAACACCTGCTTCCTTGTAGGTTCTGACAGCGCGGCTTCCCTCTCTTATACCTTTATCACTGCCAAAGAGGATACATCCCACGTGATCTTCTCTGATGTCCTGGGCCATTCCCCTTGTTCCGTCTTCAAATTCGATTATCTCACCGTAAAAGGCGTGGTCTATTCCCTCCACGTTGGCAATGCCGTCACCAACCCAGGATACGGTTCCAACTTCCCTGTCCTTGACGGACAGCTCAAAGTTTTCAACCTTATCCCTTATCATGGAAATTATCCTGCTGGTATCGGTAGTACCAAGACCCGTCTTTATGGTATTGAGTTCTGCGCGAAGCTGTTTAGCTCTGCCCTCGTCACTCCAGTCGTATTCAAAATTGCCGCAGGTGACAATAAAGCCGCCTCCCATCTTAGGGTCCTGAACGCACTGTATTTCTACGGCGGCGCCTTCAAACTTATCCGAGAGGAGCTTTCTTATGCTATCAAGCTGGGAAGGGCTCGGAGCAGTAACTGCATAGCGCAGTGTTGCATTCATAGTATTATCCATTATGTGCTCCGGCTTCACTTATAAATTTGTCATACAGCTGGCTGTCGTCCTCTGCGCTGTGCTTGGTAGCGGCAATCTTGGAAGCTGCATCGATAACCATATCCTTGAGCTGTCCCGCATACTCTTCCCTGGCCTTTTCAGCCTCAGCCTCGGCATTGTGCCTTGCCTCTGTGATGATACGCTCACCCTTCTTTCTGGCGTCAAGGACGATCTTCTCATATTCGTCATATCCCTGCTTCTTGATATCTGCAAGGATTGTCTCCTTCTCTTCCTCAGCCTGAGATATCTTGCGCTCGTACTCTCTCTTGGTGCTCTTAGCTTCCTCAAGAGCGATGTCAGCAGCCTTGGTGGCGCTGTCCACTTCCTCGCGGCGTTTCTCAAGAATCTCATCGATCCTGCCAAACAGGAACTTTTTGACCACAAAATAGAGAATGAGAAGGTTTATTATAGTACATGCAATATTGAAAATACTGATATTTAACATGTTCTTCCCCTTTTTCTTATTTTTTGATCATGAGAAAAGAATGATCATGATAGCTACTACGAATCCGTAAATAGCTGTTGCCTCTGCAAGAGCACAACCAAGAAGCAGAAGTTTCATGATCTTGCTCTCAGCCTCAGGCTGACGTGCCACAGCATCTGTTGCCTTGGAGGTTGCGATACCGATTCCAAGTCCTGCGCCGATTCCGGTAAATGCAGCGATAGCTGCTCCGATTGCTGTTAAATTCATATTGTTTTCCTCCTTAAGTGATCTTTATTCCACAGCCTCTTTAATATAAAGGGACGTCAAAAATACAAATACATAAGCCTGGATACATCCGTCAAAGATATCAAAGTATACGCTAAGAGCTGCCGGCAGGATAACCGGAACCACGTGCTTGAGAAGCTCCATGATGACCGTAGCTCCCAGAATATTACCGAAAAGTCGCATACACAGCGACAAAGGTCTGATGCCGAGCTCCAGAACATTCATAAATGCTATGGCAGCCATGGGCTGTCCGAAACTCTTAAGCCATCCCTTGGGACCTTTCCTGGCTATTCCGGCAACCTGGACGAGAATAATACTCATCAGCGACAATGCAATTGTGACATTGAGATCCATTGTGGGCGGTGTAAAGCCAAAGAGTCCGACCATATTGGAGCAGGCGATAAATACCAGCACCGTGATGATATAGGTACTGTACTCTTTTGCCTCCTCTCCAAGCATTCCAACGGCAACACCCCGTAGCCATAATACTGCGGTCTCTAAAGCCGCCTGTCTCTTGGAAATATTGTGGACTTTAAGATTCCCGGTCATTACCAGGATCAGAACTATCAGGAAAGCAAGAACTATCCAGGAAACAACCACAGACTTGTATATGTCAAAAAAGCCGTTTCCGAAAGGAACGTGGATGAGTGTCTTATCCTCCATCAGTAACTCATTGAGCATTTCCTTCATATCAGGTACCCCCTGAAAAAACTTAATTACTATTATAGAAAGAAGGGACAGTTTCTGCAATGCTAAACTGCCCCTTATATGTTTTGCTATAGGTTGTTATTCGTTTCCTTCATCATCGGGATCGTCTTCATCAAGATCAAGTACGTCGTCCTCTTTAGCTGTCTTTTTTACCTCATCTAGTGAATCATCGTAGAAGATCTGTTCCTTGTTCTCGATCTTCTGTGAAAGCTTATTCATGACTCTGCTAATAAGTCCCGGAAGCCTACCACCGTTCTTCCTGATGTTGTTAAGAACGATGAGAAGAATGATTATCAGGATAAGAAGGATAACTGCAGCGATGATAACAATGGTCCATGCCGCATTCTTGGCTCCCTGTATGCTTACGGAAAGAGTAAGATCGTTGCCCTCTACCTCATAAGTTGAGTACTGTCCTACAGTTCCTGTCTTCTTAAGAGCCACTCTGTCTTTGCCCTCTCCAAGATAAAGAACCGGTGTGCCGCCAATGTAGTCTCCCACAGCATTGGCAAGATCCGCGAACCTGTTGATGGCCTTGAATCTGATCTGATGGGTCTTCTGACCGTCATCGGGGATGGTAACCTTCATGACCTCATAATTGTCAAGGTGCGCGGATATCTCATCCTCAGTGACATTGATGGTCTTCTCAACAATAAGCTTGTCATCCTGATGGAAAAGGCCGTCCACAAGAAGCTCAGACTGGTTAAAGTCCCCTGATAAGTTGTCTTCAGCCAGGGTAGTCTTATACCGCTTGTAGGTAGCCGTGATGGTCACATCGCTGGTGAGCCTCTCAATTCCGTCCACATCCCAGTCGGCGTAGAATCCGTCTTTGTTATCAACATTGGGATAGTCGGAAACCTTAAGTTCTTCGCCGTACTTCCTGGTAATCCTTGCTACCTTCTGTCTTCCCCCTTCAAGATCATCATCTTCCACAACAAAATTAACAGTAAGATTTCCGAATTCACCGGGAAGGCTCCTGTACTGCTCCTCAGTACCGGGATCCTCTGTGCTGCTAAGTGCCACTACTTTTGTTTCTTCTGTATCAGCCTCATCAATGGCCTGATCGCCTGCGTCATCGCTCTGCTTATTTTTATTCTCTGTTTTTTTCTGAACAAAGACTTTATTGTTTATGACATCCGTATAGGAAACAGGCTCTGCTTTCAATCTGTAACTTACTCTGTCAATACCCGCAAGGTCATCACTTACAAAGAAGTTGTTTCTTACTTCGGCTTCTTCGGCTACATGTCCCGCTATTGCCCCTGACCAGTCTGTCTTGTTGTCGATGTTTACAATTGTGAGGCAGTCCCTGATATGCTTTCCGTCTCCTGCGATACCGCCCACATAGGAATCACCTGCAAGTTCTCCCTTGGCATATCCTTCTACGATATAGGATATGGATGCTCCGGCAACACCGCCTACGTACTGTCCGTCCGCTGCCTCTATTCTCGCATAGCTTCCGCAGTTAAGGATAGTTCCCATGTCCTGTCGACCGCAAACACCGCCCGCATAGTTTTTCTGGGACTTTATATCGCCGTAGTTGCGGTTTCCTCTAAGTACGCACTTTGTAAGGTAAGATCCGTTCAGCCCGGAATCCTTGAGTCCTGTAACATCACTCTCCTTATCAAAGTCATATTCTATGGCCATTGTCCCGGCGATTCCTGAAATGTCGATATCTCCCTTAACATAGCCAAAGTTAAAGCAGGAATCCACAGTAGCATCCGTAGTTCCCTCGGCATCTTCAAGGGAATCATCGTTAAAGATATTGGTGTAATCCTTCTCAAGCACTCCGTCAAGAGCGTCGGTGTAGAGGTTAAGGATATTGTTGAACTGATCGTTTACTGCTGAAAGGTCATTTACCAGCACTCCCGTAGCGCCGTTAACTTCCTGATTCAGCAGTCCGAAGTTATCGGTCATTCCCGCAAGGTTATCTGCAAGGCTCATGGTGTGCGCCTTGTACTCCTCGGAAAATTTAGGGAAAGCAATATCATCTCTTCCCGCAACATTTTCAAGTATTGACTTGGTCTGCTTTCCTGCTTTTTCAAGACTCTCTGATGCCGATTCCAGATTGGCCATGGCCTCTGATGTATCTTTCCTTGCGGAATCGCTCATCTCGTCGGCATGATTTGCATAAATAGCTGCCAGGGTCTGGGATGCAGACTGCAGATCATCCTTATAGGCTTTTTCTCCCGAGCCCGACTTGCCCTGATAGTTCTCCATTGCATAGTCATTGGCCTCTGTCTGAGCATCCGATACTGCCTTTTGATCAAGTGCGGTTTCCGCATCGGACTCGCTCTGAGGAAAAGAATTCCCTGTAGAGGTGTGCTTCCAGCTTCCTTTGACAGCAGGGCCCGTCCCGTTTTCAATATATGTCTTGATGGAAGAGTCTGTTCCGCTCCAGCCGTACTTGGGATATGTTCCCTCCTGGTACTCATCGGTTATCGGATTTCCGCTTTCATCATAAAACATCAGATCCTTGCAGTCGTCCCTGTATTTTAGGTCATCCATATTATGACCTATGTAGTAGTTATAATAAGCAGGATATGACTTATCGTAATTCTCCTGATACTGCTGTGCTGCGCTTTCCAGGGTCTGCTTGGCGTTGTTGTACTGATTCTTCTCGTCTTCACCGGAAAGGTAGTCTTCAATATTAAGATCCCCTGCGGCTTCCTTAAGATTCTGAGCAGCCTTTTTGCCGCTGCCTGCAGCGCTTGACATATTGTCGATGGGGCCTCCGTTCTTGGAAGACTCCTCAAGGACATAATCAACCCTTGAGATGGCCTCTGTTGTTGCCGCCGATGTTTCATTGGCAAAATCAACGGTACCTGCTGCGATGAACCTGGTGTCCTCCACAGCCTTGGCGGTGAACTGCTGAATTACCGCAAGTCTCGCTGTAATGGTATCCGATTGATTCTTTGTATCGTTCAGGGTTGCAGCCACCGTATCATGGAGCTGGGCCACGGCTTCCTGAAGCTGGTACGCAATATCCGTAGCAAAGTCCACGGTTATGTATGGCTCCGCCTGTCCAACAATTCCTCCGATATCCTTTCTGCCCTTGACATTCCCGTTATTGGTACAGTTATAAAGATATCCCGATTGCCTTCCTGCTATTCCGCCCACGTTGTATCCCACATGGTCGTATCCGATCTCTCCGTTGTTGATACAGCGGGAAATGATACCGATGGACACACCGGCAATTCCTCCTATATCCGTTACCGTTACATCTGAGTTGGCCTCATCATCCTCCTTGTCGAGGCCGTTCCTCAAAACGTTGAGTACGGTATTGAGCTTCTCCATTGAATCAATGGTGATCTCCGTATCGGTATTGGTGGTGTTGACCAGAGCTTCATTCTTGCAGTTGGCAATATTTCCGTCATTCTTGCCCGCTATTCCACCGGTGAAATGAGTTCCGCTGATAAATCCCTCAGCTGTAGAAAATCTGATATCTCCCGACAGCTGGTTAATGCCTGCTATTCCACCAACATAGTCCTTGCCGGTGACCACGCCCTTGAAACTGCACTCATTTATATATCCAAGGTTCTCACCGCAAAAGCCGCCGATAATGGTGGTATTGCCCGAAGGCATGATCGATCCGGAAACATTTAAGTTAGAAACGATGGCATCCTTCTGAATATGTGTAAAAAATCCAACATAGGACTGACCGGATCTTATATTGACTTCGGAGACAGTATGTCCCTGTCCGTCAAGAACTCCGCCAAAGGAAGGTATTCCGTCAAAGGCCTTGCCCACAAGGCTTATGTCTTGGGTGATGATGACCATTTTGTTGGCAGACCAGGTATCCATCCTGCACTTTTCAGCAAATTCTATAAGCTCTTCAGCTGTGGATATCCTTATCTCTTCCTTGACCTCGGGAATGATGCTCTGTATCTCTTTCTCGATGTCAGCATCAACGTCCACCTCATCTTCCTGAGCCTTCTCCTGGGTTCCGGTGGTCACATCCTCCGGGAGAGCCCCGCCCTCCGTCGAAACTCCGTTTTCATTTTCGGCAAAAGAGACTACGACTGAAGTTGTAAATATAAAAGCTGCCAGCAGGGCTGCAATTATTCTCTTTTTCATATTACACACCCTCCTCTTTAACATCCTGCTTTGGGATATCATCAGCTTCCTCGATCATCTGAACATCGCCGTTCTCAATATAGGCACTTACATTACCTCTTACCACAGCGTGAACAACACCGTTGACGGTTCCGTCGATCCTGCCCCGGACAACGCCGTCAATCCTCATAGCGCCGGAAATCTGTTTTGTCTGCAGCGGCATATTCATAACAAAGGCCGTAAGCTCGATAATCTTATCACCCACCAGAAGGATCTGGGGAAGTACGAACATGGTTACGATAATGGAAATGATAGTTCCCCGTCCAAGAGCCTTTCCGATTCCGTATATAGCGCAGTCGGAAGTCATCTTACCGATAAGGGTACCGGCCACAGCCAGCATTGTTCCGGAAGTAATGATCGTAGGGAACGACAGATTCATGGTATCGATGATGGCATCTCTTTTGCCCATCTTCTCTCGAAGCTCAGTGTATCTGCCTGCAATAACGATGGCATAGTCGATATTGGCACCCATCTGAATGGAGCTTACGATAAGGTACCCAAGGAAGAACAGGTTGTCATGGGCTATTGCGGGAATGGAGAAGTTGATCCAGATACATCCCTGGATGACAGCGATGAGCAGCACCGGCATACCTGCGGATTTAAAGGTGAAAAGAAGCACCACCAGAACCGCCAGGATCGAGATAACGCCGGTAACGGTATTATCCCGGGCAAAGCATTTCTTAAGATCATACTGGCTGACGGATTCGCCTACCACATAGACGTTTCCATCTTCATAGTGCTTCTGCCCTATACTGCGTATGGTGTCTATAAAATCAAAGGTCTCCTCCGACTCCTGGGGAAGATTTAAGTAAACAAGGATCCTTGAATATTCCTCGCCCTTTAGCTGGTTCTTGGCAAAAGTCATCATCTTGTTGGCATCTTCAAGCTTCTTCATCAGATCATCGTTAAGGGTTACATATCCGTCCTTAACCTCCTGGTATACGAACATGAACATGTCAATAAGAGGAACCTTATAGTTCACGAGGCCATTGATAGCTTTGGCATAATCCTCATCGTTGACCGCATAAGCCGCATAAACAAGCTCCGCGATCTCGTAGTCAATATCAAGAAGCTCAGAAAACTGACGAGGTGAGAGTTTGTCTGTCAGCGTATATCCGCCAAGGGCTTCTGTGTTGGCAAGTCCTGTGATGGAGCTTACTTCGTCCCTGGAAAGAAGATCCTCAATAAGGAGCTTCTCCTCATCATAATCTCCCGAGGGAAAAACAAGAGCCACAAAATTGTCTGACTTAAAGTTGTCCTTCTGCATCTTCTCTGCCTTTTGAACTTCATTGGTAAGAGGCGGAGTTATCTTGGAATATCCAAAAACATAAGGAGTCTTTGAGGAAATAAACTGAGCTGCAATAATGATGACAACAAAAAGAGGCGCCACAACAAACCTCGATGCGTACGCAAATTTACCGACGAACGGAATTTTGGGAATGAAATTCCTGTGCTGGGTCTTTTCCATGAGAGGGGCAAACACCATGATAATACCGGGCATAAGTAGGAATACTGAAAGAAGGCTCAGGATAATGGATTTCATAAGAACGATACCCATATCCCTGCCTATACCAAACTGCATGAACAACATGGCAAAAAGACCACCCATGGTGGTAAGTGAACTTCCCGAGATCTCAGGAATTGATTTGGAAAGAGCCACTATGGTAGCTTCACGGTAAGGAAGATTTGCGTGCTCCTCCTTGTATCTGTTAAGGAAGATAACTGCGTAGTCCACCGACAGCGCCAGCTGCAGAACTATGGTCACGGAATCCGAGACAAAAGAGATCGTGCCCATCAGGAAATTGGTTCCCATCTGTACCAAAGCCGCAGAGCCGAAGGTTAAAAGAAGTACCGGAACCTCAGCATAGGCCTGTGATGTCAAAAGAAGAACGAATACTACAATAAATACGACAAGTATTGAGATGATACTCATCTCATGGTCTATGAGCTTGGACTGGGGATCTCCCAGAGTAGATGAAATATATGCATCGTAAGGTTCGAAGTATGCGGTTACCTCATCGAGAAGCTTAACACACTGTTCATCATCCTCATCGAAATCAAAGGTGATGTCAAAAAGTGCGGAGCCGTTGTTGTAATGCTTGTCGGTCTCATCAAGCTCCGCCGCAAAGACACCTTTGATATCTTCGATATCTTCTTTTATAAGAAGAGCCTGGTCATAGGATATGTTTGCCACCATGACCTTGACGGAACCGTATGTCACGAACTGTTCTTCCATCAGATCCAGTCCCATTCTGGTCTCTGAAGTGTCAGGAAGGTACTTGTCCAGTTTGTTCTCAACTCCTACCCATGATCTTGAAACAGCTGAAAATATGCAAAGGATTGCATAGATCAGAAAGAACAGATTGCGCTTATCAACTATAAAAGCGCAGATTTTGAGCATAAAACTATTGCCCTTTTTTTCGTTGTCGTTCATTCCCCATATCCCCTCAAAACTTTATATGACTGCCGGTCATAAGCCGATCCAAAAAAATTATAAACTAAATTTAGTTGCTTTTCTACAAGAAACTACAATATATGGCAACAAATTATTAATAAAAAATTTATAATTTCATCGTTATTTTTCACAATACGCAAAAGAAAAGCTCCCCGAGGGATGGGGAGCTCTCCTTTGTGTGTGTGAGGTGAATTTTATGTTACAAATTAATCCTTATTGCTATTACTTGTTATCTGTGTTGGCGGAGTTCTCAGCCTTCTCCTTGGCATTGCGTCTTCTGTAGATTTCTTCTACAGATACACCGGTGATGATTGCCAGGATGATGAGCCACCACCATGAGAAGCCTTTCTTTGCTTCTTCAGGGATTGTGTCTGCCTTGGCTGTATCTTCATCAGCGATTGTTACGATCTCTTTATTCTCATCCACAGGCTTTTTGGTCTCATCCTCTGTTACTTCAGATGTAACCGCCTCTTCAGTGCCCGCACCGTCTGTTGTAACCGCACTCTTGCCCAAGCCTGATCTTCCGCTTCTTCCGGATCTTACTGCACCGAGTACCTGTGCGTCATCTGTTGATGCTACATCACCGATGGCTGTAGGAGTAACAACTGCTGCGCCTGTATCATCTGTATCCTCATTGGATGCCTGATCTTCATAGCTTGGAATAACAACTCTGAAGGATCTGCCGTTGTTGAATATGTCAACAGCCTCATCTGCAGCTGCCTGTGCTCTCTCGTAGTTCTCCTTAGCCTCAGTTGCAGCATCAACAGCATCGTCGTATCTTGCCTGAGCGTTATTATAAGCTATCTGAAGAGCATCTATAGCCTCAGCGCTTACGCCCTGCTGAGTCTTAAGGTTCTTAAGAGCTTCTGCCATCTCGCAAACCTTCTGGTATGCTGCCTTGACTGCCTCAAACTTCTCGCTTGCTGCCTGCTGTGCCTCATCTGCTGCGATCAGTGCATCAGCTGCATCAACAGCTGCCTGCTGCTTGTCTGATACATCTGATCCTGCTGCATTAACCTTATCCTGTGCACCTTCAAGTTTCTTTTCTGCATCCTTAACATTACTGTCAGCAATACCCTTGAAGTAATTTGCCAGATCAAGAACTGCCTTCTTGGCTGCTGCATCTCTTTCCCATCCGTCTCTTACGGACTTTGCAAGCTCAAGCTCGCCCTTAGCTGCTGCAACTTCTCCGACTGCCTTACTAAGATCTGAAAGAGCCTCCTTCCAGTCGTTAACTTTCCTGTTGTAGTTTCTCTCAGCCTTATCAAGTCTGTCATAGGCATTCATGAGTTCATCCCACTTTGTGCCTTTCTTCTTTTTAGCATCCTCGTAGGCCTTCTTAGCTCTTTCAAGTTCTTTCTCAGCGTCGTCTTTTGCGCCTTGTGCGTTATTGTAAGCTGTCTGCTTGCCTTCCTGAATCTCTACCTTGTTGTTATACTCTGATTCTTTTCTGGAAACATTTCCTTCAGCGGCCTTAAGCTCTTTATCAGCCTCTCGAAGGTCCTTCTCAGCATCGATGACTTTCTGGTTTTTTCTGCCCTGCTCAACAAGAGCTCCAATGTAGGCCTGATTTTCGTCATAGGCTTCGGCTTTCTTATCATTAACAGTCTGAACAGCTTTATCATAGATTTCCTGTAAAGCTTTCTGTGTTTCTTTTGCTGCTTCAAGGTCTTTTTTAGCCTCTGATACAGCATTCTCAGCATCGCGAACTGCCTTATCTGCCCTGTCCTTAGCATCCTTGGCGTAATTAAGAGCAGTCAGTTTGCCTTTTACATTCTCATCTTCCTGGTTGTACAGACCCTCCAGTCTGTCACGCTCCTGCTTTGCCTTGCCTGCAACATCAGCAGCAGCATCATACAGCTTCTTGGCTTCGGTGGCTTCTTTGGATTCTCTTCCATAGGTATCTATAGCGTTCTGCCATTTCGTGTAGTTATCGTTCTTGGTTTTCTCAGCGGCCTTTGCAACTCTGTCCGCTTCATTAAACTCGTTCTCTCTTTCGCCTTTGGCTCTCTCTGCAGCACTAAGTTCTTCTTCTGCAGTATCAAGTTTACCCTCTGCCTCCTGCTGCCTTCCTTCTGCTTCAGATACAGCGCCGACTTTCTGGTTTACTATGGCCTGCTTTTCACCGGCAATACGCTGAGCCTTTGCAAGCTCGCCTTCAGCTTCGTTCTTCTTCTGCTCTGCAGCACGTACGTTGTTGTTAAATGTGCTGCTGTTGAAGGTGATCTCACGGTAGAACTGCTCTGAGTCGGTTACCTTCTCTACAGTATAGCTGTATGTCTCCTGCTTTGTTGACTCGTAGTACCAGTTATCAACAACTTCCTGCTCTTCTGGATATGAATAATAGTATTCGTCTGATGAGAACCAATGATCTACTACAGTTACATCATCTTTATCAACATATACTTTTTTATTTTCATTCGTGTAGAAATAATATAATGTCTCGGATGTCTTACTAACATATACCCTTTTTTTGTTCCAGCCTGAACCAACTTCATAGTAGTAACCGGTAATGTGATTGCCTTTGAGCTTATTGCTCTCAATTACATTTCCTGCATCGTCCTTATAAACAGTCCTCTGCTCTGGCCAAACCTCTACGGTCTTTTTCACGGTCTCCATTTTTGTGGAATACCAATAGAATTTTCCATAGTATTCACCATAAGACTTCAGGTTGTCCTTGTTGACATCAGCAACCTCGTCATCCTCTCCTCTAAGACAGGGAACGTTGTTATATCCTGTCTCCTGCACCATTTCGGAATTTTTAACTTCATTGACCACAAGCCAGTGATATGAAGTCTGAAGGCCACCGTAATTGGGTCTTGTCTCAAGAGTGTAATTATACTTTGTTAATGTCTCGTTACCATTATCATCCTTTGTTGTTACATAGATGATATTTCCTTTAACCTCTGTGGATACGATGTTTGCTTTCTTGACACCGTCTTCCATGAGTTTGAAGGTAATAAGGTCAATTGCAAGCTGGTCGTCAGCTGCCTTGATCTTAGCCTTAGACTCATCATCCTCTTTACCATTGTATACGCGATAAATATCTATTTCTTCTTGTTCATGCTGTCTGATCAGGGCGATGTTCTGGGCTCTTTCGTAAGCAGCCTGTGCTGTATCCACATTTCCCTTTTCAGTATTTACATTTTCGTTAGCTGTCTTAAGAGCTTCATTTGCTTTTCCAAGCTCTTCTTTTGCAGTATTAACTTTTCTTTCAGCCTCCTGGAGCTCTCTTTCTGCTTCAGTCTTAGCACCGGACTTGGTTCTAACAAGACTCTCAGCGGCATCGAGCCGGCTCTTTGCATCTTTTGCTGCCTGTGAAAGAGGACCGTATGCTTTTACAGCTTCATCATAATCATTCTTAGCATCATCCCTTGCCTTTTCAGCGGCTTTAGCTTCTGCATCAGCCTTTTCCCACTCTGAATACTTTGTATTCTTAATTCGATCAAGTCTTTCAAATTCATCCTTGGCAGCATTGTAATTGCTCAAAGCTGTATTTTTCCTGATAACTGCATCATCATATTGCTTCTGAGCATCACTAAGTGCAGACTCTGCTATTGCCTGATTCTCCTTGGCAGTCTTAAGATTCTGCTCTGCTCCGTCAAGAGTATTTCCAAGATTTCTTACTGCGCTGGCTGCGCCGGCAAGGTTATTATAAGCAGTTGCCTTATCTTTCTCTGCTTCTGTTACAGCAGCTGCTGCATCATCCGCCTTCTTCTTGGCATCAATAACAGCCTGATCTGCGATTTCCTTAGCACCATTGGCAGCGTTAAGAGCATCCTCTGCTTCTTTGTGCTCTCTTGTCTCTCTCTCAAGATCCTTCCTGGCACTTTCCATAGCTTTCTTAGCTGTATCAACAGCTTTGTCAGCAGCATCAAGGGCCTTCTTAGCATCTTCAGCTGCCTTTGATTTCTTTCCGTATTTTGCTACGGCATCATCATAGGTTTTCTTCTTGGCAGCCAGGTCTCTTGCTGCACTTACATATGCAGATTCCTTCTTCAATGAATCGCTGTAGGCAGCATCATATTCCTTATCAGCCTTGCCCAGCTCATCAACTGCTGTATTATATGCTTTTACCTTATCATTATAGTTATCTACAGCATCATCGTAATCGTCCTGGGCTTCTGATACCCAAGCCTTGGCCTTGTCAACATTAGCCTGTGCGTCATCGTAAAACTTTTTAGCTATGTCAACAGCTTCGCCCAAGTCTGCAGCATCTTCCTGAGCATTCTTAAGGTTCTTTTTAGCTGTTTCAAGATCCTTCTGTGCTTTCTCGGAAGCTTTATTTGCAGCTTCAAGGTCGCTGATAGCCTTTGTATTTTTCTGCCTTGCAGTATCAAGAGCAGCATCTGCTGCTTCCTTTGCTGCAAGAGCTTCATCATAAGCAGCTTTTGCTGCATCTACGGCATCCTTAACATCACCGGTATAACCTTCGGAATCCTTTGTAAGGCCATACTCATTTAATATTGCAGTAAGCTTAGCCTCTGCTTCAGCAACCTTTGCACTGGCTATCTTATAAGCATCTCTTGCATTCTCAAGAGCATTGTAAGCAGCATCTGAATCTGCCTTTGCACTCTTAACTGCCTCATCGGCAGCTTCTTTCTGAAGCCTGGCATCCTCAGCATCCTTATTAGCCTGATCAACAAGCTCCTTGGCCTCTTCTTTAGCCTTGTTTGCAGCCGCATAAGAATTGTAGGTCTTACCTGCAATATCCTCAACGTCGGCTTCTGCTATCTCTGCATCATCAGCCAGCTCGCCTGCCTTATCTGCAGCTTTTGCAGCGTCTTCTGCCTGAGCCTTAGCTGCATCAGCATAAATCTCAGCCATTTCTACGGCAGCATCGCTTACTGCATCTTCGTAATCCTCTACAGCATCGGTTGCCTGTCTATTTAAATTATCAAGTTCCTTAACTGTGCCACCAATCTTGTCAATGGCATCTGAGGAATCCTGTAAGTGTTCGTTAATTGAATTTGTTGCATCCTGTGATGCTTCTTCTGTTGTATCTTCTGTCTGTGCTGTCTCCTCTACGGGAGCCTCTGCCTGTGTTATCTCCTCTGCGGGAGTCTCTGTCTGTGATGTTTCCTCTGCGGGAGTCTCTGTCTCTTTTCCCACACTGATAGCTGCCTCAACAGCTTCCTTAGCCTCAGCTACTTCTGCAGCTGTCTCTACATTCATGGGTGCCTGCACCTGTGCAGGAGCAACCTCTGACTGCGCAGTCTGATCTGCTGCGCCGCCCTCAGGTACTACAGCGCCTTCTTCAGCAGCCATGGCTGCTATGGGCTGGAGCATCATTCCTGCGCTGATTCCGATCGAAAGCGCTCTGATGATCTGTCTGTCAATTGTTTTTCTTTTCATGGTCATTTTCCCTCTCACACACATTTGTATCAACAATAATATCAATCGTTCTTAGATCGTCTCTTCTGAACCGATGCGATCGAACAGATACTGAAGTACATCATTTGTAAACTTCTTGGAACAGAATGCTACAGTCTTTTGTCCACCATCATTATCCTCTCTGATACAGTCCGCATACATGATCATTGTCTCGGCAACAAGGATCACATCTCTGCCCAACAAAGAAGGCGTTCCCTCATCCATTGTTACAGCCACACCCAGAGGACTGATGTTTTTTACATGTCCGTAGTACTTTTCCAGTGTATTTCTGTCTACGATCACACTGTTTGCACTGAATTCCACTCTGCCTATTTTTCTTCGTTCTTCCATTTTCACCTCTCCAATCTTTTGCAAAATTAAAGAGCCTTAATCAATGCGTACTTAACTTTTTTCAGTGCACATATTAAGGCTCAATATTACGGGCGTTCCTTAATACCAATATGGATTATACAGGAACGCTAATCATATTTTCAATCATAATTCACTTTTTTAATAGACTTTATGATTATTTTATATGATATGATTTATTCAGTTAAAGTCCGGTGATGTTAAAATTAGCTATCAGTTCTTGAAACTGTGTACCGGTGCAGGGATTCGTCCTCCTCTGTTTACAAATTCATCACATGAGAACTTATTTACAGGCATGATGGGGGCATATCCCAAAAGGCCGCCAAACTCCACAGTTTCGCCAACTCCCTTGCCAATAACGGGGATAAGGCGCACGGCTGTGGTCTTCTGGTTGATCATACCTATAGCCATCTCATCTGCTATGATGCCGGCTATGGTGGTATCCTTTGTGTCTCCGGGAATTGCGATCATGTCAAGTCCCACGGAGCATACGCAGGTCATGGCTTCAAGCTTCTCCAGCGTAAGAGCTCCCGCCTCAACAGCATCTATCATTCCCTGGTCCTCGCTTACGGGGATGAAGGCTCCTGAAAGGCCTCCCACATAAGATGAGGCCATTACACCGCCTTTTTTGACCTGATCATTCAAAAGAGCCAGTGCCGCGGTGGTACCCGGTGCTCCCGGATGCTCTACTCCGATCTCATGAAGAATATCGGCTACGCTGTCACCAATGGCAGGGGTAGGTGCAAGTGAAAGATCGATTATTCCGAAGGGAACATTAAGTCTTCTTGAGGCCTCCTGAGCTACCAGCTGACCTACTCTGGTTACCTTAAAGGCAGTCTTCTTGATGGTCTCGCATAGAACCTCAAAGTTCTCACCCCTCACCTTCTCAAGAGCGGTCTTAACAACTCCGGGGCCGCTTACTCCCACATTTATGATCTTGTCAGCCTCGGTAACGCCGTGGAAAGCTCCTGCCATGAAAGGATTATCATCGGGGGCGTTACAGAAAATAACAAGCTTGGCACATCCAAGGGAATCCGATTCCTTAGTGGCTTTCGCCGTCTCTTTTACAATGGTACCCATAAGCCTTACGGCATCCATATTTATACCGGTCTTGGTGGAACCTACATTGACCGAGGAACAAACAACGTCAGTGTTTGCAAGGGCCATGGGAATTGACTCTATAAGAAGCCTGTCGGCACTGGTCATGCCCTTGCTCACAAGAGCTGAATAGCCTCCGATGAAATTAACCCCAACCTTCTTGGCTGCTTCATCAAGAGTTTCCGCGATCCTTACAAAATCCTCGGGAGTCTTGCAGGCTGCGCCTCCGACCAGTGCTATGGGAGTTACAGATATCCTCTTATTTACAATGGGGACTCCGAACTCTCTTGCGATCTGGTCTCCGGTTTTCACCAGGTCTTTGGCTGTCTCGTAAATCTTCTTATATATATTGTCGCAGACCTTATCCAGGTCCTCATCTATACAGTCAAGAAGGCTGATGCCAAGGGTAATGGTCCTGACATCCAGGTTCTCCTTCTCAATCATCTCGTTGGTTTCAACTACCTCATGTATGTTGATCATAGCTACCTCTCCTATCAGATTCTGTGCATGGAATCGAAGATCTCTTCGCGCTGGCATTTGATGACTACTCCGATGTCCCTGCCAAGTGCCTCAAGATCGTCGGCTACAGTGTTGAACTCCTTGTCGGTGCCGGCCATATCTACGATCATCATCATATTAAAGTATCCGCTTACGATGGTCTGGGAGATGTCAAGAATGTTGATGTGAGATTCTGCAAGGTAAGTACATACCCTGGCGATAATACCTACTGTGTCTTTTCCTACTACTGTGATGATAGTCTTGTTCATACTGCCTCCTTGGTATAATCAAATACTTTATATAAAATACCACAAAAGAAAGCCCTCCGCACCTGATATGTGCAATAAATTAAAGCGCATATCCTATGGGAAGGCTTATTTACAGATTTAAAACTCCAGGACCGGAGACATTTCCGTTCTGTCAGCCACCATGATCCTGAAGTCATTGCCGTGGTAAGGCACGTCTCCAAGCTCGATGCCGACGCGAACTGTCTCATAGGCAAGCTCGGGCATATTATTCTCCTTGGAAAGGTGTCCGAGAAAAATCCCCTGCATTCCGTCATGAAGGAGTTTGCACAAAAGCTCGCTGCTCTTGTCGTTGCTAAGATGTCCCCTGTCGCTCAATATCCTGCTCTTAAGATAATAAGGATAAGGCCCGGTCTGAAGCATCCTGATGTCGTGATTGGCC
Organism: Butyrivibrio sp.; assembly: GCA_015056575.1. Taxonomy (GTDB): domain Bacteria; phylum Bacillota; class Clostridia; order Lachnospirales; family Lachnospiraceae; genus Butyrivibrio. The sequence continues at coordinate 66,869 of SVGA01000003.1, forward strand.
TCAAGCAGAAGTGCATCACAGCCTGTGAGGGCATCCACGGTGTAATCATCATAACAGCCAAGGTCAGTGGCAACGCCAACCTTCCTGCCGTCGCAGTAAATGCGGTAGCCGCAGGGCTCGTAGGCATCATGGGAAATCCTCATGGGATCTATGGTAAGGTCTCCTACGGTAACAGGACAGTCAATGCTAACCTGTACAAATTCAGCGCCGCTGATCTCGCCCTTTTTGTCACTCTCCCTGATACCTTCTATGGTTCCGCCTGTGGCGTAAACGGGAATATCATATTTCTTGAGAATAGTCCTTATGGCGGCGATGTGATCCGAGTGCTCATGGGTCACGAAAATCCCGCTGATATCATTAAAGGAAAGGTCAAGTTTATTAAGTCCCTCTTCTATTCTCTTCTTGCTGATTCCAACATCCACAAGGATATGGGTGTTGCTGCTTCCGATGTAGGTACAGTTCCCGCTGCTCCCACTGGCAATACTGGTAAAACGCATTAAAACAAATCTCCCAAAAAACTTTTTACTTCCAATATACTTCGATCTTGTCGCCCTCATGGATAGGCTGCATGTAATCGGGTGATGAGCCGTTAAGGGTGGTGACGATGGACCTTCCGTTAGGCTTTGAAAGGTCAAAATCAATTGCATCGAAGATATCCACAAATATATAATCCGCCTTACCGTGAAGTGTTACGGCAGAATTATTTACTATGATATGCAGATCGTGAGCCAGGATATTTTTTACCTCGTTGGCATCCTCCGGGGCCTCAGACTTCTCATAGGTTCCGTCATCATCGGGAAGGTCGGAGAAGCTAAGCTGTCCGCTTGCATCCGAGTGAAGCCTCTTCTCGTAATCAAGGTTCTCATAGGCTTCCTCATTGGCCTGGCTGATGGCAACTTCATCGGCGCTGGGGAAATCCTTGTAATAATCCATGATCGCTTCTTCCTGAGACTTGAACTCAACCTTGAAGTTCTCATAAACAGGGGTATTGGCATCTCCCCTCTCATTGTTGACGATGATCACGGTGTCTTCCGTGAGCTCAATGTCCATAAGCTCTGCAATCTGAGCTGCGGTGTTGTAGTCAAGGATCTTGACTTCATCACCGGGCTTGATACTGTAGTAGCCTGTCTGTGCCTCTCCGTTGACTGTGGCATACCTTGATGCCTCAACATTTTTGCCGTTAACATTGACGCTGAACCTGGTCTTGAATTCAGGGATATTCTCCACTATAGCCTTACCGGGATCACCCGCTGTTGAAGGAGTAACCTCGATGATATCGTTGGCATGGATCTTGCTGTGGATGTCTGCCGGCTTGCCGTTAAGGGAAATTACCGCAGCTTCACCGGGTTCGCCCCTTGCCACCTTTTCTTTTCCGTTAACGGTATATCTAAGCTCTTCACCGCGCTTCGGGAAAAGATCCTCGTTAGGGAAAGAAGCCTGCATGGCCGCATCCACAATCTGAAGCTTGCCGTTGTCGTAGATCTTGGTCTGGGTTCCGTTGAAGGATACAAAGATAAAGTTATTGGCCTCTTCGTAGTAGCTGATGCAGATACCAAGAGGCGTAACGAGAAGTGAATCCCTCTCGATACCGTCGTTGTTGAGGAAGGTGATGTTCTTCATGACCTCCTCGCCCCTTAAAGCAACACGCTCCTCGGGGATATCCATATCTTTGGCGATGGCCTTGGTATAACCCGGCACGCATCCGCCTCCGCCTACTACAAATACAGCGCTGACGGGCTTGTCGCCGTTGAGCTTTTTGATCTCGCTGGTAGCCTTAAGAGCCATCTCCTCCACCTTGGGCTTGATGATCCTGGCAATCTCTTTGGCTGTGATGGTCTTCTTAAGACCCATGATATCCGTATATTCAACCTTGTCATTGTGGCTTGCGCTGATCTTGATCTCATCTGCTGCGTTAAAGTCCACAAGACAGTGCTGCGCAATTATCTCTGTTATGTCGTCTCCCGCAATGGGAAGCATTCCGTAAGCCGTGATGGAGCCGTCGTCTGTGATACAGATATCGGAGGTTCCCGCACCTACGTCCACAAGGGCCAGGTTCAGCATTCTGAATCTGTCGGGGATTGCAACCATCATTGCGGCGATAGGCTCGAGGGTCAGATTGGCAACCTTAAGGTCCGCTCTCTCGCAGGCTTTATAAAGACCGTCCACGCAGTCATCGGGAAGGAAGGTTGCGATAAGCTCAACGCTTACCTTGCCCGCATTGTGGCCCTCCAGGTTTGCTATCTGATATCCGTCCAGATAATAGTGCATTACGGAATAACCCACCAGATAAAACTTAAGGTCTGATGTGTTGCTGGCAAGGAACTCGGCATAGGCCTTCTCCACCGCACCGGAATCCAGGTTGTAGATATCCTCGTCGGTGATCTCATGTCCGTCGGGATACTCATAGTCATAGGTTGTGCGAACAGTTCTAAGCACACGACCGGCCGCAGCAATACAAACATCAGTCAGATGAATATCTGTCTGCTGCTCCAGTTTCTCTTTTACCTTTCTTACGGTTCCGCCCACCTTGCCGATATCGTGGATCTGTCCGTCAAGCATGGCTCTGGTCTCGTGCTTCTCCACCGCCTGAGCAATGACATTGAACTGGCCTTCATTCATGTAACCCACGGTCCCAACAACGCTTCTGGTTCCGATATCAAGACCGAATACCACTTTCTGATCTGACTGCTCTAAACTTGCCATCTCATTTTCTCCAATCCCCAAGTTTTTGATCTATCATAGCGGCGGTTTTCTCAAAATCCACGCCGTTATCTATCACAAAATCCGCATACTTTCTGAATTCCCCGTCGGACAGCTGGCTTGCCAGGATACCGTCAATCTTCTCATCCGAGTATCCCCGAGACTCCTTAAGACGCTGCCTTCTTACGGCTTCATCCGCATACACATACCACAGTTCGTCGACAATGCGGTCATATCCGTTCTCTATAAGGAGCGCCGCCTCTACAAAAACAAAGTCCAATACACCTCTATCCCGCTCTTCATCTATTATATTAATAATAAATGTATTTACCGCAGGATGCAAAATGTTATTGACCTTCTCCAGAAGATTCTCATCGGCAAAAATCGCTCCCGCCATTTTCGCCTTGTCAATCTCCATATCCTCCCCCAGGATTTCTTTTCCCAGAAGGGCCACAAGCTCGTCATAAGCCGGGTACCCTCTCTTCTTGATGTCATTGGCCACCTGGTCGGAAAAGATAACGCGGCAGTTGCAGTGCTCTTCCAGATATCCGAGGACTCTGCTCTTACCTGCCCCGACGCCTCCTGTGATTCCTACTATATTTGTCCTGCCCTTTATAAGCTTACTTTGCTTCATACCAGTCGCTTCCCGTGTGACAATCAACCTCCATGGGTACCGCCAAGGTTACAGCCTTCTCCATCTCTTCCTTAAGAAGTGCGGTCACTGCCTCCACTTCATCGGGCGCGGTCTCGATAAGCAGCTCATCGTGGATCTGCAATATCAGCTTGGATTTAAGCTGCTCTCTCTTTATCCGGAAAAAGACATTGATCATGGCGATCTTCATAATGTCAGCCGCCGTGCCCTGAATTGGTGCGTTCATGGCAACCCTCTCGCCAAACTGCCTGAGGTTAAAGTTACCTGATTTAAGCTCCGGTATAGGGCGTCTTCTTCCGAACATGGTTACGGAGTAGCCCTTTTCCCTGGCATCGGCAATCACCTTGTTCTGGTAATCCCTCACTCCCGGATAGGTCTCGAAGTATTTGTCCATGTACTCCTTAGCTTCTCCAACGGAAATGGACAGATCCTGGGACAGGCCAAAAGAGCTGATTCCATACACGATACCAAAGTTAACAGCCTTGGCATTGCGCCTCTGAAGAGGTGTCACCTCCTCGAAGGGTACATGGAAAACCTTGGATGCAGTGATGGCGTGGATGTCGTCCCCTTCGTGATAGGCACTGATGAGCCCCCGGTCCCCGGACATATGAGCCAGAATCCTAAGCTCGATCTGGGAATAATCCGCATCCGCGAATACGTAGCCATCCTTTGGTACAAATACCTTTCGTATAAGTCTTCCCAGTTCGGTCCTCATGGGTATGTTCTGAAGGTTGGGCTCCGTGGAGCTTATCCTTCCTGTTGCCGTAATGGTCTGGTTGAAGCTGGTATGGATCCTGTTGTCCTCTTCAATAAATGCTGCCAATCCGTCTGCGTAGGTGGATTTAAGCTTCGCCAGTCCTCTGTATTCAAGAATATCCGCAACTATGCTGTGGTCAGGTGCAAGCTTCTCCAGAACATCTGCCGCTGTGGAATATCCTGATTTGGTCTTCTTCTCTGCTGGAAGTCCCAGTTTTTCGAAGAGAATCTCTCCAAGCTGCTTGGGCGAATTGATGTTGAACTCGCACCCGGCAGCCTCGTAGATTGCCTTCTCCAGCTCCCCGATCCTGACGGAAAGCTTGTCTCCGTACTCCTTAAGTGCGTCCCTGCGGGCTATAATTCCCTCTTTCTCCATGGCATAAAGGATGTAGGAAAGAGGCATTTCTATATTATAGAAAAGTCCGGTCATCCCGGTCTTATCAAGTTTCCTTCGAATAGGAGTTGCTGCGTTTTTGCACACATATGCAATCTTGCAAGCGTAGTCTCCAACTGTCTTCTCATCGGCTTTGGAGAGAAAAGTCTTGCCGAATACATCAGCTCTTTTCTCCAAAGGAAGTCCCAGGTACTCGGTGCTGATGTCCCATGGCATGTAATCGTTCTTGATGGGGTTTGCGATATAGGCCCCGATAAGGATGTCAAAGCATTTTGGCTTCGTTTCGCAGCTGCCATCGTCAAGGTCTGTACCTTCGGTCCTGTCTTCTATCTCAGCAGGGGCAAAGAGTCTGTAGCTCTCCTTGATGTCAAAAGTAGAAAGGCTGCAGGTCTTGCTAAGCTGCGCAAGCTTCCGGCCAAGGTAATCCTCTGTGATGAAATTGATGACCGGGATATAGCAGGCTTTGTCCTCCTCAAAGCAAAGGGAAAGTCCGAGGATCCTGCCCTTCTTGTTCTTTTCCGGATTGTCCGAATTATCTGTAAGAAGATAATAACCGATGAAATTGTCAGGCGCTGCCGCGCCATACTTTTGGGCCTTACTAAATATCTCCTCAACCTCGCTGTAGTCGGAGGTGATGTTAGCGGTTATGTTAATGACAGCGGGAGCCTCAAAGCTTCCACCGGGGGCAAAGCGCGAAAGACTCTCTTCAAGAAAGGGAATATCCTGCTTCGTAAGAAGGGTCTTTTCCCCAAGAAGGGTGCGAAACCTTTCAAGCTGCTGTGCGACTGCCGGGGTAAGAGCCCTGGCGTTGCCTAAAGCGGCCGGATCATTGGCGGTGCCTGAGGGGGCTGGATCATTGGCGGTGCCTGAGGGGGCCGGATCATTGGCGGTGCCTGAGGGGGCCGGATCATTGGCGATGCCTGAGGCAGCGAGATCAATGCTCTCGCAAGTTCCCACCTTCAGCAAGGATAACAGCTTATACAAAGCGCCGTAAATCCCGCCAATATGGTTCCCGTCAGCGTCGGTAAAATCAGGAATTGAATAGAACGCATCCTGTATTAAATTCTCAAGGGTAATTGAAAGTCTTCCTTCAGACATATGTCTCCAATCCAATCAAAGAGCAGTGATCAACGGACCATTACAAATTACAATCAGATCCGGGGTGCAGGTAAAGTGCTATGGGTAAAAGTCTATTACAAGTTACAACCAGATCCGGGGTGCAGGTAAAGTGCTATGGGTAAAAGTCTATTACAAGCGACAACCAGATCCGGGGTGCAGGTAAAGTGCTATGGGTAAAAGTCTATTACAAGCGGCAATCAGATCCGAGGTGCAGGTAAAGTGCTATGGGTAATCGACTATTATAAATGGCAACCAGATCCGGGGTGCAATCAAAGCGCTATGGCAAGCGCCAGACATATCACTGCAAGAGCAGCCACTGCAATCTCTAAAATGTAACTGATAAACACCAGGTTTCTACGACGGCGGAGTCTCTTTCTGGCATCCTTAAGCAGATAGTTAAGCTCCCCGGCAAGGTTGAAGGTATTGCCATCCTCCAGGCGCTGCATGCCGACTTTAACCAGAAACTGAATTGTCAGCTCCTCCTTGCACTCAGGGCAGGAATCAATATGATCCAGGAAATCAGATAAATCATGGTTATCCAGATCATCATCCAGAAATAGAGGTATTAACTTGTCTGCGTCCTTACATGTCATCATGATCAGTTTACTCTTCTAGATATTGTGTTTCCAAAAGGGCATTCTCTAGCTAATTGTACAAGATATAGAATACCACAAATAGGCTGATTCTACAACTATATGAAAACCTGTGTAGTAGCTTTAGCACAAATGTATAGAAAGATGCATGGCGTGCTGGAAGAATGAGGATAAATCACGAACTGTGACCACCGCATATGCTGAGGATGTAATTTGTTTTGATCAGGATTGGTATGAAACAGAGAGTAATTCGCGAATTTATGAAGTGAATCTATATCGTTCCAACGCAAGTCTTTACGATACTATATTGCGGTGGAACGATACGTACAATAATCCACCGCATTTGACCATAATCAGAAATTGCGTTGGATTCACGCATAACAAACCTCCACCGCATTTGGTCATATTCCCGGATTGCGTTGGATCCATGCATTAAAAATTCCATCGCATTTGACCATATATCGAGATTGCGTTGGAACCACGCATAAAAACTTCCACCGCATTTGGTCATATTTCGAGATTGCGGTGGTACACTGCGTAAAAAGCCTCCACCGCATTTGACCATAATCAGAAATTGCGTTGGATCCACGCATAAAAGCTTCCACCGCATTTGGCCATTATCAGAAATTGCGTTGGATCCACGCATAACAAACCTCCACCGCATTTGGCCATTATCAGAAATTGCGTTGGATCCACGCATAAAAGCTTCCACCGCATTTGGTCATATTTCGAGATTGTGTTGGAACCACTCATAAAAACTTCCACCGCATTTGGCCATTATCAGAAATTGCGTTGGATCCACGCATTAAAAATTCCACCGCATTTGGTCATATTTCGAGATTGCGTTGGAACCACGCATAACAAACTTCCACCGCATTTGACCATAACCAGAAAATGTGGTGGATCCACGCATAACAAACCTCCACCACACACGTCCATATCCCAAAAATGAGGTATCCAAATAATCCGCAATTGAAAAAGGAGCCTTGCTCGGTTGATCTGATCCCGAAAATCTGATCAAATCCTTGCCAAAGGCCCCTTTTTCAAAGGGTTAATGCATTATGTGTAGGTGTTTATATAAATCAACAGGATTATTTCTTCCTGAAGATTCTGATATAAGCAAATCCGCCCGCTGCTACTGCCGCAGCAATCGCAGCAAGTATCACAATCAGGAGTGTATTGGAGTTCTGCTTTGCAGGGCTTGCTGCAAGAGGTGTTTCCTCATCTGCCAATTCTGCTGTCTGTGCAGGAGTTTCCTCACCTGCGGTTTTCTCATCATCTAATGCAATTTCAGCGTTGTCCTGAACTTCCGATGCCTGCGCCTCTCCGGCCTCAGTTACTGCTTCATTGTTGTCTGTATCATTCTCAGCTTCTGTCGTTGTAGCTGCGCCGTTTACTGCACTTGTGGTGCCGGTTCTGCCGGTCCTTGCGGTACTTCCTGTGTTTGCTCCGGCATTTGAAGCAAGAATTGTATCACCTGTCCTGTTTGCGCCAAGAACCTGAGAGTTCTGTGCACGGCCCGCTGCAGATGAATTGCCTGCGCCGCCGTTGCCGGCGCTGCTTCCTGAGCCTGCATTTCCGCCGTTACCTACGCCACCTCCGCCATTTGATCCGCCGTTGCCTGCGCTGCTTCCTGAACCTGCATTTCCACCGTTGCCTGCGTCGCCCCCGGCATTTGATCCACCGTTGCCGGCGCCGCTTCCTGAACCTGCATTTCCGCCGCTTCCTGATCCACCGCCATTTCCGGGTTTATGTGGCTTTGGATTCTCAGGCTTGCCGCTTCCCGGATCAGAAGGGGCTGGCTCATTACCTCCCGGATTCGAAGGCTCAGGTTTAACTTCTCCACCTTCGCCGCCTTCTCCGCCTTCGCCCTCTCCCGTAACCTCATAGAGAACGATATCGTCTACATATACATTATGCTGGTCGGATATTCTCTCACCCGCCACAGCGCCCATGGTCACATTGAATCTTGCGGCTGTGTCTGTGGGATAGTTCATGGTGAAGGTATTCTCAAAGGTCTGCCACTGAGGTCCTATCTCAACAACGCCTGTTCCGCTGTAGCAGGACCAGTCTCCCTCGAACTGCTGAAGCATATAGGAGACCTTCCTCTGAATATCAGATCTCATCCTCAGTGAAAAGAAATATGTCTTGCCCTCTTCCAGAGTCACGCCATCCTGGTTGAGCTGTACATACCAGTCTGTATCTCCTGTATCATCAATAGTGATTGCAAAGGTATTGTCGTTGCCGTTCATACTGTCAACAACGTAATTTGCCTTGGCGCCGTCGTTTATATAAGGCGCAAAGCCCGTCATTCCGGCATTGAAGGAGCCGTTCTTGATCAGAGCAGCCTCTCCCAAAAATACGTTGTCAATGTAGTAAGTTCCGGGTTTTACGAACAGAATCTCAAGGTAGGATTCTTCACGGGTTTTTGAGTTGTCAAAAGAAATCTTCTTTGAATATTTTCCATTGTTTTCTCCCAGTTCAGGTACATAGTCTGTTCCCGAAATATTGAATTTAATGCCGTCTGCAGCGCCACCCTGCGTTCTTCCGTCGAAGCTGACTTCATATATTCCCTGGGCAAGGGGTGAAAGCTGCGTCTGCTTAATTGTTACTGTTTTGCCTTCAGGTACATCTACCTTGAGCTCTCTGACATTTCTCACATTTGTAACGGAGATGTTCTCCGCATCCTCATCGGAGAACTCCCAGTATCCGAGTCTTCTGTCACCCTGGTCAAAAGATCCGTTGTAGATGTAGTTGCCGTCAGGTCTTATGGTCTTGGACTTGTCCTCAGGCACCTCATCTCCTGACTTGTGTGTAAGTCTGACGTTGGAGATTGTTACAGGTGCTGTTGTCCCCTGTTTTCCCAAATTGAATTCCAGTGATCCGTTGGCGTCAGTCTTCTGTTCCATGGTAAAAGAGTATGTGTAAGACTGCTTCTGCGTTCCGACCGCTACGGTTGTATCCTTCATGTATCTGGTCCAGCCGCGATCGGGGCCCTCCACATCAATAACGATATTTCTGTCCTCGGTGGATACCGCATCAAAGGTGAGCTCGTACTCCCATCCCTTGTACATCGGGATATTCTCCTGTTTGAGCTGAACGCTGTGATTCTGTTCGCCTACTGCAGAAGGTGTGATCGTTATCGCATTGTCTTTTACCTGATAAGTTGTTCCCTTGGCATCACTTTCAAGGTGAAGCTTCCAGTTATCGGGGTCGGCTCCCGCCGTTTGGTCAAAAGAAATATCGTCTGCAAAGTTACCGTTTACTACAAAGTTACCTGTAGAATCCGGCTGTCTGAATTTAACTTCGCTCTTCTCTGGTCTCTTTGCCTCTCTCTCAAGTCTTGCATATTCCTCAGCAGACTTCTGATAAACCTTCACATAGTCGATCTCATAGGCCTTTCCGTTCATTGCTTCCTTATCTGCAGCATCGGGATAGCCTACCCAGCTTCCGCCTACAGCCAGATTCAGGATGATGTAGAAGTTCTGATCAAAAGGTGCGGGATATGTGATCTGGTTATCATCGTCTGTTCCTGTGTACCAGTCATCTGTTGAATAAACTTCGGTCCCGTCAACGTACCAGGTTATCTTTCCGGGATCCCAGTCAACGGTGAATACGTGGTACTCATCGGAGAAGCTGTTGCCGCCAAGAACCTTGGAGCCCTGGTTCTCCTTGTGACCTGTGCCTGCGCTGTAACCGTAGTGGATGGTGTGATAGGACTTACCTGTGTCCTGTCCCATTACCTCCATGATGTCGATCTCGCCGCACTTAGGCCACTGTCCGTAAAGACCTTCGTCTGTTGCCATGAGCCAGAAAGCCGGAAGGAATCCCTTTCCTGCGGGAACCTTGGCTCTTGCTTCAAAACGTCCGTAGGTAAAGTCGTGCTTGTTCTGGGTTGTGATACGACCTGATGTAATAACTTCTTTTCCTTCGCCGCTGCCAACCTGAACGCCCTTTATAAGGCTCTGTCCGCCACCGCCATACCACTTATATGAAGGCGCGCCGCCCATGAAATTGATCTCAACATACTTATCTACATTTGAAGAAGCTGTCATTGAGAATCTGTAGGTGTGTCCCTGCTGCAGCTTAAGTCCGTTCTGGTTGAGCTGTACATTCCAGTTCTCAGTTCCGCAGTTGGTAATGGTGATATTTGCTCCGTTGTCAAAAGAGCATGTTCCCTCGCCGGGAGCATTGAAGCCGCAATACCAGCCGTCTGAGCCATTGAATCCGGGATTTGTGAGCATCTCATCAGAGAGCTGCTCTCCAAGAGATCCTGACTTAGCACCGTCATCTCCTTCAGCACCGGTAAATTCAGGGGTTACGACTACAGTCTTGGTTGACTCCTTGGCCTCGTCTTCTGATGCGGGAAAAGAGCTATCATCTGCCGCGCTGCCGGCTACAGCCTTGTCGCTGCCTGCTTCATCACCGTTAGCTGCCTTAGCATCAGAGCCTTTGCCCTGTGCATTGCTGCCTGCTTCTACTTTGGTCTCATCAGCTGCACCGCTGCCAGTCTCTGCCTTGGCCTCATCAGTTGCTTCGCTGCCTGCTTCTCCGGCTTTCACATCAGCTGCCGCGCTGCCTGCTTCTCCGGCTTTCACATCAGCTGCAACGCTTCCATCCTCATCAGCATTTCCATCTTCATCAGCCTCGCCCTCAGCCTTTCCTTCTTCCTCAGCCTTGGCCTCATCTTTATCTTCAGCTGCGGCTTCCTCATCCTCTTCTGAAGGAGCTGCCTTTTTAGCTTCAGCCTCCTTGGATGGTTCCTCGGTAACTGCCAGCACCTCTCTAAGAGAAGCGTCCTTTATTACTACATTGGTAGGTGTGGGGGCATCATCAATTCCGTTTAGCTTTCCCATGTTGATCTGAAGCGCGATGTCCTCGGCAACTTCATCCCATACCGTAAATTCAAAAGAAATATATGTGTCCTGCACCTGCTCACTTGCCGCTTCCTGTGAGCCAGCCTCGTAATGGGGCTTGATATAGAGGCTTCCGTCTTTTACCTCGATGTTGCCCTCATCAAGCGCTGTGTACCTTTGAAGCTCCTGGTTAACCCAGCCTGGTTCGTGGGTCTCCACATTCCAGTCGGAAGTGTTAAGGCCATCGCCGTCAAAATTGTCCTCCCAGACCAGGGAGTATCCGTCATCTTCCGCAGCAACGGATGTGCTTCCCACCGGCGCATTTCCACTGAGGGTGGTCACAGCAAGAGCCGCAGCCAGAAGCCCGACAACTGTTTTCCTGAAATAAACCTTTCTCATAAATCCTCTCCTTGAAACAAAGCATTTATAAATAATTGATGAAACAAATATTAAACGTTTAAGTAGATTTTCTATACAAAAAATGAGCTAAAAATAACATTTTCATGACATATAATGTTATAATCATCACAAGAAAATATTATTTCAGAAAGCAGGATCGCACTCATGAAAACAGCAAACGAATGGGTAAAGGTGGAATTCTTAAGCCCGGAATCGGATATGATACACCGCCCCCAGACCGACGAGCTTTTGTTTTACCGACAGGTGGCTTCCGGGGATGTGGAGGCCATCAGAGAGAACTGCAGACAGCATAGATTCCTGGACAAAGAAGGCGTAGGCACCCTGTCCAGGGATCCCGTGCTCAATCTCAAATATCACTTTGTTGTTACAGCCGCCCTTATCTCAAGGATCTGTACCGAGAACGGCATGGAGATGGAGCAGTCCTTCAGACTCAGCGACTACTATATAGGTAAGCTTGATTTTGTAAATGAGGAAGAAGAGATCGAGAAGTGGCACAACAAGATGGTCCTTGACTACACCAGACGTATGCAGCTTCTTAAGCAAAGTTCCTCCCTCTCCCGCCCCGTTTCCGAGTGCATGAACTACATCTACGCCCACATCAAGGACAGGATCACCATCGACGATTTGGCTGCTGTCACGGGCAACTCCCCAAGCTACATCTCAAGGCTCTTTAAAAGCGAGGTGGGCGAACCTGTAAGCGACTACATAAGAAAGGTCAAGCTGGACAAAGCCAAGAACCTTCTTCGTTTCTCCGACTTCACCCTGGTAGAGATCGCCCAGTATCTGTCCTTCTCCTCCCAGAGCCACTTCATCAAGCTCTTTAAGGATGAGACAAAAATGACACCAAAAAAGTACCGCAGCATGTACTACGGTACTCATTGGAAAGGTTCTGATGAAGATTTTACCGGCGATCAGCTGATGTGACCGTCAAAAACTACCGCCATGGAAACCTTGTCTCCACGGATAGAGATGGTTACTTCCTTGGCAAGGTTGGCAATGATGGACTTCTCCAGCTCATCCTTGGCTTCCTGGACGAACTCCGTATCATCGCTCTTATTAACATCCTCAATGTAATCGCTCATCCTCCACACATCCTCTGTACCTGACTCCATGGAATCCGAACCCGAGAATCCAAACAAGGAGTAGTGTGCCAGCATGGCCTCTCTCTCATCCTCAGGCAAAAGAGCCAGCTCAAAAGCCTCTCTTATTTTGCCGATAACGCCCTTTGCGGCGGCATTTTCCTTGGTGGAGGACAATTCCATAAGCTCCTGTCTCTTACCGGCATACATCAAAGTCTGTGTATCAAGATGAAGAGTAAAGATATTGCTCTCATTCTCCACCCAGTACTCAGCCTCCATCTCACCTGTGATGGATCTGAAAAGATTCATAAGTTCCTCGGCAATAAGTCTGATACGAAGGTGTGCCTTCTTGGGAAGATTCCCTGCATACTGCTCCGTAAAATCCAGTGCCTTCTGCGTAAAATCCTGATTGGTCCCGATGACCATTACGTCTGACTTCATAAGCATAATTTCCTTTCGGGTGTTTTAATTAATTATATGCCCACTGACAGTCTTATTCAACGTTCATGTTCCAACTCGGCAGTCTTTCTCTGAACAAGTTCAGCTGAGATTTCTTTTAACTTCTCATCATTTAAGATGTATTTATTCTTGAACCAGAAAATAGCAAATATAAGTCCGATGATGGGGATGATGGTCATGGTCATTCTAAGGCCCATCTTCTGGGATGCTGCAACTCCGAGGGAGTAGTCAACGGCTGTTGCGCCCTCTTCCGTATCGTTTGACAGAGCCAGGATCTGAAGAGCAAGCGCTGCGATAAGTGCGGAAATTCCAGAAGCAAGCTTTACAACGAAGGTCTGCATTGAGAAAATAACCGACTCATCTCTTCTGTAATTTTTGAGTTCACCGTAATCAACGGTATTGGCAAGAAATACTGTGGTGATAACCGCAAGCATTCCGTTGGCTGCAAAGATAAAGAAGCCGGGAATGAAAAGAAGGAAAACATTGCTCATGGATGTAGATGCAAGGACAAGGAGTGAGATATATCCTGCAATGGCCATTCCCATGCTTATAAAGTAAATCTTGATGGATGTAAAGAATCTTCTGAGTAAGGGATACAAGATCATCATGGAAAGGATCTGTATCGCACCGCCAAAGGTTGAGAACAGTGTATAATCGCCCTTCCAGCCGGTTCCGCCAAAGTCATACTTAAAGAAGTAAATAACCAGATTAGATGTGATGTAGATCGAACAGTTTACCACAACAATGGCTACTACAACAGCCATAGCCTGATCATTCTGGATAAGCGCCTTGAACATCTCTCCTATTGAAGCAGTCTTCATCTCAACTGTGGACTTCTCTTTAACGTTGATACAGCAGATAACGGTGAATACCACGAAGAGAATTGCTACGATAATCGCAAAGTATGAGAAGCCGATCCTCTCAACCTCTCTGTCTGAGATTCCCGCTCCGCCAAACATGTGGCCAAGAGCCGAAACAGAGATAACTGTCACGATGGTGATAAGTGCGGAGCCAACGCCTGCGCAGGAACGGGCAAGGGTTGTGAGACCTTCACGCTCTTTACCCCCCTCAGTAAAGGCAGGGATCATGGACCAGTAAGGGATGTCCATCATGGTGTAGGTTACGCCCCATAAAATATAGGTAACAGCTGCAAAGGCAACCATTCCGCCGGGGGTAAGTGACGGAGGAGCCGAGAACATAAGCGCCAGTACGATGGCGTTGGTTACTGTACCGATCAAAAGCCAGGGCCTGAATTTGCCCCATTTTGTCTTGGTCTTGGCTACAATCGCTCCCATGATGGGATCGTTGAAAGCATCAAATACTCTGGCAACCATAAGGATGACGCCCATTGCTGCCGCGCTCACTCCAAGAATATCCTGGAAATAGTAAAGCACATAGGATGCGGAAAGCATGTACACCATGTCTTTTCCCACTGCACCCAGTCCATAGGAAGCCTTTGCGGCTCCGGTAAGTTTCATCTTCTCTTCCATTATCTACCTTCCTCCTTGAGCTTTACCGCAAGCTCAACTACTTTTTTCGCTCCGTCGTATATTCCGGTTTTATTATTCTCGATTATGCACCCGCACATCTCATTAAGAAGCTCTGTGTGCAGGAACTGCTCCAGCATCTGAATGGTGTGGGGAATGTCTCTGCACTCCAGTGTTCCGTCGCCGATCTCCGCCGAGTGGATGGCGCCCCACATCTCATGCTTGCCGACTCTCTTGATGAAAAGCTTTGGCACGGGATAAAATGCCAGCTCGCTGGGCTTTGTCACCAGCACATCGCAGCTTCTCATAAGAAGGTTCGTTGCGTAAACTGCCTTGAAAATGTCTGCGTGGTAGAATCCGTGGATTCCCGTAACTTCCGTCAGAGGTAAAAGAGCCTTCTGCGTAAACTTAAGTGTGTCCTCCCAGTTGTCCATGTGCTCTGTGGAAAGCTCCCTCATACCCGGGATCTCTTTTACCAGTTCGTCCCATACATTTCTGTAATCTCCCACATTCACGTAGAGAGCAGCCTTGCCCTCCTTGATATAGGGGATCAGGTGCTTTATTATTTCTGCGAATATCTCCTTCTGAGCTCCGGCTCCGCCGATGGTCAAAAGAAATCTCATGGGCTTTCCGGTCTCTTTTCTGACCGTTCTGGCCTCGCAGTCCTTATCTATATTGCTGACAAGCTCGTAATCAATGTAATGTCCGGTGTAAACAAGGCTGTCCTGAGGCATGGGTTTGCATACATTCTTCTTGTCCATACCGTTCAGGATCCTGTATCCCATGTATGCGTTGCGGCACTGGATCGTGTGGACACTGCCCTCAGAAAGATGAAGTGCCATGGGCCAGTTGTCGGGGATCGCATTAACCACATATTTCATACCGGCGTGGATGGCTGCCTGGGCAGGCCATACATGGGTTGCGATAACAGGGATATCCTTGGGGACATTTCTGTAAACGGGAGCCATAAGTTCAGCGTTCTTCTGATCTGCGGAATTGTAAGTTAACGCTCTGAAGCCCTCATAGTTGGTGGGCTCCCAAACAAGTTTATTGAAAATGGGATTCTTGGAAAGTCTTGAACCCAGGGAATAAAGGTCGTTCTGAGCACCGATGACCTTAGTGCAGGTGGTTTCTTTATAGGAATTAAGATCCATCCAGTAAGGTGTATATCCAAGGTGCCTTGCATAGGAAGCCATAGCCATTGAAATGCGGTAGTGGCCGAAGCCCATGCGGATGTTACCGACGATGATGCCTTTATCGGGATCCATCTCCCCACGGTTTGACGGGATCTTTGAAGTTACCACAACATTTTTTACCCCTAAAAGAGGTCCGATAACTTCGTTATCTTCTATACTGATCTTGTAATCCACAGAAGAATCGTCTCCGTACTTTTTCATGAATTTCTTCTTGGATCTTACGGCCTTGTTGTAGGCTCTTCCACTGATAACATTGCCAAAAATAACCTTAGACTTATCTGTCATGATACCTTCCGTTCCGCAGATGCCGGCGACCTTGCCGGATGCTAATCAACTATTTTTTCTGTTCTGTGGAAACCATTTTGCAAAATTCGGTTTCCGTGCTTTTATAGTATCATTACCGGACTAAATCTATCAAGAAACGCTTTTTACAATTTTCGTTTCCTGATTTTGTGCACAATTACTCATATGATGGAGACGATGGATAGATTCCTGTTCTGACTAAGGTCCACAAACTGATCACCGACTTTAATGGTAGGTCTTGAAAGATGGTCCGGATTAACAAAGATTATCTCCCCGGACTGACCGTTATTCAAAAGAACGCGGTTGGCGATGAAGGTGTTCACCACGTTGCTGAGGAAGGTCATGATGACATTGGGATTGTACTTATCAATTCCGTTGTCCTCAAAGTTCGCTATGATGGTAAAAGGGCATACCGGTGCTCTGTAGGTCCTTGTTGCCGTAAGTGCCTCATAGACATTGGCCACCGTAACGATGGACGCAACTTCGTCTATCTGATCGTTCTTGATATGGAAGGGATATCCGCTTCCGTCTCTCATTTCATGGTGCATCAGGATGCAGTTCTTTATCCTTTGATCGATGTCCGTGTTCTTTACAAGATCATACCCTTTTATGACATGCTCTCTCATGGCCTTCTGCTCGTACTCCGTGAGAGCCTCGCTTTTGTTTACAAGGTCCGGGGGCATGAGAACCTTACCTATGTCATGGAGAAGTCCTCCCGCAGTTGCGACCTGTATTGTCTCGGTGGGCAGTCTCATCCAGGTTGCCAGTGTGTTGCAGATAAGGGCCACGTTAAGACTGTGCATATATACCGCATCGCTGCTGTCGCGAAGGTTATGGAGCATATCAAAAACCCCTGCGGATCCGCCTGCTTCAACAAACAGGTGATAGACCGGCTCTGTAAGCCTGTCTACATCAAGAGGTATGGACTCATTGGCAATAAGCCTGAAAGATTCCTCAAGCTTCTCGGCATTCTCTTCTATATGCTGTTTGAACTTTATGAAACTCTCTGTATTCTTAAGACGCTGGGAATAGGAAAGATTGGGGTCTACCTTCTCCTTCTTCTCAGGAGCCTCAACCACAGCTTTCTTTTCATTCTCAACGAAAATGTTGTAAAGGGAATGGGCCTTGATCTTCTCAATGCCGTTACTATCAAGAACAGTGCCTTTTGTAAGGACCAGTCTGTCGTCAAGGGTGTAGATGTTCTCGGATACCACCATCCCCGGCTCCAGTTTATTAACGGAAACAAGTTTCATTCGGGCCTCCATTCAATAATGAATCATCATTTATAATTATACCATATATCGTAATGGAATAAAAAAGGATATTGTGCTATCATACACGAGGAAAAATAATGGATCAGGAGATAATCATGTCAGATAACTTAAGTTGGAAACTGTATAAAGAGGAACACGTTATACAGGATGAATGGATAGATTTCAGAAGGAACATTTACGAGCTGCCCGACGGCACTAAGATCGGTCCCGTCTACAATTATTCCAAGCACAGCTTCTCTGTTGTGGTAGCCATTGATGAGGAAGGCAGATACATCTGCGTAAGGCAGTACAGACATGGCCTTGATGAGATCACCACTGAGTTCCCCGCCGGAGGCATCGAGTATAAAGAAAAGAGCGATGTGCCCTACATCACAGATAAGAACATCATCGCTACCGAAGAAGAAGCTTTTGAAACCGCAAAGCGTGAGCTTCAGGAGGAGACCGGCTACGTTTCCGATGACTGGACACACCTTATCACCGTCCCGGCCAATGCCACTCTTTCCAACAGCAACGTTCACATCTATCTTGCAAAGAGCTGCAGACATGTCAGCGGCCAGCATCTTGATTTTTCGGAATTTTTAAATGTAGAACTGCTCACCGAAGATGAGCTTAAAGGCCGGATCTTCGGCGGCGACTTCAAGCAGTCACTGCATATACTTGCGTGGTACATGGCAAGGGAAAAGATGTAACAACTCTGCAATCACTTCTTTTTACCGCTGTGTGTAGGCGTGGATGCAGCGGCTCAGCACATACTTTACTTTTTTCCATTATATTTTAGGCACAGCATAGTTATATCATCGAACTGATCCGCATCTTCAACGAATCCGTCCACATGCTTTTGAACATTTGCAAGGATCTGCTGCGGATCAGCGTCTTTATCAGAATTCAGGGCTTCCAGCAGTCTCTTTTCCCCAAACAATTCATTGTTGATATTGGTGGCTTCCGTAACTCCATCGGTGTAGACAAACAGCATGTCTCCCGGTTTTAATTCAAACTCATGCTCTTTGTATCTGATGCCGTCCAGAGTTGCCACCGCGGGGGAATGCTTGTAAATTACAAGCTCATACTCTCCGTCCGCCTTCTTAATGGCAGGATGCTCATGCCCCGCGTTGACGGCTACGCCTTTTCCCGTATTGATATCAAGGAGTGCCAGCCATACCGTGACGAACAGTTCGGCGCTGTTGCCCTCGCAAAGCTGCCTGTTAACGTTGATTAGAGCTTCGGAAGGGCTGTCTCCCGCCAGGACTCTGTTCTTAATAAGAGTCTTGGATACCATCATGAACAGAGCAGCCGGTATGCCTTTTCCGGAAACATCAGCCATGACAAGGGCAAGATGATCCTCGTCCACCATGAAATAATCATAGAAATCACCGCCCACTTCCTTGGCGGTATTCATTGTTGCAAAAAGGTCAAACTCCTCCCTGTCGGGTCTGTAGGGGAATATCTTGGGAAGCATGTTCTCCTGGATCGCGGAAGCCAGAGTAAGGTCTCTGTCAGCCACAGCTCTTTCCCGCCCCTGGGTTACGTTCAGCACGCAGTACATCATAAGTATGGTGAGCATTACTGTTACGGGCGTTGGTGAAAGGCCATATATGCCTGTCGTGATGATCCCCATTGAAGCAGGAGCTATGGCAAATACAAAGAATGTGTATATCTGGAACCGCTGGAGCTGCTTTCGCTCCACCACTACTGCAATGAGAGCCGAGAACAATGTAAATAGGGCATAGACCAAAGACACAGCATACAGAGGACTTCTGCGATAAAAGCCCATTTCATCTACGGTGAAATAGATTCCGTTGAACAGGTTCAGAACTCTCAGGCCTATGGCGATATAAAGTCCCACCTTGGAGATGGTTCCGAGCTTCTTGACGATTCCCTTGTTCACCTTAAGATAGGTCATGGTGTAAAGCCAGAAGAAATAAGCCTCCATAGGAGCGCAGAAATAATAGACGGTATTATCGATGATGTTCAGGATCCTGAGATTGGGGACGCCGTCCAAAAGCCAGGCGCAGGCATCGGCAAAAAGTCCAAGATAAGCCACGTTGATAAGAGAAAGCAGGTGCTTTAAATTTGCTCCCGACTTCTGCACATCGATCATGCAACAGATGTACAAAACGTAACCTATCATCATGCCCACAACATCTATTCCGATGTTGATAAGATAGATGTCCACCAGGTTGTCAATTCCTCTTAGGTAAACAAGAAATCCCACCACCACTACAAATAAAAGATAAATAGCTGAAACTATTATCGCTTCCGCTCTTCTGTGCTTGGTTATACCTGCCATGATTTTTCGCCTCGCATTATTTTTATAAATGTATGAATGTCACAACCGAACTTTCTTTCGCTTAGTGCTTTTTTATATAATAGGATATTTGTATCAATTTGTAATTATTTAAAAAGCTGATAACCAAAGAAGTCCCCTGGTTATCAGCTTATATATAGTGCCGGCAGTGGGACTTGAACCCACACGTGGTTACCCACAACAGATTTTGAGTCTGCATCGTCTGCCATTCCGACATGCCGGCGCATGCTGCATGCGCTCACCGCATACAGCCTTATTAGTTTATCACAGGGGTGATAAATGCGTCAAATAAAAGTTATATTTTTATGATCCCAGCTTTATGATATACGTTGTAATGGAGTATCCCTTAAGCAGTGCGGAAAAAGAGCCTTTGTCAACCACTATTTCATCGGAATCCGAAACATCACTCCAGTTCTCTCCGCTCTCCATGCTGCCGCTGGTCCTGACAGCCTCAACACTTTCTATGGGTTTCTCAAAACATCCCAGATCAAAGTTCTTATTAACATCCTCATCCATTGAATTAACCGCAACAATAACTACAGTGTTCTCCTTCGGATCAAAGGCTGCCAGCGTATCTTTTTTTGAACCTGCGGAGCCGATAATGCAGTAACCGGGCTTGATATACCTGGTGAACTGCCCGAAGCCGTAGTATTTTTTCCCAAGAAGAAGTTCCTTGCTGTCGTGGTCGGCTATGGCTATGCCCCAAAACGGCTCGCCCTCTGAAAGAATGCGATCTGCCTCAGCGCGGGTCAGAGTGTCAAACTCATTATTGGAATCTATGTGCATGTCTGCGGCATTCCACATGATCCATGCCGAAGGAAACATGCCGTTTACGTCTGTTATGATGGCATCGGCAAAGCCAAGAGCTGCCTCCATGGCGCCGGATTCCTTTCCAAGGGAATAGGTCCCGTCAACCTCGCTCATCCAAAGGTTCTTGCCTGCGTCAAGAGCAGTATCCTTAAGCTTGGAGCGCTTGTCTCCCTTGTAGGAATGGGTATCGATCCGGCCAAGAGCCTCCTTTGCCTCGTCTGATAGCTTGTTAAAAGAGCTGATGGCGGTATTGATGCTTGTCTCATCAGATCCGCAGATTACCGCATCAATTCCCCTGCTTTCCAATTCCCCGTCAAGGGCCACTATAATATCCGACTGAGATTTGCCGGGACTAAAGTGACAGCCCTCCTGCTTCTCGCTAAATGCAGTCCAGTAATTGGTGGCTGGCTCGTTCATGGGACTTATGCTCTGAACGTTTGCAATACCGCTGTCTATAAGGTGCTGGGTCACATCAGCCAGGTAAAGGGCAAATGCATGATAGGAATCTTCTCTTAGATTATCCGTTGAACCCTTGAGACTTCCTGAACTGCATCCCGTGACCGTCATGAAATACGGCGGTGAATTAGAAAAGGCTTCAACGATAAAATCTTCTCCGTAGCTCTCCTTCGCTGCCTCAAGGACACTTAACTGATTTCCGTCCGCATACCAATTGTAGTTCCAGGCATAGCCGCACTCGAAATCGGCTCTCGCAAAATTCTGTTCATAATACTCTTTGGTAGTGGCCGAAAGATCGATCTTCGTAACGTCTATAGCATATCCCGGCACTATGGAATCCGACCTCTTTATATGGGCCTCGTGGAGGAAATCGCTGCCTGAGTTTCCCTGCGCAGTGGCTGCTGCGTCTGTGGCGGATGCACTATCTGCGACGGCTGTCCCGTCTGCGGCGATTGCTCCGTCTGTGGCGGATGCTGCGTCTGCGGTAACTGCACCGTTTGTAGCTCCTGCCCCATCTGCGGCTGCTCCGTCTGTTACGTTATCACCTCCGCCGATATTGTATCTTCCGATGTTAAGCCCAAGTCCCTTTTCCCGGTCAAAAAAGGCTTCTGCTGCAGCCTTAGTCAATTCATCACTGTATCCTACTCTGTTGGCCCACCAGCAAAGGCTCGTTCCCCATCCCTGAAACTCACCATATCCATCAGAATCGGTATCGTTAAAGGTCTGGTGATCGCTGATATCCAAAACTACTGTTTCGCCGCTCCCGGCGCTTGTACCTATATTTGAAGAAACTCCGCATCCGGTCAGTGACAGTACCAGAAGCAGAGCCACGATTTTAGCTTTCATAAATTTGATAACAATTCCTTTATTATTTTTTTACTATGCGTCGGACTTACAAGATTACGATGATTTCGACAAAGCGTTTCCAACGCATTTGTCTGCTATGCGCCTTTGTGTCGGTGTTATTTACGAAATAAAGCACAGAATTCAAAAAACACAAACGCTATCCCGACAACCAAGTGCTAAAACAGGATATTTATCGATATAACGTCATGTTTTTGTGATATTTTACCGACGCAATCAACTTGTAGAATACTTTGCGTTGGAAAGGACTCAATTCACATGCCCCTCGCCCAACATTATCTGATCTCTTCCTGCTCAAACGTCCGACATCATCCAATCTCTTCCTGCTCAAACGTCCGACATCATCCAATCTCTTCCAACTCAAGCACCCGACATCATCTGATCTCTTCCTGCTCAAACGTCCGACATCATCCGATCTCTTCCTGCTCCCTGAAGGTGATCTTCCCATCTTCAGTCATGCTCTCAATAATAGCGAGGGAGGTAACCTCATACCCCATCTTCCTTAGATCATCGCCGCCGTTCTGGAAAGCCTTCTCAATGCAGATGCCAATCCCGGCAATTCCCGCACCGGCCTGATTACAGATATCAACAAGGCCCTTCATGGCATTTCCCACAGCAATAAAGTCGTCCACCAGAAGCACTATGTCGGTCTTATCCAGATAAGCCGTGGATACTGTGACATCATACTCCTTGCCGTAGGTAAAAGAGCTGATTCTGGAGACATACACATCTGACCCGATATTTAGGCTCTGAGACTTCTTGGCAAATACCACCGGCACATCAAAGTTCCTGGCAACTGAGCAGGCAACGGCTATACCGGAAGCTTCTATGGTAAGGATCTTGGTGATGTTCTTGTCCTTGTACTTCCAGTAGAGTTCCTCTCCCAGCCTGTCAACCAGGGAAACATCGATCTGGTGATTCAGAAAGCTGTCAACCTTCAGAATATTACCGGGATAAACACGACCTTCTTCAGCAATGATCTTCTCTAAAAGTTTCATACTTCCTCCTTTGAGTCAGCGGGAACGCTTGAACTTCACAAGTCAACAGAAACACTTCACTTTGCAAGTCAACAGGAACACTTCACTTTGCAAGTCAACAGGAACATTTCACTTTGTAAGACACCAGTAATCCTTCAATCCATGCACCTGAATAGTCTCACTTTATCAGATCCTTAACTACTTCACTTGCTATCACAAGCCCCGCCACTGACGGGACGAATGCCACACTTCCGGGAACGGAGCGCCTTGATGAGCCGCTCTTTTCAAGCTCCGCCATCTCCTGCGCCATCATCTCGGGATCAGGCGTTAAGGGCGACTCAGAGGAATACACCACCTTAAGCTTCTTAACACCTCGCTTTTTAAGCTCGCGTCTCATAACCCGTGCCAGGGGATCTCCCTCTGTCATATAGATGTCCGTAACCCTGATCCTTGTGGGATCAAGCTTGTTGCCGGTGCCCATGGAGCTTATAACCTTCGTTCCAAGCTCTGTGCACTTCATTATGATGTCTATCTTGGCTGCAACCGTATCTATTGCATCCACCACATAGTCGTATTTATCAAATTCAAACTCCGAGGCAGTCTCGGGAAGATAAAAGCACTTATGAGTCCTGACCTCACACTCAGGATTGATATCAAGTATCCTCTTCTTAGCGACGTCTACCTTGGCCATTCCCACTGTGCTGTGAAGGGCTATTATCTGCCTGTTGATATTGGAAGTCGCAACCTCGTCATTGTCCACAACATCTATGCTGCCGACGCCGCTCCTTGCCAGGGCTTCAACCACATAGCTTCCAACTCCGCCAACGCCAAAAACACAGACCCTGGAACCCTTTAGTTTCTCCAGCGCCTGCGCCCCCAGTATAAGCCCGGTTCTCTTAAATTCTTCCGTCATCCGTACTCCTTCACTGTGTCACAAGATGTCCCATGATGCCATGTAATGCAGACGATTCCGCCAAATGCACATCACGTCACACGACGTCACACGATGTTACACCATGTCACACTTCGTTACATGAAGCAGTGCTCCTCGGTAAGATGAAGTCTGTTGTCATTGACAACCGCACCGGTGATCTCAAGGCGAACGCCCTTTGCTCCCAGTTTCCTTCTGCCCTCCAGGATTAGATGCACCTTTCTGTCCTCGGTCATATACTCCTCAAGAACCTCATCCGATGTATCTGCCTTGTCCAGGACCTTTTTAAAATCCCCGATAAAGGCGGGTATGATTATAGCCCCGATGCTCTGTCCCTGCAGCGGTCCATACACTCCGACTATTTCATGTAACAGTAATCTTCTAAGCTCTTCCATAGCTTTCTGCTCCTGACCCATAAAAGTTTTTTCATCAGCAAGCAACTCATCGCCGCCGATATTGAATTTCTTCACCAGCAAGCAATCCCTCGCCGCCGATATCGCATTTCCTCATCAGCAAGTACCCCTGCCGCCAATATGTTATATCTTTCATCGGCACGTAACCCCTTACCGCCGATATGTTCAAATCCTTACTGCTGTATTGCCTCAACGATTGCGGGAAGCAGTTGTTTCTTTCTGGAAACAACTCCCGGAAGGGAAACTATATCTCCCTCGGCATTAAGGCCAAAAGCGCTGTTCAAGGTGTGAAGCGCCTTGCCACCGGCATAAACCACCCTCGATGACTCATCGATGATATTGGTGAGCATAAAGAACAGCATATCAAGGCCGTCCGCTTTTGTAACCGCCTCAAGCTCAGGCATGATCTTCTCCTTGATCTCATCAAGCTCCTCGGCGCTCATGGAATTGATCTGTCCGATACCTATGGTCATATCGTCCACCGTGAACTTCTTGAAATCCTGGTGAAGTATCTCGGTTGCACTCTTTCCGCCAAGGTTTGAGCCCGCATGGAACATCTCCCGGGCAAAAGACTCATAGTCAACCTCTGCGATAGCTGCCAGCTCTTCACCGGCTTTTTTGTCCACTGCTGTACATGTGGGTGAACGGAACATCAGGGTGTCGGAAAGGATTGCTGCAAGAAGAAGTCCCGCAGTAGTCTTGTCCACCTCAACACCAAACTCCCCGTACATCAGATAGATAATGGTGCAGGTTGAGCCAAGTGGCTGATTCCTGAAGAATACAGGGCCCGCAGTCTCAATGGTACGAAGCCTGTGGTGATCAACGATCTCCATGATCTCCGCTTCCTCTATTCCGTTGACAGCCTGGTTTTTCTCGTTGTGATCCACAAGGATCATGCGCTTTTTGTGGGCACCGAGGAAATTCCTTCGGCTGATCATACCGATGTAATGATCGTTCTTGTCAAGTACCGGGAAGTATCTGTGCCTCATGGAAGCCATTACCTCCTGGATATCCTCAATATAATCGTCCATGTGGAAGCACACCAGATTGTCCTTCTTCATGATGTGATCGATGGGCATACTCTGGTTGATAAGCCTTGCCACAACGAAGGTATCGTGGGGCGTTGTGATGACCTGGGTACCGTGCTCTCTGGCCTGACTCTGGATTGTCCTTGTAACCTCAGCTCCCTCGCAGACGATGATACAGGAGGCGCCAAGCTCAATGGCGCAGAGCTGTGTCTCATATCTGTTGCCAAGGATCACGATGTCTCCCTCCTCGATGACGTTTTCCATCATCTCGGGGCTGGCTGCAGCGATAACCACCTTGCCCCGGTTAAGGGACTCCGTGATATTTCCAACGATCATCTCTCCATCCAGGGTCTCCACAATATTCTTGTAGCTGGTGGCCGCCTGGGAGAGAATGTGGGGATCGATAACATCCATATAGGTCTCAACAATGTCGTTGGTGGTAACAATTCCTGAAAGCTTGTCCCCGTCTGTTGCGCACAGTGTCACAACATCCGCATCTCTCATCTTGGCCCAGGCATTCTTCAGGGAAAGATCCGCAGTTACGCCGTCAAGACATCTGATCTCCATGTCCCTTACCTGTGTCCGAACGTCCTTGATATAAGCAGGAACAGGCACAGCGAAATGAGAAAGGACGAACTGCGTCTCCTCATTCAGGTGCCCTGCTCTGCAGGCAATAAAGTTGCCGCCGAACACCTTATTCTTGAGATTGGCGTAGGTAATGGCCGCGCAGATGGAATCCGTATCGGGATTCTTGTGGCCAATAACGAACACCGGTCTCTGATTTGAATCGTTGTTATTCATATATATCCTCCGGAAAAAGAATCTTCCTGTTTGTTTTGTCGTATATTACTAGTTTATAGGTAATGTTTGTCTTTGTAAACGTACATCAAATCTCTTTTTTTAAATATTCATCATCCCCACTGGCTGTTGTACAGTTCATGGTAGAAGCCCTTCTTTGCAAGGAGCGTCTCGTGATCCCCCTGCTCAAGGATATGACCGTCCTTCATGACGAGGATAACGTCCGCTTCTCTTATGGTTGAGAGCCTGTGGGCCACGATAAAGCTGGTCCTTCCCTGCATCATCCTGTTGAAAGCCTTCTGTATCCTGATCTCAGTCCTGGTGTCGATGGAGGACGTGGCTTCATCCAGGATCAGCATTGGCGGAATATGCAGCATTACCCTTGTGATGCAAAGAAGCTGCTTCTGCCCCTGAGACAGATTGCCGCCGTCCTCGGTGATCACCGTATCATACCCCTTAGGGAGCCTTTTTATGAAGCTGTGAGCATGGGCAGCTTTGGCCGCAGCGATGATCTCCTCATCTGTAAAGCCTTCTCTTCCAAGTGTTATATTATCGCGGACCGTACCGCTTCTGAGCCAGGTCTCCTGGAGCACCATTCCGAAGTTTGCCCTGAGGTCGCTGCGATAAAGCTTCCTGATATCGTAGCCGTCGATGCTGATGTTCCCTTTGTCAGTGTCATAGAAGCGCATAAGTAAGTTTATCAGCGTAGTCTTGCCGCTTCCCGTGGGGCCTACAATGGCAACTCTCTGTCCTTTACTGATGTCAAGGCTTAAGTCCTCGATAAGCTTCCTGCTCTTATCATAGGAAAAAGAAACATCCTTTACCAATACGTTTCCTTCAGCCGAAAGCTCTTTTGGCGTGCCCTCAAAATCAGGCTCCTCGGGCTGTTCCTCAATAAGTTCAAACACTCTCTCAGCGCAGGCCAGGGCGTTCTGGAGCTCCGTTATAACTCCGGAGATCTCGTTAAAGGGCTTTGTATACTGATTGGCATAGCTAAGGAATATGGTAAGTCCTCCGACACTCATGCCCCCGGCGATGCAGGCAAAGGCGCCGAAAAGCGCAACCGCAGCATAGACGATATTGTTGATAAAACGAGTGCTGGGATTTGTAAGGGATGACACGAAAGTTGCCATCACCGAAGCCTTCTCCAGCCTGTCGTTAATGTCATCAAATATCTCAAGGTTCTCATCTTCATGGGCAAAGGCTTTAACAACAGAAAGATTCCCGATCATCTCATCCACAAAGGCAGTCTGATCGGATCTTGCGGCACTCTGCTCCTTGAAGAGCTTAAAGGACCTTGTTGCCACAAACCTTGCAACAAGAAGGGACAAAGGAGTGAGCACAACCACCACAACGGCAATCCCGAAGTTCAGGTAGAACATGAACCCCAGGGTTCCCACGATAGTTACGATGCCCGTGAACAGCTGACTGAATCCCATCAGCAGCCCGTCCGCAAACATATCCACATCGGAGATGAGCCTGGATACTATCTCACCGGTCTGTTTGTTGTCAAGATAGGTAAAGGGCAGGTTCTGGAGTTTTGAAAATCCCTCCTGCCTGACGTCTCTTACCACATTGTAGGTGATCCTGTTGCCAGTCCTGTTCATCACCCACTGGCAAAGTGCTATAAAGATCACGATGACCACCATCTGAAGCACTGTGGCTGTAAGCCCCGCGAAGTCAACCTTCCCGGTTCCAACGATCCTGTCTATGGCATTGCCCGCCAGGATGGGTACATATAAGGATAAAAGAGCGCTCACCACAGCCAGCACCATGGAAAGGGCTATAAGGAAATGATATCTTCCGGCGTACCGAAGGACTTTTTTCAGGGTGTTCTTCTTCATACCGCCCCCTCCTTCCTGTACTGGGAATCATATATCTCTTTGTAGGTATCGCAGCTTTCCAGAAGCTCTTCATTGGTCCCGATACCCATAACTTTTCCGTCCTCAAGGACGATTATCCTGTCGCAATTAAGGACCGAAGACGCCCTCTGGGACACGATAAAGGTAGTGGGGGGATTGTCCATGGCTGCTATGGCATCACGAAGCTTCTTATCCGTAAGGTAATCCAGCGCCGACGCACTGTCATCAAGTATCAGTATCTCGGGCTTTCTTACCAGTGCCCTTGCTATGGTAAGCCTCTGCTTCTGGCCACCGGAGAAATTCTTGCCCCCCTGAGCCACCATATGATCGAGGCCACCGGCTTTACCCTCCACTATCTCTTTTGCCTGAGCGATCTCAAGTGCCTTGTTTATCTCATCGTCCGTGGCATCATTCCTGCCCCAGCGGATGTTGTCCCTTATGGTCCCATGGAAAAGAACCGCCTTCTGAGGCACAATACCTATGCGCTCCCGGAGGGACTCAAGATTGTACTCCTTAATATTCCTTCCGTCCAGTATCACCTCTCCCTGCCTTGCATCGTAGAACCTTGGAATGAGGTTTACTAAAGTTGTCTTGCCGCTGCCGGTTCCGCCGATGACGCCGATCCTTTCGCCTCGCCTGACTGTAACGTCAAGGTCCTCAAGAGAGTCCTCGCTGTCTCCTGCGTACCTCATAAATACATGGGAAAAGACAATGTGGTCCGACGTTTCTGTAAACTCAGTAACCACGCCGTTTTCCATGGAAGACTTAAGCTCCAGCATCTCCTCTATCCTGTTGCCTGAAGCAATTGCCCTTGTCACAGTGATGATAAGATTTGCAAACTTAATAAGCTCCACCAGAATCTGGGACATATAGTTATAAAGAGCCACTACCTGGCCCTGGGTAAGATCCCCCGCGTTTACTCTTACGGCTCCTCTGTAGATGAGAAAAGCAACCGCAAGGTTAAGGATTGCGTAGGTTGCGGGATTCATAAGGGCTGTGACGGTTCCCACGTGGTTTTGCAGGGACGTCAGGGCATCGTTTTGCCTGTTAAAATTCTCCTTCTCCTTCTTTTCAAGGCCAAAGGCTCTGATAACCCGGACACCGGTGTGATTCTCTCTCGTAAGTCCAAGGAGCTTGTCAAGGCGGCTCTGGATCATGCCGTACCTTGGGATGCTCCAGCGCATGATGAGCCCTACCACCGCAAAAAGCAGGATTATGGTCACAAGGAAGATCAGCGCCATCCTGGCGTTTATGGTAAAGGCCATGACCATGGCACCGAACACCACAAAGGGCGAGCGCAGAAGCAGTCTTATGGTCAGGTTGACCCCCTGCTGGACCTGGTTCACGTCGCTGGTCATTCTGGTGATCATGGCTGAGGTTCCGATGCTGTCCATGTCAGAGTAGGAGAGCTTCTGAATGTTTTCAAAAAGCGCCCTCTTAACTTTCTTTGCAAAGCCGGCAGCTGCTCTTGCCGCAAAGAACTGGGCCGTCACCGCACACACAAATCCAACAAGGCAAAGAAGCAGCAAAATAAGGCACATCCTTATGACATAGCCTCTGTCTCCTCCTGCTATTCCCACGTCAATCATGGATGCGATAACAAGGGGAACGAACAGCTCGAAGGATGCCTCCAGAAGCTTAAACAGCGGTCCCAATATGGATTCTTTTTTATAGTCTTTTAGGAAAATCAGTAGTTTCTTCATAGCTTATATCTGTAAACCTTTATGTTATATATTTCGCCCTATTTGCATAAGTGTTTCTATTGTACAAATGTGAATTGGTTTTTTCTTGTGTCGTAAGTGATCAGGCGCTGTGGGGCGAGGGGCATGTGAATTTTTTTCCTGCGTTGGAAGTGATTAGGCGCTGTGGGGCGAGGGGCATGTGAATTGTTTAGGTTACATGGATCTTGCTTTTTCCAAACTTGCGAAAAAAGACATCCCGGTATTTGCCATGAGAGCCCTCTCCAACACAAAGTGTTCTACAAGCTGATTGCGTAGGTAAAATAGCCCTAAAACTTGACGCTATATCGATAAATATCCTGTTTGAGCACTTAGTTGTCGAGATAGCGATTTCGTTTCGTAAATTCTGTACATTATTTCGTAAATAATACCTACACAAAGCTCCATAGCAGACAAATGCGTTGGAAACGCCTTTTTGAAATCATCGTAATTTTGTAAGTTCGCCGCATATGTCCAATTACGCAATCTTATAAATCCTCAGCATATGTCCGATTACACAATCCTGCAAATCCTCAGCATATGTCCGATTACGCAATCCTGCAAATCCTCAGCATATGTCCGATTACGCAATCTTATAAATCCTCAGCATATGTCCGATTACGCAATCTTGCAAATTCTCAGCATATATCCAATTACACAATCTGAGAATCAGTCTATACCAGCCATAATTATTATCAACACAAATGTAAAAAGGGAACTTATATTTTCATTTTAGTAGTTGATCCTGAGTCCCTTGGGATAATGGTTCTTGAGCATTCCTCCCGCAAGCTTGGCCCAGCCGATGGAAAAGCTATCGCAGGTCACAAGGCACCACCCCTTGCTCTTTGAAAGCTTTGGATGTTCCTCCCGGGAAGCCCTTATGGATTGCCCGTTTAAAAACTGCCTTATCTCAAGGCTGTCAGAAGCAAAGTCAACTGTCAGCGCAGCGTCATCCTTTTTCAGGAAAAGAGCCAGTGCATGGGAGGGTTCGAATCTGTCTTTTTTTACTGTTCCAAGGTGAAGTCCCGGACGCATAACTTTAAGGCCACGGATTCCCGGCATATCGGATGGAATAAGGTAGAGCTGGTCGCCGAAGGAAAGATATTCCCCTTTAAGCTCAAGGCCTTTCAGAGTTTCTTTTTCAAACTCCTTGAAAACCTTTATTACATCAGATTTGGCTGCAGGATTCCTGCCGCCGGGAATATAAGTTTTCTGGGCATCCTTGTCTGTTTCACCGTCCCTATGGAAAACGCACAAAAAGTGCCCTTCGCCGCGAACCTTGTGGGGCCACAAGCGCACAGATTCACCCACCTGGCTCAGTATCTCTTCTTCACTTTGTCCTTCGCTACCACCTTCGGTTCTGTCCTCTCCGTTGCTGATTTCATCCGCGTTTCTGATACACTCACTACCGAAGGACTCGATAGCATCTCCGCTGCTGCTTGTGCTTCCGGTGGTTTCATTATCAATACTTGCGCTGCCGACGGTTTCATTATCAACGCTTGCGCTGCCGATGTCTTCACCACTAACACCTGCTCCGCTTCCTGCTTCCAAAGCCTCTGCGGCAAGCATGTTCCGGCGTACAAACTCAGCTCTTCCCTCTTCCATTCCCCCAAAAAGTTTCACCTTTTCTACCATAAAGTCCGGATGTCTTATCAGGAACTTTGCCACATTTATCTCATTTTCTTCCGGAGCAAAAGTGCAGGTTGAATACACCAGTCTTCCTCCGGGAAGCAGCATCTTAGCTGCGTTATCAAGAATCTCCTCCTGACGGGCCGCGCAGAGCTTTACATTCTCAAGGCTCCACTCCTCTGCGGCGTTGTCGTTCTTTCGAAACATCCCTTCTCCGGAGCAGGGAGCATCCACCAGTATCTTGTCGAAGTACCCTTCAAACACCTGCGAAAGATGCGCTGAATCCTCATTGAGAACCAAGGCATTTCCGATGCCCATTCTCTCTATGTTAAGAGAAAGAATCTTTGCTCTGCCTGTATTTATCTCGTTGGTCACAAGAAGGCCTCTGCCCTCCATCCTTGAAGCTATCTGAGTGGACTTTCCACCGGGAGCTGCGCAAAGATCCAGTACCCTGTCCCCGGGCTTTGGATCAAGGAAATGCACAGGCGCCATGGCACTGGGCTCCTGGATATAGTAAAGGCCTGCCTCGTGATAGGGGTGCTTACCGGGAGATGCGGCTTCCGTGTAGTAAAAACCTTTGGATTCCCAACAAACCCGGTCTTCGGACGATATCTCTTTTGCATTGTCAGATGTACCAATGGCATTAGCAACTACCTGCGCCTGCTTTTCATCCGGAACCTTCAGCCCGTTGATGCGCAGCGCATGCACCCTCTCTTCCTCCTTATCAAAGGCCGTCAGGAACTCGTCATATTCTTTTTCCCCGAGGAGATCTTTCATCCTCTGCTCGAACTTGTCAGGAAACATTTATCCTCCGCTTATGACTTTCAAAAGGCAGAAGACCTGTCGATCTTCTGCCCATTATCATTTATCCTCTTTATGTTCTTTAATAAATTTCTTGATACCCTTGAAGGTCTCGGGACTGATGATATGCTCGATCCTGCAGGCATCGTTCTCCGCAGTCTCGGCATCCACGCCGGCGGTCATCATAAGGAAGGTGGTAAGGTTGGTGTGTTTCTCGTAAACCTTCTTGGCCACCCGGGTTCCCTCGGCAGTAAGGTTCAGCTCACCGTCATCCTCCATGGTGATAAGACCGTTATCCCTTAGTATTCCTACCGCTCTCGAAACACTGGGACGGGAAAAACCAAGTTCGTTGGCCACATCGATTGACCGAACCATTCCCTTGCGCTTCTTGAGTAGGTAAATTGTCTCGATATAATCTTCGCCTGATTCGTGCATAGAAGTTCCTCCCAAATACGATCTAACACGTTTCTCTAATTATATCCTCAAACACCAAAGGCTATCAAGAGCAACTTTGCGAAATATGCAATAATCCAAGCCACCAGGCACTGCCACAAAACAGTGAATACCGCCCACTTTCCGTTCATCTCCCTCTTGATGGTGGAAACAGCCGCAACGCAGGGTGTGTACAGGAGGCTGAAAACCAGCATGGTTACTGCGCCCTGAGCCGTAAGTGCCGCGCCGATACCGCCCTCGTCAGCAAAAAGAACTTCCAGTGTAGATACCACACTCTCTTTTGCCATAAATCCCGAGATCAGGGATGTGACGATCCTCCAGTCACCAAGTCCGAGAGGCGCAAATAGGGGTGCAATGGTTCCGGCCAGTGTGGCGAGGATACTCATGCTGGAATCCTCCACCAGGTTGAAGTGAAGGTCAAAGCTCTGAAGGAACCATACGATGATGGTAGCCACAAAGATAACCGAGAATGCTCTCTGAAGGAAGTCCTTGGCCTTCTCCCACAGAAGGAGTCTTACGTTCTTGGCTCCGGGCATGCGGTAGCTTGGAAGCTCCATTACAAAGGGAACCGCTTCGCCTCTGAAAATGCTGAGTTTCATCACAAGCGCCGCCAGAACTCCAACAACTATCCCAAGGACATAAAGCCCTGTCATAATGAGTCCGCCCCGCCCCGGGAAAAACGCATTTACGAAGAACGCGTAGATCGGCACCTTGGCGCTGCAGCTCATGAACGGGGTCAAAAGAATCGTCATCTTCCTGTCACGTTCGCTGGGAAGAGTTCTGGTGGACATAACCGCCGGAACGGTACAGCCAAAGCCGATGAGCATGGGAACGATGCTTCTTCCGGAAAGGCCGATCCTTCTTAGGAGCTTATCCATGACGAAGGCAACCCTGGCTATATAACCGCTATCCTCCATAAGGGACAGGAAGAAGAACAGGGTGATGATGATGGGGATGAAGCTAAGCACGCTTCCCACGCCGGCAAACACGCCATCCACCACCAGGCCGTGAACAACGGGGTTTACACCGGCTCTTTCCAAAAGAGCCGAAACCTGCGCCGTCAGGGCTTCGATACCGGTTTCCAGGATTCCCTGAAGAAAAGCTCCTATAACATTGAAGGTAAGGAAGAATACCAGCCCCATTATCACGATGAAGGCCGGAATAGCTGTGTATTTTCCCGTAAGGATCCTGTCTATCTTCTCGCTTCTTACGTGTTCCTTGCTCTTACGGGGCTTAACTACGGTCTTGGAGCAGACCTTATCTATGAAATCGAACCTCATGTCAGCGATAGCTGCGCTTCTGTCAAGGCCGCGCTCCTTCTCCATCTGCTGTATGATGTTCTCCAATATGTCTTTTTCCTTGTCATCAAGAGCAAGCTTCTCAACAATGAGCTGATCTCCCTCGACCACCTTGGTTGCGGCAAATCTTCTGGGGATGCCCTCCCTTCTGGCGTGATCCTCAATGAGATGCTCAACCGCGTGGATGCATCTGTGAACCGCACCGCCATAGGCATTCTCGTCGCAGAAGTCGTTGATGAGGGGCTTCTCCTGATAGTGCGCAATGTGGATTGCGTGGCTAACCAGCTCATCCACGCCCTTATTTAAAGATGCGGAGATTGGAACCACGGGAACACCAAGCATGTCTTCCATTACGTTGATCTTGATGGTGCCGCCGTTGCCGCTGACCTCATCCATCATGTTAAGAGCCACCACCACGGGAATGTCCATCTCAAGAAGCTGCATGGTAAGATACAGGTTCCTCTCTATGTTGGTGGCATCAACGATGTTGATGATTGCCTTGGGCTGATTCTCCAGCACGAAGTTTCTTGAAACGATCTCCTCACTGCTGTAGGGAGACATTGAATAGATGCCGGGAAGATCAGTTACCATTGTGTTGGGATGCCCCTTGATGGCGCCGTCCTTCCTGTCCACGGTAACTCCCGGGAAGTTGCCCACATGCTGATTGGAGCCTGTAAGCTGGTTGAAAAGAGTTGTCTTCCCGCTGTTCTGGTTACCTACAAGAGCGTAGGTAAGAAGCGTGTCCTGAGGAAGGGGGTTCTCATGCTTCTTGTCATGGAACTTGCCGCCCTCACCAAGACCGGGGTGCGAATAGGTATCACCTTCAACGGCGGTCCTAACGTCTAAATCTATGTCATCCCGAACTCTTGTAACTTCTATCTTCTCTGCATCCGCAAGACGCAGGGTAAGTTCATAACCATGGAGCCGCAGCTCTATAGGATCTCCCATGGGAGCGTACTTGACAACCTTTATCTTCGCTCCGGGAATTACACCCATATCAAGAAAGTGCTGACGGAGAGCTCCTTCTCCACCAACAACGGTAACCTGGGCGCTCTCGCCCACCTTTATGTCCTTTAATGTCATTAGAAAATCTCCACTACCCTAAAATTAGATTGAAGTCTTTTTAGACTTCCTGCCAAAATGATTTAACCAAAAGAAAAAGAGGTTATCCTCACATGTATATAGGATAACCTCTTTAGTTCTTTTTTGCAAAAAAGATATGATCGATTACTTGGCGTAATCTGTAGCGCGGCTCTCTCTGATGATATTAACCTTGATCTGTCCGGGATATTCCATCTCGTTCTCGATCTTCTTGGCAATCTCACGAGCCATGATAACCATATCCTCGTCTGAAACCTGCTCAGGAACTACCATTACTCTGACCTCACGACCAGCCTGGATAGCAAAGGAGTGATCAACTCCCTTAAAGCTGTTTGTGATATCCTCGAGTTCTTTTAATCTTGATGTGTAAGTCTCAAGTGTTTCTCTTCTAGCTCCGGGTCTTGCTGATGAAATTGTATCAGCAGCCTGTACAAGAACGGCTATAAGAGACTGGGGCTCAGTGTCACCGTGGTGAGCCTCTACTGCATTTATAACAGTCTGAGATTCCTTGTACTTGCGGCAGATGTCTACGCCGAGCTGTACATGTGAACCTTCAAGTTCGTGGTCGACAGCCTTTCCTATATCATGCAGGAAACCTGCCCTCTTAGCTACACGAACATCAAGTCCGAGCTCTGATGCCATAAGTCCGCACAGCTGTGCGACCTCTACAGAATGCTTCAGACAGTTCTGTCCGTAGCTGGTTCTGAACATCATACGGCCCATGATCTTGATAACTTCCGGATGAAGTCCGTGAACACCTGCCTCGATAGCAGCATTCTCACCTTCCTCCTTGATCTTGGCGGCAACTTCCTTCTGTGCCTTCTCGACCATCTCCTCAATCCTTGCGGGATGAATACGTCCGTCCACGATAAGCTTCTCAAGGGCGATACGTGCCACCTCTCTGCGGATGGGATCAAATCCGGAAATAACTACAGCCTCAGGTGTGTCGTCGATAATAAGATCAACACCTGTCATGGTCTCAAGGGTTCTGATGTTACGTCCCTCTCTACCGATGATACGGCCCTTCATTTCATCATTGGGTAACTGAACGACAGAAATTGTAGTCTCGGAAACGTGATCTGCTGCGCAGCGCTGGATAGCGTTCACAACTATTTCCTTGGCTCTCTTATCTGCCTCTTCCTTAGCCTCAGCTTCCATGTTCTTGATCATGATAGCTGATTCATGCTTCACATCATCTTCTACGATCTTTAAAAGATACTCTTTTGCCTGCTCGGAGGTTAAGCCAGAGATTTTTTCCAGTTCCTGCAGTCTCTGCTCGTTTAGTTTCGCAACCTCGTCACTCTTCTTGTTTAAAGCCGTCTCACGGTCATTTAAACTCTGCTCTTTCCTCTCGATCGCTTCGGATCTCTTCTCGACATTCTCCTCTTTCTGCTGAACACGCCTCTCTGCGCGCTGTACCTCGTTTCTGCGGTCCTTAACTTCCTTCTCAAGTTCGTTGCGGGTCTTCAGTGACTCTTCCTTAACTTCAAGGAGCTTCTCACGCTTGGTTTCTTCAGCGGTCTTGAGGGCTTCGTCGATAATCTTTCTTGCCCTCTCCTCAGCACTGCCAATCTTGCCGTCTGCCACCTTCTTGTGATAATTCTGTGCAAGAATCCAGGTAACAAGAGCAGTGATGACAAGAGTTGCTACTACTGCAATTATAACAGGGATCATTACAGGAGCACCTCCTTATTCAATTTTCATTGTACAATATTTTGTATAGTTAGCTATAAATAAGCGCACTAATATACAAGTTTACAACATATAAATTTTATCGTTTATAACTGACAGTGTCAATAGGGGGATGATCTTACAGTGTTCACGAGTCTATTATATTATTTACTGAGGATTACCTGTTCACATCCATAATACTCAGCAAGGCTTTTATTGGTCCAATATTCAGGATCTTTCTGAATATCCAGCTTATCAAGGGAATATGTCCACTGTGATATATCCTGAACATAGCAGGTTCCATCTTCCGCAGCCATCTTACCGGCTATTGCTTTATATTCTCTGTCATACTGTTCTGCCCTACCAGATGCGATATCATCCCAAATCTTGTATGAGTTGAAATCGCCAACTCCTTTAACAGCTACTCCCACTACAAGGACCAGCGCTCCAATAGCAGGCAAAAAAAATACCACTTTTTCAATCCATGCACAATGTTCCGGTAGCTTTTGGATAATCCATCCCTCCATATAAATAAGGCATCCGGTTATAAGTAAATAAAAGCTGTAATAATACATATCTATCTGACGCTCTGCTCCCGGGCTTGATAGTCCATAGAAAGGCGGTGTCATCTGCGCAACATATAGTCCAAACATAAGAGCAAGTGCTACAACCGGAAATCTAAACTTTACCTTTGATCTAGCGACCATCTTATTGATCACCGGAACCATACACATAAAAATCGCAATCTGCCATGGACGCAGCCACCACTTAATACTCCAAAGAGCATATTCAACAGACTTATAAATCGCTCTGAGTGCAGGCATAGACACGCCATCAGAAGCTGCCCGAACAGCGTTACCAGGGGCTATCATGCTGATAACAAGTCCTATAAAAGCTACTATGCATATAAGTCTAAGAGCCCTAAATTTGCCCTTATCAGTAACATATACATAAAACATCAAAAGGAAAAGAAAAAGGCAATTAACCAGTGCAGTGGAATAGTTACCCCCAGATATAACAAAAGCCAACACAGCCATTAGTACGCTTCTTTTTCTATTGATCTCATTCTTAGAAAACAGTAATCTCAGCATCAATGCGACTTCAATCAATGCGAGCGCAAAGAAAAAGGAATAATAGATTGCTCCGTTATACCAATAGAATCCTTGATGAATAAACGGGACCTTTTGAAACTGAATAGTAAGTATCAGCAGTGCAATTATACTTCCATAATTCTTGTCACTATTAAACATCTTATCCGCAATTGTTCTAAAGAAGAAATCTACAGAGACACTGACTGATCCAATAATAATAAAAGTCGTAAGCCAGTATGCCGGAATCGGCCATGCTCCTGGCTGCAACGCGAACAAAAACTCAGCAGTATATGTCCCCTGCCAGCTAATATACATTCCTATCGTCCATATAATTGGCGATAATATGGCCATCAGATAATTACGATTTTCATAATATTTACGAAAAATAACAGTGCTATTGTAATCGTCAAATAACGGCTTTGCATAAAAAGCCATTGCCAGTATAGGGATGATAGAAATAAAAAAGACTACTAATAAAGTAATTCTGACTATTTTTACAGTTTTGGAATTTCTCATGGGTTAAATACCTTTATGAATAAAGCAGGGCAAATCATAAACACCATGTATTTGATCTGCTGTTTTTTTGACAGAATCTTCCTATAGTGCCAGTAAACATCCTTGTATTTTTTCATTGAGGCGCGTTTCATTTCTTTTGAAGTCAGTTCAACGGCTTCTTTATAGAACCTTGCACATTTGTACAGAGCATTTTTTACAGTAACCGCGGCAAAAGAGCTCTCTCCATCCCCAAGTGCCTGCTGCGCTCTTTCAGACAGTGCATCTACCCCATCAAGATGTTTAACATTCATCTTATTGGCATTTGACGTGATGCCGGATTCATTTTCCCTGTAAAAGTATAACTTTTCAGGGACAAATGATACCGAATCACATTCATTAAGTAATGCACCGATTACAAATTCATCCTCATGAAGCTTTCCAATCGAATATCTAATATTATCAAACAACTTTTTGGCATAGATCTTATTCCATGCAACAACCATGAGTACATACTCACGAGTTCTGTCATCGTATAGCCAATACTTAGCAGTATCTTTTGACAGGTTTGCTGACAGCTTATCCTTGAGAGGCTCTTTGGTGAGTTTAGCAGCATCTATATCGCAAAATGCCATATCTGAGCCATTAGTTGTAATCGCCGAATAAAGTTTATCAAGATAATCCGCTCTTATTGTATCGTCCGAGTCAATAAAGCAGATATATTCCCCACGTGCCTCGTCTAATCCTTTATTCCTTGCAGAAGAAAGGCCTCCGTTTTCCTTATGAAAAACCTTAATCCTGTCATTTCTTTCTTTGTACTCATCACAGATAGAACCACTGCCATCTGTTGAGCCATCATCAACAAGAAGCAGTTCAAAAGAGCTATAGGTTTGAGCCAGTATTGAATCAAGGCATTCTCTTATGTAATTTGCTACGTTATAAACAGGAACTATAACAGAAATCAGTTTGTCATCCATCTTGAGTAACCTTTTATCATCTGCCTATCATTTTCTTGAAAGCATCCTTCGACTTCATTATTCTGTTGAAGATCTTTCTCCCCAGCTTTTTCCCAAACACTCTGCTTAGCCGCTGCAATAGTTTCCAGTATTTCTTAGCTCTCCCGCTTTTCCAGCTCGCCTCAAAGTGGTGAATGCTGTAGGTATTATTTGTTATGAACAACCTTCCGGTAATATTGTCCAGCGGGCACAAATATTCAGTTGGCAGAATTACTACATCACCAACAGTTTGCTTTAAGCCATTCGGTTTAAGTCCATGGCGCAACAATACTTTTGTACGAAGTCTTGGACTTTCTTTGTATTGCAATTCGCCATTTTCATAGCAATAGGGCTCTTCACCATCATAGATTTCCAGCATTTCTTTAAACAACTGTAATCCGGGTACACAGCCAAATCCCTGCCCATCATTGACAAACTCAGCATTTTCAAATCCCATAAATGCCTTGTATGTGCATAAATGCGACAAGTCTTTTAGCACCTCTACGTCTGTGTCAAGATATATTCCGCCATAATTATATAAAATATCTAGACGGGCATAATCTGAGACAAAGGCCCACTTTTTCTCCATATAGGCCTTCTCCATATAGGGGTGCTTATGAATATCATAATTGGATTCGTTCCACTCTTTTATCACAAAATCGGGGCATTTCTTTTTCCAGCTTGCTATGCACTTTTTCACTGACTGAGGCTTCTCTCCCCTGCCAAACCAGAAATAATGAATTACCCTTGGTATCTTGTATATTTTCCCTACTTCCATTATCTAATCCTAAAAAACTTCCTATAAACCGGTGTGTTGATATCACTTTACTGCTAAATTATAATTATTGATATGAAAAAAAATATATCGGTTATAATACCTTTTTATAATTGCATAAGTACCCTTTCTGTCATGCTGGATAGCATTCTTGCAGGAACTGTAGTACCTTCAGAAATCATCCTGGTGAATGATGGTTCAACTGATGGTTCTGATAAGCTTGCGATGGACTATGCGCAAAAACATCCATTCATCAAAGTGCTATCCCAGAATCACAGCGGAGTAAGTTACGCCAGAAATCTTGGGCTGTCTGCTGTAAACGGTTCATGGATAAGCTTTCTTGATGCTGATGATTATATCGAAAGTGAAATGTACAGTCTGATGCTTCAGGCAATTGAAACATCTACAGACGAAGTAGATGGTTGTATCTGCGGATATTATACCCACAAGGAAGGTGTCGTAACCTCTTATATCATTAATTCCGAAGCCACCCTTGATTCTCACAATATGCTCAAAGCTATGTTTACAGACGAAGCAGTTAAA
The DNA here is from genome assembly GCA_015056575.1 of Butyrivibrio sp. Lineage (GTDB taxonomy): Bacteria > Bacillota > Clostridia > Lachnospirales > Lachnospiraceae > Butyrivibrio. Next base: position 107,168 of record SVGA01000003.1, read on the forward strand.
GGTTTTTTGTTTACAAGACTTTTCAGAGTTGAACTGTTAAAAGATTTGTCATTTAACAACAACCTATATCTCTGTGAAGACCTGTTGTTGCAGACACAACTTCTTTCAGCAAAAGAGGCTAGATTTGTTACAGTGAACAAGCCCCTTTACCACTATGTGCAAAATGAGTCATCGGCAACTACGAAAAAGTCTTTCTTTGAAAACAATCTCTTCATTTATAAACCGGCTTATGATCTAATCTCAGAATATATCCATGATAGTTACATTTCAGAAAGCTATAATAATATTCTTGAATACAGCATGTATACTCTACTAGAGAACTATCAAAAGTCAGGAACTCCTGATACTCTCAAAGAAATCAGGCTTCTGCAAAAGGAACTAAAACTAAGCGGCAAATCTCTTTCTCACAAATCTAAAAGAAGAATTGCATTTGAGATTGCACCAATCATATACAGCAAATTTATGAGCTGATCTCCTAGAATTTTTTAATATCAGTTCTCTTCCAGCAGTTCAGTTAAAAGATCCTCAAGCTCTCCCAATGTGGTGATAGCAAACAATCGCTCTTCAGGAAGTTCGATATCATACTCTTCTTCAAGTTCAACTACAAGCTGCATTATCTCCAGAGAATTGATATCAAGATCACCTATAAATGTTGTATACCTGTTCATCTTGCTCTTATCATAGCTGGTATATTTTTCGATTCTCTCAATTATCTTTTCAAGCATTTTTACATCTCTCCAATTGTAGATCTCACAATTTTCCCTGAGGCATTCTTTTGAAATTCCGTGTCTCTAATGACGACTTTTGATATTCTCGCATATGCAGGAAGTCCCTTATTTGCCTGATCTACACATTCCTCACAGTATCGTTTTACATTATCGATGCCATTTTGTTTAACATACCGTGTATCAGGAAAAATCTCCGCAACTATGACATTTTCATCCTGATAAGCAACAACTTCTTTTACTACTCCATGCCTGCCAAGCCTATTCTCCAGCATTTCCGGAGAAACATTCTCTCCATTGCTAAGGATTATCAGATTTTTACTGCGGCCTGTAAGAAACAGAAACCCATCTTTATCCAAATAGCCTAGATCCCCAGTATGAAACACACCATTTCTTAAGGCTTCAGCTGTATCATCAGGTCTTTTGTAATACCCTTTCATCACAACAGGGCCCTTAACACAGACTTCACCAATACCTTTATCATCCGGGTTATCAATATTTACTTCAAGGCCATTCAAAACTCTTCCTACCGAACCGGCCCTTGATTCCACATATTCACAGAAAGATATACTGGGGGCACATTCGGTAAGGCCATAGCCAAAAGCAACATCTATTCCCCAAGTATGGAATTCTTCTATAATAGACTGATCAATCGCTGCTCCACCGGAAATTATAGTTTTTAAATTTCCTCCCATTTTTCCACGAATTTTTTTAAATAATACCGGCCTTAGATCAATACCCACCTTTAGAAGCATATTTGAAAAAGCACATAAAAAATTGTAAGCTCCAACCATGCCCTTGGCTGATAATTCATTCATAACTTCTTTGTGCACTGTCTCCATGAAGAGCGGAACCATACATGTTATGTCCGGATGGCTACTCTCCATATCCGAAAACAAATACTTAATTCCTTTGCACACAAATAACGTAGAACCAAAATGAAAAATGTCGCACAGACTGTGAAATGATAATGTATGTGTCAGAGGAAGTACCAGCAAAAGCATGTGTCGTTGAACTGCAATGTGCAGACGCTCTGCGGTGGTCTGGAGATTATAAGCAAAATTGTTCTGCGTCAGCATTACTCCCTTTTGGCTTCCTGTTGTTCCTGATGTAAAGAAAATGGCTGCCACATCATCCGGCAAAACCTTTTTCGAAGCAAAAGAGATGTTGCCATTCCTGATAAGCGTTGTTCCTTCTTTAATAAAACTGTCTAAGTCTGCCATTGGATAAGCTTCTGTTATTACAGATTCATCAGCCTGAATAATTGACCTGATCAGCTTTTCAGTTTTTTTAGAATAGAAAACTACTGAACAATCAACATTTTTTAGATTCTCAGCAATAATTTCCGGCCCCAGATCTTTTGAAATAGGAACGCATACATTACCGCTAAAAGCAATTGCAAAAAACAACCTTATCCAGTCATAAGAGTTCTCAGAAACAATTGCAATATGTCGCCGTCCATCGTAGCCCTTGTTTATAAGATAGGTTCCAAGGCTTTCAATGTCTTTTTTAAGCTCGCCATAGGTGACAGATACGATTTCTTTTTTGCTTCTATGATATTGAATTGCAGTTCTGGAAGCATAGGTATTAGATTTATCGAGTATAAAATCTCTTAAAGTTGAATATTCATATTCTTTCATAGCATTAAAACTCATCCATAAGTTTTCTGATGTCGTCCTGCCCAATAACACTCACTTTCTTATCAGCTATCCTGTAAACACGATCGCACATTGATAAAACAGTGGGTCTATGGGTTGTGAGGATAACCGTTTTCTTGGGATTCTTCTTCATAATGTTGTTAAGTATGTTTCTCTCAGTAGCCACATCCAACGCTGAGGTAGCTTCATCCATAAGAAGTATAGGAGAATCCTTTAAAAGAGCTCTCGCAATGGAAAGTCTCTGATTTTGTCCCTCAGAAAAACCAAGTCCATTTTCTCCAAGCTTGTGCTCAATTCCATCAGGAAGATTCTTGACAAAATCATAGATACAGGCAGTCTTGAGTACTTCTTTTATCTCATCTTCTGTAGCATCCTGTTTAATGAGTCTCATATTTTCAAGAATGCTTCCCGCCATCATTGTATTCCCCTGCGGAACATAAGATATGATAGATCTGGTCTGCTTGCCAAGTCCCAACTTCTTGTCTAATACTGAGGCATAAACATCACCTTTAAGAGCTGTAACAATACCCAGAATAATTCTCAGCATTGTTGTCTTTCCTTCGCCTGAAGGTCCCACAAGCGCCACAATCTCTCCGGGATTAGCCGTCAAAGAAGCTCCTTCAAATACACTGTAGCCATTTTTGTACTTGAAATACATGTTTTCAACGTTAACGGAGGCCCCTTCCCTCGTTGCTGCCATGGTGAAGTCTTCGAGCATATCCGCTTCATTGCTCTCTTCCTCATTATCAAGAGCAAGTAATCCTTTTACTCTTTCTGCAGAGGCCATATATTCCATAATTGTAGGTATCAGGCTCAACAGTGTTTTCATCGCCAGTCCGGCCTGAACTGTCAGGTATACCAAAATTGATAAGGATCCAAATGTAATAACTCCCATATGTACCCTATAAAACATCCAGCCAATACATGCACTCATTCCCAAAAGACCGGCTAATAATGTGGTAGACCAGGAACAGATTGAATACGTGTTACACGTAAGATCTACTTTTCTTCTCTGATTTTCAAAATCTTCCATTTTGGCATAGAATATATGTCCGAGATTAAAGGCTTTAACAGCCTGTATATTATTGAAGGTCTCCTTGTTATAGGAGTTGATCCTGGACTCCATGTTCTTAATTTCCATCTGGGACAAGTATATTTTCCTCATGAAGATTCTTGAAGGAATAAACACCAAAGGAGCCACTACTGCAACTACGATCAGCATTGAGTAATCAAGAACAATAATATAGATTCCTGCGCACACGATCATGGTAATCTTGGCTATCATAGTGGGAACCAGGCCACTGGTATTACCGGCAACCGTTTTAATGTCAGAGGCCAGACGTGTAATAAGATCCCCTGAATGATACTCTGTCAATTCTTCCCAGGAGGAATTCATTATTTTGCGGTAAACCTTAAGTTCAAGCGCGTTGAACATACTATTGTAGTTCCTGGCTGCCAGTCGGTCACTTATAATGCTGATGAAAATATTAATAAAATATAAGCCTATAAAAAGGATGCCGGTCTTAACAAGCATCTCCATATCATCGACCAGGGCCAGATCAACTATATTCCCCACCTTGCTGGCAAGGTATATTTCATATAGCGCATGGGCAACAAGAACAATAATATACAGAATCAATCTGGCTCTAAACTGTTTTAACTCACTTATTGCCCAATGAAGAGTCTTGAATATATCCAAGAACATATACAGTTTTTCTTTTTTTACCGGAAACTTCATTCAAAAGCCTTTCATGTCAAACCAGAAATTCTTTTATCAAGCCGCATATCGTCTTTACATCTTTTAAATCCAGCTCAGGATAAATAGGCAGAGTCAGTACTTGACGCGATATCTTTTTTGCCACTTCTGTATTGCCTTTATAATTTCCATTTCTATAACATTCAAATTCACTGGTAAGAGGGAAGAAATATTTTCTGGGATAAATGTTTTTAGAAGTCAGATAGTCATACACAACATCCCTTGTTTTTCCCAGAATCTTCTCGTCAAAGAAAACAGGACAATAAGCATAGTTCATCACCACATCATCACGGTAGGGTTTAAGCATCCTAACACCATTTATAGAAGTAAGCATCTTCTCATACAGCTCATATACCTTTTTTCGCATTTCTACATTTTCTGCAAAATGATCAAGGTTACAGAGCCCCATGGCGGCCTGAAACTCATTCATCTTGGCATTAGCTCCTATGCCTGTCACTACTTCTTCCCCCATTATTCCAAAGTTGGCAAGCTGGAACAGCTTCAATGCCAGGTTCATATCTTTCAACGCAACACAACCGCCCTCAATGGTATTGAAAGCCTTGGTTGCATGAAAAGAAAACATCGATGCATCTCCAAATTTTGCTATGCTTTTTCCACCAACAGAAACGCCAAAGGCATGTGCAGCATCATAGATTACCACAAGTCCATGTTTTTTTGCTATTCTTTCTATCTCTTCCACATTGCAGGGAATCCCGTATACATGTACAGGCAGAATTGCAACAGTCTTATCTGTTATAAGCGCTTCAATCTTATTTGCATCGATGGTACAGTCATTTTCATTAACATCACAAAAGACGGGGGTACATCCGTTTCTGACAATAGCATGTGTTGTAGAAGCAAATGTATAAGGAGTAGTGATCACCTCTCCTTTTAAACCAAATGCCTGAATTGTCAATTCCAAAGCCATGTGTCCATTACAACTAGGCAGACAGAGCGGAACATCAAGGAATTTTGTAAGCCTTTCCCTAAACTCCTCATGTAATGGTCCAAAATTTGTCAAAATATTTGTATCCCACACTTTTTTTAAATACTCAACATATTCGTCCAAAGGTGGTAATGACGGCTTTGTAACAAATATACCCTTTCTTTCATCTATGTATTTATCAAACTTCATACTAATCATCTATCCTTATTCTCATTGCCTTAGCTAGTTTCTCTATACTAACAACCATATACAAGCCATTTTCGTTCTCTTCACCGGTATACTCCAGCCCCAATTGCTCATATAGTTTTCGGGCATGCTTATTATCTTTATGTACCTGCACTCTTAATTGGGTCATACCTGCTTTGGTTCCATAGCTAATTGCCATTTTCGCAAGGTTCATAATTATCTTACCTTTAACCAGCCCCTGCCCCGAAACAACAATTGCAGTAACAAATCCTGTTTTTGTTGCATGATCATTACAGTAAAAACAAATATATCCTGCCGGCTCATCATTGATATACTCTACAAGCATATGTCCGTTTTCCAGGACTTTCTTAGAAAATAATTCAATAGCCTCGTCATTGTTTTCAAAAGTAATGAACTCATTACCGCTCATTTTCTTAATAACTGCCATTGCCTCATCAAGCACAAGTATTTCCTTTAGATTTCTTTTTCCAGAGCCCATAAATGTACCTCTTTTTCTCTATACAGCATGATAATCCGACATCATTTTCCTCACTTGTTCAGGACTGTTAAACATTAAAACATCAATAATGGAAAGTCCTTCCACAAATGTGTCCAAGCCTTGATCATAGAGACTTAGATTATTCTGCAGAAACTCAATATTCAGGCCATTTTCAGCATATTTCCCGGTATCATAAAACTCTTTTCCGCCGGGAGCATTAGTAAATGTATCAACACCTTCCGACTCAAAACACTTGCATAGGTAAATACCCCATTCATCTGCTGACTCACAGCTTCTTTTATCCTTACGTAATTCTGACATTTTATATCTATTAACTTTTACCCCCAATCTCTCAAGGACTATATTGGTTGCTGCAATGTTAAGCTCAGCCAGATTAACGTATTTTTTTGTAAACAGCTCTTGAAGCATATCAATTACTTCGTTGTAGAAGGGAGCCCTTCTCTTATAGTAGCCCAACTGATCTATAATGCTCTTTTCCCATTCCTGATCGTAGCATATTTGAATTTCATTTGTAGGAGTTTCTCTGGAATGCTTTTTCACAGGAACAATAATGTATTTAATATTTCCATCCTCCCCAATGATCCTGTTTCTGTTCATCCACCCCTGTTTCTTAAACTGAAATTCGTCACAGTAAACATAATAGTCTACTGCGTTCATTACCGAAAAATATCCTATGTAAGGGAAAAAATATGTTTGATGTCCCGCCAATTTCTTCATAATGATTTGCTCCCCAACAAATATACCATTCAAATCAAATGGTAATCGTTTATCATGTCTCTCACTTCTTCAGTACTGTTAAACATCAGTACATCTATAATAGAAAGCCCTTCAGCAAATACGTCCAACCCCTGATCATAAGGTCTTAAGTTATTCTGTAAAAATTCTGTTTTTATTCCATGGGCCTCATATTTAGAGACATCATAGAATCCTTTTCCCCCGGGAGCATTGATAAACGTATCGATATGTTCATCTTTAAAATATTCACACATGTACAGCCCCCATTCATCTGCCACAATGTTTTCCGGAGGGTTCAATTCGAGCTCTGACATTTTTATTATCTTTTTTTCTTTAATCCCCAGTTTTTGAAGTGTGACATCAACAGAATCAATAGCCAGCTCTGATAAGTAATGATGTTTTTGGGCAAACAGGCATTTCAGCATTTCTACAACATCGTCATAATATGGAGCTCTTTTCTTATAGTAACCTAGCTGATTCAATATATCCTGCTGCCAGTCTTTGTGATAACAAATCTCCATTTTATTAGTTGGTGTCTTTATTTTTGCTTTTTTCAAAGGAACTGTAAAATACCGTATTTTCCCGTCTTCCCCTATTATTCTGTTTCTATTCATCCAACTTTTTTTCTCATATTGCAATTCATCGCCATATATGAAAATATCTGATGAGTTAAGCACGGTAAAGAACCCAATATATGGAAAAAAATATGTCTGATGTCCCGCTAATCGTTTCATTAACTATGTCTTTCCTTTATAAATTCAATAAATTTTCTTTTATCCTTATACCACAGCCAGATAAAGAATCTTATTATATCAATCACTATGATGGGCATTTGGCCTTTATATTCCGCGACCTTAGAAAACTGAATATTTCTCATTTCATCAAAGCATAATTGCATATTCAGCCTTTTTCCTATTCGTTCCATTTCTTTTAATCCATACAACAGATAGATTGCATTGAACAAACTGTACTTCTCATGCTTTGAAGACCAGGAACCACTCTCTGTATCCAAAATAAATCTGTATACCGCAAGGTTATCTGCCATTGTAAATATCTTGCCCTTGGACATCATTCCCAAAATGAGAAAACGGTCTACCACAGGAACCCTTGGCATCAGTCTCCAATCCTTTTTAACATCAGATAACAACTCAAGAAAAGACTGCTTCCTGTACATTGCTGTAGCAGTTTGTCCCGGAATCAGATATTTGTTCATGTCTGAAACAGTATATTCCCCTTCCTGAATCCAAGGGAAATACTGTTCATAGTCTTCATCTCTTTCATCTGTTTCATGTATAACGATACTTCTCCCGAAAGAGGCAACATAATCGGGATGTGAATCAAGGAAATCAACCTGTTTCTGGAGCTTGTATTCATCGATCCAGTAATCATCTCCTTCAAGAAACGCAATATATTTGCCTCGCGCTCTTTTAATGAGATCCATGATGTTTTTGGCGGCTCCAAGGTTTCTCTCGCGTACTATACCATTAACAATTCCCGGATTCTCACCTGCAAGCTGCCTCACTATACTGCCGGTATTATCTGTAGATGCATCATCTCCAACCAGAACCTCATATTCAAAGTTACATTTCTGTTGAACAGTACTACTAATCGCTTTCTCTATGTATTTTTCATGGTTATATGTAGCCAATACCACACTTACTTTTATCATTACATCATTTTCCCATTTCCCTAAGTACTACATCCCTATATCTTTTAGGTGAAATAATAAGCTTTAAATAATCTCTTTTTTGATATGTATCCGTTTCAAAAACACATCTCAAATACATCCTGGCAGCTTTTCTTCTAAAGAAGGGATAAAGATCATTCACCCTTATAGTCTCATCGGTGTATCTTACCAAAAGCTGTTTCATTCCTTCAAAATATGAATAGATCATATAGATCAAAAGGTCTTCAAAATGACTTTTTCTTACACATTGTATTCTGTCAGAAAGTGCATCAAGATAATCCAGATGCCTTAAATCCTGCGACTTGTCGGCAGCGGTTATACTTCCCTCTCTTACCCTGTAGTGATACAGGACATCCGGTATAACAGATATAAAATCAGTTTTACCAATAATTCTGTGACAGCAAAACTCATCTTCATGAATTCTGTTTTCCGGAAATCGTATTGTCTCAAACAAAGCCCTTTTATATAGCTTATTCCAGGCAATCACCAGTAAAACATTTTCCTTTGGGTATATATCCCCAAGTATTTTCATGGCTGCATGTGCTGTAATAACATCTTCTTTATCGAACGTAACCGTTTCCTCAGACAGCTCTTCTTGTTTGTACCCACAAACAGCCATATCTGCGTTTCCATTAGAGATTGATTCATACAATTTTTCAATATATTCAGGCTCTACCCAGTCATCAGAATCCACAAACGCAATAAATTCGCCCTTAGAAATATCCAAACCGGTATTTCTTGCAGCAGAAAGTCCCCCGTTTTCACGACGGTAACAGGAAACCATATCATATTGCTCCGCATATTGCCTAGCCAGATCCGGAGTCCTGTCCGAAGAGCCATCATCTATAAGCAGGATCTCAAGATTAGTATATGTTTGTGCCACCAATGAATCGACGCATTTTGTAATATAATCTTCAACGTTATAACATGGTACTATAACGCTGATAAGTGGATTCTTCATAAATCGTTCCCATCAATAGGGCATCTTCCATCTTTCGATGGGTTCTCGTCCCCGAATTACTCTATAACAGTTGTAGATACTTCGGCTTAATAAATCAGGCACTGATTCACCCAATAGTTTGGACTTCAGATACATATGGTATCTATATTTAAGCCTGGCTATTTCAGGTGGATTCATTGCTATAATTGTATCTTTTTTGGATTCTAATTCAGAATACCTGTCCCTGGCAAAAGACATATTACCGATTTCTATAAAAGCATCTGTAACTTCTGCAGGTGTATGGCCAATATAGCTGTGTTCCATAAGCTTGGCAAAAACAAGAGGAAACTGGTCTATAAAAGTGCCTGACTTAATTTCCATGAAATACTCCCACAGGTCTTCAAGCAAAAGCAGATCCTCACTTAGCTTATCTGAGAGTTTCTTATGCTCTCCCATGGCAGAATTACTATGTATCTTATATCTGATACATCTTTCCGGTATACATATAAGCTTATTTATATGGGAAAGATATTTTAGATTAAATGCGAGATCTTCACCTATGCTGGTATTTTCCGGGAACTCCAATTTGCTGTCCCGAATAATAGCAGTCTTAAAAAGCTTATCCCATACTTCATAGCCGACCAAATAATTGAGGTACTCTTTTACTATAAAACTGATCCTGTCTATATCTGTTAAAAAGGCTCTTTCTCCAACAATGAAATTGTAGTCTTCCAGCCTGACTCCTGCTTCGTCCCATCTTGAATACTGGCATGATACCCAGTCAGCATGATTGGTTTCAATAGCTTTCACAAGCGTTGATATGGCATCTGCTTCCATAACGTCATCCGCATCAAGAAATGATATATATTCTCCATCAGCATACTGCAGCGCCAGATTCCTGGCCGATGAAACACCACCGTTTTCTTTATGAAGGGCAATTATTCTTTTATCCTTTTGTGCAAAAGAGCTAATGATGTCACAGGTTCTATCCTGTGAGCCATCATCAACTACAATTATCTGAAGATTGTCATAGGTTTGATTACACGCAGAATTAAGGCACTCTTCAATGTACGCTTCAGCATTGCAGGCAGGAATAATAATGGATACTTTCTTGTTCATACTCATCCCTACACTCACTTCTTCATCTTCTGATAGATTTCTCGAAGCAAACAAAATGCCTCATACCTTCTTGTACGCAACGCCATATATCTGATGGTACTGATCTTTTTGGCTTTGTATACCTGTTTCAGCATGCTCTGAAACTCATTGCAGCCAACCTCGCTGCTTAACTTGCCAATCACAGATCTGGCTCCACCATTTTCTTTATAGTAATCAGACATCGTAGACAGCCTGCTGATCCAGTCGGTTATATAAATTGATTTTATGACAAGCAGATTATCTTCCGTGACGCCCTTCTGCTGAGACTCCCAATCAAGAAAGCGCCTGTAAATTGTTTTTGTATCCTCTACATCGCTCTCGTGATAAGTAAAGGATAAGCTATTCTCAGTTCTTTTAATATAATGATACATCGGTTTATTGATCATACCGATATATCCTTCGCACTTGTTCAGATAATCCAGATTGAACTTCAGATCTTCACCTATATTCACATATTCATCAAAACGAATGCCATGGTGCTTAATAACATCATTGTCATAGATCTTGTTGGTGACGAAATTGAAAAGTTTCAACCATGCAAGCACTGCTGCGTAGTTTCTTTTCAACAGATAGTTCTCACCTTCAATGAAGCCGCTCTGAGATTCCAGGATACTGACCTTGTCTAATACATTTCTGTAAAAGATATTGTCAAAGAACATTCCACAGGTTACCAAAGCAACCGTTTTATTCTGCCATTCTTCCAGCGCATTCAGATAGTTTTCGATAAGATCTCGCTCAGGGCGGTCATCGGAATCAAAGAATACGATGTACTTTCCGTTTGAATTATCAATGCCAAAGTTACGGGCTACTGAAACACCCTTTTTTAAAACAGAAAAAGTCCTGATGCGGCTATCTCTTTCTGCATATTCTCTACATGTATCTACTGTGGAATCATCTGAACCATTATCCACAATCAGAATCTCAATGTTGGAATATGTCTGGCTGATAGTCGCTTCAAGACATCCTGATATGTATTCTTCTGAATTGTAGGCCGGTATAACAACCGAAACCAGTGCATCTGTTTTCATAACATCAATATCTCAAATACTTCCAAGCCAGAAGTGCCATCTGCTTTTTTATTCCCATTACAGACGGTACATTGGCCAAACCAACGTTACCCTTATAAGCCTCCAACAGTTCCCGTTTTATTTCTTTGTTCTCTATATTCCTATAGGAATACTTGATCCATTCCAATAGAGAAATTCTGCTGTGCTGCTCCAGTTCGGAATCCCCTTTGCTTTGGAAAAATCCCATCCTATCCTTTGCAGCTTTTAGAAAGAATTTGTATCTGTCCTCCAGATTCTCATGCATTATACTTAATTCTCTCTGATAGTATTTATATAAAGTCTCCGGTAAAAATGAGACAATTTTTGCTTTGTATAGCAGTTTATATGTTGTTGCCTCGTCCTCGTTCTGGACACCTAGCGGAAATCTTACGTTTTCGAACAGCTCCTCCTTGTATAACTTGTTCCAGGCTACAGTACATACGTTGTTAGTACGCATCATCTGTATTACGCTCTCGCGCCCGCTCCACCTTCCGGGATTTGGGCTTGTGAAGATTTCTGATTTATCATTCTGGGCGCCATCCGTATCAAAAACATTAGCAATTCCGCAAGCTACCACATCAGCGTTGTCTCTTTTTAATCTGCCTAGCATCTTTTCAAGTGCATCAGTCTGAAGGTAATCATCGCTGTCGCAAAAGAAAACGTATCTTCCCGTAGCATTATCAATACCGGTATTTCTGGCTCCTGAAAGGCCCTGATTATCCTGATGAAAGACTTTTATCCTGCCATCTGTCTCTACGATTTCATCACAAAATGCTCCGGACTCATCTGTTGAGCCATCATCCACAAGGATGATTTCAATGTTTCTGTAGGTTTGCTCTGTGATTGATGAGACGCATCTTTTTAAATAGTTTGAAACGTTATATACAGGAACTATTACTGATATCACGTCATCTGATGTAATCTCTTCAGGTTCTATTTCTTTAGCAAAGTTATGATAGTAATTATCTATATCAAAAGCCTTAATGCTGTGGGCGCGGTCATATCCGCGTTTTGAAAGTTCACCGCGTAATTCAGGATTAAAAGCAACTTTTTGAATGGCATCAGCCAGATTTTTAGTAATGTTTCCCGACCAGGAAACGATATAAGCTCCATCTCCGGCAACTTCCGGAAGAGCTCCTGAATCCGTGATAATAAGCGGAATTCCTTTGGACATGGCCTCAATGGTCACCATGCCAAATGCTTCATCAACAAGTGAAGGCATCACCACAATATCAGCCTCACTATAGTAAAAAGCCATTTCTTCAGCAGGGACCTGGTTTATGCACTTTATATTTGTGTATTTATCAGCCAGGCTATGAATTTCATTCTCATATTTACTATCAAATCCGGAAAAGCCAATCAGTGTAAGCTTGATTCTATCTTTATCAGGTGCATTAAGATTATCCAGCATCATTGTAAATGCCCGAACAAGCTCTTTTACACCCTTATCAGGGATTATTCTGCCTGCATATAATACTGTAATCGTGTCATCATCTCGAGGAATATATCTCTCTATGCTCTTTATATTTACCCCATTGTACAATGTTGAAACAACTGCTTTCGGATCACATTTACGTATTTGATCTTTAATATAGTCACTTACAGCCAAAAATCGCACTCCAAAACGGACCAATTCTCTGATCTGTTTTGGGCTGCGATACATATCAACATCATTATGCATATGGAAGAAAATTGGAAAAGTATACTTCCCATTGCATATTCTTACAATCTCGCATGCAGTGGACATCATATTCTCGATAATGACCATATCGTAGTTTTCCTGATTATCAGCAAGTCTTTCAAAGAAACTATTTGCTATAACACAATCAAGAAAACGGCTTGAACTGTCTGCATTAACAGTTCTGTAATACTTATCTGAAAGCTTGTCAGCAACTTTTGTAAGTCTATCAGGCTTTACGACAATAACATTTGTGTATGAAAACGAATAGCTATCAGATTGTTCATCATCAATCGTATATAAATCGATGATGAAGTTTTGATATCGTTCATTATCTTCGATAATCTTTGTTATTAAGCTCTCAACCGCCCCTCCCTTGCTCGCCGGTACAGGAAGCATACATGGCGAAATAATTGCTATTCTTTTCATAACAAACTCCGGAAGATATTATCTCTTCCTCACATACATAAACGCAACAATAGCTGCAGCCATCAGTGCAATTGCAGAAATGCCTCTTCCAATCCAAACAAGATATGGATTCTTGGCCTTCTCTATTATTGTTGAAGTATTTTCATTTCCAACTGTTACCCTGAAAGTTCCAAGATCTGATTGAACCTGCTCACCATCTACATCCGTATACTTGAGCATAACTGAAATAGTCTGTTCGCCAGTTTCTGTGTAAATAATATTGCAATCCTTGTTGTATGCCTTTCCGGCAACGATAGAACCAAGATCTATTTCATGGGTTGATTCACTAACGTTTCCGTCGACCACGATAACAGCATCATTAATATTATCTGTGCCTTTATTAGTATAGCTGATACTAAGCAGTGACTTATTGTTGATAACAGCGTGTGCGCTTACTTCAAGTGAGCTTACTTCAATAACTTCATCAGTCTGTGCAGGTAAGATCATTGTAGAAGAATTTGTAATCTGCTTACCATTGGAGACGTAGAAAATATCACATTTAAAATCTACATAATCTCCGACAAATTCAGAATTAACCACGATGGGAACAGTGATTGTTGTTGTACTGTTGGCTGTCATAGTTCCAACAAAAAACTGGTTATCATTACCATATTTAGGGAATACCATTCCTGAATCGCTGCTAACAGCAACAACAACGTTATTTGCAGCTGAATTTCTGTTCGCATTTCGAAGTGTCAGCTTTACAGTAGCCTCTTTTCCAGCCTCTATAAATCCCTCTTCAATAGAATAGCTCTCTACTTCAACCACCGAGTTGAAGGACAGCTCAGATTCATTTTCAATCGCGTAAGCTGTAAGATTTGTGGCAAGCATAAGAATTATTACCAAAAGGCTTACAGCAACTGACTTTATGTTCTTTAATGCTTTCATTGTATTAATAACCTCTTAGCCTTTCTTTTCTTTGATTTATTCTTTGCATAACGCTCTTCAAGGAAATAATCATAGTCCTTATGCAGTGAAGAATATTGATCCATATCTGTTTTATTGATAATAGTACCAATCAGGTTTGCCTTAACCTCATTAAGTGTGTTTGCAGCCTCTACGAGTCCTGCCTTAGATGTCTTACCAATAGCAGAAACCAAAATAGTGGCATCTACATTTACTGAAATAACTTTTGCGTCCATAGCGGAATTAACTGCGGGCATATCATAAATAATGAAGTCAAAAGTCTCAGAGAGCTCATCTCTTACTTCATTCATCTTGCTGGAGCATAGAAGTCTCACAGGGTTATCAATGAGTTCTCCGCATGGGATGTATGAAAGGTTCTCAGTTGTTGTCTCATAAATAATATCTTTAAGAGAAGCTTTTCCAAGCAGATTATCTGACAATCCAACAGAAGCTTTCTCGTTCAGCCTCTTATAAGTATTCTTCTTTCTCATATCTCCATCAATGAGAACTGTCTTCCAGCCTGAGTCAGCCATTGCAGCAGCAAGGTTAATAGCTACCGTTGTAGCACCATCACCTGCTTCACAGCCACAGATTACAAAGCTCTTGTATCCGTTCTGTTTCTTAAGAATATGCAGATTCATTACAGCCTGATCGAATGCATCATTAAGAACTATATTTTCGCTTTTATATATTTCTAACTTTTCCAATGCCTTATCTCCTATTTCAATCTTTGTAATCCGGAATAATACCAATTATGGGAATTTGCTCCTTAATAGTTGCTTCGCGAATGGTCCTTACTTTTGTGTCAAACACTTCGCAAACAACAACAAGCGCACAAGCAAGGACAAAACCAACAAGCATAACCTTAATCCTATCTTTCCAGGCTTCTTTGTCAGCGTTAAAAGAAAGTTCTCCAGGGCCTGCGCTATCAAGATTCTTTACCGCATCAAACTTAAGGATATTAGCCATCTCAATTACGTATGAATCAGCAACAGCATCAGCAATTTCTCTGGACAGTTCAGGATCTGAAGTTGTCGCATAAAATGAAATGATTGTAGCAGAGCTATTCATGAAACTAGATGAAGACGATGTTCCGTTAGTTTTCGCAGATGAACTAACAGAGATAGCACTCTGTATATCAGCTGCATCCATATCACTACGTCCCATAATAAGTGCCGCTCTTTGACTTACCTTATATGAAGTAGCAACATTAAGGTAAGCATTCATGGCAGTAACTGCGTTTGTAGCCTCTGAATATGACTCACTGGCTGCAGCATAAACAGTAGCAACAGAAGTATATTTATCTTCACCAGCATCAAGCGTTAGCCCTATACCAATTATAAAAAATAAAAGTGTGATCAGGGCGATAAAGCCTTTTCTTTTAAACAAGGCTTTCATACATCTAAATACATCGATTTCTATTTCATTACTAAACATATATAATCCCTTTCCAAATTGCATAATAATTCACCGCGCAATCCAATGCATTATAGCATCAATGAGTATAGTTGTATATTGATTTTTTTACATTAAAACAATGATTATTGTGTGTTTTTTTTGTAATTATTCACAAATAATCGATAGCTAAAGCTAAAAAATATTTAATTTTTATTTTATATTCATTTAACATATATTTAACGAATATATCAACAAAGTAAAGCACTTTACAATGCTATAATTTATTAAGGAGTGTAAACAAATGTTTCTTTTTATTTTTTCTGCATTATTGCTGTTTGCCAATATAATTTGCTTCGTAAAGAAGACATATTTATACCTATTTATTCCTTGTTTATTATTTTTACCTGAATATTATGGATTCGAAATATCAGCCTCACTTCCGCTCATAACTGTCGCAAGACTTATGATAATTACTTTTTATTTTTATGCATTTTTGAATCGTAGGCGGAACTTTACAATTAGTAAAACTATTATTCAAGATATTTTCAGAACATATGGATTATTATTTGGATATTTTGCTTTCAGAATAATAGCAAATTTGTTTTATGTCACAAAAACGTCTTATGCTTTAAACAGAATACTAGAGTTAATTTTTGAACAAGTTCTTCTATTTGTTGCTTTTTATTACCTGGCTCCAAATAAAGATGAACAAACAAAACTAATAAAATCAATAGTTTGGTCAGGGACTGCTCTTTTCCTTATTGGCATTATAGAGAGCCTCACCTCTTTCCGTTGTTTTGATGCATTATACACGGTGAACAGATATATGCTTAATGACCATTACATAAGATTAGGACTGTTAAGATCCACAGCCACGTTTGGTCTTCCTAATTTTTTTGGCAATGCATGCATTCTAGTCTTTCCACTTATCCTCTATTTATTTGAAACAACGAAGCAAAAACGTTATCTCTTTTGTTTCATTATCAACATATTCGCCATCAATCATTCCGGGTGTAGATCCGATATGATTTTTATTCTATTCATTCTTATTCTACATTTTGTTTTTGTAATTAAGAATAAAGAAAAAAGATTAGCGTTTGTAAAGAATGCCACTTTTATTGTGTGCATTATAGCTGTAATTGTAGGTACTTTATCTCTATCCAGCGAAAAGTATGCTTACTTTTACTCTGGATCAGTGAAGTCCGTTCTCAACTCTGTAGGTTTTAGTTTTGATTTAGATGCAAATTCACCTGATGGTGTTTCTGGCTTTGGCAACAACACCGATGGAACAATGAATAGACTTAGACAAGTCACAGGATTATACTACGTCTTTCAAAAGAGCCCTGTCATAGGAATGGGTGCCGGTGCACAAATACGAGGTCAAATCAAATATTATTGGGATAATGGGTGGCATACTGTAAAATCTTATGATTTAGGAATTATGGAAATCTTTGGAGACGAAGGAATTATTGGCCTGCTAGGAGTTATATCACTAATATTCTTCATAGCAAAAGATTCAATAAAATCAAACAACTCAGTCTACAAGATATGTCCAATTATTTATTTGATTTCCACTCTTAGCACTATCAATATGTTTACTTATCTTTTTGTTTATTATTTTGTTTTTAGTGAAATAGGTATAGATAGATCTACAGATAAACAGTTTAGCTAGTTTTTATCTTAAGGTAGAAAGGAACTCAATATGAAATCTAACTATCGATCTATTCTTTTCAGTTTCATTATTATGTTCTTCTTAAGTTTAATGCTCTCTTTTTCATCTCAAAGTATGGATAATACTAGTGGTGAAAGTCTTGAAAACATAGATGCCAATGAAAACAGCGAAAGCAATGGCAACAGCACCAAGGATGAAATCAATATAAGCAATGATAATATAAGCAATATTGTATATGTGGATTCATTAGGAGCACATGGAGATGGAGTAACTGATGATACCCCATTTATTCAAGCAGCTTTTGACAGTGGAAATAAAGTGGTTTTTGGTGACAATAAAAAATACAAGCTTGTATCTAACGGAATTAAGATAACTAATCAAGATATTGTTGTTGAAGGTAACAACAGCCATATTATTGTTGACGACAGTTACTCCCCTTCAAATCCAGATTTTCAAAAATATGTGTTCCGCGGTAGTTATACTCCTCATGATTCTTTACGCATTTCGAATTTATATTTTGATATAAACTGTTCGCAAAATAATAAGTATAGCGGATCCAATTATCTTTGCGTTATCCATCCGTTGTTCTTCGATCATATAACACTTGATAACGTTAATGTAAACATTGCGAGTAGCGAAAATAATATTACAGCATTTTGGATGTATTATGGATGTCAGCAATTAGCCATGAATAATTGCAATTTCACTAATAATACAACATCAGAAAGTGGTGGTATCCTGTTCCTTCATGCGCGTACCGATAACCACTTCTCAAGATATAATTCTTTCGATAATGTTCAAGTTAATAATTGTATTTTCAGCGGCACCTGCGGTGATGAAGCCATAGGTATATGGGGAGTAAATAATGTAAATGCTACTTTTAATAGTTGTACTGTTAATTGGAATCGTGCCTGCACTAACGGTATCAGCAGACCCATTAGCATCAACTCAAGCGAGAATGGTTCTTGCACATTTAATGTTCAATTCAAGAATTCCAATTTCTTCTGTAATAGTGCAATAGATTCCACAAACTGTGATTCTTTCCTAGGCGTTGGTACCGTAACTCCTTCTACAATAATAAGAGCCAAATTTGATAATTGCTCTTTTGACGCTCATGTTCACGGATCATTTTTGCGATTTCAATTGCTTAACAGATTTCCTGATCAGATACCCGCTTTTGATTATTGCAATGATAGATATGATATAGCATTTAGTAACTGCGATATCACTTGTAACAAAACAATCACGGGATGTAATAGCTTCTATGATTCCTCATCGCTTCAAAATCCGGCAATTGATTGCGCATTTGATAATTGTAGTATAAGGTGTAAGTATTGTGTTGCCATGCTGGAATGTTATTCTAATACCCCCTATTATTATGTACCACGCATTTCACTTACAAATAACAACATCGCAATAAGCGATTCATTAAGTGTTGTATATATGACATCAAAAAGTGCCTGTGGAGATATTTCAATGTCAGGCAATTCAATATCTGGTTCGGGTAATCTGTCAGACACTGGATATCGATATCAAACCGAAGGCAGCGTTGCTCAAAAGCAAAGAAATGCACCTTAATATTATTTCTTATTTGACAAAAACTCTTGAAATTGGCATATAACCAATTTCAAGAGTTTTTTAAAAACATATTTTTTTCAAATATTCTTTGGATTTCTTTCTTTCCAAGTCCAATTTTTCTTCCACACCATTCCAGTCAATGGCGTTATCAATATGCTTCCAAGAGGAAGATGTAAGAAATCTGTTTGACAGCCCCAACTTCATCAGCAATTCTTCAGATCGTATATTTCTTCTTCCTTTAGCTTCTATTTCCACCAAAAACTGCTTTTTGTAGATAATTGAGAACGCAGTCCCATGGAAAGAATTAGTCAAAACATATTTTGCTTCAGCAAAATATCCAACAAACTGCTCTGGAGAAACCGCACTTCTATAAATTACACCTTTTTCTCTACCATGAATCTCATCGTTTAAATATATAATTGGAAGCCCAGTTTTTTCTGCAAGCTTATGAGCCTCATCAAACAAATTGTACTGTCCCAGTACAGTGTAAACAAGAATATATGGACTTTTTTCCACATTCTTATTACGAACTTTGTCCCATTTTTCAGAATTCAGCAGTAATGTGGGATCGATGTTTACTTGCACTTCTTTTCCCTGCAACTCATCAGCTAATAATCCACAGGCTGATTCTTCTCTAAAAGATATCTGGTCATACCCCTCAAGAAGCTTACCATATTCTTTCTTAAGCTCTCCGCTTATATCTGCATTTCCTATGCTGGCAGCATAAGATTTTTTCTTACTTGGCGATTTAACAAAATCAAGAAAGTATGTTTTCTCTTCCTTAGCACATTTCTTGCACCAAACCTGATCACTTCCAGTTATTATAGCACTATAATCATCTTCCACTTTGCCTAATTGATCCCTGTTCCATAATGGTTCGGTCATATTTATACGATTTTTAATAAAGCTTTTAAATCTACTTTGCTTCAAAAAACGATTATAAAATTCAAATGTTTTTAAGCTACGTATTGTAAATGATTTATATGGATTTTCTATCACACTGGATCTGTAATCTATAACTTCACTTGTAATTTCCAAATCATCCAGAGTTTTTTGTAATCCATATGTCTGTAATACAGCTCCATAATTAACTGCTCTATGAAATGTAAGTATTCCAATCATATCTCTACCACTTAATTCTTCTCACA
This sequence comes from Butyrivibrio sp., assembly GCA_015056575.1. Taxonomy (GTDB): domain Bacteria; phylum Bacillota; class Clostridia; order Lachnospirales; family Lachnospiraceae; genus Butyrivibrio. The sequence continues at coordinate 127,373 of SVGA01000003.1, forward strand.
ATATGTAATAACCATATCTTAGGTAAAACGCTTCCTGTTTGTTTATATAGCTTATAAGATTCATTCATATACTCTTTTTTCTTATATTGAATTGAATAGTAAAAATGCCTACGATACCGTTCATGTTCAACCATTTTAGCATACCTGTTATAGTCACTATGATCCAAATTCATTTGTTTCATAACAGCCAAAAACAAATCGCTGGTCATATCGCTCTTATTAAGGGCTTGCTCAAAAGTTCTTCTCCTATGCGCATGACTGTCTTCATAAACAACATAATCATATAAACAATCGTCGATATATCCATATCGCGACATATAGGCTATTGGTAATAGCATCTGAACATTTTGTCCAACAGGGCTTTCAATTATAGTTTTTTCAGGATATGCCTGAAAAAATGCCTCTGTCGTTATCAAATATCCTCCCGGAGGATAATAGCAATTCATTCCATTTATAAGATCACAGAATAAATTGTCTTCTTTCTGCCTCTTTCTTCTTTCAACCATCAACGCCTCTCCCCGTTCTGTTACATGACGTATAGGGGAGATAACCATATTCAAATCAGGATGATTCTCCAAAAAAGTGATTTTTTTCTCCAGATAATCCGGATGCAATAGATCGTCACTATCAGGCCATGTCAAATACTTTCCACGTACATATTTTAGCCCATTATTTATTGCAGCAGCTTGGCCTCTATTACATTGAAAAACATATATAAATTTGATATCACGCTGATTAAACTTTTCTTCATACTCTTTGCAAATGTCTTCTGTTTTATCTTCAGAGCCATCATTTACAAAAATCAGTTCTATATTCTCATATGTTTGAGCTAAAACCGATTCAAAAAATGGAACAATCTTATTCTCACCGTTAAAACATGGCGTAACTATGCTCACCAAAGGCGCTTTGTATTCACTCACTTAAATAACCTCTTAACTATATCTTCTAAACCAAGATAATATACAATCACCGCGATGGTCTTTTGAATAGAGTTTTTTATATTCTTATTACCATATTTTCGAATTGCTGATGCATAACCATTTTTAGTATATTCGTTCCAAAAGGCTTCACCATCTTTGTTTTCAGTAGATGCATGATGCATATTAGGATGATAATACTTGTTTACGCCAATTTCATGAAACTCCGCTTTATTTATACAGTCTTTTAAAAAGGCTTGACCTTTTTCAGTATTGACCTGTATAAAAGATAATCCTTTACCATCATCTTCAACCCCTACTTTATTCGGGTTATAACAATCTCCCAATGTAAAATCTGAAACTCTTTCGCATTTTGCAAACTTACAATTGTAACAAGAAGGTCGAAGAATATAATTGTTCAAAAAGTGATAATAGAATATATCACATTTTACCGAAATCGCGATATAGTGTTTTCCATTATCAAAATCAATAATTGTATTAGAGAGTTTTCCTTTTTTAGGCTTTCCTCTAAAATTTACTTTTATTACTTTTGCTTTGTATTTCTTTTCAAATTCCGCCAAATAATCATGGAAAAAGGAAGGGCTTCCTACACCATGACAAACAAAGTCCTGAGTCACAAGTTTATCCGTATTACATCTCTCAATCTCTAAGTATCTAAGTAGCCCAGCCACTTGACATGCAGATCCAGAGAAAAATACATTATTATCTTTCTCTAATTCTTCTTTTACGCTTCTAAAAGCATTGCCTATATTACTTTGTATGTATTTAGAACCACAAAATTCATCTCTTTCCTCTATGGTTTTTGCTTTACCGTGTTCAACATTTAAATCACTGTTAAATTTTGCGCCGTAAACGACTCCATTATTTTTCAACGTTTGATCAGACAATAAGCTGAAAATTCCACCTGAGGAACTTTTCTTTCTCATTTCATCACTGTTCTTTCCTATGTAGCTAGTAATAGGAGAATGGAAATCAACATTATCAACATGAAGTAAAGGGCATGTATTAGTACACTTATTGCAATGAAGGCAAATATCATCATTTATTTCTGGATAATAAAATCCCTTTAAATCAGACTTTATAATTATTGCGTCTACTGGGCAAATATTATAACATGCCATACACCCAGAACATTCTGAAGGATTCAGGATACTCATATTACATCTCTCCCTTCAGAAATATTTTCCAAATATGATAAAGACGCAGCTCTTTCAGAACTAAGCCTTTCATCAATAGCTTGATAGTCCACATTATCCCATATTTTTTTAGTATTACTTATATCAAGTTCTCTACCTGAGATTCCAAGTAATTCCATCAATTCTTTAGATCTGTTGTTAGTTGACTTTCCATTATCAAGTTCAACTGCAAATTTCTTATGGAATAGAATTGAAAACACAGTCCCATGGAATGAATTTGTAACAAAGCATTCTGAATAGTATATCCAAGACAAAAAATCTTTTGGTGAACACTTAAGCAAAAATTCTTTACTGCTTTTGGCACTTATAATCTTTAAATTTTTCTCTTTGGCAACCTTTTCAGCATATTTTAAAAGATCCTTTGGTTCTCGAATATAATAAAGGAAAAGATATTTCTCCTTAATAGGTCGCTTATCATTCACAAGCTTATCCCAATCATTAGATTCAAGCAGAAGCGTCGGGTCTAATGTAACAATCGCAGTTTTCCCAGTTTTTTCTTTTACTATTTCAACTGCTGACTTTTCTCTGACAGATAATCCATTAAAATCTGACAGCAATTCCTCATAGTTAAATGGATCGGTTGCTGGCAGAACATCATAGCCAAAGCTAGCAGCATAAGAATACTTTTTAGCCTTTTTTACAAAGTCAAGAAAATATGCTTCATCAGATCCAGAACAACCATAATTCCATACCTGGTCGCTTCCAGTGATTAACGCATCATACTTGTTCTCAATTTTCTCTAAATCTCTTTTCTCTTTGCACTTCTCAGACATTGATAGATATTTATGTGAAAAACCATCAAACTTCCTATTCTTTACCACTCTAAATATCATCTTTTTTATAGAATTTGAAAAACCGATTTTTTTTCTAAAACCCTCAAAAGGACTTACGCCTTCTTCAATTACTTTACATCTATAATCTACTATTTCAACTTTATTAGAATATTTCTTGAGCGTTTCCTGTAATGCATATGTCTGTAATATTGCACCGTAATTAACCGCTCTATGAAATGTAATAATACCTATTCTCATATACACTTTTTCCTATGCTTTAAAAACAAAACAAAACCGAAAGGAGAAAACATCATAATCCCTACTCTACGCGCTGCATTCTTTCCCCTTTTAACTATGTCAAAATATGATTCTCCATTCAGTAAACCATCCATAGTAATACCAACAAATGCTTTGATAAATCTCATTGGGCTATACCAAAAATAATCAAGAACATCGTTAATTAAGTGTTCCCATAAATAAATATTTTCTTGGGATCTTCTATTATTTACATTAGTTGTAGCATTATCCTGGTCCTTGTAGTATGCTCTAAGACACTCGTTAATATATCTAACTTTATAGTTTCTACCCATGTTATCCCAGATAACTGTCTCAGGGAAAAAGTGCAATCCACCTTTATCTGTACGACGAATATCTGGGAATGGGAATTTAAGCATCAGATCTCTTCTGTTGATTCCCCACATTTCAAAATTGATTTTATATTTATAGGTTGCATCTAATCCCAAAAGGTCCAAATATTTGTCATTAGTTATGAATCCAATTTCACTGTTATCTGCAGGATCATAGCATCTGCAGGTAATACCTCGATAATTCTTTTTATCTTCATCAGGGATTTCATCCCAGTATTTCAGCATAACTTCAAATGCATTACCCGTGAAAGAATCATCAGAATCAGCAATTACGATCATCTCGCCCAAAGCCTTCTTGCAGCCTTCATTTAAAGCAATATGTTTACCATTATTCTCCTGATAAAAATATCTAATGGGAAACAGATTTTCCTTTATATACTCTTCTACAACAGTACGAGTATCATCTACTGATCCATCATCAATCACTATCCATTCAAAATCTTTATATGTTTGTGCCTTCAAGCTTTCATATACTCTATACAACACAGTTGCCCTGTTATATGTCGGAGTAATAACAGATATTCTAATTGACATTTTAACCTCACATTGTTTGTACTATTCCTATCGCAAAACAGCCTAATCTAATTACACCAGCACCTAAAACTATTATTATTATTTGCTTAAATACATTAAAGACATATGTTTTCCAATTTACACCAGTCGCATTAAACAAAAAAGAAAAATAAACAATTTGCAACAATACAAAAGTGATTGTCATAGCAAGGCAGCTAATGTATATGCTTCCATATGCATAGTAACCAAAACTAATTCCAAAGATGTAGCCAGCCATTTGTCCAATAGCACACCAAAGCATGTACTTTTGCTTGTCAATTACGATTACTAAACCACTAGTCGCCGTTGCTATAAAAAGAAAGAAGCTATTGAATGCTGCTATTCGCATGATGTCTCCAGCCACACTATATCCGGATCCGAAGAGTATTTCACATGCAATATCTCCAACAGATATAATCAGAATCATTGGAATACAGGCAAGTTTCATAGCTCTACTTATATTTTTTAATGAATATTGTCCGATGCTAAGTAATGATTGACCTTTTCGCTTCATATCTGAAGTTGTTTGATAATATACTCTTCCAATCGACTGGGCCAAAAGTGATATTGGCATTTTTAGATATCTCATTGAAATAGAATAGTATCCCAGCATCTCTGCGCCAAAAAATCCATTAATTAAAAAAGTTGGGATTTGCTCTTTTACCTGTGCTAAAACATTTGCAGGTAATTGGTAAATAATAAAGTGCTGCTGGCGTTTAAATACTTTTTTATATGAATTATAATTAAAATTCAAAAAGCGATTTGGCAAATGAATTCTCATATGTATAAGAGTAATAATTTGCCCAGCCATAGTACCTAAATAATAACCATAACTCTTAAAGCCTAAAACTCCCAATAATATGATTATTATTGCTGCAGAAACATTATTTACGACAGGGTTTTTCATCAGAATAGAATAGTCTGACTTTTTATTTAACCATGTATAACATGTTTGTGTTTGCTGGAGAGTGATTGCAAGAACAAATACAAATATAGCGATCATCCATGATTTCAACCCACCTTCCTTGGGGTTAATACTGTAATAAATAAAAACTATCAAGCTAGCTATACCACTTATCATTAGTGTCATTGTTGTTATGACAGTATATAACTCAATTGTATCTTTTTCGTCCTCTTCCATCATAATTGCGTTTTTCAATCCCATATCTGAAAAAGTGACTATAATATTCGCAATAGAGGCAAATAATGCCCATGTTCCCATTATGGAGGCGCCATACAGTCTAGTGTAGATTGGAACAACAATAAATGATATTATCTGCCCAAGCATTGTTCCGCCAGTAATTTTTGAAACATTTTTTATAGCCTCAGAGGATTTTATCTTTTCAATTTTACTGCTAAGCATTATTTTCGCATATTCCTTTCAAATAACTCCTGGCTTTTATGCGTTCTTCCTCTATAACATGATTCGCATAATCCCAATCATATTTTATGGAGTCTATATCTAATTCTCCATCTATTATCTCAGTATTAATTAGACCCAGTTTTTTCAGTAACCCTTCTGATCTTATGTTTCTAGATCCACTGGTATCCAGTTCCATTGCAAATTTCTTTTGATAAATAATCGAAAAAGCCATTCCGTGAAAAGAATTGGTAATAACGTATTCAGCGTTTTTAATGAGCCCCACAAATCCATCAGGTCCAACTGGCCCTATGTACTTTACACCTTTTCGTGGAGGAAACGCATAGTTTTCCAAGTACAATACGTCCAGCCCTTTAGCTTCGCCCAGTTTTACCGCATAGTCCAATAAATGCCTAGGTTTTAATACATTAAAAACAAGAATATATGGTTTCCTATCGTCATGAGTTTCGATTCTATCCCAATCAGATACTTTCAATAGAAAAGTAGGGTCTATATGGCATTTCGCATCTTTCCCCAAAAGTTCTTTGACAATTTTACATCCACTTTCTTCTCTGACGGACAGTTCCTGAAATCCTTGTAATCGTTCTTTGTATTGATTCTTAAGCTCCTTAGGAATTTCAGTAAAGCCAAAGCTTGCAGCATAAGAATACTTCTTATCGTCATTGACAAAATTCAAAAAATAAACCGGATCAAATTTTGTGCAAACATCATTAAACACCTGATCGCTTCCGGAAATGACTACATCATATTTATTTCCCAATTCTTCTAAATCCTTAGCTTTAACCGGATTGCTTTCAATTAAATATTGATTTCTAAACCCCCTAAGCTTATTTCTCCAAATAAATCTCTTTCTTCCCATCAACATCATTTTTATGTTGAATTTTATATTTTTTGTCTTGGGGATAATACGAACATGTGCATTATATATATCTTCACACATATAGTTTATTATTTCAGGATCAAATCCTAAATCTTCAATTGTCTTCTCCAACCCATAAGCTTGAAGCACCGCTCCATAACTCATGGCATTGTGAAAAGTTAGCATTCCTATTTTTTTCATTTTTTCAGCACTTTTCTTTTAAAATATATGATTGCAAGACTCTTTTTAAACTTCAAGTTATCAATAAATCCATTTTTCACATTATGATTAACAATATGCTCAAAGCCTTTTTCAGTATAATCCTCCCAGAATTGATCATAGTTTTCTGGCTTCTGAGTTGGTGCTTTTAAATTTGGCTGCGAAAAATTATAGTTTTCACATTCAAATAATTCTACTTCTGTATCAAATCCGGCATTTTTATATATTTGTATAGCTTTCTGGGTATTAACAAAAAGGAGTGAGATACCTTTATTATCGTTAAAACCTTTCCTGAAAGCATCTACTCCCCAAAAATCAGCAAGAGTAAAATCAGCAACTCGATTTAAAGAACAATATTTGCAATTAAAGCATGATTCACGCAGATTTAGATTCTTTTGGAAAAGTCTTGAATAGTCTCGAGCAACAATTTTCTTTTTATTTACTTTAAAGCTTTCCAAGTGCATGTCCCATCCAAGAATACTCTTATCTCTAAAATCGAAATCAGTAATTCCTCTCTTGTATCTCTTGTTAATGTAGTCTAGATAATCTTTCCATAGTTTTGGGCTAGGTACACCATGACAAACAATATCAATTGTGATTAAGTTCTCATAATCCTTCCTCAAATAAGATTTTAGGCCGTCAATCTGACAGGCTGTACCCGAAAAAGCCACAAGTCTTCCATTGTCCAATTGCTCTTTTGCTTTTCTGAAGCAGTGATTCATATCACTTTGAACATATTTGGATCCACGCATTTTATCACGTGTTTTACTGTCCTCAGCCAAAATATGCCTCACAACATTATCATTATCTAAAACAACACCGAATATGCATCCGCCATTTTCCAGCACATAATCTGTAATTACTGTAAATGCTCCACCTGAACGGCTCTTTTGACGAACATATTTGTTTTTATGTTTTAATCCAATTGCTTTTAAAGGCTTTTCACTGCCAGTTTTTTGATCTTCTTTAACAAAACCACAGGTCCTACCGCATAATCCGCAATCGATGCATAATTCTTTATCAATTGCCGGATAAAAATATCCTTTTTCATCCGGCTTCATTGTAATTGCATCTTTGGGACATACTTCCATGCAAGCTGTACATCCACAGCACTCAGTTTTATTTCCATTGTTATAAACGTAGTCTATGATATTCATTTTCTCTTCCATCTGTTTATTTACGATGCCAAACACAAAACGAAGCACAAAATAGATAATCTTAGTTTCATGCAATAAAACATTATACGTTGCTTAATTGGAAGCAAATATCCAGGATAGTCGTCTATATTATCTCTGAACATTCTATTGTTCAGAACCTTTCTAATTAACAAAAGGTCACTTATTATAGTTTGGATAGTCGCTCCTTTAGAAATACTGATAATTTGATTTCTGATTCTTTTAATCAAAAAACGCTGCATTTCCAGACTATACTCTGTCTTATTGCTACTGTTTAAAAAGTCCTCCAATGCTTCAAATAAACGAAATTCGTTTTCTATCTTATAGTAATGTCTTCCATGAGACATAGATGTAAAATTATCACAATGATGGTATAGCTCATCCTGTAGATAAACAGCATTTTTACACTTACTTATATATTCAATATTGAACAGCAGATCTTCAGAGGCAATCTCACGCTCAGATTTAAAGCTTATCCCATTGTCAAGAATAATCTGTTTCCTAAAAAGACATTGCCAAACTCCCGAACCATATACTATATCACTTGCATCAGAAGGTTTTGTTCCTATCTGCCCAATCATCAAGTTCCATAAATCATCGCCATAAAACTCTTTGGTTTCGCCTGTAATATTAACGTTGGTATTTTCATTAGTATTCAAACAACATGCTATATCATAATTCTTTGCCTGCATTGCATCCAAAAGTTTCTCATACATGTCATGTTCAACAAAATCGTCAGCATCGCAGAATGCTATCAGTTCACCATTAGCATGGCTTATACCGTAATTTCTAGCCGCACCTGCGCCTTCATTATTCTTATTCAGAAGAACAATTCTTGAATCAAGCTCCGCATACTTTCTTATTATTGTTTCACTATTATCTGTTGATGAATCATTAACCATAATGATCTCTATGTTTTTGTATGTCTGCTCAAGAAGACTTTCTATGCTTCTATCCAGATATCGTCCAGCATTGTATACCGGTACAATTACTGAAATCAACTTGTTTTGTGCCATAACTTTTCTTTCTCCTAACTTCCAATATCACTTAAGGAAGCTTGCCACCCTTCTGCCCATAGCATATCGGGAATACTTTTCAAGGAAGGTTTTTCTAGCCAATATACCAATATCATTAGCCATACCATTATTTATATATTTTTGTAACGTCTTTCGAGATTCCTCTTCATCCTTAGATATGAAAATAGCATTTACTCCATTCTCAACATACATTTCTGCTAAGGTACTAGGACTTGTAACAAAAATTGTTTTTTCCAACGACATTGCAGTCAACAGTACAGTATCTCCAGAGCAGATACTTGTATCTTTGATTGGTATTATCATAAAATTGCAATTTGCAATCCATGGATACTGTGCATCACCACTTACATCGTTAATCAAAGTGATATTATCAGGCAAATCTGATCTAATATACTCATCTGAAATAATAACCAGGTTATAATCTATCTGCTCCCAGGTCCTTATTAGATAATCATAGTCCCTGTTTGAACGACCAATAGCTAATGCATAACCTTCTTTAGGAGCCTGCCCAGGTTTTTCCAATCGACTGTATATATCTCTATTATCATCAACTCCAAATGCAGTTACGATAAACTTGTCTCTACTGATTCCAAATTCCTTAGAAAAAATATCCGCATATTCATATGAAGGAACATGCATATAGTCTAAGTAATTGTTGCACACGCACTTCTTCATAAACCATTCGTACACAACTCCACATAAGCCATGCTTACGTTTATATGTAAAATTCAAAGCAATAACCTTGTTAACCTTTTTCACATGGAAGAGTTGACTCCAAAAGCAAAAGATAAGTGCATAAAACTGCTGCCATCCAACCAAACAGCCATATTGTTTCCGTTTTATAAATACTTTTAAAGGAGTAAGAAAATACTTACTATATCTCACAAAATTACTGAACGGTTTTTCTCGTCCACCATTTGAAATAACTGAATAACAGTATATTTCTATTCCTTCATACCGAATTCCATCAATAAATGATTCTAATTCTGAATGATCACAATCAGCTAATATCAGGTTTTTCTTCATTTCCATACTCCATCTAATCTATGATTGTTCACTAGTTTTATTCCAACACACTAGCTTCTTTATTTCTAAAAATCCTCGACACAGCAAGAACAAACATTACAAGCTGCTGTATATAATAAATACAATTCCCTGAATAGCCATATATTATATACATGATGATTACATAGGTCCAAAAAAAGAAACGATACTTACGTTGCTGTTCATGGCCAGTTCTTATCTCATAGATTCCAATAATCACTGCAGCCATTACAGGCATAAAGAAAAGAATAGTTCCAACAATTCCAATTTCCCCTAACGCCTCAAGGTAAATGTTATGCCCATAAGCAATCCAGTTCATTTTTATAATTTCATTTCCATAGTTTGTGTTGAAAAATGAGTTAAATGTTCCATAACCAATTCCCCATGTAGGATTGCTATCAAACATCATCCTACTATATGTCCAAAGTATCTCTCTTCCTCCATGGCTTTCATCTGTGTCCAAATCCTGGAATCTACCAATAACAGTGCTTAAAGCAGGAACATTTGATACGATAATATACGCTATAACACCGACAAAAACAATCGCTATAAACGCTTTCACTTTTGTTGTTATCTGTATTCTCGATAAAAAGAAAAAGAGAAGTGGCGCAACAATTGCAACAACTAAAAGAGTTCGTTTTGTTGTCAAAAGTAATCCAATAAACAAAACTATCATTTTAATAACATTTTTCTTATGGATTCCTTTAGTAAAAGCCTCAGCCCATTGAACAGCCAGACCATAATTCATCAAAACAGCAGCTTCTGCTATTTCTTTAGCAAATCCAGAATACTGACCGTTGTTACCTCGCGATATAAACGTGCTAACATCACCAAGCATAAATTGGAAAACTCTAGCAAAAGCAGCTGGGTTTGGTACAGATATTATGATGCTTATAGCCACAACAATTGTCAGAACATCTATTACTTTAAACAATCTGCTGTCAAAATTTGAAAGATCTGTAGTAATGCAAAATAAAAAAACACTTAAGTACTCAACAAAAAAGTTAAAAGAAACAAGCCTGTCATATGAAAAGTAACAATTTATCAGCATCATAATCAAAAGAACTGAATAAAATAGCGTTATCTTTGATAAGTTCACTCTCCTTGTAATAGCTATATTAATCATTGCCAGAATAATGAGGCCATAACAAGCATAGGGTCTAAATATATAGCCCCATTTGGTGCCCGCGCTAAGAATAATAAACGCAATGTCAATAAAAGCTAGCGTACTTACATCTATGTGATATTCTTTTTTGCCAAGTAATATTCCAAACATTATACTTCCTCAATTTCAAGCTTTGGATTGCTGAAAACGAATATACCTGCCAGGATAAATAATAAAATCCAATGGTTTCAGTTTATTTAACACAATCATTGCAATAATGGGACCCGTAAAGCTGATCAGTAATCCCAGAATTGAATGTATTACCAGCCCCTTTATTCCAATTTTCAACAAAACGCTTCTTAATGGAGCAGCAAAAATTGTATGCATCAAGAATATTGGCATTGTGTATTTGCTAAAACTTTCAAATATCTTAAATTCCTTTTTTTCTGTTACGGATTTAACTATACTAATAACCGAATAACAAGCCAGTATTCCTAATAAAAAACTATAACCAAAAACAGATGAACCGATTGAATAAGTATTTAAAACAGTTCCTACCAAGAAAGTGCAAAATAGCACAATCCCTACCATAACATTGCACATAGGAATCATACCATAGGCAATCATCATTCCAATTACAAACCATACCCAGTTTTTGGCTGTTTGATCAATAGCGTAAATACCAGTGTTTATATTTAGCATTATCAGAACTTTCAATAGCATACTGATAATAAATAGAAGAAACATTTGATGCTTTTTTGATGCTGTAAATGTAATACAAAAAATAAAAAACAGCACAAAAAGATACCAGTATGGGGCGATAGGTTTTATGAACAACACTTCGATCAAGCCTTCAGTCTTGCTGTTAACCTCAGCTGAAAAAACTCGTTTCAATGTCCAGGTTATTGTGGAGAACACAAAATACGGTACACCTAATACGATAAATTTCTTAACAATATTACTTCCCCAGGAATTGAAACTATTGACTTTTGAATACTTTTGAAACAGATATCCACTACATACAAAAAACAGTTGAACATGAAATAGGTATATAGTCATTTGGAACCAGCTATATAAGGGGCTTTCTGTCGCTATACCCCCTTTAATCATGGATTGAGAAAAATGCCCTAAAGCTACCAAAACACATGCCATTGCTTTAACAATATCAACCCAGTTTTCCCTATTACTCTTCATATATACAATCAACCTACTCTTCTATTACTTACTCATCTGTGCAGCGATATCTGCATCAACAATCTCTTCTCCGGTCTTATCTTTAAGCTGCTCCATAGAAGCTGCTGAAAGTCCGTTATTTACTGTTGCACACATATCGCATGTGCTGCACTTATCAAGTTCTTCCTTGGTAACCTTACCATCGCGAAGATCTCGTACAATCTTGTTCTCATACATGCTGTACTTCTTCTTTGTCCAGAACTTAAGCTTGTGACGGATTACCCACCACATAGGAACCCAGATATATTTATGCATTGCAGGTGAAACTGAACCAATCATCCAGCAATCTCTGTCACAGCAGCGAACCTTCTTACGAACTGCTTCTGCCTCAGGTGAGTTCCAGAGTTCATCCCATGACTGCTCATTGAGGTTCCCCATAACCTCTTTATCCTTGGTTCCATTACAAGGCATTACATCGCCATAAGGATCAATGAAAAATGTGTCAAAAGACATATCGCAGGGAAGAAGTCTCTTCTGTCCGTAAATATAGTTGATAAGGCCGTGATTGAAATATGCCCTAAACCACTTCTTGGGGCTCTTACTTGCAAGAAGCTCGTTTACAAGGTTCTCGAAGTTCTTAGCTACCATAGGACGATCTTTGATAATATTCTTAGCCTCAACAAAATAGAAACTGTTATGAAGTGATGCTGTTGCAAACTCCATTCCCATCTCATCTGAGAGCTTGTAAAGTGGAACAAGATCAGGAGCGTTCTTATCCTGAACTGTCATACCGAATCCAACATCGGTCATGCCCATTTCACGAAGTTTCTTCAGAGTCTGGTAGCCCCTCTGATAACCATTCTCAAGGCCTCTAATCTCATTGTTTGTATCTTCAAGCCCCTCGATAGAGATTCTGATACCAATCTGAGGGAACTCCTTACAAAGATCTACAATTCTGTCTGTGAAGAATCCGTTTGTTGAGATAACTATACGATCTGATTTCTTGTAAAGTTCTCTTACAATATCCTTAATATCTGTTCTGATGAAAGGCTCTCCACCCGTAATATTAGTAAAGTACATCTTAGGAAGCTTTTTGATAGTCTCGATTGTAATTTCTTCCTCAGGCTTACTGGGAGCCTTGTATCTGTTGCACATTGAGCAACGCGCATTACATCTGTATGTTACAATCACTGTTCCATTTAGTTTCTTCTCTGACATTTTTCTATCTCTCCATTAATTATTTTTCATTTTGCTCTACCTATCATCCAAGGGAACCACCTATTAATTATATATGCCGGAATGATAAGAATTATTGACATCAAAAGTGCCATCATTATAGCAATAACGCTGGACAATAATATATCGCTCAAACAAAGGTTGTAATAATATGCACATTTTGATTCAAGAACTTTTTGTATCACGGTATATACCTTTCCATGAAAGGCGAAATATACCAGGGTATTTGCTCCTACATATGAAATGTAACGATTTGTTTTCATTACTTTACATAATGAAATAATAAAGATAACACCTGCAAATCGACTAGCATAATTAAATAGTAAATTGGTAATCCATGTTCCTGAATAATATGAAAAATATATAGTTAACAGGTAAACTAAACCTGAAATAATCCTAAATCTCACATTATTATGCTGATCAAATTCTTTTTCCCATTCATTTTTAAAATAGTACCCCATTGCCATCCAGAACATCGCATGGCCTATGTACTCTATATGCCAGGGAAGATAATTGTTCCCCCAAGGAAAAACATCTTGCGGAAAAAACAAAATATAAGCTTCACAAAGTATTGCAATACCTACAAAAACAAAGAGTCTCTTTTTACTATCCTGAATCTTATTGATCAGATAAAACGGAATAAAAGCAACAAATAACGCTGCTACAAACCATATCCCATCTCCCTTTTCCCGAATCTGGATTAAATTCATAATAAATTCAGTCTTATAATCTCGGTTCCTCGTAAAAGAAAAAATAACTGACATCAGAATGTTGAGATTACTCAAAACAAGCCACGGAATAAACAATCCTTTGATTTTCTTCTTTATATGTATCTCAAAAGAAGAAGGGTGTTTATACACATATCCGGCCAAAAACAGAAAAAGATTAAGACAAAACGGACTATATAAAGCCTCCAGTACCTTTGTATTACTATCTAAATGTATCATGAGTATAAATATGATACAGATGTATTTCCCTATATCTACCCACGATATTCTTTTGTTTAAATCAAGCATTTCTATAGCATCCTTAATTATTGTATAGAATCATTATTTTTTCCAAATACTCATCTATCGTATCAAAGCTCAGCTCCCTGCATGCTTCATGCATGGAGTTCGCTTTATTATCATCCTGCCAAAGCTTGTGTATCTCGTCGCAAAGTGCATCCACATCTCCGGCCTTAAACAATGTTCCGGTCTTACCATTCTTGATAAGCTCAGGAATGCCACCAATATCAGCTCCGATAACCGGAGTTCCGTAGAGCTGGGATTCCATTACCGAGAACGGACAGTTCTCATACCACTCGGAAGGATATACTGAAGCCTTCGCTTTTCTTACCAGATCAGCAAGCTCCTCTCCGCTCTTAAATCCAACATTATTTATGTTATCTATGCCATCAAGCAAACTCTCCAAAGGCCCCTTTCCGGCAAACACGAAGTTTACCTCTGGAAGCCTCTTAGCCGCTTCTATAAGGGTTCTTACACCCTTCTCCTCTGAGAATCTTCCGAAGTAAAGTATGTAATCTTCCTTGGGAACTTCCACCCATGGAATCTCATCTATGAAGTTGTGAAGAGCCACAGTCTTTTTTGCAAAGAGTGGATTAGTGTCCAGCTTGGTCTTCATGAAATTGCTGCAGCAGATGAAAGTATCGATGTACTTGTATGTTCCCTTCATCTTCCAGAAGGAAGCTTCCAAAGTTCCTATGAAACTCTTTGCTGTGCTGCCATGAATGCATTTTCCCTTAGTGCAATTCATAAAACTGCCGGTGAGACATTTTTCGCAATTCTCACCGGTTCCCGGATTGTTGCACATATGATTGGGACAAACCAATTGATAATCATGGGCCGTAAATACAATCTTGCATTTATTACCTGTCTCTTTTCTCCAGGCCACGATTTCAAGGATAATGGATGGAGTCAGCTGATAGTTGAAATTGTTAAGGTGAACCACATCAGGCTGAAAGTCATCAAGTACAAGTCTTATTTTCTGTCTTGCTTCCCTGGAATAGATGGTCTTAATAGGATAGGTCATCTTCTCAAGCTTACTTGCGTTATGGAAATCCATATCTGAGGTGTAGGCGTTTACATTGTTGCCAACGCACCTGCCCTCGTGTTCCATACCGAAGTACTGAACCTCATGCCCTTTTGCTTTCAGAGCATCTCCAAGTTTGAATATGTATGTCTCCGATCCTCCGTTGGGATACAAAAACTTGTTAACCATTAATACTTTCATGAATGTCTCCGTGTTTACTTCTAAATAGTGCATTAAGAGCCACAGTAATCAGTGCTCCTATCAGGCTTCCGGCTGTATTGGTGAGAAGGTCTGTCGTTTCAAACATTCCTCTTCCCGTGGCAAGCTGTATGCACTCGATTGTAAGGCTTAAGGCAAACCCAATTGCTGTTGATACAAGAATTCCTCTAGCCCTGCTCTTATTCCTAATCGCAATACTTGCAAGAACTCCGAATGGAACAAAGAGCAATATATTAAATATGCTGTAGGCACTGATTTTCAGTGAAGGGCGTCCGCTCCTGAGGCCAAAGCCAAGGTTAATGAAAAGATGTACAATTCCTTCTCTTGACCCGATAGGCCTCCTGAATATAGTTATGGTGAACAGAAAGCCCATATACACCAGGAACAGATACATATGTATCATTCTCTTGCACTTTACTTCTCTCTTCCTTCCGGCTATCCATCCACCAAAGCAAACCGCGGCCGCTGCCAGAATAAAGAGGATCAGCATATTTTCAAGCCTTATGCCCTCTGTCTCCTTAGCAAAAATCTGTGCCAGCACCTGTAAGTTGCTATTATCATCCATCTATAATTAAACCTTGTTGATTCTCTCAACATTCAACATCGCATCTATATAAAGCTTTACACTCGCGCTGGTGACCTCGTTCCAGTTGAACCTCTTATAACAGTAGTTCATGATCTCATAGTCACTCTTGAAGGTTGAAGGATTATTGATGGCTATTTCCAGTTTTTCCCTAAGGTCTTCAACATTTGATTTCTGGAAGTACAATGCGTGGTCCCCGCAGGCTTCCTTGTTCTCAGGGATATCACTTACAAGGCACTTCCTGCCAAAGCTCATGGCCTCCAGCAGACTGATGGGCATTCCCTCAAGATCACTTGGAAGTACATACATATATGTATTGCTATATAGTTCGGAGAAAAGATTACCCTGTACAAAGCCGGTAAGAATAACCCTTGGATCTTCTTTCGTCAGCTTTTTTACCTCATTCCAGTAGTCATCTGTATGGCTGGAGCCTCCGGCGATTACAAGCTTCATGTCTGTCTTTACCTTAGAGAAGGCTTCCAGCAGATATATGATGCCCTTCTCCGGAACGATACGACCAAGATATAAGATGTATTTATCTTTCTCCAGGCCGAATTTCTTGGTAATGATATCCGGCTCTCTGAACTCTGTGCTTGTAACTCCGTTTGGAATATATATTGTCTCTCTGTTATAGGTGTCCTTGAAATACTGCTGGACGTTAAGGGAAAGAACTATGATCTCATCCGCATATCTTGCAGCCATCTTCTCTCCAAGCTTAAGGATCTTGGTGGCAAACCCGCCCCACTTGGATCTCTGCCAGTCAAGACCGTGAATTGTAGCGATGGTCCTTATTCCGAGCATGTGCGGAATCGGAAGCATCAGGCACGGACCCTCCGCATGAAAATGGATAACATCGTAGTTGCCAAAAACAGCCCTTACTGTGGCAAAAAACGAATACACGATTGCATTCATAGCCTTGTTCTGCGGTGTAGGAACATGAACAATCCTTATCCCCTTGTAGTTTTTAAGCTTGTGGGCCTCCAAATCCGCATTCTTATCAGAGACATGGCGTCCCATACGATTATATGCAGTTACCGAATGCCCCATCTGTATGAGACGTGTTGACAGTTCCTCAACAACTATCTCAATACCTCCCTCCCTGGAGGGTATTCTTTTGTGCCCAATCATTGCTATTTTCATAGTTAATCCCCAATAATTAATATGAATTCTTACGTGTCAATACCGCCAATACTGTCTTAAGAATTATTTTGATATCCAGCCATACGCTCCATTCGTCTATGTACTGAGTATCAAGTTCAACTACCCTGTCAAAATCTGTGATAGAACTTCTTCCATTCACCTGCCACATTCCTGTGATTCCGGGCTTAATGCTGATTCTCCTCCACTGGCCTGCCGTATACTTGGAAACCTCCTCTATTGTAGGTGGCCTTGTTCCTACGATAGACATTGAACCTGCCAGAACGTTAAAGAACTGCGGAAGCTCATCTATACTGGTCTTCCTGATGAATTTACCGACCCTTGTTATCCTGGGATCATCCTTGATCTTGAACATCATTCCATCCTGAACTTCATTAAGTTCTTCCAGATCTGCCTTCATCTCCTCAGCATTGGTGCACATGCTTCTGAACTTCCAGATTTTAAAGTGTCTTCCGTTCTTACCTACTCTCACCTGCTTAAAAAATGCAGGTCCTTTGGAATCCAGCTTAATAGCAATGGCCGTGATGATCATAACCGGAGATGTAAGTACGATCGCCACAAGCGAAAAGACAATGTCGAAAGCTCTTTTTAATAATCTCTCCCTCATGTTCATGATGACGGTGTGGAAGGTCACCATAGGATAGGTTCCAACGCTGCTAACGTATGAGAAAGCCTTGCGGCGTCTGAAGGTGTCAACGATCACCCTGCAGGTGATACCCATTTCTATACATCTGTCGATATAGAACTGAAGAGTGACCATATCCATATCTCTCTTCTGCAGGATAAATACCTGATCGATAGTGTATTTCCTGATTATCTTCTCCAGATCCGTCAGTTTGCCGATATATTCAATTCCTGAGTCATCCTCATCGATGTTTACATATCCGATTTCATTGACTATGAGTGATGTCTTTTCAAGGAAATATCTGAACTTGTTATAGGAATTCTTGCTTCCCACATATACAACACGAGGAACATGCTTTCTATTAATTATCCTGTCGATCAGATCCTTAAAAATAAGTATCTCTATGATCAGAAAGAAATACGTGATTCCTAAAAGCCAGAAAATAAAACCGGATGCAAAAGAAGAATGCATTGTATTCACATAGATGATATGACCGCACAAAAAAGCAATTATAAAAGAAGCTGTTACTCTTCTGATGATCCTGTCTTTATAAAAGAAAACCGTATTGTCATACACTCTCAGTGTTCTGTTGATGGTAAGGAAATTAAAGATGCAGACAAAATAGATAGAAAGGAACCCTTTCCAATCCTGTAATCCGTAGGTCTTAGGTCCCCATATGGAAAACGCTATCAGGAAAGAAGCTACGCAGACCGTAGCATCCATCAGAATATGTATTATGTCAAATGAAGCTCTAAAATTAGTACGATTCATACTACAAAACTCCGAAAACCGAAAATTCCCCAATCCCCAAAACTAATTACCAACGTTAAATTTAGCAGACTGTTACCCTATAAATCAATTGAGCAAAATGCGAAAAGTTTATAGAAATTTTATAATTATCTATGTATGATATGCATAAATATTGCGTCCAATTTGTCTTACCTATTATCTGTAAAAGAGTCCTATTATCTGACAATATAGCTACAAAGGGCTTATATTCGTCATTTTAGCTTGAAATAATATTGCGTATATTTATTCACTATAGCAAAACAATATTTCACGTTTTGTTTATTTTTTTCTTTAGAATTTGGAGAGATTTTCCGGGGCATAGAAAAAGCCATCGGCTTACGCCGATGGCCCGGATCTTTGTTTCTCTCTAGTTTTCTTCAAAGATGCTTCATTTACCCACATCAGAAGAAACAAATCCATTCTTCTCACATTTCCTCACCATAGTATGTCACATGACTTCCTTCCGTTTTCTTGCTGATATAGGTGCAATGATCCGCGCGCTTATACAGTTCATCGAAAGAGAAAGAATCATCGGGAAGGTAGAATGCCACTCCCACGCTTATCTCAACCTTACGTCCCTTCAATTCAGGTAAATCTATACTGTCTATGCAGGACATAAGCCTCTGAACAACAGGATCTCCGGAGTCTTTATTACATACTCCCGGTGTAAAAGCCGCAAATTCATCGCCCCCAAGGCGAAGGACAATGTCCTTTTCTCTGAATGCTTTATGCATGCACTCACCAATCGCCACAAGAACTCTGTCTCCTACTCCATGACCGAATTCGTCATTGATGCTCTTGAAACGATCCACATCAAAAAGGAGGAACATTCCACTCTCTTCTTCAGCAAGAAGCTGTCTTATCTTGTTCTCTCCGCTTCCGCGATTGCTGACCTTCGTCAGAGCATCTGTCTCGGCCATATAATGGAGCTTCTCTCTTGATCTCTTCTCCTTGTCGATTTCCTCGGCAGCATAGATCACTGATTTAAGGCTTCCATCCTCTTTTCTTTCGGACGCAATAAATCTGGCTCGATACCATTTACTCTCGTGATTCAGATACTCCATGCTTATGGTATCTGAATTAGCCATTCTCTCATTCAGTGTACTAAAGTCCACAAACTCCAGCATATCCGAGCGACTGCTTACGTCACTTAATCTTTCCAGTACTTCAGCAATCATCTTATCGGCATGGTCCCCTGAAACTCCTGCAATCTGGAGAACATTGGCATCCTTGCAGGCCACAGTCTCAAAGATATTTGTTTCTAAATCTATTCTGTACATAGTACTGTATATATTCGAGATAGACTGAACGTTCTCACCATAGTCTGCTATCTTAACTCTCTGATAGGCGATTGCGGTAATCACCGCATATGCAATAACAAGCCCCAGAAAAGCAGTAATGATAACATTCCTGGTAAGTCTTCGTATTGCCATCAGAGCAGGTTTAGCACTATTCATGGTTATAACAGTCCATGAATCCGAAATGCTCTTAGAATAAAAAAGATACTCGGCATCCTCTATATCTACTCTGAACACTTTCCCTTCATTATCCCGCCACTTATCATAGATATGCCTTCTAATCTCGTCTTTGGAGTCGCGATAGTTAAGACCGACTTCATCAGCTTTGGAGTGGGTGATGATATTCCCATCCCGGTCTATGATGATCACATATCTGTCCTCATCTCTTCCTGCCAGTTCCTCCGTCATCTGCTGCATTCTGCTGAGCCAGATATCAATTGCAAGGACACTCTTTTTATCCGATAGAAGCTTGGATGCAGTAACAACCATCTGACCTGTTCTGGCATCTACATAAGGTTCTACGATCACCATGGAACCGTCTGCTTTCACAGCTTCTTTATACCATATCCTCTCCGTAGGAACAAAATCAGCATCCGGGACCCATCCTGAGCCATCCACAAACTCATTAAGGACATAGCCGTACATTCCCTTAGTATCTCCTGATATTACCGAATCAAGCTTCTCGGTTTCTTCTGTAAGGAAAGATTGGATTTCATCTGCGCTATCACCATGACTTAACATATCTTCAGCGCTGTTGGCCTCAGTTTCCACGGTTATGGCAAATATATTAAGATAATCACTGAATTCATCCGCTACTTCGTAGGCATCAAGAGTGGCTTCATACTCAATGTTCTCGATACTTAAATTGTATTCCGCCCTATAGATAAAAAATATCACACAAAGAAAGAATATCGGCCAGACAATAAACGGAAGAATGCCCAATACTCCTAACTTTCTGAATACATTTTTCAGAAATATAAGACTCTTTTTCAGAAAATTGTTTTTCACATATCTATTATAACATGCATTATTATTCAATAATACATTTTATGCTTGAAAATAAAACAGCGTTTTCCGCCACGGCAGGGATACTTATATCATGTCATTCCCATTCTTCAAAAGACATTGCTTTTTTAATAAGAGTCATTGAATATCCCTTGCGTACCAGATAAGACATCACCTTTTGCCTTTCTTTATAGTCAGCATTCTCCGGATCATAGTTTTTCTTATCAAGAAGCTTACGTATCTGAGAAATTTCCAATTCTCCATGATCTTCTGAGTATAATTCCTCAATGATGTCATAAATACTGTCTTTTAACAGTCCTTTTTCCATAAGGTCCTGGATAATTCTGGTTCTGCTACGTGTCTCCATATGATATGATATATAGTCTCTGGCATATCGATCATCGTCCAGATACTTATAGGATTTTACATACCTTATTGCTTCGTCTATGACATCTGAAGGATACAGACCTTCAACCAGCTTATCCTTCAGTTGCTTCTCGGTATAGTCCTTCTTCTGAAGGAGGTTCATGGCGCGAAGCTTGCAGCGCTTGGGAAGAAGGTCCTCTGTGATCTGCCGATAGCAGGCCGGGTCCAGCTCCTGACCTTCTCTTACCTTGTACTCCTTAAGTTCTCCCTTGTACAAAGCAAAGGCAAACTCTCCGTCAAGAAATACCTTGACTCTCTTCTTATCAAGTTCACGAAGTTCCGAAACCATCATATCTCCATCATCCTCCACTGATATTCACTCACCCCAAAACAAACCATCAAGTTCCTCTCACCCAAAATCTAACGAATAAGTCACTCAAACATCCAAACCAAGATTCTCTCCATATAATCAAATCCCCCGAAAATAAATGATTCTCGGGGGATTTTATCACTTTATTGTCAGCCAATGGGGTGAAGATTGGCAGTTCAATACTTTAATCATTACACCTTAGCCGCTTTCTTCCTGGTTCCGGCCTTCTCTTCTCCTTCAGCTGCATCTGCAGTAGCTGATGTAGTTACAACGCCGCCTCCCTGAAGTCCAAAGTGTTCTCTAACCTTAGCCTCGATCTCTGCGCGAACGTCAGGGTTATTCTCAAGGAACAGCTTGGCATTCTCGCGGCCCTGTCCGATCTTGTCTCCGCCGTACTGATACCATGCACCGCTCTTGTTGACGATATCTACATTAGCTGCCAGGTCAAGAATATCACCGGTCATGGAGATACCCTTACCGAACATGATATCAAACTCTGCCTCCTTGAAGGGCGGAGCGATCTTGTTCTTAACAACCTTGACTCTTGTTCTGTTACCGATGTTCTCTCCATTCTGCTTGATAGCCTCGATACGACGCACATCCATGCGGACTGATGAATAGAACTTAAGGGCACGACCGCCGGTTGTGGTCTCGGGGTTACCGAACATAACACCGACCTTCTCACGAAGCTGGTTGATGAATACTACTGTACAATTTGACTTGCTGATAACAGCTGTCAGCTTACGAAGAGCCTGGGACATAAGTCTTGCCTGAAGTCCCACATGGGAATCACCCATATCTCCGTCGATCTCTGCCTTGGGAACAAGGGCTGCCACAGAGTCAACTACAACTATATCAATGGCGCCGGAGCGGACCATGGTCTCTGTGATCTCAAGAGCCTGCTCACCGCTGTCGGGCTGTGAAATGTAAAGATTATCGATGTCTACACCGATGTTCTTGGCATATACAGGGTCCAGAGCATGCTCAGCATCAATGAATCCTGCGATTCCGCCTCTCTTCTGTACCTCTGCTATCATATGAAGGGTAACTGTGGTCTTACCACTGGACTCAGGTCCGTAGATCTCCACAATTCTTCCCTTAGGGATGCCTCCAAGGCCAAGTGCAATATCAAGACTCAACGAACCTGTAGGAATAGTCTCAATGTTCATGGTATCTGCTGAATCTCCAAGCTTCATGACAGCTCCCTTGCCGAACTGCTTCTCAATCTGTCCAAGGGCCGCGTCTAATGCCTTCTGTTTTTCTTCTCTTTCCATACTGCCTCCTTTAAGAACATCCGTTCGCTATATCTATAATATAAAACAGATGTTCGATTGTGTCAATAAAATTTTAGAATAAACTTTTAATAACTTTTAATACTTCAAAATCTCTTTTAACAATAAAACAATGAAATTTCCGGCAGAAACGCCAGACATAAAACAGATATGTATTTCCCCACTAAACATACACAAGTCATTACCGGATCGGCAATGACTTGAATACAATAGCACATATTTACATTACTGTCAAAGCATCCCAAAAGCTTACGCCTTCATGCTGATGTCATACTGTCTGCACAAAGCGCTGTACTCCTCGTTTATAAGCTGAACCATGTAGGAATCTCCGCTTATGTTGTCGGGATGGAACATCTTCATGAGGTCCTTGTATCTCTTCTTGAGAGTCAATGCGCTGTTGACGCCTCTGAACAGAAGATCCAAAGCATCATATTCATCCTCTCTCTGGAATGCCTTCTCTCTCTCCAGCCTGATGAATTCACTCTCAAGCTTCTTCTTGTCTGCGTTGAGCTGATCAAATCCGTTGTTGAGGATCTTAAGTCTCTGATCGAACAGAGCCTTGTCGTTGTTGAGCTTCTTGGTTGCGTTCTCAAGCTTCCTCTCAGCCGCATCCATTCTGTCCTTGAAGGCCAGCTCTTCCTCTTCCAGTCTTGCATACCTCTCGCAGAGAGCACTCTCCTGATTCTCCAGCCTTACGCTCTCCTTGAAAAGCCATACGCGAAGCTGCGCAAGCTCATCCTCAGTGCCGTTTAAGATTATCTCTTCTAAATTTCTTCTCTCTTCCATAAGGGCCCCCACCTTTCGGAAAGAATGGGATCACTGTTCCTTCTTCTCCTCGGGAAAAGCAATCTCTACTGCCGCGTCACTGTCCATCATGTCTTCCTTCCTTGAGGAAAACTTATCCATAACATCGGGAACAAGATCAAGGATCTTGGTAACAGCATCCTGGTTCTTGATATTTACAAGCTTGGTAGAACCGTTCTTGATAATAAGGACTGCGCTGGGTGACATCTTGGCACCGAATCCACCGCATCCTCCATTCTTTTTATCGGCTGAAGTTGAGCCTGCCCCAACCCCAAACGAAACATCTACAAGGGGAAGAATGATCGTATCACCAACCTTGGTAGGCTCCCCCACAACCGTCTTAGATGAAAGAATTGAGTTCATGCCTGTAAGCAAAGACTCAACTACCCCGTTAAAATTACTTTCTGCCATAACTTCCTCCTGAATATTATGAATTGATTATCTTCTTAAATCGTTTGATCACTCTCTTAACGTCGCGGTTTAAGTAAACTACAGCCGCCGACCAGACTATCGTAAACAGTGTAATGTGGCCCTTCATATGGACCTCACCCTCAAGTACCTTCTCCTCAAAGTCCGGCGCAAAGAAGACCTTGTTATACAAAAGGTGATAAAACGCTCCGTAGACTCCCATAAGCTCCGCCGTAAGAGCGGGATCCACGCTTCCGAACACCACATCCGCCTTGAATTTATCCGGCAG
Organism: Butyrivibrio sp.; assembly: GCA_015056575.1. Classification (GTDB taxonomy): domain Bacteria; phylum Bacillota; class Clostridia; order Lachnospirales; family Lachnospiraceae; genus Butyrivibrio. Next base: position 151,945 of record SVGA01000003.1, read on the forward strand.
GATCATCCTCAATATCTTAAGAAGCTTCTTCTTAACAAGGGTAAATGCCCTGTCAAAAGTCTCACTTTCAAGTGTGGATTTAACCATACTTATCTTACCACAAACTCTAGATATTGTATATTGTAATTTTTCAAGCACATCTAGTGGTGTTTTCAGAATATTATCAATTGTGTCAATAACTTTCCAGATGACGTCCAGGATGTTCTTCGGCTCGCCGTCTTCTGCAGCGCCTTCCTCATCCTCTTTTCCCTGGGCAAAAGAGCTGTCACTCTCGCCATGCTCTTCCGAAAGGCCGGAATCCTCAGGCTTTGCAGTTTCATCGTCTTTCTCAGAATCCTTATCCTTGCCCCGCTTTTTCTTTTCCTTCTTATCAGCCTTGCCGGATTCGTCAGCTGAATCCTTGTCGGCATCCTTCTCGGAGTCCTTATCCTTATCCTTGGAATCCTCTCCGGGCTTCTCCTTCTTGGGAAGGATCTTTATCCCGAAGACCCTCAAGGTGAATTCCTTGCTCTCCGGGAAATTGAGGCCCCCTCTTATCACAAACAAGAGCCAGGAGAATCCTACCTTCGCGGATACCTTCTCTACATCGAAGTTGTCAAGGTCCGACCGGGGTACCGAAGCATCCGCCTTGTATCGTATCGGCGCAAACAGCACCAGAAGCAGTAAAAGAAGTATCACTGCCAGGATCACCAGCAGCACAATTCCTATTATCTTTAAAACAGTTAAAATTCCGGTTAACAGTAGCATTTTTCACACCAACCCTTAAGATTATTCCGAGACTGACTCAAGATAGTCCACAAGCCGCCCCTCGTAGCCTGCCGAAACGGCATCCTCGGTGATCTTCACAATAAGACCAAGGGCTTCCTTGTAGCTTCCGGCTATTCCGTAGACATAGGCCGGATTTGATTTGTAGTAGGGTTGTTTGAGGATCATGCTGTTTACTATATCAAGCTGGTCGCCGGATGACATGGCACGCATGACGCAGAAGGTGCCAAGTCCGCCCTTGCCGTGGAACAGCTGCCACTTGGCATACGTATGTCTTTTGACTGACTCCCCGTAATACAGATTCCTGTAGAATCTGCAAAATCCCCTATTTTTCATACCGCAAAAAAATCTCCCAAATATCGATATTTACAACAAAAATCGTTTGTATACGGTCTTATAAAACGATATACTTATATTATCATAATGCTCATATTTTTTGAATTACGTTCTTTCACCTTCGGAGGTGTGTATGAAAGTAATAGCAAGAATGGAACTTAAGCCCGGAATGGTGGTTGCCGAGGACATTCTCAACTACAAAAATGAGATCATCCTCACCGCCAATACCAGGATCAACGACACCATGATTGAGAAGCTGGCAAGGCAGTCCATCATGGTTGTCCCCATAAAAGAAGAGATTGATTTCGCCACCACTCATTTCGAGAAGGTTCGTCTCAGTGAGGGCTTTAAGTCCTTTGAATCCACTTACAACATCTATTTTCCGGTATACAAAAACCTCATGATGAGCGCTGTTACCAACAGAACTCCCATCAAAATGGAACAGCTCATGGAAGTATACAGGAATATCATAGTCTGTGCCAAGAGCGGCGAGCTGCTTTTAGATTATCTCTATAACATGCTCCCGGGCGAGGATGACATGACTCACGCCCACTGCCTGAACTCTGCCCTTATCGCGGGAGTTTTCGGAACATGGCTGGGGCTTTCCAACGATGACATCAACCTGCTGATACAGTGCGCCTTCGTGTATGATATAGGCAAGCTCAGCATTCCCTATCAGATCCTGTGGAAGCCCGAGAGGCTTACCTCCGAGGAGTACAGGCTGGTAATGCGTCATACTACCATAGGCCACGATTTCCTGGCAGGCTACGGCACCTTCGACCAGCACATTTTAAACGCAACTCTGCAGCATCACGAACGCTGCGACGGCTCAGGTTACCCCAAGGCTCTCACCGATACCGAGATTGACAGGTTTGCCAAGTACATCGCCATCATCGATACCTACGAGGCCATGACCTCTCCCCGTTCCTACAGACAGAAGCTCAATCCTTTCCAGATCATAGCCAACTATGAGAACGAGGGCTTTGTAAGATATGACTATGCCGCCATCAAGTCCATCCTCTCCCACATTGCGGGATCCCAGCTGGGCTTCAACGTACAGCTTAACAGCGGCCAGATCGGGGAAGTCATACTGATAAATGAGAAGGCTCTCTCCCGCCCTCTCATCAAACTCAATAACGACAATTCCCTTATAGATATGTCAGCCAATCCTCAGCTTGCCATCGTATCTGTCTTCTGATCATCGGATGCTTTCCGATTACCGGATATTTCCTGATCAGCGGATGTTTTCTGATCACCAGATACCGAAATAGGTATCGAAGATCCTTTTGGCAATGGGCACCGCGTAGCTTCCGCCGCTGCCGGCGTTCTCCACGATTATGGTTACACACACCTGCGGATCCTCTGCCGGCGCATATCCCGTAAACCAGGCGTGGGAATCTGACGTAAGTGAATTGAATTCAGCAGAACCGGTCTTTCCTGCCGCAGTGTAGGAAAGGCCTTTTAATTTGCTTGCGGTTCCTTCATTGACAACCGCCTCCATCATAGACCGCAGTATCCTGCTCTGGGCAGAAGTCATCAGGCGCCTGCTCTCCTCAGTCCCATTCGTCTTGATCACCTTCCCGTCGTAGCCCTTTATCTCTGTCACAAGATGCGGCTTCATCATCACGCCGTCATTGGCGATGGCGCAGGTTATCATATTAAGGTGTATCGGCGACATGGAAGTACTTCCCTGTCCTATGGCCAGCTGCATCACATCTCCGTAGCTTGTGGTGATGTTGATGCCCGCGCTTGACTTGCTATACAGCATATCAAGAGGCAGCTCCTTGTTGAACATAAGGCTGTTAAGGGTGCTGCTGAAGGTCTGTCTGTTTATCTGAAGTCCGATATTGGCAAAGGATGAGTTGCAGGACTCGGCAAAAGACTTTACGAAATCCTCACTGCCGTGGCTCTGCCCGTGGTAACAGGATATGGTCTCATCCTCGTAGCTGAACTTTCCGCTGCAGCTGAATCTGTAATCGTTATAATCCTCGGGATGGTCCTTGATATAGGCCAGGGCCGTCACGATCTTAAAGGTGGATCCGGGAGGGTAAAGACCCTGTGTCGCCCTGTTAAGAAGCTGGGCATCCCCGGAAGTATCCGCAAGAAGCCTGTCCCACTCGGTCTTGATGGTGTTGGGATCAAAATCGGGCTTTGACACCATGGCCAGGATCTCTCCGGTCTTGGGATCGGATACAACTATGGCTCCCTTTCTTGCAGACAGGGCATTATAAGCCACCTCCTGAAGGTTTACATCAAGAGTTGTATAGCAGTCATTGCCGGGGTACTTCTGCCCCTTTGCATCCAGAGCCACCTTGGATGGAAGGTCCGCGCTGGTGTTTATCAGATAATAATTGGCTGCGGCCTCAATTCCCGCCTTGCCGTTACTGGCATATCCCACCACATGGGCAAATTCACTGCCGTAGGGGTATACCCTCGTCTCTTTTCCATCCTCACCTGTTTCAGTGTAGGCAAGCACATCTCCGTTTCTGGAATAGATGCTGCCTCTGATGTTCTGATCCAGAAGGATCTGCTGACGGGTGTTGTAGCTGTTGCTCATGAGCACAACCTTGTTGGCATAGGAATAATAGCAGATGTACACCAGCATCACACAGAACAGACCCGCATAAAAAACAGAGAGAACGATTATGGGATAGGATCTGATCTTTTTCTTATTCTTTTGTTTCGTCTCTTGTTTCCGGTTTTCCATTTTCCGCCTCAATATTCTGTCTCATCTGCTGCTGGCGCCTTAACTTCCTGCGCTCCATGGCTTCGTACCTCTCATCGGTCCTTATCATACAAACTCCCTCCACTATCATCATCATGATAATAGTGACAAGAACCGAGGTTCCGCCATAGCTTACCAGAGGAAGTGTCACACCGGTTAAGGGAATGAACTTGCACCCTCCTCCAATGGTAAGGAACGTCTGGAAGATATAGGCGACCCCTGCTCCGCAGGCAATGAGCCTGTAATATTTGTCCTTGATGTAATACCCCTCCATCATGATCATCAGGAAGGTGCTGACGCAAATAAGGGCCATGAACACAGCAAACAAAACCCCCAGCTCCTCCGCGATGGCAGAAAAGATAAAGTCCTGCTCAACGTAGGGAATGGACTCCGGAGATCCGCCGTACAGCCCCAGGCCGAACCATCCGCCGCTGCTGATGCCAAAAAGCGACTGGCTCAGCTGATACCCCGAGGATGCTATATCCTTGAAGGGATCAAGGAACGCCTGAACCCTCACTCTGATATGGGAAAAGAGTCTGTAGGCAAACATGCTGGCGGCAATCCCAAGTCCCAGTCCCAGGGCCAGGTAGCCGATGTTTCCTGTGGAAATGTAAATAAGCGCCAGATAGATCACAAAGTAGATCAACGCGCTTCCAAGATCCTTGGACAACACCAGGATGATCACGTGGACTGCAGCCACCGCCGAGGCCAAAAACAGCTGCCAGATATTCTCTGCCTGATACAGTGCCCCCGCCATAAAGAACAGGAAAAGAAGCTTCACCGCCTCGGATGGAAGGAAGGTGATCCCGGCTATGGTATAGGTGATCTTGGAGCCGTTGGTGGCAGCACCGTACAAAAGCACCGCCCCTATGGTCATAACTCCCACCGCCGCATAGATCCAGGTGAAGCGCTTTAAGAAATCAAATCTGAAGATGATCTCCGGCACAAAGAATCCGATTATAAATGATGCAGTCACGATAAAGAACTGCTTGATAGCCTTGTCATAGGAAAGCCTTGTGAGAATGATCATGCTGATCATCAGCAGCATACAGCAGTTGTTGATGATGAGCCTGTTTCCCTCCGGGTAGATGATGTAGAAAAGCATCAGCACCGAGGCGAAGATTATCACCTGAAATGCAAAGAAAAACATGTACACCGGCCGCCCGCTCTTTGCCACCACCTGGATAAAGCAGGATATCTGCACCACGAACATGAACAGGATCTGAAAGGCATAGATCACCCGTCTCTTTTTCTCGGTGGTGTACTTAAAGGTCAGAAATGCCATCGCCGTATAGAGCAAAAGAGACAGTGCTATAACATATTTAGATATCTCGGTTACATATAATTCCATAAATCACTCAACTTCGCGGCCAAAGTGTCCGGTGGTGTAGCTGCCGTTTTCAAACACTTCCGCTCCGCTCCTGCCGTTATAAAGATCTGTGTAATACTTAAGGACTTCCAAAGTCCTGCTTCCGCTCTCTACTGTAAAATCCAGCCTAAGCTGTGTAAAAAGCCCCGGCTTTCTCACATCTCCAAGCTTCTTGTGAAGAGAGGTGGGATGAACGTTATGTATAACGTTGTAGCAGCTTCTGCAGTTGCAGGTCACAGGCATCACATTTCCCAGCCTGTCGGTGATGCTCACCTGTTCCGAATAGAGCTGCCCCATTTGTCCGCTGCACTTGTCCGTTGTCTTCTTGATGCACCCGGCACTTATCATCATGGGAACGTGTCCGTATACGTTAAAAGACACATCAATATCAGCCACCTCTTTGGCAGCCTTTACCATGTCACAGGCTTCCCTTAAGGTAAGCTCATAGGGAACCGTGATCTCATCTATCATGAAACCCTCGCGGCCTTTGTTGGCATTTAAAAGGAGCCTCAGGGCGTCGCCGTTCCATACATAGAGACTGTAATCCCCGATGATCCTGCCCGTAAAGTTCATCTCCCGAAGAAGACCAAGCTGCTCGAGCCCACGCACAAGAACGCCGTCAAAGCCCTTGCTCTCAAGCTCTGCAACTACTCTTCTTACTTCCTCGCAGCCGTCAAACTGCTCATGTCTTGTAACATAGGGAAGCATGACAATAAGCTCTTTACCCGTGATATCAAATCCGTTCTTATCAAGCTCAAGGAAAAGATTGCTGTCCACATATATTCTCTTAATCGGATCAGATGGGCTTCCGCATACGGACAGAACCGCCTTGAGCTGGTCTTTTGTCATAACCGAGACGCTAAGTCCGGTACCGGCATTGCTCCTTCTGTCTATGGATGTCCTGCCCTCACGGCTATCTGCGGCATCTGCGCTTTTCCCGGCGCCTTTGGCACTGTAGTAATCCTTGTCTATTTCCGCCTCATAGGAAGTTACGCGAACAGTCTCTGTTTCATTTTTTGCAGAGCCTGCAAGAAGTATCTCCAGCTCAGAAACCGCAGATCTTCTAAGTTCATTGAGCTCACTGACAGGCATGAAGATACCTGTGCCCAAACCGTTATCGTCTATATCCACCGCTATCTCTTTGGCGGTAAATCCGGTATTTCCAAGCTTGCCAAGCTGCTTCAGAATATCCCCCTTTTCCATGGGTCTCTTGGAGGCCGCCTGAACAGGGTTTCCGTAAACTGTGGCTGACATCTCACCGCTGCCATCCGGCGAAGGAGCACTGATGGTAAGTGCAGCTTCCTTATCCACGGTAAGCTCGCACTTCATGCTGATTTCCTTCTTAAGGGTGGATGTAAGGTATTTCTGCCTCACATCCTCAAGGATGGCGTCTGAAGTCGCATTATAGGCAGGTGAAGAAATTGTGACCATATCCCTGCCGTTGTGCCTGTGATAATATCCCTCGCTGATGCCCGTTCTCTGATAAAGAGCCTTCAAGGTCTCCATATCCTCTTTTGCTACGGTAAGATCAGCCGAAGGATCAGCGTAATATCTGTCTATGTATTTCCGGTAAAGAGCTGTAACTCCCGCAGAATATTCGGGCTTCTTCATGCGGCCCTCTATCTTGAAGGAATCGATGCCAGCCTCGATAAGCTCCGGAATGATGCCTATGGTGCTCATGTCCTTAAGGCTTAATGGATAGCTCTCCCCCCGGCTCCCCCGGTACTCATAGGGAAGTCTGCAGGGCTGCGCACAGCGGCCTCTGTTGCCGCTTCTTCCCCCAACCATGCTGCTGAAAAGACATATCCCCGAGTAGCAATAGCACATAGCGCCGTGAATAAAGGCCTCAACCTCGATATCGGCCTCTCTCCTTATCTTAGCCATTTCCTGCAGGCTAAGCTCTCTTGCAGGAACAACCCTCACACAGCCAAGATCCTTAAGAAGTCTTGCTCCGTGTACTCCGGTCACAGTCTGCTGGGTGCTGGCGTGAAGTTCGATCTGTGGGAATTCATCCCTTATAAGGCGCATTACGCCGTAGTCCTGAACGATAACACCGTCCAGCATCTTTTCCGCAAAGGGGACCATAAAGTCATAGAGCTCACCAAACTCCTTCTGCTTGATGAGAGTGTTGACTGTCATATATATCTTTTTTCCATGGATATGGGCATAAGAAATAGCGTCAAGAACCTGATCTTTGTCAAAATTGTCAGCATAGGCTCTTGCGCCGAATTTGGAACCCCCAAGATAAACGGCGTCGGCACCTGCGTTGAACGCCCCCACCATTGTTTCATAGCCACCGGCCGGTGATAATAACTCTACTTTTTTCATATTTGCATAAATAAGGGCTGTCCTTTAGACAGCCCCGTGGATTTCTTACTTCTTGTTACCCTTGACCTGAGTCTCCAGCTGAATGATCTTCTTGGAAGAATCATCGAGCTTCGCCTGCAGGTTCTTGCCATTCTTCTCAGCGTTCTCAAGCTTGATCTGTGTTGCGATAAGCTGATGCTTGAGATCGTAGAGCTCTTTCTCCTTCTCGGAGAGCTGCTCCTCCATCATCTCGATCTGCTTCTTGGACTTGAAATAATCGTCTGCAATATTCAGCTGTAAAAGAACATTCTGAGTATCGATCGGCTGTCTCTTGAAGCCATCAATCTTGCTGTACTCAGCTATCTTATTATTAATATAGGAGGCCACCTTCTGAAGGTATTCCTCACTCTCATATCCGCTTAATGTGAAAACCTTCCCCCCGATGATAACCTCGGTATCTGTCTTAGATGCCATGTTAATCCCCTCACGCAGTGAATTTATTGGTAAAACGTCTATACCATTATAAATCCCCATCACCGGGCATTTCAAGCCCCAAATGATGATATGCGGTATCGGTAACCACCCTGCCTCTGGGAGTTCTGTTGATGAGTCCGTTCTTGATAAGATAGGGCTCGTAAACATCCTCTATGGTACCGGGATCCTCTCCTATGGCAGCCGCCAATGTGTCCAGTCCCACCGGACCTCCGGCAAACTTATGGATCATGGTAAGGAGAAGGTTTCTGTCCGTGTGATCAAGACCAAGCTTATCCACATCCATAAGATCCAGAGCTGTCATGGCCACATCCTCCGTGATCCTGCCGTCATACTTAACCTGGGCAAAATCTCTTACCCGCTTAAGTATCCTGTTGGCGATTCGCGGCGTTCCGCGGCTCCTTCTGGCCATCTCAAGAGCGCCCTTCTCTTCCACCTCTACGTCCAGTACCCTTGCTGACTGAAGGATGATCTCACACAGCTCATCCATGTCGTAGTACTCCATCCTGTGGATCATGCCGAATCTGTCACGAAGAGGTGCCGAGAGCATTCCCGCTCTCGTAGTGGCTCCCACCAGTGTAAAATGAGGAAGGTCCAGTCTTATAGACCTGGCTGTAGGCCCCTTGCCTATCATGATATCGATGGCGTAGTCTTCCATGGCGGGATAAAGGACCTCCTCCACCTGTCTGTTGAGACGGTGTATCTCATCCACAAACAGCACGTCCCCTTCCTGAAGGTTGTTGAGGATAGCCGCCATATCTCCCGGCTTCTCAATGGCCGGTCCGCTGGTGATCTTGATATTGACCCCCATCTCATTGGCGATGATCACCGAGAGGGTGGTCTTACCAAGTCCCGGCGGTCCGTAAAAAAGAAGGTGATCTAAGCTGTCTCCTCTCTTCTTGGCTGCTTCTATGTAGATCTTAAGGCTCTCCTTGATCTTCTTCTGTCCGATATAGTTATCAAGACTTCTGGGCCTTAAGGATCCTTCTATTTTGCTGTCTTCCGCATTGGCTTCTGCATCAAGTCCTCTTGCGGAAGTTACTATCTTACGCTTCTCCATCAGAACATCTCCTTAAGAGCAAGTTTAAGCAGCATCTCAGTGTCTAAGGCCGCATCCTCATTGGCCTTCAGGACTTTCCTTACCGCCTTCATGGAATCTCCGGAGTTGTAACCAAGGGCCACAAGGGCTGCCACTGCCTCATCTCTTGCAGAAGAAGCCTCTCCTGTAAGGTCGTCTTCGGATACTGCGCCGGCTCCGCCCCTTAGCATATCATCTTCAGTAACCTTGATCTTGTCACGAAGCTCTAAGGTGATCCTCTCGGCGGTCTTCTTGCCAATGCCGGGAGCCTTGGAAATAGATGCAGAATCCCCCGCCATTATGGCGAACCTAAGGTCATCCGGTGACATCACCGAAAGTATGGCCAGTCCTCCCTTCGGTCCTATTCCGTTTACCGAGATGAGCATCTTGAAAAGAGCCAGCTCATCCCTCGAAAGGAATCCGAATAAATTGAAGGCGTCCTCCTTCACATTGGTATAAGTATAGAGCTTGACCGACTCTCCGATCCCGGGCATTCTGTCCATGGTGGAACCGGAAATAAAGACATTTATCCCTATTCCGCCCACATCTACAACGCACAGGCCCTCTTCCATATTCTCCAAAATACCGTTAACATATGCGATCATTCTTATGTTCTCCCTTAGAAATCATTATACCCAAACATCTGTTCTGATGCAAGCATCAAAGATTATCCTTGGAAGTTCAAAGAAATTCTCCCATTTCCTTAATGGAATCAAAGATCGCATCAGGCTGTACCTTTGAATCCGGCACCTCCGAAAGCTTCGTCTCACCGGTGAGCACCAGAATTCCCTTGGCTCCGTTATTGACGCCTGTTGCAACGTCAGTATATATGCGGTCTCCCACAAAAGCTATCTTGCTCTTTTCAACTCCGGTAGCATCCACGATCATATCCACCGTCTCCTTGAAGGGCTTGCCCACAAACCTGGGGCTCACCTTGGTGGACAGCTCAATGGCAGCGCACATGGCGCCGCAGTCCGGGATAAAGCCTCCCTTCACCGGGCAGTTGATATCAAGATGAGTAGCAAGAAACTCCGCTCCATTCATGATATAGACGCAGGCATTGGACAGCTTCTCGAAATTCAATGTCTTGTCAAAAGCAACAACCACGATATCGGGAATTTCCTTGCACTCAGCATGGGTCATGGCTGCCTTCTCGTCTCTTTCCGAGGTAAAAAGCTTTATCCCGGCATCACGAAAGCTCTTTTCCAGCTCGGGAGTTCCCAGAAGGTAGACACTCCTGTCAGGTCTTGCGCTCTTTAAGAAACGGATCATCACATCTCCACTGGTCATGATCATATCCCTTGTAACGTGACAATTCATTTTTGCAAGCTTTTCGATATAAAGCTCTGAGGTCGACGAAGAATTATTGGTAAAAAAGATATATCTTTTCCCGGACCTTGTCGCCGCCTTCAGGAAATCCAACGCACCGTCAATGATGTCATTTCCCAGGTAGAAGGTCCCGTCCAGGTCCAGCACGAAAAGCTCCGTCTCCTCCATTATCTTTTTCTTGTTTTCAATACTTTGTAACACTTGTGTCATATTATTATACCAGATTCTGATTATTTACATGTTTCTCATACAAAAGGATCTCATCTCCGGCTCTGATAACAAGGTTGCCGTTGGGGATCAGAGCTTTGCCGTTTCTTCTTATCAGGAAAATAAAGCTCTGTCTTGAGATGTCAATATCCCTGATGGCCAAGCCGTTCCATGAGTGTCCCTCTCCGATACTTATATCCTTGAGAGCAATGGGCTGTATCTCCTTGGTCTTTTCGGCACACATGACAATAAGGTCATTTTTTTCAAGAACCGCGCTGCCTCTGGGGATTATGGTCTCTCCCCTTCGCTGTATGGCCACTATCATGATGTCCCGCGGAAGTCCGATCTCACTGATCTTTTTGCCAACCCAGCCGTCTTTTTCTAAAAGGCGAACCCTTATAAAGTGGATGTTCTCCTCCTCTTCCAAATAACCTACGGTCTTAAGCCTTTGATACTGCTCAACAAACCCCGCTGAAATAATACCCGTCGGAATGGCAACCATGCCTACTCCAAGAAAGCTTATGATGATACCCAGTATCTTGCCGGTGATAGTCACAGGGTAAATGTCCCCATAGCCCACGGTCAAAAGAGTCGATGTGGCCCACCAGATACCTGAAAAGGCGTTCTGAAAAACATCCGGCTGGGCATCGTGTTCAACGCTGTACATACAAAGGCTGGAGGCCATCATCAGTATAAGGATGATGAAAACCGAAGCCGTAAGCTGCTGTTTCTTGGAAGAAATAACCTCAGTGATAACGTTAAGCTGATCGTAGTAGGAATTGATCCTGAAAAGCCTTAAGATCCTTGCCACCCTGAAGAGCCTGAATACTGCACTTCCCATGGGAAAGAACACCGGCAGGTAATATGGAAGGAAGGACAAAAGGTCAATGATCCCGGCAAAGGAAAATATATATTTGATAAGGGATTGTGATTCGGATAATTTAGGATATTGAGCTTTAGCGGTGAAAAGACGCAGCCCATAGTCCACTGCAAAGAAAAATACCGTTACCGCTTCAATAGTAAGGAGGAGCCCTTTATAGTGCTCCTCCATATAATCAAATGTGATCGCAAATGCAGCAAAAAGATTCAGCACAAGGGCTACTATGCTGATGATGTCGTAAAGTCTGTTGATGGGTTCATCAACAACACCTGTGCTGACCATATTGAATACCTTGGCCCTTACACGGTTTACGTCTCTCCCCAAACTTTTACCGGGTTTAATTCCCTTAGTATCGGTCATTTCTTCTCCCTGTTTTTGCGTTTGCCGAAGCTCTCCATTACAAGGTCGCTTACGTCCTGAAGATAATCAAGGCTCCTCTTCTTGTTCCTGGCCTTAATGCTCTTCTTCTCTTCCTTGGACATGTTCATGGTGTCACTGTCCTGTCCCACATACCACGCCTTGGTAGAGCCTTCCCCCTTTATTGTAACTCTTCCGACATTCTCAATTGTATCAGAAGACTTCCCTAAATACTTTCTTTCGCTGCCGGTCTTCTCAGCTTTGGCAGCTGTTTTCCTATAGATGGACTTAAGCTCCTCAAGATCGCCTATTTCAGACTTGCCGCTGTCTTTCTTTCTGGTATCGGCCTTTCTGCTGTCAGCCTTCTTGTTTTCGGCTTTTTTACCTCCGGTCTTTCTGGTTTCGGCCTTGTCGGCATAGGTTTTTCTTCCATCCGAAGACTTCCTGCCACTTCTTTTGCCTTCGCCATCACCGGATTTTCCTGTCCTGTAAGAGCCGTCTCTTTCCTCACTGTTTCGTCCTCTGCGGCCTCTTCCGAACTTGTCATCGCCGTCACGTCTTCTGAGTCTTTCTCCGGACCTTCTGTACTGGTCACGCTTTGATTCTCTCTTCTCAAAAAGAACAAGGTCCTGAATATCCGCGCCCATCTTAAGCTTCATGAAACCGGCCGCCAGCTGCTCTGCGGTATACTCTCCCTCATCAACCTTCTGATTGACGAACTCCAGAGCCGATGCGATATCGCCCTTCTCAATGATATCGATAACCTCGGCAAAGACCTTCTGGCTCTTGGCCCTTGTTATCTCTTTTGCCCCGGGAACTCTTCTCTCCTCGATCCTGGTGTGGCACACCTTCTCGATCTCGCGAAGCTTGTACATCTCTCTTCCGCCCACCAGGGTAAAAGACTTACCGCTCTTGCCGGCACGTCCCGTTCTTCCGATCCTGTGAACGTAGTACTCGATATCCTCGGGGATATCAAAGTTAAACACCGCCTCAACACCGCTTACATCGATGCCTCTGGCCGCCACGTCTGTGGCAATAAGTATGTTGATCCTGCCGTTTCTGAACAGGCCCATTACCGTATCACGCTGATTCTGTGACAGATCCCCGTGGAGTCCGTCGCAAAGATATCCCTTGCCCTTAAGTGACTCTGAAAGCTGGTCCACCATTCTCTTGGTATTGCAGAAAATAAGGGATCTTGCGGGATTGTAATAATCAAGAAGTCTTACAAGGACCTCTTCCTTCATCTTCTGGGGAACTCTGTAGTAAGCCTGGTCAATGGCTGCCACAGTGATCTCCTTTGGGGTCATCTTGATGTACTGCGCATCCTTCTGATACTTCCTGGTGATCTGAAGGATAGGCTCAGGCATTGTTGCGGAGAAAAGAGCTGTCTGCCTCTCCTGCGGCATTCCCTGAAGAATTGTCTCAATATCATCCCTGAAGCCCATATCCAGCATCTCGTCTGCCTCATCAAGGACCAGAACTCTGACGCTCTTGAGCTTCATGGTATGACGTCTCATGTGATCCATGACACGTCCCGGTGTTCCCACCACAATCTGTACTCCGGCAGAAAGAGCCTTTATCTGCCTTGATATATCCTGACCGCCGTATACCGCAAGGACTCTGATGCCGTGCATGTACTTGGCGAAATCTCTGATGTCGTCTGCGGCCTGCATTGCCAGCTCCCTTGTGGGGCACAGAACAACAGCCTGCAGGTGCTTGCTCTCTGGATCGACCTTCTCAAGAATCGGGATTCCGAAAGCTGCGGTTTTGCCCGTTCCGGTCTGGGCCTGACCGATGATGTCTTTTCCCTCCATCATCACAGGGATCGCAGCCTTCTGGATTGGGGACATTACCTCAAATCCCATCTCGGAAACTGCGCGGATAATTCTCTCATCAAGGCCTGAATCCTCGTATCGTACCTCGACGTTTTCTTTTGCCTTGTCTGTTACTTCAATCAAATCTAAATCTTTACTCATTAAAACTCCTAAAAATTACATGTCCCCGCTCATGACATCCTTGTTCTTGATAAGGTAGTCACACAGTGAAACGATGGTGAGGACTAAAGCGATCCACATCAGAATCTGTGTAATAAGCGGAAATGGTGCCATCTCCAGGTTCATTATCATGAAGATGACCATAAACATCTGAAATGTTGTCTTAAACTTGCCCCAGTAGCTGGCGGCGATAACTCTTCCGTTATCAGCAGCGATAAGTCTGAATCCGCTGATGATAAACTCTCTTGCAATGATGATGATAACGATCCATGCAGGTATCCTGTCAAGTTCAATAAGCCCTATCATGGCGCTGCAAACAAGAAGCTTGTCCGCAAGGGGATCCATGAACTTTCCAAAGTCTGTTACCAGGTTGTACTTTCTGGCGATCTTGCCGTCCAGAAGGTCTGTCAGTGAAGCCACGATGAAGATTGCCAGTGCGATCCACTTGAAGTAAGGGTTCATGGCATCATTCAGAAGAAAGAATACAAAAAAGGGAATCAAAATAACTCTGCATACAGTAAGCTTATTCGGTAAATTCATCACTCAACTCTCCTATCAAATCGTATTCGTTGGAACCTGTTATCAAAACATTTACATAATCGCCGGTCATCAGCTCCCTCTGAACTCCGGTGATAAAAAGATACCCGTCAATATCCGGTGCATCCTTGTAGGTCCTGGCCACATAGGACAAGCCATCATCATCATCCTCATCGGTGATCCTGCCCTCGATGACTGCAGTGACGGTCTTCCCCACCATCTTCGCCGCATCCTCGAAAGCGATCTCCTGCTGAAGCTTCATGAGCTTGTTCCTTCGAAGGGTCTTGGTCCTCTCTGTGACCTGATCCGGCATAGCAGCCGCCGGTGTATCCTCTTCCTGAGAATAGGTGAACACTCCCAGTCTGTCGAACCTCATATCCCGCACAAGAGCCATGGTCTCATTGTGATCCGCCGCAGTCTCCCCGGGGAATCCGCTTATCAGGGTAGTCCTTATACAGATATCCGGGATCTCCTTGCGAAGGTGGGTGATCAACTGCCTTATCTGGGCGTTGTTGGTTCTTCTTCCCATGCGCCTTAAGACATCATCTGAGCCGGACTGGATGGGAATATCAAGATACTTGCATATCTTGGGTTCATTCTTGATGGTCTGTATTAGCTCCTCATCAAATTCCTCAGGGTAGCAGTACAGGATCCTGATCCACTTAAAGCCCTCTATCTTGCAAAGCTCTCTTAAAAGCTCCGGCAGCATCTTCTTCCCATACAGGTCGATGCCGTAAATGGTGGTCTCCTGGGCAACTATGATGAGCTCTGTCACGCCGTTCTCAGCCAGCTGCCTTGCGTCCTTAAGAAGATCTTCCATGGGAACGCTTCTGTAGGAGCCTCTTACCTTGGGAATAATGCAGTAGGTACAGCGCTTGTCGCAGCCTTCCGCAATCTTGAGGTAATTGAAAAGTCCCCCCGTGGTGATGACTCTTTTCATTCCGCCGACAGGCTTTCTGTCCACGTCATCGAAGTAGTTCTTATGGGAAAAGAGCCTGTTCCTCTCAAGGGTCTCTTCAAGGGCCTTTACGACCTTGTCTGTGGATGTAACTCCCAGGATCTCGTCAACCTCCGGGATCTCTGTCTGAATCTCCTCGCGGTACCTCTCGGCAAGACAGCCGGTGACGATAAGGGCCTTAAGCTGCCCGGATTTACGGCGCTCAGCCAGTTCCAGGATAGCATCGATACTCTCCTGCTTCGCATCATTTATAAAGCAGCAGGTGTTAACAACTGCTGCTTCTGCTTCATCCTCGTCATCTGTAAAGCTGTGTCCACTGCCTGTGAGCATCCCCAGCATGACCTCAGTGTCAACCCGGTTCTTGTCACATCCAAGTGATACAAATAAGATTTTCATACTATCAGTTCTCTTCTGATCCTTCTGCCTCTTCTACAGGCTCTGCTTCCTCAGCGATAAGAGCGGCCTTCTCCTCATCTGTAAGGATACGGAGCTGTGCCTGATTCATCTCATCAACAGCAATGGAAAGGGGCTTCTGCTTGTCCTTAACCTTTACCATGGGCTCATCGCCTGCGATGATCTGTCTTGCTCTCTTGGCAGTAGCCATAACTACTGAATATCTGGAGTTGATAACGGGCTGCTCGCCTTCCTCAACTTCCTTGTTTACAACGTTCATAAGATCAACATAAGAAGGGTGTATCATTTTGTTCCTTTCCTGCGGAAAACCGCAAATACAAGCTAAAAGTATTATAACTCATTAAGCTCATTTCTGATAGTGTCTATAAGTTCAAGATTTCTCATGGGGCTTTGATGAGCGGCACCGATTATCTGGTGCAGCCTGTCAATACACTCCTCAAGGTCATCATTGACTACAATATAATCATACTTCTCGATTCCGATGGATTCCTCTTTGGCTCTCTTGAGTCTCTTGGCAATCACTTCATCGGTCTCGGTGCCTCTGCCCCGAAGTCTCTTCTCCAGTTCCCGGGCTGAAGGTGGCATAACGAACAGCAAAACCGCATCGGGGTACTGCTCTTTGATCTGAAGGGCTCCCTGGATCTCAATCTCCAGGATGACATCTATGCCGGAAGAGAGCTTATCTTCCACAAACTTCCTGGGTGTTCCGTAGTAGTGGTTAACATATCCCGCATGTTCGATAAGACCGTTCTCTTCTATCAGCTTCTCAAATTCTTCATTGGTAACAAAGAAATATTCTCTTCCGTTCTCCTCGCCGGGTCTTGGGTCTCTGGTAGTTGCCGAAATTGAAAGTGCATAGCCGGGATATTTGGCTATAAGTCCCTTCATCAGAGTTCCCTTGCCTGCTCCGGAAAAGCCGGAAACAACAATGATAATTCCTTTGCGATTGCTCATCTTAAAATATTCCTCTGTCCTGATTAGTTTCGTGATATACGGATTGCTTCGCTCCCGCAATCCTACAGCTATTCGGAATCCGCACTACCGTGCTACTTCCTCATACCTGTTCGGTCTTCAAGGCCATGTGATTCTTTGCACAAGTGCAGAATCCCATGCCTTTGAATCCCTGTATCACTCTATGTTTTGTATCTGTTCTCGAACCTTCTCTATATCGGTCTTAAGAGCGATACCTCTGTCGGAGATCTTAAGATCTGTTGACTTGGAAAGGATCGTGTTGGCTTCCCTGTTCATCTCCTGTGCCAAAAAATCCAGCTTCCTTCCGATTCCGTCCTTATCATCTCCCGAAGACAGAGTATCCTTTGTGGCAAGGATATGGCTTCTTAGCCTTGTGATCTCTTCATCAACACAGATCTTATCCGCATAGATGGTAACTTCCATGGCAAGCCTGTTCTCGTCAACCTGCTTGTCTTCCAGAAGATCTGAGATCTTCTCTCTGAGCTTTTGCTTATATTCCTGAATGATCTCAGGAGATCTCTCCTCAATATACCCGACGTTCTCAAGCATTCCCTCGAGCTTGGCTGTGAGATCCGCTGTGAGGAACTCGCCTTCCTTTGCTCTTGATTCCTGGAACTGCTTGCCGGCTTCGTTTATGGCGCGCCTTATCCCGCTCCATACCTCTTCCTCATCCAGTTCCTCTTCTTCCATGGTAAAAACCTCGGGAAATCTGGAAAGTACCGATATCCTTACGTCATTGTCCAGACCAAAATCATCGGCCATCTCTTTGAGATAGCCATAATACTCAGCTGCAATTGCTTTATTATATTTTACCCGGGACTCTGATTCCGAAAAATCCTCATAACTGATGAATACATCTACCTTGCCGCGCTTCATATAGCCTTTCAGTTCCGAACGGATCGCTGATTCAAAGGCATTGAATTTCTTGGGCATTTTGATATTGATATCCAGATAGCGGTTATTTACAGACTTAAGTTCAACAATATACTTGCGCTGACCTTCCGTGACTTCGCTTCTGCCAAAACCAGTCATACTGCAGACCATTATTAAGTTTCCCCCTTGCTTTGGGCTAAATTTTTACACAAGTTATTATAATATAACGCAATTTCAAGGTCAATGTCAACGAAAAAGGGTGGTCGTAAACGAAAAGGGAGTCGGAAAAAGTATACCCATCTCCTTGGCCGCTTTCGCTCGATGATATCTGGCAGCGGTACTAAGCGACTAAAGAACAGTCGCTAAGTGCCGGCCGATATCAACGACCTGCGGAGGATGGGTACATCATTTTTCCGACTCCCATTAACGTTTCCTGAGCCTGTTATTTCTTACTAATAAGCGTTTTCGGAGCCTTCTATATCTTATAAGCAGCTGGCGTAGGCTTTCTCGGCGCCTTCTGTTCTGATAAGCTTAAGGTCTTCTGTCACCTTGTTTGTAAGACCGTCGATCTTGTTAAGATCCTGATCCCACATCTTCTCATTACCAAGTACTGCCTTCACAAGGTCTTCCTCTGAGTCGTTTCTGTGATCGTAGAAGAACTCAAGAGCCCAGCGGTCATCGCTTACAGTGTAGGTGTTGCCGGCAGGTCTTTTGCAAACAAGTCCCTTGTCGTTAAGCTCCTGAACATCGTTTGAATAGAAGGCGATGTAGGCAGCCAGAGACATTGTAAGGCAAACGGGAAGCTTGCCGTTCTTGTCGATGTACTGAAGGAATGAAGGCATGTTCCTTGCCTTCCACTTACTGGTGGAGTTAAGTGAAATACTCATGAGCTCGTGGTTTACGAAGGGGTTGTTGAAACGGTCCTTCACAGCAGCTGCGAACTGATTGAGGTCGTTCTCGTCAAGGTGATCTGTAAGTGTAGGAATAACCTCCTCTGAGAGCATCTTGTTCATGAAACCGGAGATATTCTCATTCTGCATGCAGTCTCTAACGATATCCTGACCTGCAAGATAAGCACCAAGTACAAAGCCTGTGTGAGCTCCGTTGAGGATCCTTACCTTGCGGTGCTTGTAAGGCATAACGTCGGGAACAACGTGAACGTTAACTCCTGCCTTTTTAAAGGGAAGCCTGTCCTCAAGTCCTTCAGGGCCCTCGATGATCCAAACGCCGAAGATCTCTCCCACATCGATAAGCTCGTCGTGATAGCCGTTCTCCTCTTCAAGCCTCTCAACTTCCTTGGGATCGCGGATACGTCCTGGAACAATTCTGTCTACCAGGGTTGAGCAAAAGATATTGTCGTTGTTAACGAAGGTCTTAAAGTCCTCTTCCAGTCCCCACTGGTCGATATACCGGTTAACGCACTTTAAAAGCTCTTTGCCGTTGTTGTCGATAAGTTCGCAGGAAAGAACAACAACTCCCTTCTTACCGGCCTTAAAGCGTCTGTAGAGCACCTGTGTGAGCTTGCCGGGGAAGCTTGCTGCTGGCTGATCCTCGAATTTGCAGGAAGGATCATAGGCAATTCCTGCCTCTGTTGTATTTGAAGCAATTATATCAAGATCGTCGCTTTCTGCGATCTCCATGATCTTATCAAGGTCTTCCTTATCATAGGGGTTGAGACAACAGTCGCAGGCTGAGATGACTCTTTTGGCATCTACCTTCTGTCCGTTCTCACTTCCTCTAAGATACAGGGTGTAGAGACCCTCCTGCTTGTTGACAAGCTCGGTAAGTCCCTGAGAGATGGGCTGAACAAGAGCAACCTTGCCGTTAAAGCCAGCCTTCTCATTGCTGATATCAAAGAAATAATCCACAAAGGCTCTCATGAAGTTACCTTCCCCAAACTGCAGGACCTTCACAGGGGCATCCTTGAGGACATAGCCCTTATAGCCTGATTTTTCCAATACATCATAGTTTAAAAGTTCCATTACCGTTCCTCCTGATTACTGTAACCGCTTACAATCATTTTCTGTGTAAAATCTCCACACATATATTTATATCACTAAATGTAAGCGTTTACAATATCCAATTTCATTTTGAAGATAAAAAAAGCCGCCTTCGTCTCCGAAAGCGGCATAAATACTGAAGTTTATCAAAGCTGATAGAATCCGACCTTTTTGTAAACTTTTCTAAGTGTCTTGTTGGCGATGTAAGATGCTCTTTCAGCGCCCTCTCTATACACATTCTCAAGATAAGCCTTGTCGGCGATAAGACGCTTAGCCTCTTCTCTTATGGGATTCAAGGTCTCAAGAACAGCCTCTCCGACAGCAGGCTTGAACACGCCGTAGCCCTGTCCCGCAAACTCTTTCTCGATCTCCTCATAGGTCTTGCCGGTGATGGTTGAGTAGATGTTCATAAGGTTGGCAACGCCGGGCTTGTTCTCCTTGTCGAAGCGAACGCAATTCTCGGTATCGGAGTCGGTCACTGCCCTCTTGAACTTCTTCATGACAACATCGGGCTCATCCATAAGGAATACGCATCCGTTGGGCTCTGACTTACTCATCTTGGCCCCGGGAGTTGTAAGACCGTAGATCCTTGCCCCGGTCTTGGCAATGTAGGGCTCAGGGATACGGAACACATCGCCGTAGATGTTATTGAAACGCTCAGCGATATTCCTTGTAAGCTCAACGTGCTGCTTCTGATCCTCGCCTACAGGAACGTAATGAGGCTGATACAGAAGGATATCCGCAGCCATAAGTGAAGGATAGGTAAACAGTCCTGCATTGATGTTGTCCTTGTGCTTCTCGGACTTATCCTTGAACTGAGTCATACGGGACAGCTCACCGAACATTGTATAGCAGTCAAGAACCCATCCAAGCTGTGCGTGGGCAGGAACATGAGACTGAAGGAAAAGAGTATTCTTCTCCGGATCAAGTCCGCAGGCAATATAAAGGGCCAGCATCTCAAGGGAACGCCTTCTGAGCTCCTTGGGATCCTGTCTTACGGTAATGGTGTGAAGATCCGCCATGAAATAGTAGCATTCAAATTCATTGACCCTGTCTGCCCAGTTCTTGATGGCTCCAAGGTAATTCCCCAAATGTAAATCTCCGCTCGGCTGGATACCGGAGAGCATTATCTTTTTTTCGTTTGATGAATCCATTGTAAATTCCTCCGTTCATATATCTCATAACTATAGCAGTAAAGCGGGATTTTCACAAGTAAATTGTGGTATAAATAAAGACATTCCTGTGGATTCTGTGATAGAATTATTCATGCTAATTACAAAGAAAAGGATCTGAATTATGGCATTTGACGGAATTACAATAGCAAATCTTACCAGGGACTTCAGCGACCGCCTTACAGGTGGCCGCATTTACAAAATAGCCCAGACAGAGAGCGATGAGCTCTTCATAACCGTGAAGCTCTCCTACGAGGCAGCTGAGGAGTTTGGCATGAAACAGGCCAAGCTGGTGCTGTCCTCCGACGCCTCTCTCCCTCTTGTCTACATCACTGATGACAGCAAGGCATCTCCCATGACTGCCCCTAACTTTTGCATGCTTCTTCGTAAGCACCTGCAGAACGGCCGCATCATCTCCATAACTCAGCCCGGGGGCCTTGAGAGGATAATCCGCTTTGAGATCGAGCACCTGAATGAAATGGGAGATCTTTGCCACAAGATCCTCCTCATCGAGATCATGGGCAAGTACAGCAATATAATCTTCACCGATGAAGAAGATGTGATAATCGACAGCATCAAGCACATCCCCGCTTCCGTGAGTTCAGTAAGGGAAGTGCTTCCCGGAAGGACCTACTTTATTCCAAGCCAGGACAAAGCCAATCCCCTTTCCACCACTGCCGATGAGTTTTCATCACTGGTTCTTTCCAAGGGAATGCCTCTATTCAAGGCCATATACTCAAGCTATACCGGTCTTTCCCCGATAATCGCTCAGGAGATGTGTTACAGAGCCGGCGTGGATGCGGACAAATCGGCCATTGCTCTTGATACCTCGGAATCCATCGCAGCCTACAGGGCCTTTGATGAGGTGATCAACTGTGTAAGGACAGGGACCTTCTCTCCCGCCATCTACTACGACGGGGACACTCCAAAAGAGTATTCCTCCATTCCTCTTACCATTTACGGTTACAGTGAGGATGTGGATCAGGACGATCCATCCGCTCCCTTTCTTCCCTGCGCCGATATTTCCACGCTTATCCAGCAGTACTACGCAGAGAAGAACGTTGTAACAAGGATCAGACAGAAGTCTGTAGACCTTAGGAAGATCGTCCAGACCGCCCTTGAGCGAAATGCCCGCAAATATGACCTTCAGCTCAAGCAGATGAAGGACTGCGAGAAGAAGGATAAATACAGGGTCTACGGTGAGCTTCTCAACACCTACGGCTACAGCGCCGGGGAGGGTGACAGATCCATCACCGTCAATGACTACAACACGGGAAAAGACATAACGATCCCCCTGGACCCTACTCTCACCCCCAACCAGAACGCCAAGAAGTACTTCGATAGATACACCAAGCTTAAGAGAACCCAGGAAGCTCTCGAGGAGCAGTTAAAAGAGTCATCGGAGGCCATCCAGCAGCTTGAATCCATCGCTACCGCCCTGGACATTGCTCAAAAAGAAGAAGACCTTGCTCAGATCAGAAAAGAGCTCTCTGACAGCGGCTACATCAAGTCAAAGCCACAGAACAAAAAAGGTCAGAAGGAAAAGATAACCAGCAGACCCTTCCACTATCTTAGCAGCGACGGTTTCGACATCTACGTAGGCAAGAACAACATCCAGAACGATGAGCTTACCTTCAAGGTTGCCAACGGCGGAGACTGGTGGTTCCATGCCAAGAAGATTCCGGGCTCCCACGTAGTTCTTATTACAGGAGGCAAGGAAGTTCCCGACAGGGCTTATGAAGAGGCCGCAGCCCTTGCTGCTTTCTATTCCAAAGGCAAGCTTCAGGAGAAGGTCGAGATCGATTATCTAAAGCGCAAGGATGTCAAGAAACCAAACGGCTCAAAACCCGGATTTGTGGTCTATTACACCAACTACTCCATGACCATTGCTCCGGACATCTCGTCTTTAAAGCTCATAAGCGACTGACATTTATATATATATTTACTGATGCGAGAAGGGACGGATCAAGATCGATCCGTCCCTTCTCTATATTTAAGTGTTTGATTATTGGTAAATTACTTGTTATTGGAATTGTCTGCGTTAACCTTTGCCTTGTTGTTCCTTCTTCTTACATACTCCTCAACGGATACTCCGGCGATAGCTGCAAGGATGATGAGGATCCACCAAGGGAAGCCCTTCTGCTGCTCAATGGGGGCAGCTGACTTAGCTGTATCCTCATCTACGATTGTAGTTGTGTTTACAGGTTTCTCATTCTCTTCTACAACCTTGTCTGTATCCTGAGCAATTGCTTCGGTATTGCCTTCTGCCTGGAAAGCATTGTCTGTAGGAACAGTCTCTGTTTCCTTTGTAACCTTA
The DNA here is from genome assembly GCA_015056575.1 of Butyrivibrio sp. Taxonomy (GTDB): domain Bacteria; phylum Bacillota; class Clostridia; order Lachnospirales; family Lachnospiraceae; genus Butyrivibrio. The sequence goes on from SVGA01000003.1 coordinate 175,027, forward strand.
GCTGAAGAAGATCTTCTTGCAGTTGTTCTTGTTGCTCCAAGAACCTCTGCGTCTGCAGCTGCAGAATTATCAGCGTCAGTATTGATAACTACAGGAGTTACATTTGTTGTGTTATCATCTGATGTATCGTTTGAATCTGTTGACTCATCATTGTATGAGGGTCTTACTGCCTTCTTGGAAGCAAGTATCTTAGCCTGCTCTGCTGCGGCCTTAGCCCTCTGCGCCTCTGCACTTGCAAGGTTCTTAGCTGTCTCAGCCTCTGAAAGAGCTGTCTTTGCTGCTTCAAGTTTCTCTCTTGCGTTCTCAAGTGCTGTTCTTCCAACCTTGGTCTGTGAAACAGAAAGTCTGTCGAGTACTGCCTGGGCATCTGCTACTGCCTGAACTGCGGCATTGTAATTGGCCAGTGCTGTCGCCTCGTTGGCAGCTGCTGTTGCTGCAGCTGATGCTGCATCACTTGCTCTTTTAGCAGCCTGTGCGGCAGAAACCTTATCAAAGGTAGCTGAATATGCTGCAAACTCGGCCTCATCAACCTCAGTCAGTGAAAGTCTTGCGTCCTTAAGTGAAAGGAGATAAGTCTTATTGTCTGTGTTTGATGTAAATGTGATATGAGTCTCTTTTCCATTCTCCCATTTCCAGTTCCAGTTTGTGTACTTGTGCTCAAGATTCCACTCAACGAACTTATCGCCGTTCAGCCAATGACCGATCTGGCTCCAGAAGCCACCTGATGTAACATTCTCGTATGTATCAACATCGTCTGAAATCTCTTTGTAAAGCCCCTGTTCCTTCTCCATCTCTGCAAGGAGCTGCAGGAACATAGCCTGGTCGTTTTTATCAAGATATGTTACTTGTGTATTCTCATCGCTGTAGATATATTTCTCAATAAAGGACTGCTGGGTCTGGGCATTTGAAAGAGCTGTCTTAGCCTCAGCTTCCCTTCTTATAGCCTCTGTAACCTGTCTCTGTGCCTCAGACTTTGCACTATTAGCTGCCTCTACCTTGCCGGATGCTGCTTCAAGTGCCTTCTGTGCCTCAGATTTCTGAGACTGAAGCTGTCCTAAGGTTGTTTCAAGAGATGACTTTTCTCCTGTTGCTGTGGTTATGGTCGCATCAGCTGCTTGAACCTTGGCTTTAGCAGCATCTATCTCTTCCTGAGTGTAGTTAATAATATTGGGATACCAATGAAGAACATCCCAAAGATAATACCAACGATATTTCTCATCTCCGGCTTTAGCCTGAGAAGCAGCAAGATTATCACTCTTTACCTTCCGGGCATCGCTGATAGTCTTCTCAAGCGTGCCGATCTGGCTATTCAAACCGCCAATCTGGCTGCTAAGAGAACTTATCTCTGATGTCTTATTTGTAACAATAGCGCCCTGCTCTTCAAGGATTGCATCCTGAACCAGATCAACTGCAGCCTTATTCTCATTGGCTGTTTTAACTCCATTCTCAGCAACCACAAGGTCTGCGTTCTTAGCCTCTACGTCAGCTGCAAGAGATTTGCGGTCAAGCTCCTTTACCTTCTCAAGGTTTTCTATTGTTATATTGGCAGCTTCTGCTGCATCAGCAGCTGCTGTCTCTGCCTCAGCCTTCTTCTGAGCTGCAACTGCGCTCATGGTAGCTGCTGTAGTTTCAAGATTCTCTGTATATGTGGCATTAGCATTATCAAGTGCTGTCTTAGAAGTAGCAAGAGCTTCCTGTGCTGCTGTCAAAGCTTCCTGTGCTGCAGCGATCTTTGCGGCAATATCGGCATCTGCTAAATCTGCCTGAGCTACAAGAGCATCATACTCTGCCTGCGCATCTGTAACCTGCTGTGCTGCATCGTCATAAGCTGTCTGAGCCGCATCTGCCTGAGCCTGAGCCTTATCTGCAGCTTCCTGAGCCTTCTTGGCTTCAGCGGTAGCTGTATCTCTGTACTGGGCCTTCTGAACCTTCTCAAGAGAAGCCTGGGCATCATCCTCATCAAGATCTGCCTGTGTTCCGGCTGCCTGTGCAGCACTCTTCTCAGTATCAATATCAGTATCAATCTGTGCAGCAGCTGTAGCAATTGCTGCCTCTGTGTTCTCTACTGTTGATGCAATTGCCTGATTATTTGCAGCTACTGTACTCTGTGCGTTTTCAATAGCAGTATCAACAGAATCATTGAGGTCGTTGTTATTTGTATCAGCCCCAACAACGGTATCTGTAGCATTACTAAGTTCATTGGCTGCATCAAGAGCTTCCTGAGCTGCATTATTAGCGGCTACTGCAGCATCTGCTGCATCACATGCTGCCTGGTCTGCTACTTCTGCAACTTCTACAGCAGTTTTTACTTCATCTGAACTCACAATCAGTTCCTTTGAAGCATTTGCTCTCTCCTCAGTTGCAACAGCATCATCAGCAAATGCAACTACAGGCTGGAGTGCCATGGTGGCACTGATTCCGATTGCGATAGCTCTGATAACATTCTTGTTCTTCATAATAATTTACCTTTTCCTTTTCAAAATAATCAAACACACTTTTTTGTTTTCCGAACAATCAGAATAGTATCACAGAGGCTATCATATCAATAATCATATTTTGGATTATTTTTGCATATTTATATTATTTTTTTGATATTCGTATGATTTCATGTATTTATATACGCCGCTAATATATTTGGCCGCTAAATGCACCTGCACCCTTGCTGTTTACAAAAGCGCCGATGCCCTTGCGGGCACCGGCGCTGCTGTATCTACCAGTTATTTAATTATGTCGTTGTGGTGTATAAATAATAATTACTTTTCACCGTCTTCCTTTTTTCTTCCGAAGAACATGATGCTGATAGCGATTCCTGCAGCAACAACGATTACAATAATCCTTGCCGCATTGTTTGTAGGATCCTCAGTACCACCTCTCCTTGCTCCGAGAACCGCACCCTCAGCTGCAGCTGCCTCTCTTCTTGCTCCGAGAACTGCTGCGGGAGTTGCAGGTGTATCAACTACATCATCTCTACGATCAGGATCATCAGGATTACGATTAGGTCTGTTCTCACCTATTACTGTAAGAGTACCTGTTCCAAGAGATACATCGTAGTTACCGTTAGTAGTTTCATCGTTAAACCCACATGTATTCAGAGTGCAGATATATTCAGTCTTTCCGTAACGATTTCCCTTGAAGTTCAAGCTGTCATCTGTATATGTATATGTCAGCTTGTCTACATCTCTGGCTACAATACCGGGCTTGGCCTGAATTACCGGCTCATCAGCAAGTGTAATGGCCTTAGCAGAAACCTTAGCAGAAACCTTTCCGGCGTAAGCATCTGAAGGTCTCTGATTTGCAAGATCATGTGTCTCGCCAAATGACTTGCCGTCGTACTTCTTCTCAAGTGTTACAGCTGTGATAGCGACAGGTCTTGGTGTTACAGTAAGTGATCCAATCTCTTTACCGTTATCAATAACTGCATCAGCAAGCACAACATCATTAGATAATGCTTTGCGTGCATTGAGTGAATCATAAAGCTTATCGTAATCAATCACATCGGCTGCGATATTCTCACCAAGCGTTCCATCCTCAAGAACAGGCTGTATTGTAATGCCCATTAAGTATACCATTACAGGATACTTGTCGATTACTTTCTTTCCTTCGCCGTCAATAGTCCACTTAACATCGATTCCGGCTCCACCGGAGTAATAAATGTTGTCAATGTAGTAGGACTGATTCTTGCCATTAATCGTTACAGTCCTGGTAACGCCTTCAAGCTTAACTCTCTCATCTCCGGCAGAAGCCTTGATCGTAAAGATAGATCCAAGTGAAGATAATACATTGCTAAGTACGTCCTTAAGTGCTGTAGACAACGGCTTAACTTCGTGATTATCTACAGGAGCAGGGGTATTAGTCGAAATGTTCACGTTGAAATCAAAACTAACAGACTGAGCCTCTCCATCATACTCAACAACTTTATCCTTATTGCCATTTCCATCAGCATTAAGTTCAATATCTAAGGTCCACTTATCATCAAGAGGCTTAACCTTCAGTGTTCCAAATGTTCCGTATACTCCCTTTGAAGTATCGATTGTATTGTCATCCGCATCTACAAATACATAGTTTGTAAAGTCTGTACCCTGCTTAGCAACGCACTCAAACTTGTTAGGAGACTCGCCGACTTCTGTCTGAGATCCGGTAAATGTGATATCTGCACCTTCACCATCAACCCATCCTGTGTTAGTCTCGAGAGGCTCCTCACCGTTAACCAGTGCAATACCGTCAACAAACTTTTCAAGATCCTTAGACTTCAGTGTAACGTGAGCAGGCTTGATTACCAGATCACCTTCAACAATATGGATGATAAGGTTCTTAACTTCAGGCTGCTCTGTAGCATAATCGCCATATTTAATCACATAATCAGTATCTTTTACAAGAACCTTTTCACCAACCTTAACCTGATCAAAGGCTACATCAATCTCATTATCTACCTGTTGGCTCTGAAGAACACCCTTGATGCCTTCATCCACATCAGCCTTAAGGTTTACGAATGTAACGCCTGCATCACCTACAGGTGTGATCACCTTGGAATAATCATCATCTGTAAATTCTTTTCCGTCATAAACCTTTTCATCGTCAGGAACTGTGATTTCTACTGTAAGTCCGTTGACAGTAAGATCACCGTTATTTACAACGATCTTCTTAAGATTGAGATCATCGTTGGTTACATTTCCATCTTTATCGATATCAGCCTGTGTATAAGTCTGGCCATCGAATGTGATGCTGAATGCTGTGATCTTGTTAGCGCCTTCATATACGCCTGCATCTGTAACACTGCCTTCGTAAGTAAAGCTATTAAGTGTAGCTGTGTAAGCATTTGTTGCTGCTCCACCCTTTGTGAATGTGATCACAGGCTTATTCGCTTCAACGCTTCCATCAACTGAAAGAGGTGTTCCATCATAAGACTTCTGAGCACTTGCAGCTGTGATGGCCATTACAAGATCCTGATTAGGTCTGCAATAGTAAACATCCAGATAAGCAGGGTTATCCTTGCAGCTGTTAGGAGTATATTTTACTACACCTGTATATGTTCCCTTTGACTCATCAAGAACATACTTACCATTCTTGGTCTTCTGCTTGTCATCAGGATCAATGATAGATATATCTGCCGATCCGGCAAATGTTACTCTCTTTGTTCTGAGTTCTGACTTCTCAATAGTCTCTGTGCCATTCTTCTCAGCGTAGTGATATCTTACCTGATAATATGCAGGATAATACTTCTGGCAATATACAGCCTTAAATGTATAATTCTTAACTACTACAGGAATCCATTTAATCAGGCCATCTCCAAGAATGAACTTGATTCCAAAGCTTGCCAGAGTTTCATCTGACCATCCTACGAATTCGAAATCTTCAGGTTCCAAACCTGCTGCGATCTCTTCCTTACTAAGAACCTTCTTAAAGTCCTCAGGGGACTTCTTGGAAGTTACAGGAAGGGGATCGCCAAACTTCTTATCAAACTTCTCAATAAGACTTCCATCATTGTTTACATATTTTACAACATGCTTTTTAGGTGACCAGCAAGCATAGAGATTAAGATCCTGGCAAACTGTAATATCACCGCTTACCTTCTTCAGATTGCTTGTATACCATCCAAGGAATTCATGTCCCTCGTAGGAATTTTCAAATACATCATCATAATCCTTTACGGTATACTTCTTGCCCTTTTCCCAATTATCAGTTACTGGAGCATCACAATTCTTATAGTTAGCATGATAAATAATATTTACGCTGACTGTTTCCCATACTGCATAGAGATGTACCTTATCTCCGTTCTTAACCTGTATTTTATTACCGGGAATGTAAGCAACTTTATCACTGTTTTTACTGGTTGCCCATCCCTTAAATGCATAACCTACATTGTTGTTGTAAAGTCCGGTCTGTGCATAGGTCAGAACTTCATGATCTTCATACTCCTTGCCATAGCTCCACTTGATCTGCTTTCCAACTTCATCAAGTCCCTGATTCTTAACATCATAATTGGCGTGATAGTAAACATCACCCTGAAGTTCAAACTGATCTGTGAAGCTGAACAGATAGTCAAATCCGAATACGTTCTGTCTGTAGCTGTGAGCATTGATACAACGATCTGATGCTTCCTGGTTCTGAGAAGTTGCTTCCTTACGATACTCATTGCCACGGAATTTAACAACATATGTAACCTTGTCACTAACGCTAACAGAATCTACTCCGCAATATAATGATCCATACCCGGGCTTATTCTTGTAGTTTCCAAGATAGAGACGATATTCATAGGACTTGATGTCTTCATCCTGTCCTGTAGGATACATAGGCAGTAATTTTTCGTTGTCACCGATAATTGCATATACCTCAGCAGCAGGTTTGCTGTTAGCATACAGTGAGTACTCTTGGTAATCTGTAAATCCGAGATCAAGGTGATCGCTGGTCTTTACTTTTGTGCTCTCCCATACAGCATAGAGCTTGATCTGACTTCCCTTATGAGCAGTTATTTTTTCGCCAGGTCTGTAATTATTATCTGCTTTTTTAGCATTCTTATCGGTTGACCATCCGAGGAATTTGAAACCGTCGCGATTCGGGAACGCAAGGTCTTTATTTGTATAATCCTTTACCTTATATTTGACCTTCTCTTCTTTGCCCCAGTTAATGAAGTCTTCATACTCACTCTTTGCACCCTCGGCAACCTCATAGTTGGCATAATAGATAACATCTGCCTTAATTACAGGAGTAAACTCCTCAGTAAAGCTGAACAGATAATCAAATCCAAAGATTTCCTGTTCATCCTTATGAGACGTGTAACATCTGTTTGATGCTTCCTTATTGAGCTCTGTTGAGGAATTCTTTTCATACTCTTTTTCCTTGTAATCTACCTTAAAGGAAATAGAATCATTAACACTTACTCTTTCAATGCCAGAGTATACATTCTTATTGTTCTTATAATTACCAAGGTAGAGACGATACTCATAAGAATTTGTACCATCATCATATCCGATAGGATACATGCGAGCAGTAGTATTTCCTACTGTTGCATAAACTTTTGCCTTACCGTTGTAGTACTTCTCATACTCGTTTACATCTGTAAAGCCGAGATCAAGGTGATCATCGGTCACATCCAGATTGTAATCGTTCTTATCCTTAGTATAGATAAGATAGTAATAACCTGTATTAATGTTTGCGATCTCAGGCTGAGCAAATCCAAAACCTCTCTGGCAAGCGTATACATTATAACCAAAGATATAGTCATAGCTCAGTTTCAGGTAAGATACAGTCTGCGCACCAACACCTACTGCATTAAGAATATCGAGCCAGGATAATCTTACACACTTCTTAAATGTATAGCCGTCAATCTTAGGCGCTACATCTGACATCTCAAGATCATTATCAAAATCAATGGTAAGTGGTACAGATGTAACATCTTTCTTGATCTCTCTACCCTTATCATCAATAAGGTAAGCCTTAAAGTTAAAGCTATGAGTTCCATAATAATTCTTATAGACAATAGCTACTGTATAGATAGAGAAATGCTTGGCATCGAAAGATACCTCTGTAGATGTTTCGCTGTCAGCTGAGCCAACTGGCTCTACATTATTCAGGTTGTCTTCCACATGATAAACAGAAAGATCTGTAAACTCAGAAGCTCCCTGGGAAACATCTGCGAATTTAACGTCAACAGTTCCGTCCTTGGGCTGAACAAAATCGCCAAGGCTGGGAGACCAGATTTTGATATCAAAAGAGATAGTTTCAACTTTCTCCGCTTCATCATATCTGTCATCGATAATATTTGTGATATCTTCAGCCTTCTGGCCGGAGATCTTATCTACCCTGAGTTCTGCATCTGCAGGAAGAACTCCGGCTGCTGCAGAAACTTCAATCCTGATTCCATCAATCTCTTTATAATCGCTAAATGCTCCCTCAGTAGCTTTCTTCTCCGCTACTTCATCTAAAGAAGCATCTTCTTCTGCATCCTCAGCTTCCTCTGCATCTTCTTCAGTTTCTTCAGTCTCTTCTTCAGCTTCTTCTGCGTCCTCGGAAGTCTCGTCATCTTCCTTGGCATCTTCTACAGCTTCAGACTGCTCTGTGGGAACCTCATCCCCTGTTCCCTCTACTGCAGCAGGAGCCTTTGTGCCCTCTTCAGTTGAAGTTGTAGCTGCTGCTTCTTCAGCAGGTGCAGCTTCAGGGGCTTCCTCTTCCTTGGGTTCTTCAACAACCTCAGGGATATCCTCTTTCATTTCGGAAAAAGATTTCTCTTCCGCATTATCCTGTGCAGCCGGAGTCTCTTCCTGCGCTGTAACGGTCTCGCCGTCTGCAGCAAAAGACTTAGCACTTGCAAAATCACTGCCAAAGGTAGTGAATACCAGCGCTACTGCCAAGAAAAATGCCAATACTCTGTTCCATTTTCTAGACATAAAATTGCCTCCCTCATAAATAAGTAAAAATTGCGAAAAAAAAGTGAAAAATATGTGAACACTCAAAGGTATGATACAACAATATCAATCATATATGCAATCATATTTCATTATTTTTTTGTTGTATTGAAAGAAAATTTTGGGAACTTTATAGAATTTTGATTTTTTCCAAGATGCCAACGATACTGTTCCCCTTAGGAAACTTGAGAATATCTTCTCTGGTGGCTCCGCCTGATTTGATCAGAACTGTGAAGTAAACAAATACAGCCACAAGCACAGACAGCAATGTGGCAAAAAGATTGACAAAATACTCCCCCGGTACAAACATGCCAAACAGCATGGAGGCAAGCATGTGGACAAGGAAAGCCACTGCCCCCATTACCAGTGAAGAAATTGCCGGAAACAGATAGGTCTTTTTGAAATCACTATTAATAGGAAGATTCTTCTTCATTATTACGTTATTAAGGACGCACATCATAAGTGAATATATGATAGTCACTATGCAAAGAGCGATATCCCCAAGATCTGTATAGACAAGAAGAACTACAAGGGCTGCTGTCTGCACAATAAGCGCCAAAACCGCGTTAAGTACCGGCACATTTACCTTTCCGATGGCCTGAAGCACGGCGTTGGTCACAGTTGAAAGTGAATAAAACACCACAGTTATTGCAAGAACCCTAAGAAGAAGCGCAGCCTCGTCAAGAGATGCCCTCTGAGGGAAAAGAATCATCATAACAGGCCTTGCCAGTGCGAAAAGCCCCACTGCACAAGGGATTGATATCATGAGAATGACTCTGGTAACCCTTGATACGGTCACTCCCGCTTCCTGCCTGTCTCCCCTGGAAAAGGTGGTGGAAATCTCAGGGATCATGGCTGCCGCCGCAGCGCTGGCAAGAGCAATGGGAAGGTTGGTGATGACCATAGCCTTTCTTGCAAAGATACCGTACTGATAAAGAACGTCGCTCTCCTCCATATTCTTTGCATGGATAAGTATTCTGGTGAACAATGTTGAATTAAGGGATGTGGACAGATTATATATGAAGGTGCTTAGTATAAAAGGAGTCACGACCATAAAGATGCGCCTGAAGATCTGCATTGCAGCCATATCTTCATGCTCATCCTCTCTTATACGTTTTTCCACAATGGATCTGTTATAGCGATAAACCAGAAACATAAAGATCAGAGCCACAAGGACGCCCGAACCCGTACCGACGGCACTGCCTATGGCTCCGTAGACAGCTCTTTTGGAAGGATCGGAATCCCCGGCCATTCCGGTAAGGATATATGCGCCTCCGACACTCACAACAGCGTTAAACACCTGCTCAATGAGCTGAGAGATCGAAGTGGGCACCATGGTCCTATGAGCCTGAAAGTATCCGCGAAGGACCCCAAGGAATCCAAAAAGAAAAATGCTGGGGGCAAAAAATCGAAGCACTGTAGCCGAACGACCTGCCGCCAGTATATCCGCCCCAAAGAAAAGGACCATACTTCCGACGCCGCCTACCACGCATACGTAGATGAGTGCGCCCCTGAAGATCCTATGGGCATTTCTGTACTCCTTTACCGCCAGTTTCTCGGAAATTATCTTGGACATCGCGGAGGGAATACTGTAGGAAGATATCAAAAGAACTATCGAATACATAGCATAAGCAGCCCCATAGTAGCCATTACCTTCATCTCCGATAATAGCTGCCAGGGGGCTGCCGTATAAGAGGCCGATAATTCTTGATATTATCCCTGTAACAGCAAGAATCCCGGCCTGAAATAATAGTCCTTTTTTGGTATTGTTATCCTTAGTACTGCTCTCCATTATGATTGTTTATGGCTTCAGCCAGTCGTACATCTCCTGATATTTTTCGGCAGAAACCTTCCAGGAGAAGTCAACTGCCATGGCCCTGTCGATCATCTTGTTCCATTCACGCCTCTGATCGTAGAATACTCTCTCAGCCTCCCTTATGGTTCCAAGCATCTCATGGGCATTATAATTGAGGAATCCGAATCCGGTTCCTGTACTTTCAAATTTGTTGTAAGGTTCAACGGTATCAATAAGTCCGCCGGTCTGTCTCACAATCGGAATAGTTCCGTATCTTAATGCCATAAGCTGTGAAAGTCCGCAGGGCTCAAACAGTGAGGGCATCAGGAAAACATCCGAAGCCGCATAGATCTTGTGGGACATGGGCTCTGAATAATAAATGTTTGCGGACACCTTGTCGTTGTACTTCCAGTCAAAGTGACGGAAAGCGTTCTCATACTGCTCTGCTCCGGTTCCCAGAACCACCAGCTGAATAGCATCCTGACACAACTCGTCAAGAACATAGTTGATAAGGTCAAAGCCCTTCTGATCCGTAAGTCTTGAGACAATACCGATCATCATGATCTTGTCATCTTCCTTAAGGCCAAGCTCTTTCTGAAGAGCTCTCTTGTTCTTAACCTTCTCCTTGCGGAAGTTGATGGCATTGTATTTGTAAGGAATGTACTGGTCTGTCTCGGGATTGAATTCATCGTAGTCAATACCGTTGACAATTCCTCTAAGGTCATGGGCTCTGGCACGAAGAAGGCCATCCAGTTCCTCTCCGTAGAACTCAGTCTTGATCTCCTCTGCATAAGCCTTGCTCACTGTCGTGATGGCATCGGCATAAACGATACCGCCCTTAAGCAGATCGGCATCCTTGTAAAGACCCAGTTTGTCCGGAGTAAAGAAATAGTCCGGAAGTCCCGTGATCTCCTGAACTTTCCTGATGTCCCATTTTCCCTGGAACTTCAGGTTATGTATTGTCATAATGGCCTTGATGCCTCTGTAGAACTCGCTGCCCTGGAATCTCTCCTTGAGATATACAGGTACAAGCCCTGTCTGCCAGTCATGACAATGGATGATGTCAGGCCTGAAATCTATTACGGGAAGAATTGAAAGAGCCGCCTTTGAAAAATAAGCAAACTTCTCAATCTCGAATATAACGTCATCGCCGTAAGGCTTCATTCCATTGAAATAATACTCATTGTCTATGAAGTAGTACCTGATCCCGTCAACTTCAGCCTTGAAGATACCTACGTACTCATTCTTCCAGTGGAAATCCATATAGAAGTTGGTAACGTACTCCATCTTCTCCTTCCACTGCTGGTTAATGCACTTATACAGCGGCAGGATAACTCTCACATCAAAATATCTCTTATCGATATTCTTGGGCAGAGAGCCCACTACGTCTGCCAGTCCTCCGGTCTTGATAAAAGGTACACCTTCTGAAGCCACAAACAGGATGTTTTTCATTTGTCTGTCATCTCCTTCATATTTATGATTGAAGTCGTAATTATAGAATAACCTATTTCATCTTAAGTGACAATGCATATTGTTCCTGAGAGACCTTGACGAGCACGTTTTTGGTGTTTACCGTCTGTCCCAGCAATCCGAAGCTTTCGGAAAAGAGTGCAACGCCGAAATTAAGCTTTCCGCCGCATCGTCTTCTTACGGATTCGTGGATCCGGCCCATAATGCTGGTCATAACCCTGTCCCGAAGTCCCCAGCTGTCTATAAGAGCGATGATCTCGTCCACCGAATTGCAGCCCATTATGATCTTGGCCTGTGAGGAAGTACCTCCCACCATGGCCGTGTGAGCCGCAAAGATCTCACGCCTTGCATCGGAGGCTGTGGAATTGGTGTTCATGATGCCGGCAGAAAGCTTCACAAGCTTACCAACATTTCCCACAAGGAGCAAATTCTCAACATGCTCCTGAACAGCCTTATCAATGGCCTGTCCCGGAAAATTGTAGCACATGATGCATGTCTTAAGGTCAACGTGAAGCTGGGTATTTATGGCCTCGGCACAGTATTTGCCGGGGCTTACCAGAATAGACTTGATTCCCTGCCTTGTCTGGAACAATATCTGATTGTCAATTGAGTTGGAAATATCCCTCATATGAACATGGGGAATGGAGCCGTAACTGCCCATTATGGTAATGCCGCCGGGAAATGTGTTCTGACCTATGGTCTGTTTGGCTGCGATCATAATCCCATCCGGGCAGGAAACGGTTATAAGAAGGAGCTGTGCTCCGTCGGAAGCTTCACATACGCCGGCAACGGCATCAAAGATAAGGGCCCTTGCCTCCTTTTCAATGAGAGGTTCACCCTTCCGGATGCCGGGCCTGTTCTCACTTGCGGTACCTACGCCCTCTCCTCCTTTAAGGAAGAGATTGCCGTAGCGAACATCAATGCAGGAATTCTCTGCTGCAGAGGCAATATCCGTGATCCTGGATACATTCACAACGATATTTGCCTTGTCTCTGATATCGGGTGCCACACCTCCCTCCATCAAAACGGAGTATTCGGAATGGGTCTCGTTACAGCGGGCAGGATTCCTCTTTACCATATAGGTTCTGAATGCGCCACCCTTATGGTTTATCGTGACATTCTCGTAGTCTATTTTAAAAACAAGATCAGCAGCTGCTGCTCTTGCGGCAGCTGCTGCACAATCACCCGTAGTTGCGTGGCTTAAAGTTAACCCCATATCTCTTCCGACATATCTATCCATAATAATCCCCTTGTGATCAATAAATGGAACTTATTGTGCACGCTTATATTTATTATACAATATGTCGTGTTTTTATTAAAGAAAATAAGGTTACAATCACATAATTTAATGGTTAATCCTCTTCCCAGAAAAGCTCATCCAGAGTCTTGCCAAGGGTCTTACATATAGCAATGCAAAGGTTTATGGTTGGGTTGTAATCTCCCTTTTCGATGGAGCTTATGGTCTGTCTTGAAACTCCGCAGGCCGCAGCCAGCTGATCCTGAGACAGGTCTTTTCCCGCGCGGGCGGCTTTGAGTTTAAGATTCTTCATACGCCTTAGGCCTCCTCACCATCTGTCTTGACCAGTTTCTTAATTATAGCCGTTGCGCCGATGATAGCCATCCATACAATGACCATGATATTCATAACGGGCAGTGAATCAAAGCCTTCACCGGAGAGCTCTCCTGTACTGATAGCCCTGATTATCGGAATGATATTAAGAACAATGGCTATAGTAATTATTGCGGTATAACGCTTGCGGTTGTTGTTAAGTCCCCAGTACGCATCATTCCAGATGCAGTAGATGCAAAGTACCAGGCATCCGATAAGGACGATCCCAAGGTGGATCAGGTATGTGGCAATGGGGAAGGTCATCTCCGATACGGAAACAACTATCATGGCTGCCTCAAGTGCCAGCACTGTATAGAATGAATACTTGTAGCCTTTATTCCTGATCACTTCCTGTCTCTCGTCATACTCTGACATGATCTTCCTGTTTGAGTTTGCAAACTTAAAAAGTATAACGCAGAGCACTGCTGCAAACATAAGTCCAAAAACGAATCCGAATCCTGCATAATTTCCAACTGTCATTTCATTTTCCTCCTGGCCTTAGGCCATATTATTTAATGTGACGTCTGATAGGCGTCCGGTCTGAATGTGATATTGGTGTTACTCTCAGCTGATATGAAAATTGTAATCTATACTTTTGTTAATGTCAAGTATATTTTACTTTTTTCATATCATCCTCTCAGAGGGCATTGGGATTAACAATATATCGTATGGTAATCATTTATTATTTCGAATTACTTTATTTTTTCTTTAGAAAACGTCTACATTTTGTCCATATTTACACCGTATTATGTATACATATCAGAAGTGAAACACTTCTGACTCCCCCAACAAAACTTTTTTCATACCGGGTCGATTGGCTCCCCACTAATCGACCCCTCCTCCCAACAAAAACGGCACCGGCGAGTAATCGCAGGTGCCTTTCTTTTTAACTGTATTTGGATAATGTCAACCATCGATGCCGGCCACATCATCCCAAGCCGGTCATCTCCCGTTATGCAGGAATAGCTTCTTTCTCTTCAGAAGATCCGTTCTCAGAAGCCTTCTCAGAAGCCTCGTCGGAAACTATCTGATCGCTCTTCCTGGGGCCTCTTACTCCGAAGCTGCCGTTGTAGCGAAGGTCCTTTAAGATCCTGCGAATATTCTTGAGCTCCTTGGACATATCTGAAGCTGCAGCGCAAACCACAGTGGGAACGCCGCTGCCGTTAAGCTCTACTCTGTATCCTGCCTCTTTAAGTGCCTTGAAGGCCTTAAGCTTGTCTGTTGTACTTATCTGTTCAAGTTCCTTGTCATTCTTACCCATAGATATAGTGCCTTTCGTTTAATACTATACATAATATAGCACATTAAATTTCTTTTTTCAAACATTTGTTCATAGATGTCATATTGCACAAATTAACTATCGTTATATCGTTTATTTTTGTTTATTATTTTTTCAATTAAACCATTAAGTAATTCATTATTGCTCCGATATAGTTATTGAGAACAAAAAATTCTCACTCCCCCAACAAAACTTTTTTTCATACCTGGGCAGTTTAACTCCCCATTAAACTGCCCTCCTCCCAAAAAAATCTTGTGAAAAACAAAAAGAGAAGGCGATTCCCCGTCACCTTCTTTTTTGTTGCGTCCATAAAGCACTTGCAGTTCATTCAATCATCTGTCGCAGGTATATCCCTTTATAAAGAAATCCTTGTCATTCTGTCTTATCATTGACAGTCCGTCATCCGAGATATAGTAGCTGCACCCGCTGGCAGTGTAATTATTGTGAATATTGCCCGTGAAGTTCTGCCACTCGTCGTAGTTGGCATCACTGATGGTATCCTCTGCTGCCTCATACACCAGCCTTCCCTCAGTGGCAGGCTTAACAAGAATAAGGAAGGTATCACCCTTCTCAAGGTTTACCTCTTTATCCAGTGGGAAGGTGTGGAATCCTCCGCTGACCGCGGAAATCTTCTGATCCAGCAAAGGTTCATCCTGAGTGGTAAAGGTTATGCTTCCCTCTTCCACAGAAGGATTTACATATACCTCAAGCTCATACTGCTGATACATATCAATAGCCATGATCCCGATCGCCTTCAAAGACTCTTTTCCCTGAGCCTCATACATTATCCCGTAGGGATTGGCCGAAGCGCTGTAGGCTGAAACTGTGTTAAAAGAGTCATCAAGGGTGCTTATGGTCCTGTTTAGGAACCCTGCTGCCTGGTAATTGTTGTCATACCAGTTGTCATCGCCCACGGCAGCCACATTATACGCCGCTGCATTGCTGATGGCGGTGGTCTCATCATAATAGGACAGATAGAAAAATCCGCCGTCTCCTACGCCCTCGCCCCAGCTGTTGCGGCAGATCCAGGCGCCGTCGCCCTCGGGGGTATCCCTGAAGTTGGAAGCGCTGTAATCGTCGTCCCATCCCACTATGAGAACTTCATGATTGGCAGTCTCCGGCTTGTCGCCCTCAAAGGAGGAATACAGCTTGCCGCTGTGATCCTTCCAGTATCTGCTGTCTGCGTTGACACCCACGGTAGCCGCGCCGTGCTCCATGATCATCTGCTTGACCATGAGGTTATGCTCCATATCCGCTCTTACCTCGTAGACTCCCTGCACATGGTAGTCGGAGGCAAACCCATCAGAGGGAGGATTGCCGTTATCGGAAAAGAGAAACTGGCTTCCGTAAAGTGCATTAAAAGCGTCATCTCCCGCTTCTGCCATAGGTCCCTTCCAGGCGGTAAGAATGCTGATACAACAGTCCGTAACGCCGCCGTTGGCCACATAGTTGGTGTCGTAGTCAAATATCCAGGACTTGGGAATGTTGTCCGCATTCACAAATTCCCTGTAATCATCATCGATATATCCACCCACCGAACCTTCAGCCTTATGCATGTTGTAATAGGCCAGGTGTTTCTCGGAAAGGTCTATATCCCTGTATCCCATATCTTCGTGGTGCTTCAGAAGGTCGCTCTCGATAGCCCCCATACTGGCAAAGGTCCAGCACAGATAGGAATAGCCCTGATCCTCCACTACGGTCACATACCTCTTGCCCTCATAGTCTCTGGAATCGTATTTGGAAGGAAGATCCGCTCTGTCAAAAGATGCAGCATCCACCGGAACAACATCCTTAAAATCCTCATTGTTATAGAAGGCTCCCACATCTCCGTCCGCCATGATAACAGCCTCGGGGATCGTAAGCTTCCTCACAACAGAGACCTCATCGGTTACAGGAGCATTGGCAGGCTCCCTGATAGTGCTCTCCGGAAGCTGATTATCCGAAGTTGCCTTCGTAGCTGCTGCCCCGACTTCGTTATTCTCAGCGGGAGTTCCCACAACGTTTGCAAGATCCTCTTCTCCTGAAGATGTACCCTCGCCCTCTCTTCTTGAGGCATTCCCTGCTGCTTTCCCGCAGGAACACAGCATCGTCAAAGTCAGCGCGCCGATTAATGAGATTGATAATAATTTTCTCTTCATGCTTCACCCTATCACTGTAGTATTAAAGGAACCGAAGATTGACTGTGATATATCTTTTGCAAAGGCCTCATAGTCGATGTAGTGGATACCGCTCTTCCAGCCGTCAATGACCCGGAGGATAGGGATCATCCTGTCCCCAACTCTCCAGATGCTGTATCCTGCCACAACCACCGTGTGGTCCTTGTAATATCCCCTTGCAATATTCATTATGATGGGCCTTCCGGCGGATATCTCTTTTACCACGTGTTTCTCAAAGCTCCAGACATATATACCGCGGCATCTGGCCTTTATCCCATACTGTTTGAAGGCCTCACGGGTTATGCCCGCGATGAAAAAAGGTATCGTCCCCCGCTTGTCCGTGTAACCAAAGTCCGTGGCGATCTCCTCCACCTTTTTGTAGATCTGCCCTATATCCTCGGGAATCCCGGGAAGGTGCAGCGTCTGCCTGTAGTAATCAATGACCCGGGTAACCGCCACCACCGAACAATTCCTGGTGATGCGCCCGCTTATCTGCTCCATGGACTTGTGGTTCATAAGACAGGAGCGGCCACGTCTTACCATAACTCCCTTTTCCCCATACTGCTCCATCAGATATTTAGATATATTGGTAATGCCCCCATAAGGCTTTTTCATTGTCTGCCCTTATACCTCCGGCGGTATCATTCTCTCTTTTCCATTATACTGGTTTTTTTCGCCCTTTCACAATATATACAAACAAGAAATCCTTTTTGCTGCGATTTAGTGATAATATGTAACTATGAATACTAAAAGTGAAGAAAATTCAATGCAGAATATGGCATTGCCAAACGGAGCCATCCTTTCACTGGCTAAGACCGCGCAGATACTTGGGGTTTCCGAGGCCACCATCCGCAACTGGGTAAAGCTTAAAAGGCTTAAGACCGCTTCAGCCAAGCCTCTTATGTTTGACGCCCTGGAAGTTAAGGCGCTCCACTCAAGCCTTGAGGGCGGCGAGCGCTTAAGCAGCCGTCGTAACAAGAGCCGGGCTGTGGGCAATTTTGTGCCCGTGTCCTATATTGACTTTGCCTCCCCAAATTACAGCATTATCTGCTCTCTTCTTGATGCCCTTTCTAAGAGCCCCGTCCCGGACATCCCGGTTATCTTTTATTATGCAAAAGAGCTGCTTTCATCCCGGAACGTTCCTCAGGATCTGTCAAAAGAGCTCCTGGATGGCCTTGGTCTTGACCGGGATGAGTATGATCTGACTGATATGGACTTTCTTAAGGACTATCCCCTTGCTTACACAGACTCAGAGGATACTCTCGGAATGCTCTACATCTCTCTTAGGAACCTTCGGGACAAGAAGTCCACAGGCTCCTATTACACCCCCTACTATGTGGTGGACCGCCTTATCGGAGATCTTGGGGATATTAAGGGAAAGTCTGTCTGTGATCCCGGCTGCGGTACGGGAAACTTTCTTTTAAGACTTCCCGGATACATACCCATTGATAATATACACGGCTGCGATATCGATCCTGTGGCTGTTGCCATAACCCGCATAAACCTTGCTCTTAAGCATCTTCTGAGATTTCCCGAGGAGCTAAGGACCATTACGAAGAATATCACGGTCAAAAATTTCCTTACGGATACCTATAGGTCTTCTCCAATCGACATATACGTTGGTAATCCGCCCTGGGGCTACAGCTTCAGCTCAAAAGAGCTTATCACCCTCCGCCGGAATTATGAAACCTTCAAAGACAGGAGTAGGCCCGAATCCTTTGTCCTCTTTATCGAAAGGGCGCTTGAGAGTCTTACTGTCCCGGGAAAGTTTTCCTTTGTTCTCCCGGAAAGTCTCCTGGAATCAGGGCTTCACAGCGGCATCAGGAGTTTACTTTTAAAAAAGGGGCGGGTTGTTTCCGTCTCCTATTTGGGAGATGTATTCGACAACGTTCAGTGTCCCAGCATTATCTTTTCCGCAATAACAAGTGATGGAAGCACCCCATGCAATGACAGGGTCTCTGTAACCGTTTACGAGAAGAAAAACTCCTCTTTGGAGGTGCAAAAAAGCTTTACCGCCTCCCATGACAGGCTCTCTTCTTCCAGCTTTCAGCTCCTGTCCGATGATGAAGAGAATGCGATCCTGAAAATGATAAGATCCGTCCCCCACTTTACCCTGAAGAACAACGCGGATTTCGCACTGGGTATCGTTACAGGCAACAACAAGGAGCTTCTGCATTCAGAGCCCGGCAAAGGCCTTGAGCCGGTTATCCGGGGAAAAGACATAACGCCCTTTAGGATAGCACCTCCGGAAAACTACCTGGCCTTCACTCCAAGGTCCTTCCAGCAGTGCGCCCCCTCAAGGTACTATAAGGCAAAGGAAAAGCTCTTTTACCGTTTTATAGCGTCCCGCCCTATCCTTGCCAGGGACACCACAGGGCTTTTGTCCCTCAACAGTGCCAATATAATCATCCCCCATGTGAACGGCTACAGCGCCACATACATTATGGCCATGCTCAATTCCGATGTGATAGGCTACTACTACAGCCACACCTTTAAGAGCCCCAAGGTCTTAAGGTCCTCTCTTGAGGAGCTTCCAATACCGCTGTGCTCTCTTTTGACGGTGCATGAAATAGAAGACCTCGTCCACCGTATCGAAGAAGGAAACGATGCCGAAGAGGCTGAAAAAAAGCTTGCCTCAAGGGTTCGTGAATGCTATGGTATTACTAATGATTTGAAATGGAGGTTTTAACCGATGTCTTTTGATTATATCCAGAAACTGCCTACACCTGACGAGATCAGGTTTGAATATCCCCTGAAGAAGGAGCTTACCCTTCTTAAAAAGGAAAGGGATGCAATGATAGCCGATGTCTTTACCGGCAAAAGCGACAAGTTTCTGGTGGTTGTAGGTCCCTGCTCAGCTGATAACGAAGATGCTGTATGTGACTATGTATCACGCCTTGGAAGGCTCAACGAGAAAGTCAGTGACAGGTTGATCCTTATTCCCAGAATATATACCAATAAGCCCCGTACCACAGGTGAAGGCTACAAAGGCATCACTTCCCAGCCCGATCCCGAGGGTAAGACCGATTTCAGAGCAGGCCTTATAGCCATGCGTCACATGCAGCTGCGTGCCATCGAGGAATCAGGCCTGACCGCAGCGGACGAGATGCTCTACCCCGAGAACTGGGGCTATGTAGCTGATATTCTCTCCTACGTTGCCATCGGCGCCCGTTCCGTTGAAGACCAGGAGCACCGCATGACTGCCAGCGGCTTTGATGTTCCCGCAGGCATGAAGAACCCCACCAGCGGAACCTTCAGCGTTATGCTCAACTCCGTGTATGCGGCTCAGCAGCAGCACAACTTCGTCTACAGAGGATACGAGGTTAAGACCAACGGAAATCCTCTTGCCCACTGCGTTCTTCGCGGTTCCAGCAACAAGCACGGCCAGTCCATTCCCAACTACCACTATGAGGACCTTCGTCTTCTTCTTGATCTGTACAACGAGAGAAATATTGTGAATCCTGCGGCCATCATCGATGCCAATCACAACAACTCCAACAAACAGTTCAGGGAACAGATAAGGATAGTTAAGGAGGTGCTCCACTCCAGGAGCCTTAACGCCGATATCAAGAGCCTTGTTAAGGGTGTTATGATCGAGAGCTACATCGAGGAAGGCTGCCAGAAGATCGGCGAGGGCGTATACGGCAAGTCCATCACAGATCCCTGCCTTGGCTGGGAGGATACGGAAAGACTCATCCTCGAAATGGCAGAACTGGCCTGATACATGATCTTAACAACGAAAAGCTCCGGCATCGAAAAAGTGATGCCGGAGCTTATTTTAATTCCTTATTCTTGCCCACTCAAAGGGGTCTTTGGTTCTCTTCTTCCTGTTGATATATCTTGAGATGGTATTGCTGTCCGAATATCCCATAAGTTCCTGAACGGAAGCCATGTCCGCTCCGCTCTCCACAAGATGTACCGCAAAGGAGTGCCTTAAGGTAAAGGGCGTGATGTCTGACTTTATCCCTGCTCTCTCAACACAGGTCTTCACCAGCTTCCACAGTCCCTGCCGACTCATGGGTTCTCCGCTGCAGTTAAGAAACAGCACTTCGCTGTCATATTTTCCCTCAAGAAGGCGGCTCCTTCCCTCAGTCAGATACATATTCAAAGCTTCCCTGGCTTTTTTGCCGTAGGGAATAAGCCTTTCCTTTGAGCTGCTTCCCGTAAGCCTTATACAGCCAAGGCTAAGGTCAACATTCGAGAGCTTAAGCCCTATCATCTCCGAGGTCTTAAGGCCTGTTGCATACATAAGCTCCATTATGGCCCTGTCTCTCATACCCTTGGCATCATCTCCGAAGTCCTGGGACAGAAGGTCTTCTATCTCCACAGTTGAAAGCACTCTCGGGGGAGTCTTTTCAATCTTAGGGCTTGAAAGAAGCTCCGCCGGATTCTCTGTGATATTGCCGTTTTCCAGCATATACCGGAAAAAAGCCTTCATGGAAGTGTTATGTCTTGAGATGGAGGACGGCGCAAAATGCTCATCCTGAAGACTTGCGGAATAGTCGGCAAGGGCATCAAGAGTCACATCCGTCGCATCAAGGATACCCCTCCTCTCCATGTAGGACGACATCCTTTCAAGGTCCCGTTTGTAAGAAACAAGGGTATTTTCCGAGGTATGCTTTACATTCTTAAGATACTTTGTAAACTCCAGAATCTGTTGTTCCATCATAATTTGTTAGTCCCCAAAAGCCACAGCGGCCAGGTCATCACAATAGCGTAGGCATATCTGAAATCCACCACCGGAGCGGCAATAAGAAGCGTTGCCACCAGAAGCAGCATAAGAGTCTGCAAAAGCACAGGCTTCCTGCGGCGGACGGCATATATAAAGGATGCTGCAAGAGCCCAGGTATAAATGGCCGCGGTAAACAGCATACCGTAGATCGGCATGAAGTCCTGAAGCTTTATAAGTATCTCTTTTACCTTGATAAACTTGCCTCCTATGATGGGGCTCCAGGTAAGGCCGTGTTTGTTTCGCATGATACCGTCAGCCTCCGCAACCATGTAGTTTACGTTGGTGTAAATGTAGCCGCCGGTAAGATCAAACCAGGCATCAATATAGTCCCCGGGATACTTAAGACCCAGCCTTAGCCAAAGCCCAAAGTACTCTGTCTTGTTGTTCTCGATAGCATGGGGGTTACCGGCTCTTACAAGTTCCTTGATATTATCTGCAAACCAGGGTGCATAGAGTTCACGGATGTAGGTCCTGTCTATCACCTTATCGATAAGCTCCATATCCTCTGCATCTATCTGCCTTTCATTTACCAGAACCCTTGCCACCTGCTGCAGCGGTACTGACAGGGATTCCGTAAAGTCAGCTCCCTTTATGTTAAAGGCTCCAAACACAGGGATCCTGATGATAAATACCACCAGAATGCACACAATTACCGAAATCAGAGCATGGGTAAATTTTCCCTTCATCATCCTAAGAAGGAAGAACAGGGCAAATACAAGAAATGCGTAAAGTGCGTTGGACCTCATCAGGCAAAAGAGGATCCCCAGCACAGTAAAGGCTGCGAAATCAAGAATACTGCTGTCCTCCCCCTTCCTTAAAAGCTCCGCAATAACAACGCACAAAAGCATCGATACCCCCGCAAAGGGAACATCCTTCCAGATGGTTACCGCATACACACCGTTAAAGGGCATAAAGGCGTAGAAGAAAATAAAAGCCGCAACTATCCTGTAGCTCTTTCTGTTCATAAGTCGCAGGGTCTCTTTTACCACCGCGCCGCAGCACAGGCTCATAAATATCATCTGAAAAGCTGTATACAGCGAGATCGCTATCGTCTTGTCATGAAATTTCGTAAGGTGGAGTCCTATCCGGTAAAAGAATCCAATCAAAAGAGTGTGGACCACGGGATGGTGGTTACTCATAGGCGTAAAGTACGTGATCTGGTCGAACTGATCCAGAGAATCCGCCGTCATAACTCCGGGAAATTCATACAGAAAATAGGGAAGATAAAAAAGAAGGCAGAAAGCTGCCGTAATGACGAAGGCTCTTTTCCCGAATTTCTCATCGTAGGGCTTACTGGCTCTTACCAATCCGGAAAAAGAGTTCTCGGGGGTAGCAAGCATGCAGCCTTCACCGGTCTTTCTTTTGCCGAACTGCCCCTCCATAATGAACTTGGTAATGAGTCTTACCAAAAGCCAGTAACCCACAAGGATGATCATCAAAGACAGAAGCCTGAAATAACCATTATGAAACCCCTGTCCGTTAATGATCGCTCCCCGCAAAAGAAATGTGATAACCGTGCTGACAACAACAGGGATCATCTCCCTGAAAAAGCCCTTTATCTCTCCGAGGGCCGGGATACTTAGCCCCATCATATAAAGGCATGCAAAAAGAACTACCGTAAGAGGACTTCTTACGGCAATTCCAAAGGTCAGCATTAGTGCCCAGCACCCAAACAGTGCGGACAGAAAAACAGAAATTCTAAAACGAGCCCCATTCATAAACTGATCATACACTCTCTTCATCCATTATTTCAGAAAGCTTCTCAAATACAGGCAGGGAATCAAAGGTTGCAAAATAGTCCCTTGGTGTCTCTGCTCTTCTTATGAGCTCTACGGTTCCGTCCTCCTTAAGAAGGAGCTCGGCGCTCTTTAACTTTCCGTTATAATTATATCCCATGGCATAGCCGTGGGCTCCGGTATCGTGAATAAACAGGTAGTCTCCCATGTCTATTTTGGGGAGTTTCCTCTCGATGGCAAATTTATCGTTGTTCTCGCAAAGGGAACCGGTCACATCATACACTTCCGTAAGGGGCGCATTCTCTTTTCCCAGAACCGTTATGTGGTGGTAGGAGCCGTACATGGCCGGTCTCATGAGGTTGACCGCACAGGCATCAACGCCAATGTACTCCTTGTAGATGTGCTTCTCATGGATCGCCTTTGTGACAAGACCGCCGTAGGGAGCCATCATAAAGCGGCCCATCTCAGTAAAAATGGCCACGTCTCCCATTCCCGCAGGAACAAGGATCTTATCAAACTGTTCGTGAACACCTTTGCCAATAACGGCAATATCGTTGCCGGGCTGATCGGGAAGGTAAGGAACTCCGACTCCGCCGGAAAGATTGATGAATGCGATCTTAGCCCCGGTCTTATTCTGAAGCTCCACAGCCAGTTCAAAGAGCTGCCCTGCAAGCATGGGATAATACTCGTTGGTAACGGTGTTGCTGGCAAGGAAGGCATGGATTCCAAAGCGCTTTGCGCCTTTCTCCTTAAGGATCTTAAAGGCCTCAAAGAGCTGGTCCCTTGTCATTCCGTACTTGGAATCTCCGGGGTTATCCATGATGCCGTTGCTCATCTCAAACACTCCGCCGGGATTATATCTGCAGGAGATGGTCTCCGGGATCCTGCCGATGGTCTCTTCAAGGAAATCTATGTGAGTAAAATCGTCCAGATTTATTATGGCACCCAGCTTGTCTGCATAGGCAAACTCCTCAGCCGGGGTGTCATTGGAAGAAAACATGATATCTTCACCGGATGCGTCAACTGCCTTGGACAGCATCAGCTCCGTTTTGGATGAACAGTCAAATCCGCAGCCCTGTTCTTTGAGGATCTCCATAAGCCTTGGATTGGGTGTGGCTTTTACTGCAAAGTACTCTCTGAAGCCCTTATTCCAGGAAAACGCCTCGTTAACCGCTCTGGCATTCTCTATAATGCCCTTCTCGTCGTAGATGTGAAAGGGTGTGGGATAAGTCCTTACTATCTCTTCCAACTGCTCTTTGGTAACAAAAGGTTTCTTCATAATTCTCCTCCTGATGCTCTGACATAAAACTTATCTCAAACTTTAACACGGCAAAGCATCAGTATGCAATAGTAAATTTATACCATCAGATATTTTCAATCTGCCAGTCGATAGGGGAAAGCCCGTTCTTTTCAAGGAAATCGTTGCACCGGCTAAAGTGCCTGCATCCAAAGAATCCGCGGTACGCAGAAAGCGGGCTTGGATGAGGCGCCGTAAGAACCAGGTGCTTGGGGTTTGTAAGCATGGGCTTTTTCATCTGTGCAGGTCTTCCCCAGAGCATATAAACCACCGGCTCCTCTTTCTCATTCACAGCTCTTATTATGGCGTCGGTGAACTGCTCCCAGCCCTTACCCTGATGGGAATTGGCCTGATGTGCCCGCACAGTGAGCACCGTGTTGAGAAGAAGCACTCCCTGATCCGCCCATTTTTTAAGATACCCGTTATTGGGAATGTAGCAGCCAAGGTCCGTATTGAGCTCCTTATAAATATTCTGAAGTGAAGGAGGCGTATCTGCCTTCC
This sequence comes from Butyrivibrio sp., assembly GCA_015056575.1. GTDB lineage: Bacteria > Bacillota > Clostridia > Lachnospirales > Lachnospiraceae > Butyrivibrio. The sequence continues at coordinate 200,004 of SVGA01000003.1, forward strand.
CGGGAAGCACCGAAAAAGACAGCCCGTGGGCCTGTCCCGGCTCATGATATGGGTCCTGCCCCAGGATCAGGACCTTTACCTTATTAAGAGGTGTAAAGTTCATGGCATTGAAAATATCCCCTGAAGGCGGATAGATCACCTGTGTATTGTATTCATTAACAACAAATTTATAGAGGTCTTTGTAGTAGGGCTTTTTGAATTCAGCTCCCACCGCCTCCAGCCAATCTCCGGTTATCATCCCCATCTTACCGGCACTCCTTTCTCCTTAAGGTACTTCTTGACCTCGTTGATCTCCAGCTCCTTATAATGGAAAAGAGACGCCGCCAGAGCCGCATCTGCTCCTCCTGCCGTAAGGGCTTCATAGAAATGCTCTAAAGTTCCTGCTCCTCCGGATGCTATAACAGGCACGGAAACAGCATCCGCAACCGCTCTTGTTAGTTCAATGTCGTAGCCTGCCTTGGTGCCGTCGCAGTCCATGCTGGTGACCAGAATCTCTCCTGCGCCTAAAGAGACAGCTCTTTTCACCCATTCTATGGCGTCCATTCCAACATCAATCCTGCCTCCGTGCTTATAGATGTTCCAGCCGCTGCCGTCGGGACGGCGTTTGGCGTCAATGGCAAGTACCACACACTGGCTTCCGAACTTGTCAGCCGCCTCGGCAATAAGCTCAGGCCTGTCAATTGCCGCAGAGTTTACGGAGACCTTGTCCGCTCCTTCTCTTAGTATCGCCCTTACATCGTCAACGGTTCGGATCCCACCGCCGACTGTAAAGGGGATGAAGACTTTTTTGGCCACCTCTCTTACCATGTCCGCAACGGTAGCCCTTCGCTCATTGGAAGCAGTTATATCCAGAAATACCAGCTCATCTGCTCCCGCCTTGGAATAGGCAGCACCAACCTCCACCGGATCTCCCGCATCCCTAAGGTCAACAAAATTTATTCCTTTTACAACCCTGCCGTTATTAACATCAAGGCATGGGATAATTCTCTTAGTAAGCATCGCTCTCCCCCTATCTTCAGACTTTCAGGAAATTATCAAGTATCTGCATTCCAACCTCCGAGCTCTTCTCGGGATGGAACTGGCAGGCAAAGACATTTCCCTTTTCCACGGAAGCCTCCACGGTCACGTTGTAATCTGTGGTGGCTGTGACGATACTCTTATCCTCGCTGTCAAGATAATAGGAATGAACAAAATAGACATAGGCTCCCTCTTCAATTCCCTTAAAAAGTCTTCCCTTATTGGGGAATCTAAGGCTGTTCCAGCCAATCTGCGGAATCTTGTAGGAATTGCCCAAAGCGTCAGTATCGGGAATCCTTCTGATCGCCCCACGCAAAATGCCCAGGCCCACAGCACCGTCTGATTCGTCACTACGATCAAACAGAAGCTGCTGACCCAGGCATATTCCAATGAAAGGCACTCCCTTGGAAGTAACCTCTTTAATTACCGGTTCAAGTCCGTACTCTCTTATGCGGCTCATGGCATCCCCAAAGGCACCTACCCCGGGAAGTACCACTCTGTCCGCTTTATAGATCTTAGAAGGCTCTCTGGTAACCAGAGTCTGTGCTCCCAGATATTCGAAAGCCTTCTCAACGCTCTTTATGTTACCGGCATCGTAGTCTATGATCGCAACCATTTAGCATCTTCTCCCTTCAACAAATCCGATGCCTTTATGACTGCAGAGTCCCCACGATTTCCATGAGCCTGATAGTATAGTCTCTGTCCTTCTTGATGGCGTTTATCTCCTGAACATCCGCCTCGGACAGACCGTATTTCTCCAAAAGCACCGTTTCTATACTATCGTACACGGTTACAACCTGATTTTCAACATTATACAGCTGCGCCTGTGAAAGAAGATCTTCCTTGTTCTTCATGGCCATCATCAGCATATCAAGGGCTTCCTCAGGCATATTCATGGTCATGTAGTTATCATAACCGTCAATATATCTCTGCGCCCACGCCAGAACTCTTGACTGCTCATACATTGAAGATTCGGGCTCGATCAGCTCTTTTCCGTAGAGCATCTTGTAAGCCGTGGTGAACTCCTTGTGAGTATAGGCTGACGCCGCTCTCTGGGATGCTATCCTGTCGGGTAAAAAGATAGCGGGGATGCAAACCAGGATTCCAAGGCTGGCTGCAAAAATGCCTGCCACCGCGATCTTCTTGGGAGAAATAGCCTTCTCCGGAACTCCGGGATCCTTAGGAGGTTTGGGTTTCTTCTCCTTCTTGGGTTTCGGAGGTTTTTTCTCCTTCGGCGGCTTTTCCTTCTTGGGCTTCTTCTCTTTCTTGGGCTTTTCCTTCTTTTCTTTCTTTTTCTTGCCCTTGGGAGCTGCCCCTTCCTCGCCAAGCTCATTAAGAACCTGCTGGTTCTCATCCGTAAGACTGGCAAGTCCCTCAGTACCTTCGGTTTCTTCGTCCTCCTGAGTGAGAGCCTTTATAAGACGTTTAAAGAAGCCTTCCTTCTTTTCTTTTTTGCCTTTCTTTTTCTTGCCGTTTCCGTCCTCTTCCCCGTCATCGGAATCAGACGAAGCTCTCTCTCCCTTTTCGGGAATTGAAGCAAGTTCATCCAGGGACGGTTCTCCTGCCTCTTCAGCAAGATCACCAAAGCCATCCTCAGTAAGTGCACTTAGTATGTCTTCCTTGGGAACATCATCGGATGGAGGAGCTTCCTCGCCCTTCTCATCCATCATGTTGGCTGCATTTTCTAAGTCCTCTATGTCGTCGCTGGCAAGGCTGTTCATAAAAGCATCCAGCTCGTCCATGTTAACGTCTTCACCGCCATCCGAAGCAGCATCTTCTGAAGGAGCTTCAGGCTCTGAAAGGGCCGCAATTTCGCCCTCTGTGGAGCTACCCTTTGGTACATCATCCTCAAGAAGCTTATCAAGGCCTTCCTCAAGGCTTCCAAGATCAAACTCATCGCCTAAGGAATCCTCTGACATAGTATCCGCTCCGGAACTGTCTTTAGATGCTTCCTCTGCCCCGGGATCACTTTCAGGTTCTGCCGGTGTCTCCTCCGGCGAGGGCTCATCCGCAAGTCCGTCCGACATCCCATCCAGAGTGAATCCTGCCATGGAAAGCTCATCAAGAAAAGATTCTTCCCCTGCACCGTCTTCCTCCGGAGTAGAGATATCTCCCATTGCCGCTTCCATATCCTCAAGAGATATATCTGCTTCTTCATCAAGGGATATATCAGCCTCTTCCTCAAGGGATATGCCGGCTTCTTCAGTAGCATCGATGTCAGGCCCCAGCTCATCTTCTCTGATATTATCAAGAGCCTCGCTTAAGCTGTCCTGATTCATCTCTCCGGAAGTGTCGGTAAGACTGCTTCCCGGCATATCATCCAAAAGATCCGTCAGGATCTCTTCGGGAGTCTCATCAGCATCAGACCTTGTCTCTTTATCAAGAGGCATATCCGTATTCTCCGGCATTAACATCTCCGGAGCCATCTCCAAAAGGGCATCATTGCCCTCTTCCATATCTATTATAGGTGCCGCAGCCTCAGCTGCGGATTCGCTCTCTTCTCCCCCCGCCTCCTCTGGAAAAGACCCATTGTCATACTTTCCTGCCTGCATCTCCGCATCCATAAGTTCAGCGTCAGCTATGGCTGCATCCAACGCTATCTCCTCAGGATCTCTGATATCATCTATGGAAGGATCGGAACCAACAGTAAAAAGCGGTACGGAAGGATCCGTAGGTTTCTCGATCCTATCCAGGAAATCCTCCATTCCCGCATCAAGAGCTTCTCCCCTGTCCAGTTTCCCCAATATACTTCCTATTTCATCAAGATCGCTGTTGCCGTTGGAATTATCTACAAGCGCACTAATATCCCCTGCGCCGCCCTTAGACGGATCAGAGGTGGATTTTCTGGCAGCCATTCTGCTGAGTGCAGACTGGGGATTGCTGTTATTTGATTGCTGAGCGGAATTCAGAAGACTATCGAGATATTCTTCATCGTTCGACTTCATAGTCGTACTCTCCTGCCATTTAATGTCTTGTATAAAAAATAACTCCCTTCATTGCGACAGTCACTGAAAACGCGTTTCATAACTGAGCCAACAAAGGGAGGTCAAAATCAGTTAGTATCAGCCTGCATCCGAGGATGCATTAACGAGTTCGTCTATAACAGATACAAGGTTACCAATCTCAGGCTTTGATAACTGTCTGTCGGCTCCAAGGGATTCTCCCTTTCTTCTCATCTCTTCATTGACCAGGGATGAGAAAATGATAAGAGGAATATCCTTGGTAGCATCATCGCTCTTAACAAGTTTGGTGAGCCTGTGTCCGTCCATAATAGGCATCTCGATATCTGTAATGATGCATTTTATCTTATCAAGATCGCCTCTTTCCTTGCATGCCTTGATGTAATCATATGCAAGCTTACCGTTTTCAAAGTGTCTGACATTATTATAGCCTGCTTTGTTGAGGGAATCTACAATAAGCTTGTTAAGCAGCTGTGAATCCTCTGCAAGGACGATGGGCACTTCGTTTCTCGGACGTGTGCCGATATCGTTCAGAGCGTCCATATTAAGACCTGTATTAGGATTGATATCGGATACGATCTTCTCAAAGTCGAGGATAATGATCAGCTGATTTTCGAACTTGATGATACCTGTAGAGATACTCTCCTCGGCCTTTGAAATTGTAGCATTGGGCTTAATGATATCAGCCCAGGAAACTCTGTGAATACCAACAACAGAGTCAACATGGAATGCGATATCCAGTTTGTTGAAGTTGGTGATAATAAAGAGTCCGCCTGCCTTTGAAGCACCGCGCTGCAGACAGTTTCTAAGGTCAATAGCCGTGATCATGGTATCACGCGGCATAAAAATACCTTCTATACTTGGGTGAGCATTAGGAACCGGAGTTACTTCCTGATACACAATGATTTCTTTGATCTTAGCTACGTTAATACCATAGCAATGGTCATCAATCTTAAACTCAAGGACTTCAAGTTCGTTGTTACCACTTTCAAGCAAGATTTTTGATTCCATTTAGTCACCTCTCGTAAAAGAAATTTTTGTGATTTTAGAAAAAAGAAATATCATAAAACCGATTGAAAATCTATTAAATATCCTTTTTTAGTATAGCATAGTTTTCTGAAAATAAATATAAAAAAACTAAAAAGACGGGCAGTTGACCGTCTTTTTAGATTTCATTAATAAGTTTTTTATATTTACAATATTTCGTTTTTTATTTTAGATCATACTCCAGTCTTACGGTTATCGATGCGGTTTTATTTCTGGATCCGGTATCAAAAGCTCCGTCATAGGAATAGCTTCCTGTACCTGAGTTTGTGGCAGTTATCTGGAATACGCCAAGACTGGAATTTCTAAGTTTACCTATCTTTGCCCCGGAGTTTGCAGCCATGATATCTATCCTCTCCTTGGAATTGGCAGTTGCCTGCTCAATAAGAGATAGTTTAAGATCATCAAGGCCTGAATAGTAATACTCGGGACTTTGAGATTCAAATTCAACGCCGCTCTCCAAGAGGCTTGAAATATCCCTGGATATCTTCTCAACCTTATCAATATCGGAAGAGGTTACATCTACCGACTGTTCCAGACTGTAGCCTTCCATCTCTCTTCCTACATAGTTGCCGTTATCATCATACAAATCCCTGTAGGTCTTCCAGATGCTTACGGAATTAAATACTATCTCGCTCTCATCGATTCCGTTATCAAGAAGATACTTTCTTACAACTTCTGCATCATTCTTGATCTTGTCATATGCTTCCTTGGAAGTATAGGCTGATGATGAAAATGAACCTCTCCATATGATAAGGTCTGATTCAAAGTCAACGCTTGCGCTTCCCGTTGCGGAAATCGTATGAACACTCTCAGATCTGAATCTTGAAAGCCCCACTGCCAGAACAGTGCAGCTGGCCACAATACTAAGGCCGATTATAAGCGCACTTATCCAGCTTAATCCTTTTTTGTTCTCATTACTGTTTTCCATACCTTTTCCCTCCTGTTACTCCTCTTTTCCTTAATAAAGTATACAATAAAAAAGAGATCCATGCATTCGCATGAATCTCATCAGTATTGTACCTTCAAAACCGAATACTGAAATCTCTCTGATCCGTCTCTACCTGCTAATTGGATAAGCCCTCGACCTATTAGTACACATCAGCTGAACATGTTACCATGCTTACACCTTGTGCCTATCTAACCTC
>SVGA01000030.1 GCA_015056575.1 Butyrivibrio sp.
ATGAGTAAGGTTTGAACATCTGAACTGATCACAGGGCATATCTACCCTTTCAAATCCTACAGTAAATTTACGCCGTCACCATGGGATCAGGACTTTAATTTACATCAAAAACAAATATAATATATAGGGATGCACAAATAACTATATGTATCCATTCTTGAAGCACATGATAATGAAAAGGTGAATTCCTATGGTAGATATATTCGGAACGCTGGGCCCTTCCTGCGATGATGAAGAAGTGCTTGCAGCCATGTTTAAAGAAGGAATGACGGGGATAAGGATCAATCTGTCCCACGTCATGCTTGCTGATTGCTGCGAGAGCATAAGGAGAATTCACAGGGCTTCCGAAGTCACCGGGATATCCCCCAAAATACTTATAGATATGCAGGGGCCGGAGCTTCGGATAGGAGACTTGAAGGAGCCACTAAAGCTGGCCGAAGGCGACAGCCTAAAGCTTGCCGAAGCAGACAGGCTAAAACTCCCCGAGCCCGACAGGCTAAAACTCCCCGAGCCCGACAGCCTAAAGCTTACCAAACCCGATAGCCTAACACTCCCCAAACCCGGCAGCCTAAATCTCCCCGAACCCGACTGGCTGCCCTCTGTATCTGCTGGCGAAGACTCTGCCGCGCCGGATAATACAGTCCCTATCGATCCGCGGATCGCAAGAAAGCTGTCTCAAGGGCAGGAAGTGCTTCTTGATGACGGCAAGATACTGGCCGAGGTGATTCTGATAAAAGAGAATGTGGCAGAGCTTAAAGTTCTTCGGGGAGGAATACTTAAGAGCCGCAAGAGCATAGCGATCAAGGGCCTGAATATAGATGATTTCCCGGCTCTGACAGAGCGCGACCGGGAAAACCTTAAAGACGCCGTGAGCTTTGGCATTACAGGAGTAATGCAGCCCTTTGTAAGAAGCGCAGATGACCTTAAGGAGGTCAGAAAGGCAGCAGGAGACAAGCTAAAGATCTACGCCAAGATAGAGAACATGACGGGAGTAGAGAACCTGACAAGCTTCCTGCCTTACTCGGATGAGATCATCATAGCCAGAGGTGACCTTGGAAATGCAATGCCCCTCTGGGAACTTCCAAGAACGCAAAAGAGTATTGCGAAGATCTGCAGGCAGCACAACAAGCCTTTTATGGTGGTGACACAAATGCTGTCATCAATGGAACACAGTAAGGTCCCCACCAGAGCAGAGGTAAGCGACATTTATAATGCCGTGGCAGATGGAGCATCTTCCGTAATGGCAACCGGGGAGACCGCGGTGGGGGAGTACCCTGCGGAAGTTATCCGTTATCTGGCAAGAACAGCAAAGGCAGCTCTTGAGACCATGAGATAATGCCGGAAACAGATGACCTGAGAAAAAGTGCCCTGTTGGAAACAGGCTTCCGGGTACACCACAACATACAGCCTGTAACAGATATCGCGATTTACCATTTATCTCGCGAGGAGATGTATATGCCCGATCACTCAAACATTCGTGAAATTAAATACATGCTGACGGAAGCGGACGGTCGTATGGCTGTCCGCGATATTTTACGCACAAAATTAAACATGTCTGCCAAGGAGATAACCCGCTGCAAGCAGTTCGAGGACGGTGTCATGGCTGCCGGAATCGGCAAGAGCTTTACAAAGGCTCTGGTCAAAGACATCCTGTATCCGGGAGACATTCTGAAAGTCCGCATCTACGAGGATATAGACAATTCTTCCGAAATAGTTCCCTCGGATACGCCCATCGACATCATCTACGAGGACGAGGATCTTATCCTGATAAATAAGCCCGGGGACATGGTGGTTCACCCCTCCTACGCCCATTTCCGGGACTCTTTGTCCAATGCTCTTGCCGGCTATTATCAAAGGAGCGGCCAAAACCATATAATAAGGACCATCGGAAGACTTGACCGTGAGACCTCCGGCCTTATCATATTTGCCAAGAACCGCCACAGTGCCGCAGTACTCTCGAACAGGAAGGATAGCATGTCCGGGAGAAAAGAGTACCTGGCTGTCTGCGATGGCTTTTTTGCAAAGGCGGAAGGGACAATAGATGCACCCATAGCCTCCCGGGACGGCCAGCGCATGGTAAGGGAGGTGCGCCCCGACGGGAAAAGAGCCGTGACTCACTACAAGGTTATCGCTCAGTTTGAAAATTATGCTCTGGTCCGACTTAGGCTGGACACCGGCAGAACCCATCAGATCAGGGTTCATATGCAGTACATCGGCCACCCGCTTCTTGGAGATTATTTCTATGGAAAAGAAATATCGGATAGCCGAGGCATGATGAGGGCTGCCCTTCACGCAGCCCACCTTGAATTTCTTCATCCCGTAACGGGGCGTGAGATGTCTTTTGACGCACCGCTTCCTCCTGATATGGCGGCTCTTTTGCCCAAAGAATAAATTGTTTATACTTTATAGAAAATTTATTTGCCACAGGTACGGTACCGGTCGTATAAAGGAACAGATAGATAAATAAATCATCTGAGGAGGAATGTATTATGAAAAGAATGTTAGTTATGACTATGGCAGGAATCATGGCTTTGTCCATGGTGGCTTGCGGACAGCAGGCAGATACAGCCGCACAGGCAAATACAGAACCTGCAGCACAGGTGGCAGAGGAAACGGAATCACAGCCCCAGGAAGTAGTGGGAATGGCAAATCCCTGGCATGACATCACAGAGGAAGAGGCAGATGAAATTGTCCCCAAGCTCTTTAAGGTGCCCGAGGGAGCAGCAAATGTAAAATGGAGCAAATGTGATTCCGAATCTGATGATGTCGTTACCGGCGAACTGGTTCAGGTAACCTTTGATCTGGATTCTCTCAGCTACACAGCAAGGGCACAGGTTACCGGCGACAACTACAACGATATCTCGGGTATTTACTATCAGTGGACGTCAAATGAAGAAGTAACACTGGCCAACTGGGGCGGTGGTAACATGAAAGGAAACACATACCGCAGCCTTGGTGACGAAGGGACTATAGATCTTATCACCTGGTATGACGTCGAGGTCGGGATTTCATACTCGCTTTCCACAACAGCCAAGGATCTTGATGGATTTGATATTCAGGCTGTAGCAGAGCAGATGTATGACGAGACCAAGCAGCCCGGATACAATATGCCCGATGATGAAGAAGAGTATCAGCCCATGGACATTACAGGCTGCGATACCTTCACACAGATCGTTGACAAGCTGGAAAACGGACAGGCCTATGCAAATGCAACTATCGGAACAGAAGACGTTCTTCTTGTAGCCAGCGGAGCTTATGAGGTAGAGGGACAGCATCAGGCTATTGATGCAGAGATCTACAAGTACACAGACGGTGCACCTGAGTATGTGGGATTCGTTCAGTGCGGCGGCACGGCATATCCCCTTAGCATCAGCAAGGATGGAATGCTTCTTGTAGGATCAAACCACTGGATCAAAAAATATACTCTTGAACCCGGCTGGCTTGTAATTGATGAGGAGGCATCCGTAGAATATGACACCGATGGAGGAGCTACTTACTATCATCACTCAGATCTTAGGGATGTAGGAGCAGACGAAAACGGTCAGGTAGAGGATGATTCTATCATGACAGCAATGTTCGGAGAGTATGATGACTGCGAGATCATCGACTTTTCGGTAGTTACAAAATAAACCAATTAAATACATACAAATTTTCAAACCCCAATGAAGGAGAGTCTTTTCTTGCCGAGAAGGCTCTCTCTTTTTTGTGAAATTGTGATATAATATCGTCTGATGTTTGTTTTGGAGGAGTATTGAAATTGGAAGATAAAAAAAGAGGAAGCTTTTCCGGTAAGATAGGGTTCGTGCTCTCAGCCGCCGGAGCTTCGGTAGGACTGGGAAATATCTGGAGATTCCCGTATCTTTGCGCCAGATACGGCGGTGGGATCTTCCTTCTGGTATATATAATCCTTGCGCTGACCTTCGGCTATACTATGATCATCGCCGAGACAGCAGTGGGCAGGGCCACTAAGAAGAGCCCTGTGGGGGCCTTTAACGAGCTTGGGAAAAAGAATAAGCTGATGACTGCAGGCGGCTGGATAAATGCCGTAATTCCCATACTGATCGTGCCCTACTACTCGGTAATAGGCGGATGGGTAAGCAAATATCTTTTCGAGTATATTATGGGAGACATAAATGAGATAGCATCCGACAGTTTTTTTGTGGATTTCATTTCCGACGGATCCGCTTCAGAGCTCTGGTTCATCGTATTTGCGGCTCTGACTTTGGGAGTGATATTCATGGGAGTTGAGAACGGCATCGAGCGTGTATCCAAGATGATGATGCCGGTTTTGGTGGTGTTGGCGATAGTGATCTGCATCTACTCTGTAACAAGACCCGGAGCACTTGCAGGAGTTGCGTATCTGTTCATACCTAATCTAAAAGACTTCTCGATAATGACAGTGGTTACGGCCATGGGCCAGATGTTCTACTCTCTGTCCATCGCCATGGGAATCCTCATCACCTTCGGCTCTTATATGAAGAAAGAAGTGAGCATCGACAGTTCAACGGTTCAGGTGGAGATATTTGACACTGCAATTGCAATCCTTGCCAGTCTTATGATCATCCCTGCGGTATTCGCCTTTTCCGGCGAAGATCCCGGCATGTTAAAGGCAGGCCCTTCGCTGATGTTCATCACAATGCCAAAGATATTTGCCCAAATGGGCTTCGGAAGGATCATAGGCATATTGTTCTTTGCTCTGGTTCTGTTTGCTGCGGTTACCAGCGCCATTGCCCTTACGGAGAGCGCTGTGTCCACTTTCGCGGATGAGTTTGGCTGGAGCAGAAGAAATGCAACTCTGTTCATGGCCTTTGTGATGATAATCTTGGGAAGCCTTTCTTCCCTGGGCAATGGCCCGCTTTCAGGAGTTACGATTTTCGGAATGGGATTTCTGGATTTCTTTGATTTCCTGACAAACTCCGTGATGATGCCTGTTGCAGCCCTGGCAACCTGCGTACTTGTGGCGAAGTACATGGGAATTGAAAGACTCAGAGAGGAAGTAGAACAGGACGGACATCCCTTCGGAAGAAGCCGCATATTCGGCACCATGATCCGCTTTATCTGTCCGATCTTTATAATTATAATCTTCGTCAGCGCGATACTGAACGTGCTTGGATTAATACAGATGTAAACTTAGAAAGGAAGCTCACAGTGAGCTTCCCTTTTTAATAATGTCTTTTCCGAATTCTGCAGTCAGCTTGGCGGTCATCTCATCCAGCTTTCGCTGCTTCTCGGTGTCAGCTGCGGACCGGTCAAAAGAGACGTCTTTTCCTGCGGCGGTTTTCTCCGGGCCCGGGATAAGGGCATCGTCAAAGAGGTTCAGCTGCTGGTAGGAGCCGTCATCAAGTCTTGAAACGCCAACTCCCACAAGCCTTACCACCTCTCCCCGGGAAAAGAGTCCGTTATCACCCAGCAGGAGTTTGTCTGAGAGCTCTTTTGCATGCCTGCAGATCCTTATTTCATCGTCAATCGAGCTTTCCAGCTGCATCTGGGCGGAATGCCTTTTGAAATTTCCTGTCTTTACGGATACGGTCACGGTCCGGCCAAAAACTCCGTCTCTTTTCAATCTTCTTGAGACGCTGGCAGCAAGGCCCCTAAGCACAGGGACGATCTCCTTATCGTAGCTGTCTGCGGTTATATCACTGGTCAGCGTAGTCTCGTTGGAATAGCTCTTGGCATCCTCATAGTTTATGGATACTTCCCGGCTGCCGATGCCGTTTGCGGCCGTATAGATATAGGCACCGCTTCTTTCTCCAAGGATGGAACAGAGCATCTCCGGATCGGAATTAGCCGCATCGCCGATGGTGCGGATCCCCACATCGCAGAGCCTTGAAGCGGTGGATTTGCCGCACCCATAGAGGTCGCCGATAGGAAGCGGCCACATTTTCTTTGGAACTTCCTCAGGGAAAAGAGTGTGTATCCTGTCCGGTTTGGTAAAGTCACTGGCCATTTTGGCAAGAAGCTTGTTGTCGGAAATACCTACATTTACCGTGAAACCCAGAGTGTCTCTTATTTCGTCCTTGATCTTTTTGGCAAGGCAGATGGGGAAAGGCTCTTCGGCAGTTTCAAGGTAGCCGTAGATTTTTTTACAGCCCGAGACATCAACGTAGGCCTCATCGATGGAGACCTGCTCAACAGATGGAGAGTAGCGGCCAAGAAGCTCTATGAACTGATGGGAGTATTCTCTGTAGGTGGCAAAATCTCCCTGCACCAGAATGAGGCCCGGGCACTTCTGCAGGGCCTTTACCACAGGCTCTCCGGTGGTGACGCCGTATTTTTTTGCAGGGATGGATTTGGCGGTAATGATGCCGTGACGCCTTTGAACGTCTCCTCCGACAGCTGAGGGGACGGTTCTAAGGTCAATGCTGCCGGGCTCCTCCCTTAGTTTCTTCAGGGCGGACCAGGAAAGAAAGGCGGAATTGACATCTATATGGAATATGAACTTGTCGTATTTCTTAAGATCTTGCGCAGTCATATGTGTTCTCCGTTATTTTATTATAACCAAAGTAAAATAAAGTTTCAGCGATTATTATTTTTCCGTGAAATTAATATTTTTTTTTTAGATTTTTTTGCCCTTGTCGTGTTGAATAGTAAATTTACATCAGTTACTATGAATATAAGAAAACGGGTACATATGTTGTAACTGTTGTTTTAGTTTTAGGAGTGTGGATTATGAGGAATGTAAAAAGAATTTTAGCGGTAGTTCTAACGGGGGTTCTGACCTTCACACTGATCGCTTGCGGAGCAGCTTCAAACTCGGCAATCGACGATCAGGCTGCTGTCAGAGGTTTGGACGAAGGCGTCGGTGAAATCTGGATTGACGATGAGGCCATTGCACTTGCAGGTTCCGCAGCATCTTCACAGGCTGCCCTTGATGCCTGCACCGCAGTTTTTAACCTTATGAATCAGCAGAGATCTGCAAGAGGACTTTCAACTCTTACATGGAGCGATGCTCTTACCAGTGCAGCACAGGTTCGTGCCAATGAGATCGTAACAAGCTTCTCACATACAAGACCTAATGGCTCTGCATTCTGGACAGTTGACAGTAACGTGCAGTATGGTGAGAACCTGGCTAAGCTGTATCAGTCAGCCGACAGCGTTTATACAGCTTGGATGAATTCTCCTACCCATGCAGCCAACATCATGGATTCCGGTTACAAGACAGTCGGCATCGCAGTATGCCAGACCGGAGACGGCAGTTGGTACTGGGCTCAAGAATTCGGATACTAAAACGAGTAAAGGTTAAAAAAGCACAGCTCTTGCTTGCAAGGGAGCTGTGCTTTTTTTGACTTTTACGAATCAAAACCGTGAGCAAGTAGCGCGGCAGCGCGGATTGCGAATGGTTTTGAGAATTGCGAGAGCGTAAGCGGAGCAATCCGTTTTAGTATGATGTATAGCACTTCGGACTCCGTGAGCAAGTAGCGCGATAGCGCGGATTGCGAATGGAGTTTAGGATTGCGGAAGCGCAAGCGGAGCAATCCGTATTTAATAGCCAAGTAGAGACTTTTACGAATCAAAACCGTGAGCAAGTAGCGCGGCAGCCTAACCCTTTTTATGCTATAATATATGTACAATATAATGCCTGGGGAGGTGTTACCATGTTTGGAAAATCATCAAAGGATATCTACATCAATAATGAGACCCGTCCGCTCTCTGTTTCGGGCTCCAACGACAATCCTTTTATGCAGGAGATGCTTCGCGGAGAAGAGAAGCGCCGGGAGAAGAATCGTGACGATATCCACAACAGACAGAACGGCTACATCAAATAAGAATTTGGAAATAATTCCAATATGATTAGGCCTTTTTTTCCAAAAACCATATTCTCGGAGGATATCCATGTGAGTTTTGGAAAAAGAGCTGTTCAAGTAATGCATTATTTCCCAAAATGGCGTATTTTTGGAAAAACGGCAGATCAATCGCCCAAAATCGCGCTAGAAGCAAAATCGCACTGGAAGCAAAATCGCGCTAGAAGCGAAATAGCACTAGAAGCAAAATCGCGCTACATACGAAATAATAATTAAGAGGCAGGGACCCGAGTCCCTGCCTCATTTTTATCCCTGCCTTATCTTTATGATAGCGTCACATTATATCGCTCTCAGAATACTTCTCGTCGCAGTATCGGCAGCGGTAGATCTCTTTTTCCTCGTCTGCCAGATAGAAGATCTGGGGAAGCTCCTGCTCTATGGAGGAGATGCATCTGGGATTATGGCACTTGATGACGCCGGTGATCTCCCTTGGAAGTACCAGAGATCTCTTCTCGATTATCTCCCCGTCCTTTATAACATTTACAGTGATGTTGTGATCAATGAAAGCCAGTACATCCAGGTCCAGGGAGTTGATGTCGCACTCCACCTTTAAGATGTCTTTTTTGCCCATGGCCTTGCTCTTGGCATTCTTGATGATGGCCACGGTGGAATCCATGTTATCAAGGCCAAGGTGCCTGTAGATCTGCATGCTCTTGCCTGCCTTTATATGATCAAGAACGAATCCTTCTTCGATTTTTCCGATATTTAACATAATATGCCTTCCTTTATTTGATATTCAAAAGTGTCAGTATCAGGGCCATTCTCACGTACAGGCCGTATTGAACCTGCTTGAAATATGCGGCTCGCGGGTCGTCGTCCAGTTCCACGGAGATCTCGTTTACTCTCGGAAGAGGGTGGAGGATAAACATTTTCTCTTTTGCCAGAGCCATCTTCTCCTTGTCCAGGATGTAGAAATTGCGAAGTCTGATGTAGTCTTCCTCGTTGAAGAAACGTTCCTTCTGAACTCTTGTCATGTAGAGGAAATCCAGCTGGGGCATGATCTCTTCGAGTTTGATGACCTCCTCGTATTGGATGCCCTTCTGACGAAGCATTTCGGTTATGTAGTCGGGAACGCGAAGTTCCTTGGGAGATATAAAGATAAAACGGATTCCCTCATATCTGCTAAGGGCGTTAATGAGAGAGTGGACGGTCCTGCCGAACTTAAGGTCGCCGCAAAGACCGATGGTGAAGTTACTGAGCTTGCCATACAAGGATCTTATGGTCAAAAGATCTGTGAGTGTCTGGGTAGGATGCTGATGGCCGCCGTCTCCTGCGTTTATAACGGGAATGGAAGACCTGCTTGCCGCCACCATGGGGGCGCCTTCCTTGGGATGCCTCATGGCGCAGATATCAGCGAAACAGGAGATAACTCTTATGGTATCAGCCACGCTTTCCCCCTTGGCTGCGGAAGAGTTGCTTGCGTCCGCAAATCCGATACATTTACCGCCAAGCCTTAGCATTGCGGTCTCGAAACTGAGCCTTGTTCTGGTGCTTGGCTCGTAGAAGCAGGTTGCCAGGATCTTGCCGTCACATTTGTGGGAATATCCCTCCATGTCTTTCTCAATCTCACCTGCCAGATCAAAAAGTGATTCCAGCTCCTCAACGGAAAAGTCCAGAGGATTCATCATGTGCCTTAAATTTTCCATACCGTCTCCCATTCTTATATTTTTCTCTCGCTTACTTGGATATTACGTAAAACGGTCCTGCCGCCGCGGACAGATCCAGGGGCATGTGATAAAGCTGATTGTCGTTTCCGTATACTTTAAAGTAAACATAACGGGAAGTCAGGTTGATGCTGTTGACTGTTCCGTTATAGAGAGTGATCTTGTCGGAGCCGTCCAGGTTGCAGCGCATAAGTGCCGGAGAATCGGCGCTTGAAAAGGCATAATAGATATGATTTCTGTCAACGCAGAAGCAGTCAGCTCTGTCGGAGGTGACAAGTTCCTGAGCACCGGTTGTAAGGTTGGTACGCCATATGCTGTAATTGGATTCACCGTTAAGGTAATACAGATACCCGTCCTGCTCCACAGGGTAGAAGTAAAAGCCCGGGATTACGGTAGAGCCGGAATCGGTGGAGGTAAACAGGGTGTGAATGTCGTGATCGTTTGTAACGCCGGAGTAATAGATGGTTCCGTTACTGTAGCACACGGGAGATATCATCTCGTCCGCGACCTTGGTCAGGTCCTTCTTGTCACAACGGATCTTGTAAAGGCTTCCTCCGTCGGTCTTGACCTGATAATACAGGTACTCGCCGCACAGCTGAACCTCGCCGCAGAAATCTCTGTGAAGAGAGGTGAGCTTCTCGCCATTGGTCCGGCATCTGTAAATACCGTACTGGTTAGATGCGGCACCAAGGCCTGTGACTTTATCCGATTTGCTGGTGGAATCCATATAGAAATAAAGATATCCGTCTGCACCGTTGATGTACTTGGCACCCATAGTGGTGAGACGTTTGGGATTTGTCTCGTCCACATTCATGGAGTAGAGACAATTGTAATCATTGGCATTGGAAAAGAAAACTTTGCCGTCCATCTCCAAAAACAGACCGCTGTTCTGAAGATTGCCGGGAGTATTACCGCGGTTTAAAGGATCCATCGGTATCTGTCTTGCAATGGCATAATAGGTAAGACCTCCTGCCAAAAGCAGGATAAAAATAGAAAAGATCAGAATAAATCTTCTGTTCATCTTTTTCCCTCCACTAATCATTATATGCACGTCTTTGCTTGCTATCAAGCAATAATTGGGCTAAACTTTTAGTTATAATCTAAGGAACGAGAGGACATGAAATGAAGGATCTTTCGCAGCTTCGAGAGGAGCTTGACGTTATCGACAAGGAAATAGTTGAGCTCTACGAAAAGAGAATGGAAATATCATCACTGGTGGCAGATTACAAGATCTCCACCGGCAAAAAAGTTCTTGATAGGGAGCGGGAGATTCAAAAGCTAAGCGCCGTAAAAGCCCTTGCTCACAACGATTTCAATAAGGTGGGGGTTGAAGAGCTCTTTTCCCATATAATGTCTATGAGCAGGAAACTGCAGTATCAGAAACTTTCGGAGCAGGGGGCTTTCCTTCGCCTTCCCTTTATCCCCATAGACAGCCTTGAGATCGATAAGTCCAGAGTCTGCTACCAGGGAGCGGAAGGGGCCTATTCCGAGATGGCCATGAAAGAGTTCTTCGGCAAGGATGTTAACAGCTTCCACGTGGATACCTTCAAGGATGCCTTTGATGCCCTCGAAGACGGCAGCGCGGACTACGCGATCCTGCCCATCGAGAATTCTACCGCCGGCATCGTAAGCGAGGTGTACGACCTCCTTACGGAATACGAGAGCTACATTGTCGGAGAGCAGATAATAGAGATAAGGCATTGCCTCATGGGACTTCCCGGGGCAAAGCTTGAGGACATAACCACAGTCTTTTCCCATCCCCAGTCACTGATGCAGTCATCAAGGTTCCTTACCGAGCACAGCGACATCAGGCAGATCAGTATGAAGAACAACGCCTTTGCGGCAAGGAAGGTAGCTGAGGACGGTGACAAAACGCAGGCAGCCATAGCAAGCCGCCTGGCAGCACAGATCTACGGTCTTGATATCATCGTGGACGGGGTCAATCAGGCGGACTCCAACTCCACAAGATTCATCGTCGTGACCAATCGCAAGGTCTTTTTAAAGGGGGCAAAAAAGATATCTCTCTGCCTGGAGATAGCGCATGAGGCAGGAGCTCTTTACCATCTGATGTCCCACTTCATATACAACAACCTCAACATGACCAAGATAGAATCAAGACCTATTGAGGACAGAAACTGGGAGTACAGATTTTTCATCGACTTCGAGGGCAATCTTGAGGACAGTGCTGTCAAGAATGCCTTAAGAGGCCTTAGGGAAGAAGCCAGGATGATGAAGATACTTGGCAATTATTAAGAAGGGACGGGTGTTTTTTCTTATGACCGGAGAAGTATTTGCGGCAATTGATGTTGGCTCATATGAGATGGCTCTTAAGATCTTTGAACTCTCTGCCAAAAACGGAGTAAGGGAGCTGGATCACGTAAGACATCGTATCGACCTTGGCAGTGAGACCTATGCAACAGGCAGGATCTCGGGAAACCGCGTGGATGAGATGATAAGGATCCTGGGTGAGTTCAAGTCCATCATGAACGGGTACGGAGCAAGGCGCTACAAGGCCTACGGCACCAGTGCCATCAGAGAGACCAGGGATATCGTGATCCTCCAGGAACTGATCCGCCAGAGGACAGGACTTCATATCGATGTCCTTAGCAATTCCGAGCAGAGGTTTCTTGACTACAAGTCCAT
Source organism: Butyrivibrio sp. (assembly GCA_015056575.1). Classification (GTDB taxonomy): domain Bacteria; phylum Bacillota; class Clostridia; order Lachnospirales; family Lachnospiraceae; genus Butyrivibrio. The sequence continues at coordinate 12,110 of SVGA01000030.1, forward strand.
CGCTCTTAAGCACGAGATGTTCCAGGAGATAATCAAAAGACCTACCGCCATCATAGACATCGGCGGCGGAAGCATACAGATATCTCTCTTTGAGAAGGATGCCCTTATAGCGACCCAGAACCTTAAGCTTGGTGTGCTTCGTCTCCACACAGTGATGCAAACGGTGCAGGCCACCAGAGCCAAGTATCCGGAGCTTGTAACGGAGCTTGTTAATTCACAGCTTTCTGTCTTTTCCAAGATGTATCTGAAGGACAGGACCGTGGAGAACCTTATTATTATCGACGACTATGTGTCACCGGTTCTTGGAAGGATCACCGCAGGTACGGACCATGTGGGGATAGCCACAAGGCAGGAATTTACAGGCTTTATGGAGAAAGCCTCCGATATCAATAATGCGGATATTGCAAAGCGCTTCAATATCCCGGAGGATAACATTCCGCTTCTTTACGTTTCGGGAATCCTCATCAACTGCATCCTCGGCATTACAAAGGCAGAGAATCTCTGGGCTCCCGGCGTTACTCTGTGCGACGGCATAGCCTATGAGTACGCCGAGAAAAAGAATTTTATTAAGTCCCCCCACAGCTTTGAGCATGATATTATCAGCTGTGCCCAGAACATTTCCAAAAGATACATGGGCAGCAGATCAAGACGGGAAATCCTGCAGCATATTGCTCTTGCCATATTTGACAACACCAGGAAGATCAGTGGTCTCTCAAAGAGAGACAGGCTTCTTTTGCAGGTGGCAACAATGCTCCATGACTGCGGCAAATACATCAGCATGGTGAATCTTGGTGACTGTTCCTACAATATCATCATGTCCACCGAGATCATAGGCCTTTCCCACAAGGAGAGGGAGATCGTGGCCAACGTAGTCAGGTACAACCACGAGGAATTTGAGTATTTCGCCAGCGGCAGCGCCTATACCGAGGGGCTTTCCTACGAGGAATATCTGAAGGTGGCCAAGCTTACCGCCATCATCAGAGTGGCCAATGCCCTTGACAGGACTCACAAGCAGAAGTTCAAGGATGTTAAGGTCTCGGTTAAGGACAAACAGCTTGTGATCAACATCGACACCAGAGACGACATAACTTTGGAGAAGGGGCTTTTTACCAACAGAGCGTCCTTCTTTGAAGAGGTTTACGGAATCACTCCCGTGATCAGGCAAAAGAGATTACTGTGAGAATAACGTGAGGTGACAAATGGCAAAAGAAAAAAAGACAATGGATTTCGAAAATCCCGAGCTTTACATAAACAGAGAGCTGAGCTGGCTTCAGTTCAATGAAAGAGTCTTGTCGGAGTCGGTGGATGAGACCAATCCCCTTTTTGAGAGGCTTAAGTTCCTTAGTATATCCGCCAGCAACCTGGATGAGTTCTTTATGGTAAGGGTGGCATCCCTTATAGACATGATAAATGCAGGCTACAAGAAGCTTGATATCGCCGGCATGACAGCCACGGAGCAGCTTGAAGCTGTCCTTGGCACGGTCCATGATTTCGTGGATACCCAGTACAGGATCTACAATGAAAAGCTCATTCCGCTTCTTAAGGAGAACGGCCTTCTTATCTGCAGCGATGAGGATCTTACCGATAAGGAAAAGAGCTATGTGGACAGATACTTCGACGAGTATGTTTACCCCGTTCTTACTCCCATGGCGGTGGATTCTTCAAGGCCTTTTCCACTTATCAGAAACAAGACCCTCAATATAGGATCTCTTTTGAAAAAGAAGGAGGGAAAAGACGATGTGGATTTCGCCACAGTTCAGGTTCCTGATGTTCTTCCCAGAATTCTTGAGATCCCGGGAAAGGGCGATATCAGAAAGGTGATGCTCCTTGAGAAGGTCATCGAGAGGAACATCAAAAAGCTCTATCTTAACTACGATATCATAACCAGTGCGGCTTACAGGGTGGGCAGAAATGCTGACCTTTCCATAGACGAGGACGAGGCAGAGGACCTTCTTAAGGAGATCGAGAAGCAGATCAAGCGCCGTCAGTGGGGACAGGCCATAAGGCTGGAGGTTCCCGCAGGCATAGACAAGAAGCTCCTTAAGTTCATCGCCAAAGAGCTGGGTGTTGAAGCCAACGAGATCTATAATATCGAGGGGCCCCTGGATCTTACATATCTTATGAAAATGTACAAGCTGGAGGGCTTTGATCACCTCAAGGAGCACAGCTACATCGATCCCCAGCCTGTACCGGAGTTTGAAAGCGGTGACAATATCTTTGAGGTCATAAGCCGCGGAGATGTTCTGATGCATCATCCTTACCAGACCTTTGAAAACGTGGTGAGGTTTGTTGAGCAGGCAGCAGTGGATCCCGATGTACTGGCCATTAAGCAGACCCTTTACAGAGTCAGCGGCAATTCCCCCATTATTGCCGCTCTTGCCAAGGCAGCTGACAACGGCAAGCAGGTAACGGTTCTTGTTGAGCTTAAAGCAAGGTTTGATGAGGAGAACAATATCGTATGGGCCAAGATGCTTGAGAAAGCCGGATGTCACGTTATATACGGTCTTGTGGGACTTAAGACCCACTGTAAGATCACTCTGGTGGTAAGACGTGAAGAGGACGGGATCAAGAGATACGTCCATCTTGGAACCGGTAACTACAATGATTCCACAGCCAAGCAGTACACCGATGTGGGACTTTTTACCTGTGCCCCTGCCTTCGGTGAAGATGCAACGGCTGTATTCAATATGCTTTCCGGCTATTCCGAGCCCCTTGGCTGGAATAAGCTTTCCCTGGCTCCTTTGTGGCTTAAGGACAGGATCCTTGATCTTATCAGAAGAGAGGAGGAGCATGCCCTGGCGGGAGAGCCTGCAAGGATCGTTGCCAAGATGAATGCCATCTGCCACAAGGATGTAATAGCAGCTCTTTACAGAGCAAGCAGCGCAGGAGTCAAGATCGATCTTATTGTCCGTGGTATATGTTGCCTACGGGCAGGTATTCCGGGAGTCAGTGAGAATATTACGGTAAGATCCATCGTCGGCAACTTCCTTGAGCACAGCAGGATGTTCTACTTTGAAAACGGCGGAAGCCCTGAGTTTTACTGTTCCAGTGCCGACTGGATGCCCAGAAACCTTGAGCGAAGGGTGGAGATTCTTTTCCCTGTGGAGGATGATAAGCTCAGAAAGAAGATGTGGCACATTCTTGAGACGGAGCTTAGGGATACCGAGAAGGCCCATGTGATGAACGAAAAGGGCATCTATGTAAAGATGCAGGCTGTCGGAACTGATGGGGAGAGGATCAATTCCCAGAAGGTATTCGGAGACGAAGCAAAGGTGGCTTCCAAAAAGCGCGGAGCTGACAGCAGAGTTTTCATTCCCGAGACCAATCTCAAAATATGATAAAGTCCGGCTTCCAGCGGGCCGGGGGAGGAAATATGAGATATATTCTTGCCTCAGGATCTCCCAGGAGAAGAGAGCTCTTTTCCAAGGTGGTTCCTGAGTATGAGGTGATACCCGCAGTGGGGGAGGAAGCGACGACAAAAGAGCTTCCCTCCGAGATTGTTGAGGAACTTTCCTATCAGAAGGCTTCCGAAATATTTTACAAAAATTTAACGGATAGCGGGGACGGACTTGTTGTAATCGGTTCAGACACCGTTGTATCATATAATCATAGAGTTTTAGGTAAGCCCGCTGACAGAGCCGAGGCGGCGGATATGGTCCGGATGCTGCAGGGACAGACCCACAGCGTTTACACCGGAGTCACCCTGTTTTACCGCTCAGGAGGCGAGGACAAGAGCTTTACCTTCAGCGAGTGCACCGATGTACATGTAGCACCCATGACCGAGGAAGAGATCACAGCATATGTAAGCACTGGAGAGTCTGATGACAAGGCCGGAGCCTACGGGATCCAGGGACAGTTCGCGATCTATATCAGCGGAATAAACGGTGATTATTACAACGTTGTAGGACTTCCCGTTGCCAGACTCTATAAAGAGATGAGAGACCATGGTCTTTTGTGATAATATGGAGGTTGTTATGCACGAATATGATGAAGCAGTTCTGAGATGTTTTTTGGAAAACCAGGAGCAGCTGTTCCCTGAAGCTGTAGCTGAGAACATGGAGGAAGCAGAAGCTTTTCTTGAAGACTGCATGGCAGTTGTGGTAGACGGACCTGAGGAGGTAGAAGAATACTTTGAGGAGACCGGCGTTGATACGGAGGACGGCAATGTGCTTGAGGCCAATGAAGTCTTCGATATAGGCGACGGCAGATACCTCATAGTAGAAGGATAAGATGGCCAAAAAAATATTCTTTTTTGATTTAGACGGGACTCTCCTTAACAGTAGTAAGCAGATCACCAGCAGGACTATGGAGGCCTTAAGGCAATTTACCGATGCGGGCAATTATTTCTGCATCAATACCGGAAGGCAGATTGATAGCGCCAAGGCAGTGTACAACGGACTTGCACTGGATTTTAAGGGGAGTTTTTTATGTGGTTCCAACGGAACCGAGATTTACAGCGTTGATGAGGACAGGTACATATACAGGACGGGAGTCCCTCTTGATATGGTTCCCAAGATCATTGACCTTGCCAGAGAGTATGATATTCACTGTCATACCTACAATGAAGATCACATAATTACCCCTTTTAACGGGGAGTGCATGGACTATTACAGAAGAGTCATCAAGACTCCCCTTATCGTTACGGATGATGTGACCAAATATTTAAAGGAGCCCCCTTCCAAGATGATCGCCATTGAGCTTCACGATCACGACAAGCAGGAGAGATTCAGGGTGGCTTTGCAGGAACTGGTGGGGGATTCCATAACTCTTTTGTACTCTAACCCTTATTACATGGAGATATTCCCCTCAAATGCCGGAAAGGGCAACGCAGTAAGGCGCCTTGCCGGGATCCTGGGAGTTGATATTAAGGATACATACGCGGCGGGAGACGAGCAGAATGACATCTCCATGATCGAAGCAGCAGGAACAGGTATTGCAATGATCAACGGAACTGATATAGTAAAAAGTAGCGCTGACGTTATAACGACTCTGGACAATGACCACGACGGCCTTGCGGAGTTCATTCTTAAAGCTATGGAGGAGTAAAGTATGAATATTGTTTGCCTGGATCTTGAGGGAGTACTGGTACCGGAGATATGGATCGCCTTTTCTGAGGCCAGCGGGATCCCGGAACTTAGAAGGACCACAAGAGATGAACCCGATTACAATAAGCTGATGAACTGGAGGCTGGGGATTCTTAAGGAACACGGACTTGGCCTTAAGGAGATCCAGCAGACTATAGCCAGGATCGATCCCCTTCCCGGGGCAAAAGAGTTTTTGGATGAACTAAGGAGTCTTACACAGGTGATCATCATAAGTGATACCTTTACCCAGTTTGCAACACCCCTTATGGAGAAGCTGGGGTGGCCCACGATCTTCTGCAACAGCCTTGAGGTGGCAGATGACGGTACCATCACAGGTTTCAGGATGAGGATCAGTGATTCCAAACTCACAACCGTTAAGGCACTTCAGTCCATCGGATACGAGACGGTGGCAGCGGGAGACAGCTACAACGATCTTGCGATGATACAGGCTTCCAAGGCGGGATTTTTGTTCCGCACAACAGACAAGATCAAGGCGGATTTTCCTGAACTTCCTGCGTTTGAAGAATATGATGAGTTCCTTAAGGCTATCAAAATTGCGATTAGTACTTTATAAAATCTTAATACCTTACCCGATTGTATTGGGTAAGGTATTTTTATACAATTAAAGTGTGCGCAGACGAAGAATTGAGGATGTATAATGTGGGATTATAGCTTTGCTGTTCAGAGTACTTTCATATTAGGCCTGATACTTGTAATCTACTTTTCACTTCCAAGACTCTCCATCAGGGTGAATCGTACTTTCGTTGACATGCTGATTGTTCAGAGTGCGGTCATTTTGCTTGATATTGTTTCCAGCTGGGCTGACAGTAAAAGTGAATCCGTGGCGGTGTCTGTCCTTTACCTTCTCAATGCCCTTTATTTTATTCTTTTCTACATGAGGGCTTTTCTTTGTTTTGTGTTTACAGCATTTGTCTTTAAAACGGATCCCTTTTCCGGTTTATTGAAGTCCGTTCTTCTGGCTCTGCCCTTCGATATAGGCTTTTTGCTGGTCGCTGTTTCCCCCTGGACAGGAAGTGTCTTTTCCATAGATGCCAAAGGCTATCATGCCGGACCCATGTACGATATTATATATTACATTTCGTATTTCTATCTGGCAGCTTCCTTTATCGTGATGCTGCAATACAAAAAGAACGTCAACAAGAAACGCTTTTGGTACAGCATGCTCCTTTTCAATGGACTTTTACTGGCAGGCATAATTACAAGAAGAGCTTTTCCGACAGTCCTTCTCATGGACAGTTTTTGTCTCATGTCAATGATCACGGCATATCTTACCTTTGAAAATCCGGAGTTTTATCTTGATCTCAGAGGAGCAGTGTTTAATACCAGAGCTCTTAAGGACTATTTGGAAGAAAGAAACGGCAAGTTGTCCCACAGGCTTTTGGGAATTGTGATACACAACTACTATGAGATGAGGGATATATACGGCGGCAAGCAGATGGATGCGGGAGTCACCCTGATCTCCAGGTTCCTTACGGAAACCTTTACGGATTGCAATGTTTTTTACTACAGGCGTGGACGGTTTGTCATACTGGGATCTGCGGATATGAAGTATGAGGAATGTCTGGAGAAGATAAATGCAAGATTTAAGCTGCCCTGGAAAGATGATGATATAGAGCTTTATCTTGACAGCTGCTATCTGACTGTAGACCTGTCAGGCGAGATCAGTTCTCTGGATGGATTCTTTAATATACTGATCAGCAATTTTGAAAAGGCAGACAGTCATGATAGTAAAACTCCCATTGTCATTTCCGAAACGCAGATTGAGAACAATGAATATGAAGTATCGGTGAAAAGAGCTCTCGAGGCAGCCGTCGATGAGGATAAGGTGGAAGTGTTCCTTCAGGTGCTGGTTGACACCAAAACCGGGAAAGCTGTGGGCGCTGAGGCTCTTTGCAGGATAAGGGATTTAAAGGGAGAACTTATCCCTCCCGGAGTTTTCATACCCATTGCCGAAGGAAACGGCAGGATCAATCAGCTTGGTGAGCAGGTTTTTGAAAAGACCTGCAGGTTCATAAGCAAGAACGACATATCAAAGATGGGAATATCCTGGATAAATGTCAATCTGTCACCGATGCAGTTCATGAAAGCCGACCTGGCGCAGCGGTATGAGGCGATCATACATAAGTACGATATCAGACCGGAGCTGATACATCTGGAGATCACGGAGGAAGCCATGATCGATGATGTTTTCCTTCGAAGGCAGATGCAGTCCATGACAAGCAGGGGATTTAGGTTTGTGCTTGATGACTACGGCACCGGTTATTCCAATCTCACCAGGCTTAAAAAGTGCTCCTTTATCAATGTTAAATTTGACATGAGCGTAGTAAGGGATTATTGTAGTGAACCCGACGAGATGCTCCCTAACATGATACAGACCTTTAAACACATGAAATTCGGGACCACCGCTGAGGGTGTTGAGACAGAACAGATGGCCAGGATGCTCACGGATATTGGTTGTGATTATCTTCAGGGGTATTATTATTCCAAGCCATTGCCCATGGATGAATTTGTCAAGAAGTTTTCTATTACATAAGGAATTAAAACAAATAAGACAGGCGGCGGGGAGTATCCCGCCGTTTTCTTTGACTTTCGCTGCGCTTTAGCCTATAATACCACTGTTGCAAAATTGAAGTTTTATATATAAGAGGTTTTATTTAATGATCAGTGCGAATAATGTAACACTCAGAGTCGGTAAAAAGGCTCTTTTCGAAGATGTAAACATCAAGTTCACGGAGGGTAACTGCTACGGTATCATCGGAGCAAACGGCGCAGGTAAGTCAACCTTCCTTAAGATCCTCTCAGGGCAGATCGAGACCACCAGCGGTGATATCGCCATAACACCCGGCGAACGTCTCTCATTCCTGGAGCAGGATCACTTCAAATATGATGACAATGTTGTCCTTGATACCGTTATGGCAGGAAATGCCCGTCTCTTTGAGGTGATGAAGGAGAAGGATGCCATCTATGCCAAGGAGGACTTTACAGATGAGGACGGCATCAGAGCCAGTGAGCTTGAGGCAGAATTTGCCGAGATGAACGGCTGGGAAGCTGAGTCCGATGCTGAATCACTTCTGAACGGTCTTGGGATCGGAACAGAGGATCACAGGAAGCTTGTGAAGGAACTGGACGGCAATCAGAAGGTTAAGGTTCTTCTTGCGAGAGCTCTTTTCGGAAATCCCGATATCCTGCTTCTTGACGAGCCTACCAACCACCTTGACCTTGATGCCATAGCATGGCTTGAGGAGTTCCTTATAAACTTTGAGAATACGGTCATTGTTGTGTCCCATGACAGATATTTCCTTAATAAGGTATGTACATATATTGCTGATATCGACTACGGCAAGATCCAGCTCTACGCCGGTAACTATGACTTCTGGTATGAGTCTTCACAGCTGATGATCCGTCAGATGAAGGAAGCCAACAAGAAGAAGGAAGAGCAGATCAAGGAGCTGAAGGAATTCATTGCCCGTTTCTCTGCCAACGCAAGTAAGTCCAAGCAGGCCACTTCAAGAAAGAGGGCACTGGAGAAGATCGAGCTTGATACCATCAAGCCCTCCAGCAGGAAATATCCCTACATCGACTTCAGACCCGACCGAGAGATCGGAAACGAGGTACTTACCGTTGAGGGGATTTCCAAGACCATAAACGGCGAGAAGGTTCTGGATAACATCTCCTTTGTTGTTCAACATGATGACAAGATCGCTTTCGTCGGCGGCAATGAGCTTGCAAAGACAACTCTTTTCCAGATCCTTATTGGAGAGCTGGAGCCCGATGAGGGAACCTATAAGTGGGGCGTTACCACTTCCCAGGCTTACTTCCCCAAGGACAACACCAAGGAGTTTGACAACGACTACAATATTACCGAGTGGCTTACCGGCTATTCAACCATCAAGGATGCTACCTATGTAAGAGGATTCCTTGGACGTATGCTCTTTGCCGGTGAAGATGGGATCAAGAAGGTTAAGGTCCTTTCCGGAGGAGAGAAGGTAAGATGTCTTCTTTCCAAGATGATGATCAGCGGAGCGAACTGCCTTATCTTTGATGAGCCCACCAACCACCTTGATATGGAATCTATTTCCGCCCTCAACGACGGAATGATCAAGTTCCCGGGAGTTGAGCTTTTTGCCTGCCGTGACCACCAGGTTGTGCAGACAACAGCCAACAGGATCATGGAGATTCTTCCCGACGGAACACTTGTGGACAAGAGATCCACCTATGATGAGTACCTTGAAAATGATGAAATGGCCAGAAAGCGTACAGTATACAATACTGTTTCCGAGGAGGAAGAAGACGACTGATGTCTTTTTTCTTCCGGATATTGGTTACAGGTAGTATTTCATAATATTTTATAAAATTAGGAGGAGCTGCAATGCAGGAGTACAGACCCGTAAAAGAGGGAAAAGTTCGAGAGATCTACGACACCGGAGAGAACCTTATCATGGTTGCCACTGACAGGATATCTGCCTTTGACGTTATCCTTAAGAACAAGGTTTCGAAAAAGGGAACGGTTCTTACACAGATGTCCAGATTCTGGTTTGATTATACAAAGGATGTTGTAAAGAACCACATGATCAGCACAGACACCGCTGATATGCCGGAGTTTTTCAGAAAGCCTGAGTTTACAGGAAACAGTATGCTCTGCAGAAAGCTCACCATGCTTCCCATTGAGTGCATTGTCCGCGGCTACATCACCGGATCCGGCTGGAAGAGCTACAAGGAGAACGGCACCGTATGCGGAATTAAACTCCCCGAGGGACTTAAGGAGTGCGACAAGATCCCTGAGCCCATCTATACACCCAGCACCAAGGCAGAGATCGGTGATCACGATGAGAACATCGATTTCGACAGAAGCGTAGAGGTTCTTGAGAGAGATTTCCCCGGCCACGGCCTTGAATATGCCACCAAGATCAGGGATTACACGATAGCTCTTTACAAGAAGTGCGCAGACTATGCTCTTACAAAGGGTATCATCATTGCCGATACCAAGTTTGAGTTCGGGCTTGATGAGAACGGAGAGGTTGTTATCGGAGATGAGATGCTCACTCCCGACAGCTCACGTTTCTGGCCTGTAGAAGGGTATGAGGCAGGACACGACCAGCCTTCCTTCGACAAGCAGTTTGTAAGAAATTACCTTAAAGCAAATCCTGACTGCGACTACAACCTTCCTCAGGATGTAATTGACAAGACCATCGACAAGTACCTTGAAGCCTACAGACTTCTTACGGGAAAAGAGCTTGAGGCTTAAAACGGATATTGTGATAGAATCTATAGTAGGATACTTGATTACTTTGGAGGAATATCATGAGGGAAAGATTTGAAGATCACCTGTCTAATGAGATCGAGAAGTATAAAGGTCTTGCTTTTCCGGTTAAATGCGGCCCGTTGCATAGGCTATTGTTTGCATCGACGAATATCATGAAGCTTCATCCCAACCCCGATGATGAATTCACAAAACCGGAAGTAGGACCAAGCTTCAGGATCATCTCAGAGTATGAGACACAGCTTCGCTATCATCCCGAAGTCGGATTTGAACGCCTGATCGTTGAGAAGATGCATCCTGACGGATATCTGATCATCAACGGACACCACAGATGGGCTGCCTTTTACAGACTGGGATATAAAAGGGTGCCCATAGAGATCGTCAACATGGCTCATGAAGACGATATCATTAAGATGATCGAGAAGGCTACCAATGACAGGAGAGTTACCCTGGATCTTGATGAAGTGGTTTTCTGCGGGAGTGATGATGATCCTGCCGAGGCAAAACCAGGATTTCCTTTCGGGTATTTCTTTAAAGAGAGGATAAGGCTTGGGATACCGGCTCTTTTCCATTATCTTTCAAGTAACGGGTATGACATCTGGGTTTATTCTTCTAAGTTCTATTCCATCGATTACATCAGGAACTTCATGAAGAGATATCATGTAAATGTTACGGGAATAGTTACCGGTATCGGTAAAAAGAACAACAGAAACGAGAAAGCTCAGAAGAATATCGAGAATATGATGGCTGACAAATACAAATACACTCTGAATGTTGATGATGATACGGTGCTTCTCATCAACAATGAGACCAAGGATTTTGTTGAACATAAGATCAACAAGGAGAAGGTTAACTGGTCACAGGGCGTAATGAATATTATTGAGCAGTTGAAAGAGGATGCTTGACAACATCCTCTTTTTTTAAATAAGCTAGTATAAAGAAAAGTATGAAAAAGGGGAATTGGGGAAATGAAACTAAACTATAAACGTACTGTTCTTATTGGTCTGGCATTTTTGTCAATCTGTGCTTTCTGGCAGTTCTACGACAACGAGATCCCTAAGATACTGAAATATTCCTTTGGTCTTGGGGAAACTGCCACAGGCGTGATCATGGCGCTGGATAATGTGCTGGCGCTGTTTCTTCTGCCGCTGTTCGGAGCCATCTCCGACAAGACGGATACCAAAATGGGCAAAAGAATGCCCTTCATCACCGCAGGAACCATTCTAGCGGTAGTTTTCTTTGTGATCCTTATAACTGTGGCAAGACCCAGTGGAAACCTTGCGTTCTTTGTTGCGGTTCTTCTGCTTCTTCTGATCTCCATGGGAATATACAGATCCCCGGCGGTTTCGCTGATGCCCGATCTTACTCCGGCGCCGCTGCGAAGTGCGGGAAACGCTGTGATAAACCTTATGGGAGCGCTGGGCGGCGTATTCACCCTGGTGATGACCATGGTTCTTTTAAAGGGAGCGGATGACCCTTCAAAGACCAACTACATTCCGCTGATGCTCAGCATTGTGCTTCTTCTTGTCGTTGCCATAGGGATCCTGAATCTCACCATCAAGGAGAAGGATATCAAGAAGCAGATAGAAGCTGAGGGCGGACTTGCATCCTTCGGAGAGAAGTTTTCCGAAGACGTTGAGGCAAAAAGAAGCACCGAAGGAAATAAGCTTCCTCCCAATGTATTCAGGAGCCTTGCATTTTTGCTTGCCTCCGTTGCCTTCTGGTACATGGCGTATAATGCGGTGACCACAGCCTTCACCAGATATGTGGGAGAAGTATGGGGCAAGACAGACGGAAGCTACGCCGGAATTCTTATGGTGGCAACTGTTGCAGCGGTACTCAGCTACATTCCCATCGGTGCAATTTCCAGTAAGATAGGACGTAAGAAGGTGATCCTTGCGGGGGTTGTTATGATGAGCGGCGTTTACCTTGTGGCTTCCTTCCTTACAAGCTATACTCCTCTTATGAATGTCTTTTTCGCGATCATTGGTATCGGCTGGGCTGCCATTAATGTAAACTCTTATCCAATGGTGGTTGAGATGAGTAAAGCCGGAGACATAGGCAAGTATACCGGAACCTATTACACCTTCTCCATGGCTGCTCAGGTATTTACGCCTATTCTTTCGGGATTTCTTTTGGAGCATGTATCCTACAGGACGCTGTTCCCTTACGCCTTTGTTTTCTCTACTTTGGCATTCTTTACAATGCTGATGGTAAAACACGGTGATTCCAAGCCGGAAGCCAAGAAGAATATTATCGAGCACTTTGATGTTGATGACTAAGCAGATAATATGTTATTTTAAACAGCGAGGTTTTTTGCCCCGCTGTTTATTTTTTATTTCATGGTATGATATTTGTACTGTAGAACAGAAAGGTTATTTGTTATGAGTATATTAAACGTAGAACATCTGACACACGGCTTTGGAGACAGGGCAATATTCGATGATGTGTCTTTTCGCCTGCTAAAGGGTGAGCATATCGGACTTGTGGGAGCTAATGGCGAGGGAAAGTCCACCTTTATGAACATTATTACAGGTAAGCTCATGCCGGACGCGGGCAATATCGAGTGGGCTAAGAACGTGAATGTCGGTTACCTGGACCAGCACGCGGTTCTTAAGCAGGGAATGACCATAAGGGACGTTCTTGCATCGGCATTCGAGCCTCTGTATAAGATGGAAGCCAGGATGAATGAGATCTGCGATGCAATGGGAGAGGCAAACGAAGAAGAGCTTGAGAAGTACATGGAGGAGCTGGGAACTATCCAGGACCTTCTTACCAACCATGACTTCTATCTTATAGATTCCAAGATAGAAGAGGTTTCAAGGGCGCTTGGCTTTTTGGAGCTTGGGCTTGACCGCGATGTAACAGAGCTCTCCGGCGGGCAGAGGACCAAGATACTTCTTGCCAAGCTCCTTTTAGAGAAGCCGGACATTCTTTTGCTGGATGAGCCTACCAACTACCTTGATGCGGAGCATATCGTATGGCTTACAAGATACCTTCAGGACTACGACAATGCCTTTATCCTGATTTCCCACGACATTCCTTTTCTCAATAACGTGGTGAACATCATTTATCACATGGACGGACAGACCCACAGCCTCGACAGATATGTGGGAGATTACGATCACTTCACTGAGGTTTACGAGGCCAAGAAGGCCCAGAGGGAAGCAGCCTACAACAGGCAGCAGCAGGAGATCGCAGACCTCAAGGACTTTGTGGCAAGGAATAAGGCCAGGGTTGCCACAAGGAACATGGCCATGGCAAGGCAGAAGAAACTTGACAGCATGGACCTTATAGAGAAGATTCAGGAAAAGCCAAAGCCTGAGTTTAACTTTAAGACAGCAAGGACTCCGAGCAAGTTCCTTTTTGAGATAGAGGATCTTGTTATCGGCTATGACGAGCCTCTGTCAAAGCCAATAACCATGTTTATAGAAAGAGGCTCCTTCACAGTTCTTACGGGAGCCAACGGAATCGGTAAGTCAACACTTCTTAAGAGCATTCTCGGACTCATCCCTGCCCTTTCGGGTAAGGTATCGCGAGGAGAGAATGTCGAAGTAGGATACTTTGAGCAGGAGATGGCTCCAAACATTGATACCACCTGCATGGAAGAGATATGGAACGAGTTCCCCGGCTTCTCCCAGTATGAAGTGCGCTCGGCTCTTGCCAAGTGCGGTCTTACCACCAAGCATATAGAGAGTAAGTGCAAAGTGCTGTCAGGAGGTGAACAGGCCAAGGTAAGGCTGTGCAAGCTTATAAACAGAGAGTCCAATATTCTTATCCTGGACGAGCCCACCAACCACCTGGATGTTGATGCCAAGGCCGAGCTTCACAGGGCGCTGAAGGAATACAAGGGCACAGTTATCATGGTGTGCCACGAACCGGATTTTTATGAAGATCTTGCAACTGAAGTTGTTGACTGTACTAAGTGGACGACAAAGGTATAATGAACTTCTTTAAACTCTTTGGAAAAAGAACTTGAAATTAAATCACCACAATAGAGAGTATTTTTGAAAGTTTATGTCATACCGCAAAACTATTGACTTAATTTCGATATAAGGGTACCATATAAGAGCTATTCTGGGTAAAAACGGAGGCTTTATATGATTAAAAGAAGACTTGTTTCAATAATAATAACTGTAACGATGGCAGTTTCATCGTTGCAGTTTTCTTACATTAATGTGCAGGCTGCAGAGTCACAGGAAGATCTTGAGATAGCAGCCTTAGCAGCAGAAGAGGCGTCGGAAGAAGCGCCTGAAGAATCTTCCGAAGAAATCTTTGTCGAGGAGACAGAAATTCAGGAAGAAGTATCAGAAGAGCTCCCTGCAGAAGAGAACTCTGAGGAAGAGACTGCTGTTCCTGAGCCTGAGACAGAAGAGGAAAAACTTCTTGATGCTTGCTATAAGGGGCTTGTCTTAAATGCCGGAGAGGGTACATTTATGGATGGCACAAAGGAGATTAGCTTTGACAGTTATCAGGAAGAAAGTCTTACAAATTATGTTCTGAATAATGCCTATTATCCGGTAAGAGAGGGCTATGCTTTCAGGGGATGGGCTCACCTCGATGAAAGAGATGTTACCTCCTATAACAGTCAGCAGGAGAAGTATTACCTGCATCACGATGCATCAGTTCATCCCGGAACAACTCTCTACCCCAAGTGGAGTCCCACAAGAAAATACATGGTAGTCTTAGATAAAGACAATGACCTGTCCAATGGCGGCGGCTATGTAATGGTAGATGGGGAAAAGAAGACTCAGATTGTTGTGTATGTTGCCGGGGATGAATGTCTGAAACAGGGTCAAAACTATGACCTTATCCGCAACATGTCTTATAATGCCGAGCATACTGATACCAGCTATTACTTTGCCGGATTTTACAGGCAGGCAGGTGCTAACAACCAAAATATATATGATTCTGATCCGGACTTTACAATCGTAGACGGAAACAGCTATGTTTACGATGATACTACTGTTTATGCCGGGTTTAAGGAAACCGGATGCGCGGTCACTCTCCATGACAGCACAGGAGGATACTTTAAGTACAGCTCCAATAAGGATCAGTATGAAGGCAGAAATGCAACCTATATTTACAGGCTCGGACCTTCTTACTACATATGCGCCCGTTCCAGCCTTGAGGAAGTATGCCTTAATGATGATGCCACAGTGGCATTTCTTGGATTATATTACGATTCCGCTTTTACTAATCCCGTAACGGAAAAGGAACTTAACATTGGTCAGATGTATGATGACGGCCTTTTGGACGAGGATGATAACCTGGACCTCTATGTAAGATGGGGCAATGAACAAGTTCCCATGATCACTTTTGATCCCAATGGCGGTGTTTTTGTTGATAACGGTGATAGTGATACAGATGGAGTATACACTTCATCTTCAGCTCCGATCGTTATGGCACAGCGCCCGAACCTTAGCTTTGATAAAATGCCCGTCAATCTGAGCGACAGACATAAGACTTTTACCGGCTGGTACTCCGACGCAAGCTGCAGTGCCGCGTCAAAGGTCTCCGATGAATACGGCTATGTTTATTTTCATAACGGCAGCGGTACCTGGTTTACCCAGAGCACCACGCTTTATGCAGGCTGGGAGTCTACCAGAACAGTAATCACCTTCAGCGCTCCCGAAGGCTGTACATTTAATGGATATGATGCTGATCTAAAAGAGAATATTACGAGTAATAAGATCATTGTGACGATTAATAAAGACGGAAACAGAACGCTGGCTTACGGAAATGGTCGTATTAATGAGGTATTGTATGATGATAAGAACAAGTCTTTTGATAAATGGTCATATAACGGCAAAAACTATGAAGATGACGTTCTTAATGGCATGACCTTTACAAAGGACGCCACTATAACTCCTATAAGCAAGGAGTGCGTATATGTAAAGGTAGATTTTGGCGGTGAAATTGCCACCGATAATGATAACGAGTATTCAATATATGAAGAGAAACTGAACAAAAATGATAAGTTCAGCAATCTGGTGTGGTTTGTGCATAATAAAGACAATACCAAATATATTGAGGGCTACTACCATGACAGCGAATATAAGAGTCCTCTGCCCCAAAACGCCCTTGTAGGGCAGTATGTTGTGACAAAGGATGAGACCATCTATGCCAAGTGGGCAGATTACTATACCGTTACCTTCGATATGGGACCTCTGTCTATTGATGGCAGTCACACTATAGAAAAGACACATATAAAGAATGGCGAAGTTCTGGATTACTGCCCTGAAGAAACTCCTGTATCAGAAGATGACAGGAGCAGTTTCAATGGCTGGCGCAAGGACGGAAAGTCAATCACCCCTGATGAGATAAAGGCTCTTGTTGTTAATAAGAGCTTTACTATCAGTGCAGATTATGACGAGATGGTGTTTATCACCTTTGATGTCAATACTTCCAATACCGCAGCTAAAGTTACCTACAACTTAAACTGGGCTAATAATGAGTACGGCGTAATTGCAGTAAAGAAGGGTTCTAACCTTAGCGGGTATGAGTTTCCCGGAGCAAGCTATTGGCAGAATAACATAACCGATGCAGAAGATCCCACAGAGGACTACAGAACCTTTGAGGGATGGTTTACTGATCCTGCATGCACTCATTCTGTGGATAGAAGTAGCTATATCGCCAATGACGATGTGACCTTCTACTCCAAGTGGGGAACAGATACCTTCCATACGATCAAATTTGTAAATACCAGAACGGACCTTGGAGATATGTACCTTGGCAATGCCGGGCTCTTATTCAGATATGATTCCGTGAATGTGTATGTCCCCAAGGGAGCACCCTACGCCTTCAACGGAGTTGATGTGGGCGACGGCTTTGAATTCCCGCATATAAATATAAATGAGGAGAACCGCGATACTCAGCAGGCCTTCCACACCGGCGAGTGGTCCACAAATGCGGACGGCTCAGGACAGAGATGGTTCCTTGACGGAAGCAGAGGCTACTTTATAGATGAAGACGGCACAAAGCACAGCTTTAAACCGGAAGAGTTCATCCCGACCCGGGATATGACTTTCTATACGGTATGGGATGAGGCTATAACCGTCACGTTGAACCTCAATGGAGGAGAGTGCGGATATGATGACGGATATCATTTTATCGATAATCCCTTTGTGTTCCATAAGGCAAGCAATACTTTGACAGGCAGATTCCCGAAGGGATCGACCTATTCTGAAATTAAAAAATATATTCCCGAATATCTTAATCTGACAAAAGGTGAAATACATTGGGGCTACAAAGAAAGTAGCTGCAAGACTCTTTTTAATGAAAGTGATATTCTGACGGAAGATACCGCTATTTATGCTGCATTTGGGACAAAGAAAAATGTGGCAATCACGTTCTTAAGCGGTGATGAAGGATACTATTCCA
The DNA here is from genome assembly GCA_015056575.1 of Butyrivibrio sp. Lineage (GTDB taxonomy): Bacteria > Bacillota > Clostridia > Lachnospirales > Lachnospiraceae > Butyrivibrio. Next base: position 29,858 of record SVGA01000030.1, read on the forward strand.
AAACAGGGACCGGTCAGTATGAAAGAATAAATAATTCCAAGGTATACGAAGCCTATGTTCCTTCAGGAGGCATATATAGAACCGAAATGGATATTCCTTTTATCGATGACGATCATAAGGCATTTTTCGGTATGTATGAGCTTTTGGGTGATGGCTATGCAGCTGACCTGTCAAAGCCCTGTCCTTATACGGTATATGAAGACGGCAAATGGTATCTTGAATTAACAGATCGTAAGCCGGACAAAGTATATATGGCTGCCTATTCAGATGCCAGCATAGTTACTGTGGATGCGGGAGAATATGGCAATTTCAATGACAATGAAAGTGCACGAAACAGGGTAAAAGAAAAGGTGGCAGCAGGCAGGTATATCAATCTGTCTAAGTACGAGCAGAATATTGAGACTAACGGAGGAGCATGGCCACTTGGCTGGTACTACAGAGACGGCAACGGAGTCGAGCATAAGCTTATTGTCACCTGGTCGAAAAACGGAAAAGCTCTGTACAAGCCCACCGGCGATATAGACATTTACTACAAGTGGGCAACAGGTTCTGCAGCAAGAAACATCACGAACATTGATGTTTCTGCAAACAGCGGTCTGGAACTGAAGATAGGCGAGCAGAAGACTCTTTTGTCCGTGGTAACTCCTTCAGACATAAATGCTGATGTAACATGGTTCCTGGACGACTACACCTGCGGAAGTGGTAACGCGGCAAAAGAATGCCCTGTCATGCTCAAAAATGATGGAACCATCACAGGAAAAGCTGAAGGAACCGCAAGGGTATATGCGATAGCAGACGGCAAGAGAAGTGCAGACGTAATTGTCACCGTAAATAATTCAGAGGCGGATAAGAGCCTTTCCCTTAAGGTAAACGGCGCAGCTGCTTCTGATTCGGTTTATGAGCTTATTAAGGGTGATTCGCTCAAGCTTACTGCAGAAGTTACCCCTGAATGGCTTGATAAAGAGCTTGTATGGAGCTGCTCTGACAGTGACATATTAAAGCTTTCAGGCGGCGGAGCTTTTTCTACTGTAAATACAGGCACAAAAACCGGGGAAGCTGTTGTTACGGTAAAGACTTTAGACGGAAAACTTTCAAAGAGCATAAGCATTAACGTGAGCATCCCTATTTCTTTTGATACTCATGACACAGTTCTTGCTGCGATTGAGGGAAATACCCTGTCAATCATTTCTACGGTTATGCAGGGGTATACTGCTTCCTATGAACTTACGGATGATGCGGGCAATTCTGTAACCGATCTTGTAAAGATGGAAGTTAAAAGCGGAGGAGAGATTGTTCTTACCCCTCTTAAATTTGAACTGGCCAGAGAATACAATCTGATTCTCAAGGGCAGCGTTACCATTAATGGCAAGACTTATACGGATGAGTGCAGCATTCTTCTTTCTTCCGCCAAGGGAGCAGAGGCTCCTTACTGCACACCTTTTGTGGAAAACGGCGGTGAGCTTACAGTTGAGAAGGGTACAAGAGTAAGGCTTGACTGCAGCTCTCCCGGTGTAACGATAAAGTATTCTGTTAATGGCGGTGAATACAGTGTATATAGTGGTCCCATTGTAATTACCAAAGATACGGTTATCAGGGCATTTGCTGAGAGTGAAAAGTTAAGCAGAAGCGCCACGGTTACTTATAACTTTAAGTTGGATCAGGACTGGGGCGAGATCAGTGAGAGCATAAGGTCTGATGTTTTTGCAGGAAATATCTCAGAAGTTCCTGCAGACCTTTGGTTTGCCATAAGGCAGGAAGCGGATAATAAGTACGCAAGAATTGATAATGTTGATACGGATGCTTCCCACACCGGCAAGAATGCCAAGCTTGGAAAGTTGACAGGCCAGAGCTTTTTATACACCGGCTTAAAGATAACCTTTAATGACAGGATAAATGTCTTTTACGGAAAGAGCAGGCTCATCGAGGGCAGAGACTATACCGTTTCCTATGCCAATAATACAGCAGCGGTAGCAGAGACTTCTGCAAAGGCTCCGACATTTACCGTTAAGGGCAAGGGAAACTATGCAAGTACCATAAACTTTAAGTTTGGCATAACCGAGGCTGATATCGAGGATACTGAAATTACTTCGGAAAAGACAGTTGCAATAGCAGCCAGCAGCAAACTGAGCGCAGTAAAGCCTACAGTTTCTTTTAACGGCAAAAAGCTCTCCCTCAACAAGGACTATGTTCTTAAGTACTACAAGACAGAGGTGGGCAGTGCAAACCTTATTACCGATGCACAGCTTAAGACCCTGAAGGCTGAGGAAAATCAGACCTATGTTATACAGATAGCGGACAAAGAGGGCGGCAATTTTGCGAAAGGTCCCAAGACTGAGACCGTTCTTGTGAAAACCTACTCCGCTTCCAATAAGGCTTATGTTCAGGCTTCAAAGCTTAAGGTAGGAGATGCAAGCCGCAAGACGGTTAAACTTGCTTATGCTAAGGATACTACCTATACAGCAGACAAGCTCTTTGGCGCAGAGGGAGGAAATGCGCCTCTTATCTGTGTTTATAATGGTAAGACAGCTCTTACCTATAATAAGGACTTTACCGTTGAGCTTGTTGGAAAAGATACCAGGCATAATGCTGCAGGTAAACACAGCTTCGTTATTAAGGGAATCTCAAAGAGTGAGAGTGATCTTTCCGAGGGCGAAGTTATAGTTGTGGGCAATAAGACTGCGACATACGAGATTGTCGGAACACCTATGAAGAGTGTTAAGATCGCCGGCCTTTCTACTTCTGTGGAGTACACGGGAAAAGAAATATCACTTACAGATCTGTTTAATGCCAATGATAAGAATCTTGAAGAAGCCTGGAAAACTACCGGAGAGGCGGTCCTTTATACGGTTGATAAATCCAAAGTAAAGCGTGCTCTTACAAAGGAAACGGTAAATCCGGACAATGCGGACAATGCGGACTATGCCGTATCTATGGAGAACACCGGTAACGTAGGCAAGTTTAATCTTGTATTTACCGGCAAAAACGGCTATAGCGGCAGCATCAAGAAGACAATTACCGTTAAGGCCTACAATCTCAAGAATGATACAAAGAATAAGCTTACGGTTACCATTGGCGACAAGGAGGTTTACTATTCCAAGGGCGGAGCAAAGTGCAAGGATGTTACCGTGAAGTTCGGTGATTCGGTGATCCTCAGGGAAGGAATTGATTATACTCTTTCCTATAAGAATAACGGCAAGGTGGCGGATGCCGAAACTGCCGGTGCGAAAGCGCCTGTGCTCATAGTAAAGGGCAAAGGCAATTTTGCCGGAGCAGGAACAGCTGTGAAATTCAGCATTAAGAAGGCTCCCTTTGATAAGGGCCATATTTCTTTTGCTGCAAATGACGTTAAGTTTAATGCCGGAGGAAAAGCAGGCTACTTTATACAGACTCCCAAGTTTACCGACAGCGGCAAGGCCATTGCCATAGGCAAAGACAAGGATATAGAGGCTCTGGCCAAGACTGATTACAGATATTACTATGTCGGAACTGCAGCCATGACAGACGGCAATGTGAAATCAGACGGCGAGGAGGTTGATCCTTCAGATAAGCCTGCAGCCGGAACCATCATCGGCATAGCGGTAAGTCCTGTCTGCTCGGAGAAGAGCTCCTATTACAGTGCCGGCGCGTTGGAGTGCAGCTACAGAATAATAGATGCTTCCAAGGACATCTCAGGAGCTAAGGTAACGGTTAAGGATGTCAGCGGCCTGGGCTTCAGCAACGGAATGGAAGTGGTTCCCATAAGCGAATCGGATCTTAAGGTAACCCTTAAGGGAAAAGAGCTGACTGCCGAGGACTACATGATTGATTCCGTTTCAAATAACAGGTTCCTTGGTACTGCTACTGTGGTAATTAAAGGAGTAGGAGAATACGGTGGCAAAAAGAGCTTTAAATTTAAAATTTCTGCCAGAGGATTATCATAACATTAGAGGTTTTGTACAAAATTAATAAAGATTTCATAGGTTTTTCCTATATATTGGCGGATATTTTGTTGCGAAGTTAACAAAGAATGTGTAAAATATTTGTCGGACAAGTTACAAATTTATCAATGGGAAGTGGGTTTAATGCTTTTTATCAAGGTTTTATGCGTGGTTTTAGTGGTTTTGGTTATTCTTTATCTTCTTATGATAATGCCCAGAATGACGCGCAGACCTGACAGAGAAAAGTTTACTAAAGTGCTTTATGCACACCGCGGACTTCATGATAATAATACCGATGCTCCGGAGAACTCAATGGCAGCCTTCAAGAAAGCAGTTGATGGAGGCTATGGCATCGAGTGCGATGTCCAGCTGACCAGAGATGGGATACCGGTGATCTTCCACGACTTTACTTTAAAGAGAGTTGCCCGCTATGAGAATGACAGGCAGGCTGAGGTCAAGGGCAAGGTCATCGATTACACCTACGATGAACTGCAGGAGCTGGTGCTTCTTGGCTCAAATGAGAGGATCCCCAAGTTTGAGGACTTCCTTAAAATGGTGGACGGAAGGGTCCCTCTTATAATAGAGCTTAAGATCGAGCGGGGGGACCTTAGGGTCTGCGGCGAGGCCTGGAAGTTCCTTAAGGATTACAAGGGTGTTTACTGTATAGAATCCTTTAATCCCCTGGGGGTATGGTGGTTTAAGCACAATCACCCGGATATCATGAGAGGTCAGCTTTCCGATGAATTCCACAAGGACAAACCGGAGGAGTTCAAAGGTGTTTTGTATTTTGTATTGACAAGGCTGCTTTTTAATTTTCTCACCAAGCCTGATTTCATCGCTTTTAACCGCAATTATCCGAAGAGCATTTCTATGCAGCTGTGCAGAAGACTTTATAAGTGCACCACCGCTGCATGGACGGTGAAGAGCCAGGAGCAGCTGCGCCAAGCTCGAGAGGACTTCGACATCTATATCTTCGACAGCTTCATTCCAGAAAACGGAAGCAGAAGTGTTTTTTGACAGTAGGGTAATTCCTGTGCTGGCGGAATCGTCCGCATTTAGTACAGTAGTTATAAATAATGTTTATATGAAAGGTTACCGGGACTGATCCGGTAAGAAAGGTAAAAACATGGCAAACAAATGGGTTTATATGTTTAGCGAAGGCGACATGACAATGCGTAACCTTCTCGGTGGTAAGGGTGCTAACCTTGCTGAGATGACAAGCATTGGCCTTCCTGTACCTCAGGGCTTCACAATCACAACAGAGGCCTGCACACAGTATTATGAGGATGGTCGCAAGATCAACGATGAGATCATGGCTCAGGCTATGGAAGGCGTTAAGAAGATGGAGGAGATCAACGGCAAGAAGTTTGGTGATCTTCAGAATCCTCTCCTTGTTTCTGTTCGTTCAGGTGCTCGTGCTTCCATGCCCGGTATGATGGACACAATCCTTAACCTTGGTCTTAATGACGAAGTTGTAGCAGCTATGATCAAGGGTAATCCTGATCCTGCTTTCGAGCGTTTCGTATATGATTCATATCGTCGTTTCATCCAGATGTTCTCTGACGTAGTTATGGAGGTTGGTAAGAAGTACTTCGAGCAGCTTATCGACCAGATGAAAGAGAAGAAGGGTGTTAAGTTCGACGTTGACCTTACAGCAGCTGACCTCAAGGAGCTGGCTGAGCAGTTCAAGGCTGAGTACAAGAAACAGCTTGGCAAGGACTTCCCTTCAGATCCCGTAGAGCAGCTTAAGCTTGCTATCGAGGCTGTATTCCGTTCATGGGATAACCCTCGTGCCAACGTATATCGTCGTGACAACGACATCCCTTATTCATGGGGAACAGCGGTTAACGTAATGCCTATGGTATTCGGTAACCTTAACAACCAGTCCGGTACAGGTGTTGCATTCACACGTGACCCTGCTACAGGTGAGAACAAGCTTATGGGTGAGTTCCTTATCAACGCACAGGGCGAGGACGTAGTTGCAGGTGTTCGTACACCTATGCCTATCGCTCAGATGGAGCAGGAATTCCCTGAGGCTTATGCTGAGTTCATTAAGGTTTGTGAGACTCTTGAGAATCACTACCATGACATGCAGGATATGGAGTTCACTGTAGAGAACAAGAAGCTCTACATGCTTCAGTGCCGTAACGGTAAGAGAACAGCTCCTGCTGCTCTTAAGAT
>SVGA01000031.1 GCA_015056575.1 Butyrivibrio sp.
GCTGCATTTGAAGTCTCTGATCCCATAGTTTGTCTCCTTCCTAACAGATATCACCAGACATTGACTCTTTTTTCCGGGCTTAAGTACATTCCATCTCCCGGCTTTATATCATAGGTTTCTATAAATTCATCAAATTGCTGAAGAACAATATTTACCCTGTGGAACGGAAGCGGATGCATGTCGCTTTTCATGGTATCAAGTTCATTTTCCTCAGTTGTCTGCTCCGCATATTGCCTTGCAAAGGCTCTGAAAAACTCATCATAATCAAAATCAGGTATTTCCCTTACCGCATAAAGTACTGATTTGACACCTCCCATATCAGCAATAGCCTCATCTTTTACGGCATTTCCATTTACCTTCTGCTGCCCCGGAATCGGCCTTGCCAGTGAGAAGTATCCTGCCAGCTTTGATGCTTTTTCATCCATCTTTGACCTGTCCTGTGTTGTCATCCAATCAATGGGGATTTTATCATCATCAAACTGGCGCCCGTAAAGATCAAACTTTGTTCCGTTTGAATCAAATCCATGGGTTATCTCATGGCCAATCGTAGTTCCTACGATGCCTGCAAACTGCTCAAGTGATGCATCTTCTCCAAAAGCAGCATCGCACATAGCCAGATATCCCGCCATTATATAGATGCCATTTTCGTTGCAATAGTACACACAATTGACTTCGGTAGTAGTTCTGGAAGCATCGTAAATATCCCATTTATATCTATCCCAATTTGAATCAGCGCTTTTAACTGCCATGTGAGTTTCTATCATCCGTCTGCCCTCAGCAGCAGCTTCTACAAGATTTCCTCCTTCTTCATAGGACTTTATGTCCGCAGCTGAATAATCGGCGATATTATCAGGCTTTACAAGATGCAGAGCCATATTTTGCAGCTTCCCCTTTGCAGCTGTCCTTGTTTCTTCTGACATCCAGTCTTCTTCATCCAGTATTTGTGCATACGCCTTTATCAGTGCACTTGTAAATTCATTTATCTTAGCTATTTTTTCGTCATCTGTATAATATTTTTCCAGATACAAAGTATCCAGCAATGGTAAAAAGCCACAGATCTTAATGTCATTTCTAAAAAGGACACTATTCTGGCTATCTGAAATTCCCTCATAGTTATCAGCGCCGTTCATATACAGCTTAACCATCTTTTCATATGATTCGCGGTCGAGAAGGTATTTAACTGAATCAATGGTCTGTACAATGAGGAATGACTTGATATCTTCAAGGTTCTTTTCGGTATAGATCTTATGTAAGGACTGCAGATAGGAATAATCCACATAAAAGCTGTCACATTTCAAATAGCCTCTGCTATCCAATATCTGTAAAAGCGGATAATCCCCTTGTAAAGTCTTCAGCCCTTCCCTGGTGTTCTGAGCCTGTGTAAACATCTCCCCAACACCGAAGTTTTCGATATTACTGTTTCTTGCGATAAAAGTCTCTATACGGTAATTGCCTTTCAGGATAGCCTTGATCTCTTTTTCAGAAAAATCAAGCCTTCCAAGGAAATAGAAGATTACATCATCGTTTTTTTCTTTAGCTGCTAATGTATTGCTTGTATACTCCACATATGAGGAATTAGACCCCAGAGAGAGCTTTGGAGCCTGAAGCTTTAACGTGCTCTTGTCCGGGAACTGCAATTGTGTACTCACAGCTTCCGGATTTAACAGCCCCAGCCCAAAGGGATTTCTCGTAGTGTTCCCCTGGTACTGCGTAAGTTCACTTATAGAGGATATGCTCTGTATATCCGAAATATACTTTTCAAGAGGCTTTACTCCAAGCTTGTTTCGCTCATCCCAATCAGAATACAGTTTAACCAATGCTTTATATCTTTCTGCATTATCACCTGACATAGCCTCATCAGAAGCAATCTCCATATATCTTTCATACATCAGCTTATTTGCATCAAGAAATATACTGGCCTCTTCATATGCGGGGTCCAGAACAGCAGATGCAATATAATCTTTATTGGCAGCCGCTGCAAAATCATCCTGAAAACGTATATTATCCTCAGACCTGACTGTGAATACAACGTCAGAATCAACCCATTTTCCTCCCCCGGGAATTCCGGAAGGAACAGAAACAGAGCCATCCTCATTCGATAGATCAGATTCAGCCGCGTTCCCGCCTTTTCCACAGCCCGCAGATATGAGCACCAAAGTAGCTGTAAGAATCACAGCTGTAGTTTTTCTGAATACGCTCCATTCTTTGTTTCTCATTAGCTATCCTTTCTCTTATCTGATTTATTACTGCTAATATTTATTCATGTTTCAGAAATCAGACAATCATAAACACGATTTCCAACACAATTTCCTGCTGATGATATTCCGCTAAGTTGCATAAATACTGCATATTTATTGTAAATGATATTGTTTCATATAGTCTACTAATCGGAATAATGTTTTCCATTTTTAAGAGATTTTTTATATTTTATTTCGTTTTGTTTTGCTTTACACCTTCTGTAGAATGTGCTATGACTCATGCCTGCTGTCTGCCGAAATGAACTCCCTTCTCCTTGGCAATGACAATAGATTCAGAAACTCATGCAAAATTAAAAGACCTGGCCGAATATGAGGGCAGGTCCATTAATGGTGAAATTGTATATTTAATTAGACAAGCTATTAAGAAGAAAGAGCAGGAAGAAAGATAACTATATCCCAATCATTCTGTCCAATCCAGAACCATAAGAATCTTAAGCAGTTCTGCGAAGCTGACTATTTCCTGAACAGTTGTATATTCCTCAGTTGTATGTATGTTATACATAGGACTCTCTATCAAAATCTCTTATGTTTATTCCGTCGATGGTAATCATCCCCGAAAACGGATCATAGAGCCTGCTTATGAGATTCATTATTGTAGTTTTCCCTGAGCCGCTCCTTCCGACCAATGCCACGGTTTCGCCTGGGTCTATCCTGAAACTAAGATTCTGAAGCACCCATCTCGTCGAGGTTTTTAGCTTTCCTATATTGTATGAGAAGCTTCCAACATTTTATTCTGTTAACCACCAGATCATCAGACTCTTGTTTACTTGTTGCGTGTCTGAATTTGATGTATAATTTAGCCACAGAAAGGAGTGAAAAGTATGCAGATAGTTCCAATGAGAGATCTAAAAAACACTGTAGAAATCGAGCGTTTATGTGCAGAATCCAATGAGCCTGTATTTGTCACCAAGAACGGATATGGAAGACTCGTTGTAATGGACATTGACTACTACGAGCGAACAATGCAGAAGATCAATGAAGCAAGTCTTGTGAATAAAGGCATTGCAGATTATGAAGCCGGCAAGGTCGTTAATGGCAAGGAATCTTTGAAGAAACTGAGGCAGAAACATGGCATCTAAGAACTATGAATATATTTTTACTGAATCTGCCGAAGCTGATATTGATCTCACATTTTCATATATCAGTGATACATTGAACAATCCTGAAGCTGCATCAGACCTGGCTGATGAGCTGGAGGAACAGCTTGAGAAAATCTGCAAACGCCCGGAGACAGGAAAGATTGTTGAAAACGAGTTTCTGAAAAGGAATGATGTATGGCGTTTTCTTGTAAAGAACTATATCGCCTATTATCTCATAGATGACGTGAATAGGCAGATTGTCATCTTGAGGTTTGTGTACAGCGGTCGTGATCAGGATAAGATAGTTAAGAATTTTTGATTAATCTTTGATTAATCTTTTGGATGATGAAGCCGCAGGCCCTGTATTTATGCTTGTATACGGGAGAACAAATGGTTCAAGTCCCCCTCTCGCTACTACTGAAAAGGGAAAGCGAAATGCTTTCCTTTTTTGATGCACAAGACCGGCAAGCGAATGGATGCTTGCATACAGATTCATTTGCCGGTCGTAAGGACATGGAGCACGAAGTGCGGAATGTCTGTGTGCATAATCGAGTAGGAGTCAGCTCGATTGCGTGTATTGGCAAAATGGTCCCTGGGGACTTAAGTCGAGGGACCATTTGTTGAATTGCTCCGGTTGGACGCCTCCGTTAGAATGCTTCTGGCAAAACGGAACTGGTGGTATGATTTCTGCCAGAATCTGGGTTGATGATTCTTGGTGGAATACTCTGGTGAATGATTCATATCACTGTTTTCGCCTTTGGAGTCAACACATTTAAAGCTCTTGTTTGACCTCAATTGGATAATAATCCTAGATGAGTCAACCTTGTAGAATGTAAACTGTTGACCTCAATTGAAGTACTGTAGCTGATGAGTCAACAGATGGACTGATTTTTGTTGACTGCAAATCACAGATTTGAATATTGAATCAACGACCAATGGTTATTTTCATGACCGCAAACACAAAAAGTATCAAATGAAGTCAAGCAACGGCTGTGATCAGGATAAGATAGTTGCCGTCCTTTCTCCTCATGCCACCCGTTCAACGATCCTATTCACCAGCTTTTCGTTCACAGGCAGGAAGATGCCGGCCACAGGACCTACAAGTGCTATGCATACTACGGTGCCTGCTCCTACGATTCCGCCGAGCAAATAGCCAATCAACGCGAAAGCCGCATCCACAACAAGTCTCACTATTCCAAATTTCCCGCGGATTTTATCGGATATCACAACTGCCAGAAGGTCATTTGGGCCTGTCCCGGCATCAGACTTTATCACTATCGTCATGCCATATGCCAGGATCACACAGCCTGCAACAAGCATCAGTACTCTTCCCGGAAGAGGCACTTCTTTTGGGAGCATACTCCGCAGCATCCATGTAAAAAAATCTATGATCGGGCCCCCACAGATCATGCAAAGAACCGTACCAATTTTAATATATGTCCTATCCGCCACTAAAAGAACAGCAATTATCAGCAAAGAAACTGCCATGTGCGTCCTTCCGTGAGTGATAAGACCGGTTCCCAAAACCAACTCCAGCTTTCTGTATATTCCCTGCACCAAAATATTAAACGGATCTGCACCAAGATCAGAAAGCAAAAACAATGTAACTCCAAGATGAGCAACTGTAAGACCCACCATGAGGATTACCGAACGCACGATCCACTCCCTGACACTTCTTTTTCCCATTCAAACTCCTCTGATTTTCGATCAAATTTGAAGATCAAATATGGTCATTAAAATTTCCGGTATCTGATCCCATCACGAAATGGGCCCCTGGCACTGTCCCCGGGGGACCATTTTTCTGGCAATCGTTCTCTACTGATGATACTATGAAAAAGCATGATATAAAAATGCAAATTTCAGAATTGGGGTGATTCTTATGGATGATAAAAACGGCGGATGCAAGAGATGCCTTTTATATGAAATGGCAGGAAAAGACGATGTGATAGCCCAGGTCGAGAAAACCAGGAAGCTTCTAACCGATAGCGAACGGGCTACTGATGATGAATACCAAAAAAGACTAGCCACATGCAAAGAATGTGACAAGCTTATTGATGCCACATGTTTAAAATGCGGATGCTACGTGGAGATAAGAGCTCTGTCAAAAGGAGCCCACTGTCCCGCCAAAAAGTGGTGATAAAAGCTGCCTCATTGTGAGCAATTCACATTGAGGCAGCTTCTTTATATTTTCAAATTATCTTATGCGGCGCCTTCCGCTTCATATTCCTCAAGCAATAGGTCATAGGCATCTATAGACTCTTTAAAGCGTCCCATAACATCCTCGGCCTTATAAAGCCCGTTTTCGTCCGAATTAATCCCCTGCAGCTTAAGGTTATAAATTGCCGGAGGATTCTCTTCTCCAAGAAGGCTCATGCTGCGAAGCTGATCTGTTTTCTGATAAACCATGTCAAGGCTTATAAACTCTTCTCCTGCAGCATCCTTCCATTTGGAGATCACAAGCTTTGCACCGATGGGAGTTTTCTTTTCGATGGCTTCGGGAAGACTGAAATCCTCTACATTCAAAGCCGCAATAACGCTGGCAAGATTGGAATCATGTCCGCACAGGAATGAGAACTGTCTGCCATCAGCCAGGAGCTCATTATTCATCTCCTCAAGAAGCGGGTGTGCAATGTTTGTTGCTACCAAAGGCGCTGTAAAAAGCACATCTTCGTACACGTCCTTTACCTCAGCGATAGCCTCCCAGTCTTCTTTTGAAATATCGTGACCGAAGGCAGCCAAAGTATCGTCTTCTTCCTCATAGTACTGTAATACCAGAGCATCGCTGACCTGGCAGGCTTTCTTTAGTGATCCTGAAACAGAAGGCTCTTTTCCCTCTTCTATCGTAAACTCACTGTCGTCTGTAGCAAATCCGGTAAAAGAGCCGTTCTTGTAATCCTCGGATTCTTCAGCATCTGTCACCTCTTCAAGAAGGGCATAGTTATCGGAAAGATTCTCGATCACCGGCGTGAAAATATCATCTATTTCTTTGGTCACATCCTTTGCATAGTCGTCTGAAATCCAGGTAAATACAGGGTTGAATACAGGATCCATAGTATCAAAATCATTGTGATACTCAACCTCCTGGTTTCCCACAGGAAGAAGACCTGCAGCAAAAAACTCAGCGGTTGCAATAGTCCTTTGTTTTGAGTTGGCATATATTCTCACTGCCCCTTCTTTGGGCTGATAGTTGGGTTCAAAAATCCCTTCGGCCTCCAGCCACTTTCTGAAGTACTGCCCCATCTCAGTCTCAAGAGTACCGCCTCTTACGGAAAGCTGGCCCGCCTCAGAAGACCACTCATGCCACCGGTGAGGTGTTATGGTATCAAGTCCGGAACCTGCGCCCGACAAAGGTGCTCTGATGTGGTGCCTGCTTAGAACCACTGCTTTTTCAAGAGTATAGCCCTCTCTGGAAAGTGAATCCCTAAGTCCTGCATCCGCAGCCGTTTCCTCGTTTAAAGCAGCTTCTTTTTCTCCTGCAGGACTCTCAAATGGAACGATATTGTCAGCCGCAGCCTCGGTTTCCGGTTCAATATACTGAACCTGCGCCCTTGTAATACTGTCGGGATAGATTTTCAAAAAGTCATTCTTCATTGAAACAGGTACATATCCCTGCTCAGTGTATGCTGCGGACTTTTCTTCCCAGTCCTGCTTTCCCCATTCTCTCACATCATCATCCGCAACTACCATGTAAGCCTTAGCGGGATAGGGATTTCTTTTGTCCAGAGCATAATTCATCATGCTGGTATCACTGCCGCTGTTTCCAAAGGCAAGAACCGGGTATTGCCCGATCTCCCTCTCGATCCATATAGTCTTATTTGCGTTCAGGTTCTTCTGGATAAAGCCGCCTGTGATCACCAGTTCATCGCCGTCCGCATATTTGTAATCCATATTCGAGGCGATGTCTTCATTTCCCTTTACTTTTACCTCGAATTCGGTTCCGATCACATGAGAAGGGGATACATATTCACTGATGGGAGAATTGGCCACAATAGCTCTTGTGGTGGTGCGCTCGGTTCCGCTTACCACATAGATCGTAAAGTCATTATCATACAGGTATTTCACAACTTCCACCATAGGCAGATAGAAGCCGTCAATATACTTCATGTTATTGAAACTATCTGTCTGCTTCTGCCCAAATTCCACAGCATAGTCGTAAAGCTCCTGAATAGTCATTCCGGCATATGCTTTGGCAAAGTTCCTTGCCAGCTCTTCTCCTGCTGTATATCCGGGCTTTATCTCTGCAGCCGCGGCTTTAAGCTCGTCGGATACTCTCTCCGGATGATCGATCAGACAGTAGTTGATGAACATCATAGTGTCATAGTAGGTATAGTAGGTTTCACAGGTAAGAGTGCCGTCCATGTCAAATACAGCAATACGGTCCTTTACAGGAATAAAACTCTCCGCATCCTTCTTGTTTGTGACCTTCGTCACATAATCCCGAAGACTTTGGGCCGCCTCTGAATCGGAAGACCAGTACTGTGATAAAGCTTCAGGATTTCTTTTCCCGCATCCTGTCATCCCAAGGCTTCCTAAAGTCATTGTAAATATCAGGATCATCATCATTGTTATACTGCTAATTTTCTTGAACATCTTTTAGTCTCCCTTGATGCTGTAATTTAATAAAGTATTACCCCACGGATACACCGTGTCTGAAAAAAGAACGATAAAGTCCCTGACTGATCGCCAATCAGGGACTATCGTTCATATCCTGTTCCTCTTATGTAGGTAAGATCATCACTGGATGGTAAATCTGTTGAGGTTTCCGTTGATGGTGTCAACAGCTTCGGATACTGAGGAAGCTGCGCTTGCAACAAGCTCCGATGAGGAAGCAACACCTTTGGCTGCTTCTGTTACCCTGTCAACATTTTCTGCGATCTCCTGAGTTGATGCTGACTGTTCCTCTGAAACAGATGCCATGTTAGAAGCCACATCATTAACCTTATCCATCTGTCCTGCCATGGTGGAAAGTGTTTCGTTGGCTTCAGACAGCTGCTGCGTGATCTCCTCGAAAGTTGTAGCAGCATTATTGATGGACTCTGCGCTTGAATTGATAAGCTGTGTATTGGTCTCTGACTTCTCGGAAAGCTGCTGCACTCTTGCAGACATATCTTTAATAATATCGGCGATCTGTTTTGTGGCATCAGCTGAATTCTGAGCCAGCTGTCCGATTTCCTGTGCAACAACGGCAAAGCCTTTTCCTGCTTCTCCTGCTCTTGCAGCCTCAATACTTGCATTAAGGGATAACAGATTTGTCTGCGAAGAGATGGAATTAATAAGGTCAACGATCTGGTTGATCTTATCTGCAGCTTCATCAACACTTGATACTGCCTCAGCCATATCCCTCATGGAATCAACTATATCGTTCATTCCATTGGCAACACCGGCCATCTCGTGCTGTCCGGAATCGGCCTTTGTCACAAGGTCGTTCATGGTTTCTTCTATCCGCTGTTCCTGCTCCGTTACACTGGCAACCGTCTGAGCAAGAACCGTTGCATTTTCAGCAACTTCATTAACGGCCTGTGCCATGTTTTCGATATTTTCACGGATCTGATCCATGCTGGCAGACTGTTCATTGGCCGCACCTTCAAGATTCTCTGCTGTACTCTTTGAGTTTTGTGCATCCCCCAAAAGCCTGCCCGAAACATCTTTAATCTCACTGAGGGACATTCTCATACCGTTTACAAAATTGCCCATAGCATTATTCATATAAGCAATCTCATCATTTCCATCCGAGGATATATTAACGGTAAAGTCACCGCCTGAAATCTTTTCAATATTACCTGTAAGGCTTGTAACAGGGTTCTTGATAAGCTTCCTAAGAACGAAGTTCATAATAATGATCACAGCAGCTACAGCAACCACTATAACTACGGCAAGTATGACAACAAGACTTGTAAGTGCTGAAAGCACCTCTTTATGCTTAGCATAGGCAATTACAAACCAGTCTGTACCGCTTACGGGAGAAGCAGCAAGATAATACCTTTCTCCCCCTATCTTCACATCAGTCACTTCGTGAGTTTCTTTTCCGGTTTCAGAGGCTACAAACTCGCCAATTGCAGTAAGAAACGGATCGTCACTGATATCTGCTATATTGCTTCCGCAAAGCTCAGCATTTTTATATGTAAGCAGAAGTCCCTGACTTGTGACCATCATAGCGCCACCTGTCTGGTAGATCTGAACTGAGCCAAGTTCTTCCTGAACACTTGACAAAAACAAGTCTGCTGCAAAAGCGCCGTCCCGCCCATCTTTAAGATGAACATGTCTGATAACCGATGCACAGAGTCCTCCGGTAACTTTGTCAAAATAGGGAACATCGTAGTAATAGAACCAGCTGTTGGTATATGTCATAGCTTCCTTGTACATGACATTTTCCGTACAATCTTCTATTTCGTATGTAGGATCAGCCGGGTAAAGGAATGTCTTGTCGTTTAGCATCAGATAGGCACCGGTAGGAAGAAGAGTATATCTTCCGACTGTTCCGGTTAGATATGCCATAAGATCCTCATTGGATGCGAATGAATTCTGTTCAACAGAATCCGCAACAGCATTGAGATAATAGAATGTGGAGTTGAGTTCTCTGTTTACCTTGCTGGCATCCACAGAGACTTCGCTCTCCAGGGAATTGTAGATAAGATCCTTGATCATTGAATAGCCAAGAGAAAAAGTAATTCCCTCAGCGACGAGAATTGTTATAAGTAGCATTGCTACAAACAACAGGGAAATCTTGGCGCTTATGGCCTTGGGTGTTGTTCCTGCTTTTTTTGACGGATTACTGCTCATAATAGACCTCCAAATTGGAATTTGTGAATTGTAAACAACAACTGCACTAAATATTAGTATACACAATGATTATAAATATTATATAAAGTAAATCTATAATCGATATAAAATACATTGTTTGATCAGAAACGAGTCCCTCAGCCGTAGTCAAGTGACACAACAAAAGAAAATCCCTGACCGTTTCCGATCAGGGATTTACAGCACCGCCGTGCAGTTATAAAGCTAATGATCAAACCTCAGATGTGCAGTGAGGACATCTTGTGGCATCAATGTGGATCTCACTCTTACATTTAGGACATATCTTGGTTGTTGCGGGAGCCTGCTCCTCTTCCTTTGCAACTTTATTTCTCACACCGTTCATAAACTTAACCAGGCAGAAAATAACCAGAGCCATAAGAATAAAGTTGATGACTACGGTAATAAATGTTCCGTAGTTCAGAGTTGCTGCGCCTGCCTCCTTGGCTGCTTCCAGAGTCTCATAATAGCCGCCGTCAAGAACCACAAACTTGTTGTTAAGGTCAACTCCACCGGTGAGAAGTCCGATAACAGGCATAATAATGTCGTCTACCAAAGATGTGATGATCTTCTGGAATGCGCCGCCGATGATAACACCGACTGCCATATCCATTACATTGCCACGCATGATAAAATCGCGAAATTCTCCGGCAAAGCCCTTGCCTTTGCTTGCTGCATCTTTAATCTTCTGTGTCATTGCTACTCTCCTCCAATCTTTATTTCATACATTAAGATAGATTATATCACACAATCCCCCATTCGTAGCCCAAACGGCACACAAAAATCGCGCAAAAAAGGTCACAGCGCGAAGCTGTGACCTCTCTTACTTAAGATCTTCAATTTTCTTCCTTGAACCGGAATTACTCAGAAAGCTCTTTCTGACTGTTGACACCGCTCTGAGCGCCCCGAAGGATGCCAATGTTTTCTCAAGCTCAACGGTATCCTCTATAGTCCTTTCAATCATTCCTCCGGTTCCTGTAATCTTGTGTTCCATTTTTCTCTCCCCTTTTTCCTCATAAAATAGTCTGTAATTTTATTTCATTTTCAAACCACAAGGGGTACTATACCAAAAAGGAACGCACAAGTAAATCCATAAAACCGCGCAAATCCGCATGTTTATAGAAATTTAATAAATCTTTAAAGTCGGCTGATACCGTCATCGGAATAGAGCTCATAAGACTTAGGTTCAGCCTCATAACAGATGTACTTAAGCTGTGATGCAGTCACTTCCTCCAGTCCCTGTCCCGGCTCCGCCAGCGGCAGAGCATGTCCTTTTCTGACATACACCAATATCTCGTCAAGGCCTGCTCTTACATAGTGATCACCTGCGTTCATGATCTCCTCATCATAATCGTCATAGGCTCTGAACCTTACAAGTTTCATATCCTCAGGAAGATACACGTATCTGCCCTCAGCGTTCTGAGTGTAGATGGGCGCAAGCATTATGCTCTCTCCAAGCAAAAGCTGATCTTCCACCTGAGAGCTCCTGTCATCGCCGTACTCAAAGCAAAGCGGCTTAAACAACATTCTGCTGCCCATTGCAGCCTTCATAAACTCAGAGTAAAGATAAGGTATCAGCGCATATCTGAGTCTTACTATATTCCTGAAGGAAGGAATGTTCTCAAACCCGTAAAGCTCCTGGCGCCTTGTCCCAAGCGCAGAGTGGTTTCTGAAAAGAGGCGTGAAAATGCCGAAGGCAGTCCACCTAAGCACCAGGTCCTCCGTGGTATCACTCCCAAATCCGCCTATATCCGCTCCCGTATACAGGAAGCCGCACATATTAAGAGCGGGAAGCTGCTGAATGTTCAAAAGAAGATGCGACCACCAGGACTGATTATCCCCGTGCCATACTCCTGCGTAGCGATGCATTCCTATATATGATGACCTTGAGAACATCAGTATCCTCTTATCGGGAGAAATCCTCTCAAATGCCTCACCTGCTGCCCTGGTCATGTTGTAACCGAAAATGTTATGAACCTTATCGTGCCTTATCTTCCTGCCCTTATACTCATGATAGAAACGCTTATAGTCCTCAGGGTTATTATCGATGGAGCCCACCAGTTCCTTGAAAGCAAAGAAAGAATCGATATCCAGATTCTTGCCCTTAAAATCCTCGATCTGTTCAAAGACCTCACCAAGATGATCCTCTGTATAGAAGATCGCCGGTTCGTTCATATCGTTCCAGAACCCGTCAATTCCCTGATCCGTGAGCACCTTGTACTTATCGCCAAACCACGCTCTTGCCTCGTCATTTAAGAAATCCGGGAAGTGAACCCTTCCGGGCCATACAGCAGCCACCAGGTTTTCGCCATTATCTTTTTTAACAAAGAAGCCTCTTTTGACACCTTCTTCGTAAACATCGTACCCCTCTTCGATCTTGACTCCCGCATCAATGATGGGAACAAGGTGAATACCTCTTGTCTTCATCTCTTCCACAAACTTCGGGAACTCGGGAAAAGAGCTTTCATCCACCGTAAAGTCCTTGTATCTCTCCATGTAATCGATGTCAAGATAGATCATGTTAAGGGGAATGCCGGCTTCCTCATATTTGTCTGCCACTTCCCTGACTTCATCCGCAGTCATGTAGCTCCATCTGCTCTGTCCAAAACCGAAGGCCCATCTGGGTGGTATGTAGCTGCGACCGATGATCTTCCTGAACCCGGTTACGATATCCAAAACGCCCTCGCCCGTGACAATATAGATATCCGCATCAAAATCCTCAAAGACTACAGCCAGTTTGTCCAAAGACGTATATCCTATGTCGAAACTCACCTTCCCCGGAGTATCAACATATACGCCAAACTTCCTCTTTTTTGATAAAACCACAAAAAAGTTCTGGGAGGCATACAAAGAGTGCTTGTTCTCTGTGTGATTGGGATCGTCCGTATTATTGCTGGTATACAGCCATCCCCTCTTATTCATGCCCCTTACGGTCTCTCCAAGACCAAATATTTTGTCTTCCTTTTCCAGAAAAAGAGACAGTTCTTTTGCCTCTTCATCCACATTAAAATAGGGAATACCATCCTGTGAAACCGGGATGTCTTCTATCACGGAATCAGTAGGAATCGGATTCCCTATCCTGTACTTTCTGATCATTCATTATCCCCCTTGTGTTCTTAGTTTTACTCTTATCCTTAAGTTACTTTTGCCCACGCATTTATTATACCTAAAGGCAGGGGGATTTTCTTCATCTTTTTTTAAAAAAGCCTCTTTATTTCAGCCTATTGCCAAGGATCAGGTCTTCATAAGAGCCCGCCATGAGGGCGAGAATAAAAAGTAGGCTATCATGCACAGCATTCCGAACCCAAAGGAAATGGGGAAGCAGAACATAAGGTGCCGGCCGTCTATAAGTCTTGAGATAAGATATGCGGAGGGAATCCTCACAGCCCACAGCATCATGAGGTTTATGAACGTTGTATATTTCACTCTTCCGGTGCCGTTGACTATACAGGATATGGAATTAAACACTGCATACATCCACTGACAGGAAAGCATGATGACAACATTTCTGCCGGCCAGGGCAAGAACGTCCGCTTCACCGGAGAAAAGCCCAAGGATCGGGAATCTGAGAAGAATAAAGATGAGGCCGAATCCCAGTGTTATCGCGCCATTGGCAAAGGGGATCACTACCTGCCCCTGTCTTAGACGGTCTATCCTTCCCGCTCCGAAGTTCTGTCCGGAATAAGTCGTGGCAGCTGAGGATATGCCTGTAATGGCCATGTTGGCAAGTCCCGTTACTCTTCCTGCTATGGACCAACCCGCCATAAATACAGACCCTTCCGCATTTATAAGAGTCTGAAGGGCTACGTGCCCAAAAGAGAACAGTGAATTATTAAGGCCGATGGGAAGGCCGATGGACAATATCTTTTTGAGTTCGCTCTTTACTACAGTCCTTGGGAAAAGAGTAAATTCCAGCTCCGGGTATTTACGAATAATGTAGATGATGCTCACTATCCAGGCCAGGGACATTGCAATGCCTGTAGCAAATGCAACTCCCGCTACTCCGAGCTTTAACGATCCCACCAGCACAATATCCAAAACAACATTAACCACTGTGGAAACCACCAGGAAGTACAGGGATGCCCTGCTGTCGCCAAGACCCCTGAGGATCCCTGCATTCATGTTGTAGCCTATGTTACCGATGGCACCGCAAAGGACGATCCTTGTGTAAAGAAGAGCATTATCCCACACATCACCCGGAACATCCATGAATCTTAAGATAAAGGGTGCCGCAAACCATCCTATTATGCTAACCGGGATCCCGCACATATATACAAAAGATATAGCGGTCTTGCAGGCATTCATTACTCCCGCAATATCATCCGCTCCCGTGTGCTGGGATATGAGGATACTGACTCCCGTCCCTATTCCAAGGAAAATGCAAAGCAGAACCTCTATTGGCTGAGAGCTGGTGCCCACTGAGGCAATCGCGGTGTAGTCACAGTAGTGTCCTATGACCAGGGTATCCACCGTGGTGTAGAGATACTGCAATATATTTCCCAGAACTATGGGAAGTGCGAACATCATTATGTTCCCCATAATGGGGCCGGTTGTCATATCTATTTTTCCTTCTGATCTCATAACGAAATCCCTGCCTCAGTCATGGCCCTGTAGAATCCTGCTATCGGTATCATGCTCTGGGCAAAATTTTTACTGCTGGTATTTCCCACAAGAACAGCATCTTCCTCTTTTTTCTTGGATCCGGAATACCCGGGAGTATCCGATACTGCCTTCCTGAAGGTCTCCATGCCATATTCAAGGTATGAAGGATCCTTAGTAAGGTCATAGGCTATTGTGAGTGCCTCCAGAAGAAGCGTATTGTTCCCAAGTCTGTTCAGAGAAGGAAGCTCCTTGTAATAGAATAACCCCCACTCCTTCACATAGCAGTTCTCTATCATGTCATCCACAGCCCTCAGAATAAGGCCTTTTATCTCCTCGTCCGGGAACTGCCTGTAGTATCGCATCAAAGATCCCACAGCCACGGATATCATGAAGCCCACTCTTATAACAGTGTTGTCGGTATAGGGTGCAAGCCAGTGTCCGTACTGTTCTTCCCAGATCTTAAAGTCATCAAGTATCTTCCGGCATTTAACAAGCCATTTTTTGTCCCCTGTCTCTATATACAGAGCAGTCAGCGTTCTCAAGGCCCAGCCGGTTTCTCTGGCGTTGGTCTCTCCTGCCTTGGCATACATGGGCATATCAAGAAGCCTGTTAACATTCTCTCCGATACCGATAGCCGTCTTCAGTCCTCTCTCATCACCTGTCAGATGATAGTAATCAAGCAGCCCCTCGACCCACTCGTGGGAGCAGACCATGGTGCCGTTCACCACATGCCCCGCCGTGTGTTCCCACTGGCCTCCGACGTAAAGCGGATTCCTGTGGTAGTGGCATACATCCACATCCATCCAGTGGCAGGCTGAAGCGATATTATAATCCATAAACCTTCTGATCCCGGTCTTGGCGTAAAGCAGTGCACAGGCGTGAGGATAGTCGTACTCATTGTTGCACCACACAAGCCTTCCGCCGCCTCTTCCCTGAGCGGTATAGTTTGGGTCATAGGAATCGCCGAAATTAAGCATTCCGTAGGCCCTGCAGTGACCATCCGCTCTGGCTATGAGATTCTGTTCTACCTTAAAGTCGCTCTTTTTCGCAAAGACATCGGTCCATACTCCGGATCTTTCATGAACCTCAGGACTCACATAGGGCCTATAGGGCATCTGATAGACTATGCTCCTGTCATTTAAGTCGCTTAAGGTCTCGTCCTTGTCGTGGAAGTGTAAAAGAAATTTCTGCTCCCTTGACATTCCGCTTTGAAGAACTATTCTCTCTACATCCTTTGGCACCAGGAAAAGAGCTATGCCGTTTTCGTCTGCCCTGACCGCCTTGGGGTAGTTCTGCTGAGCCTGAAAGATCGTGGCACAGATGCCCCCTTCCTCGCCTGTATGATCGGCAAAAAATGTTCCGTAGAAAACCTCTGCAAAGTGCTCGTTGGCCTCCTTCATAAGCCACTTGGAATCAATGACTCTTGCTGAGGCGGCACCCTCTTTTCCTATGAAGTAATCTGTCTTATAGTTGGAGGATGCGGTTACGGTCCTTACCTTTCCAAGGTCAACACTCTTGCAGAGCTTATCTGCATCGTCACTGTTTCCGGCATGAAAAATCGGTCCCTCCCCGTAGCTGTCAGAGGAGAGCCTGTCGCCGCATCCCGTGGAATCCAGCGGGCGCTCTGTTGGAATTACGCCATCAGTGCTGTCCAAAACGCAGTCCCCGGTGTTAATGTAAAAGACAAGCTCCTCTGTCTCAAGAGGTTCGTCCGTATCATTTATTATCCTGTAAGCAACCTCGGCATAGGGCTTACCCGCCAGAAAGGTCAGCCTGCACTCAAAGCTGTAAGTGCTTCCCGTTTCGGCATTCTCGTGTACGCCGACATTTTTGAGGATGACGCAAAGCGGCCCCTCCTCTGCGATCTCCCAGCTTCCCGTTTTTATTTCATATCTTCCCTCATGGTCTTTCTTTTTAAGGCAAGGGCCCACAAAGCAGCTTCCTTCATAGGTTTTTTCTCCGAAGACTACTGAACCGATAAGGGTATTTGAGTTATTTACCGGCTTATAGGCTATGGCCTTTCCTGTGGAATCATCCGTTGTTGACACCTCATAGCCTTCTTTGGTCTTCTTTATGCTAAGAGGATTATAGGCTGCCCATTCTTCCTGTTTTCTTGAAGTCTCTTTTTCTGATGCTATCTCACAGATATATGTGCTCTTCTTATTGGCGGGAATGTCCGCCAGAAACCTTATGAACACGAAGCGAAAAGAGCCGTCATCATACCGTGAGGTTGCTTTAACCTGCACCGGAAGATAAGTCTCTTTTGCAGGATCCTTGACGCTTATCCTGTCTGTTTCCCATACAACGCCTCTTTTTAGAGGAAAGCCTATGGAGCAGTGCTCATTCTTCCTGTCATAGCGGTAGAGCTTGTCTATATAGATCTCGATTCTCTCACTCATACAAAGTCCTCTCTCATAGGGGAAAAAATATCCAGCAGAACGCCCTCTTCAAGGCAAACACAGCCATGGATGACCCCGTCTTTTTTCAGCATTGTATCACCGGCAGAAACCACCTTCTTCTCTTCGCCGATGGTAAACTCAAATTTTCCCGAAACCACGTAGGTTATCTGGGTATGGGGATGAGAGTGCATTGCTCCGACAGCGCCCTTCTCAAAACGGTTCTCCACCACCATCACCTCATCGGTATAGCTCTTAACAAAGCGCACTACGCCTTCCCCTGCAGGCTGTCCCTCAACATCTTTTCCGAATAACCACCTTTGATCCTTGTGTGCCATAACGTCCTCCTTATGTTCGCTGCTTAGATTATCTGTATTTATGGGCATGGCTGCCCTATAAGACAATACTTTCTGTATCTATCTTATGTTATCAAAATACAGATATCCTTCATTATTATGCGTTATTTGAGGTGAAATCTTAGAAATTATGATATATTGAAATCAGGATTTATATCAGACCGGTTTATGCCGGCAGAAAGAATGCCAGATAGCTGCCGGAAAGAACGAAGAAACACACAAAAACTCCAGGAGGATCGACATGCCCCTTAAGATGCCCCAAAACGCACATATAACCATACAGAAAAGGAACCTGCCGGCGGATTTTTCAATGCCCCAGATGGAAATGGCGGAAAGCCACTACAGTCTTGGATATATCATTTCCGGAGACAGGCGTTTTATCACCCCCTATGAGAGGTATGAAGCTCATCCCGGAGATATTACCGCAATGCCACCGGGACTGTACCACCGCACTTTTTCCCTAAGTGAAAGTGCTTATGAGAACTACCTTATCAAGGTCTCCCCTGAAATCGCCGTGGACTTTAAAAGTGATGTGGATCCCGATATCTGGGACTATGTCTTTGAGCAGAAACTCTTTTCCTTTGATGAAGAGACCCGCAGGAAGATAGAAAGCCTCCTCTTCGACATGCTTGATATTTATACTGATGCTGCTTCATACTCTGAGGTTTTATTGAAGGGATTGTTTTTCAGACTTCTTGTCCTTATCAGGGACAGGAATATAAACAGTGACAGGATTCCGTTTAAAGGTGAATTGTCAAAAGACATAATGGAAGCCATGTACTACATAGAAAAGAATTACGCCGAGCCTATAAAACTCAGGGACGCGGCAGGAAGCATAGGTTTCTCGGAAGGACATTTTTCAAGGCTCTTTACCGCCAGGGTAGGAACCTCTTTTTCCAATTACCTTATCAACATAAGGCTTCGCCACGCCAAGGAACTTCTGCTGAATACGGATCTTCCGATATCCGATATTGCCCTTATGACGGGCTTTGGGAGCGGAGACTACTTCTCCGCCTGTTTCTCCAGGCACGAAAAGACCACTCCCACAGGCTTTCGGCTGGGAAAGTTCTAGATTATCTCGTAAGGTCTTTTACCCATTTATACTTTCTGACTCTGTACATTACCCACGGGATCTTGCCAACCTCGTCAAGGCAAGTACAGGCGTAAACCGCAAGGGGCGACCAGTGGAATACGAAGGCGCCGCAAAGAGCCAGCGGTATGGCCACCATCCACATGCACACTATAAGGCTGTACAGGTCAAATATGGTATCTCCTCCTCCGTCCAAAACGCCATTGATGGTGACTGTATTTACGCACCTTCCGATCATATAAAAGGACATGATCACCATCATCCAGGTAAGGTAACTTCTTGCAGCATCCGTTAAGATCACGCCGTTTACCACGATGGGAGTGACCGCAAGAACTATGGCAGTTGAAATTATCCCCAGAACATATGAGATATTCTTAAGTCTGATACCGTACTTTTTGCCCTGTTCAAGGCGCCCTGCTCCAAGCTCAGTTCCGACAATGATCCCTGCCGCGCTTCCGATACCGTTGCACATGCAGCACACAAGGTCTCTCACCACCGCTGCCACCGAATTGGCCGCGGCAGCATCCACTCCCATGTGTCCCATTATCGCGGTATAAGAAGTAAATCCAACTCCCCAGCATAGTCCCCCACCCATAAGAGGCAGACACTGCCTGAAGAAATCAGACACAAGTTCTTTTGATACCTTAAACATTCTTGAAAGTGCGGGCCTGATATAGCCCTCCTTTGATGACAATACAAGGCACAAAAGAAGCTCCATAACCCTTGAGAGGGTTGTGGCAAGAGCCGCTCCCCTTGCTTCCATGGCAGGAAATCCCAGCAGCCCGAAGATAAACACAGCGTTAAGTGCAATGTTGATGACCACCGCTCCTGAGCTTATGGCAGCACCGGCCTTTACATTCTCTGTCACCTTCATGATAGTGAGATAGCACTGTGATACACCGGTAATAAGATAGGACCAGCCTGCTATACGAAGGTATGAGCTTCCCACCCTGATAAGTCCCGGATCTTCAGCAAATATCTTCATAAGAATCTCGGGGCAAAGCTCGCAGCCAAGGAAAAACAAAAGCGACACCGCTCCGCAGAAAACAAGCATCAGATTGAAGATATCCTCAAGAGTTTTCTTTGCACCCTTTCCCCAGTACTGAGCACCAAGGATAGCTCCGGCTGCGGTTGCGGCAGAAAGGAACATGTTCTGGACAAACTGTATCTGAGTTGCCAGAGATACCGCCGTCATCTGCTCCTGGGCAACACGCCCCAGCATAAGAGCATCGCAGGCCGCAACAAGCGCCAGCATAAGGCTCTGCAGCGCTATGGGAAGAGAAATACTTATAAGATTTTTATAAAACTGCTTATTTTCGTTTGTCATAATATGTCAATACTAGCACAAAAGGGAACTGCAGCACAGTTCCCTTTCGCAAAAAACATTTTTATTCATTCATTATTCAAGGATCCCTAAAAGGTCCTCAAATGCAGTGAGATTATAATCAGCTCTCCCGCTTAATGTGGCGGTGCCAATGGCTGCCGCATCCATGCCTGCTGCGTGAGCTGCCGTAACTCCTGCGTCAGCGTCCTCAACCACAAGGCAGCTTTCGGGTTCCATTCCAAGAAGCTCTGCCGCCTTGAGGAAAACCTCGGGATCGGGCTTTGACCTGGTGATCATTGTTCCGTCGGAAACAGCGTCAAACGCATCCGTAAGCTCTGTCCTCTCAAGAATATAGGAGGTGTTCTTGCTGGAGGACCCTATAGCAAGAAGATATCCCTTTTCCCTGAGCTTTTTAAGAGTGGCACGGACTTCCTTTGTCACATCATCCCTTGTCATGCCCCCAAGGCTCTCCCTGTAGGTATCGTTCTTCTCCTTAAGATACTCTTTCCTTTTATCATCAGAGATGGGATCACCGTGGTACTTCTCAAGGATGATGTTAAGACTCTCTTCGCGGCTTACGCCCCTTAGTCTGTCGTTATCCTTCTGAGTAAACTCTATTCCAAGTCTGTCCGCCAGTTTCTTCCAGGCCAGGTAATGATACTTGTCCGTGAAGACCAGCACTCCGTCAAGATCAAATATTACAGCTTTATATTGCATTTTTCTCCCTCGTTTATCTTAAAGCGCACCTTTCCGTGACAGAACGAAAGCTCCTGTCCGCTTACCAGCTCTACCACTGCCTCATTTTTAGAAACAGTTACACTGATAAGCCTGCCCTGATACTTGAATTTGAAGGAATATCCCTTGATCATCCCGGGCAGGAAAGGATTGATGAACAGTCCTTCCTCGTCGATCCTTATACCGCCGAAGCCATAGATGAACGCCATGTAGGAGCCACCCATGTTAGCCGTATGCACTCCGTCAGAGCTGTTTCCGTGAAGGTTCAAAAGATCCAGCTTTGCTGAGTCCCCGAAATACGCTGCCGCTTCGTCGTAAAGGCCAAGTCTTGATGCCTGCATGGAGAACACGCAGGTAGACAGTGATGAATCGTGGGTCGTTATCTTTTCGTAATACCTGAAGCTCTTTTCCTGGGTTATGGCATCTGCGCTGTCCGGGAAAAGAAAATGTGCCAGAACCGTATCTGCCTGTTTGCAGACCTGATATCTGTAAAGGTGCAGCGGGTGATAATGAAGAAGAAGCGGGAATTCCTCCTTGGGCGTACTTGCAAGATCCCATATGGGCTTTTGCAGGAACGAATCATCCTGGGGATTTATTCCCAGCTCTTCATCATAGGGAAGGTAGATACTTGCTGCAGCCTTTGAAATCTCCGAAATCTCCTTATCAGTAAGGGCAAGCCTCTGTTTGAGAGATATTATCTCGGGAGTATCGGCAAATTTCTCAAGCAGCTTTATTGTCCAATTCATGCCGTGGGCAGCTGCACAATTGGTGTAGAAATTGTTGTCAACCATGCAGGTGTACTCATCGGGGCCTGTCACCTCGTTGATGACAAAGCGGCCCTTTCTGTCGTAGTTACCGGTATCCAGCCAAAGTCTTGAGATCTCTATGAGCATCTCAGCGCCTTCCCTGAGAATGAACTCCTCATCTGCTGTTGCCAGGAAGTACTGGACAATGGCGTAGGAAACAGCGCCGTTTATATGGTAGGCTGCCGTTCCGCTGGGGAAATAGCCGGAACACTCTTCACCTGTGATGGTTCGCCATGGATAAAGCGCGCCCTTTTTGTGTCCGAGAAGGCCTGCATTTTCCCTGGCTTTGTCAAGTGTCCTGTATCTGAAATGAAGTATATTTTCAGCAAGTTTTGCATCAGTCAGTGCAAAGAAGGGAAGTGCATACATTTCCGTATCCCAGAAATAATGTCCTTCATAACCCTCTCCCGTAAGTCCCTTGGCAGCCATGCTGTAGCCGGGGATCCTGGGGGCAGAACAGAACAACTGATACATGTTAAAGCTCATGGCAAGGTCAAGATCCTCGTCTCCCATGATCTCTACCGCGGACTGATCCCAGAACTGCTTTAGGATCTCAGTCTGCTTATTGTATAGCAAAGCAAGACCGCTTCCATCCGCCTTAACTTCCTCCAGAGCATCCTGCAGGACCGCCAAAGCGTCTTTTCCCGGGTCATCACTCTTCAGCGAGTCGGAAAAAGTCGAGAACTTGACCAGTCTTATTTCCTGGCCCTCGGATATGTGAGCCTTTATATAGCTGCATATCCTCTTGTCATCGGTGTTGTCATAAACTCCGATGTGATCGTCCTCGCCTAGCAGGATGTTGGAAGTGGCAGATGCAATACTGATGTCACTGACACCAGTCTTGCTTACACAAAGTGTGGAGTCGCCGATGGCTTCCGCACATGTGACCGTAAGATATGAAGGGCTTTCTGCAGCAAGTCTCGGGTCTGTGGGGTCCGAGTAGTTTGTGACATTGGCAATGTGCCAGGAATCAAAAACTATTTCGCCGTCAAAGTCCATGGAAGTAACACTGTATTCAATGGTAAAGAGCTGGGGAACAGCAAGGTGCGCCATCCTCTTTGTAACGATCTTCACCGTGTTGCCAAGAGGGCTCTTCCAAAGTACCTCTCTGGAAGTGAATCCATTATCCATGTCCAGGATCCTCCGATTGGAAATGAGCTCTCCCGTTCCCATATCGAAGCGTTCTCCGCAGATATACAGGTCGATTGACTGTGTATCTGCAACATTGAGCATTGTCTGCTTCTGTTCGATCAGATTGCAGAGGCTCTCCGCCTGCTTCATGGGGATGGTCTCATAAACTCCCGCCAGATACATGCCTCTCATGGTCGGAAAGTCAGCGGGCACACCTTCTTCAAGTGTGCCCCTGACACCAATGTACCCATTGGCATTTGAAAACAATGTTTCATTTAATTTAAGTGTTTTGGGATTATAGCTCTCGTCTCGTCTTATGACACGATTACTGCTGTGCATAATAAGCCTCTACCGCTTTCTGAAGTGTATCTACGAACTGAGTTGTATCTTTGATCGATCCCTTTGCAAAATCCTGGAAGATTACAGCAGAAACGTTCTGTGCAAGACCGGCCTTCCATCCCTGCCAGTGCCAAGCGGAAGTCTTTCCTGCTGCTGTGTAATCAGCAATTGTCTTTGCATAAGGATCTGCAGGTGCATACTGTGATGATACGAAAGGAGATACGCATCCGCACTTCTCAGCAAGGATCTGCTGTCCGCCATCGTTCTGTGAGCACCACTGAATGAATGCCTTGGCTGCGTCTACGTTGCCGTCTTTGTAAAGTCCCCACCAGTTAGGTGAATTGGTCTGGATCGTATCCTGGCCCTCGATGAATGCGTAAGGGATCATGCCTACTTCAAAGTTGCCGGCAGCTGCATACTGATCAGCATAGGTTGTTGTCATTGATGCGCCGATCCATGAACCCTGTGTTACGAAAGCGTACTTGCCGCTTGCAAATCCAAGAACCTGATCGTCATAAGAACCTGAGATTCCGAGAGGATCTGTGTACTCGTTGAAAAGAGCTACCATATCAGCGAAAGCTGCGATACGCTCAGGATCAAGCTTTCCACCGTCATTGATAAGATCAAGATATGTGGAATCATCTCTTGCAAGACCGGAATCGAGGTATGTTCCGAACAAGTGCTGACCTGCTGTCCACCAGAGGTTAGCTGACTCTGTGTAGTAACCAACTACTGCTGTAAGTCCAAGCTCATCCTTCATGGAATCGATCTTCTCGAAAGCTGCTCTCATGCTCTCGGGACCTGTGATAGACTTAGGATCAATGCCTGCCTTGTCAAGAATTGACTTGTTGTATGAAAGGCCGATAGCCTCTGTTGTTGTAGGGAAGCCGTATACCTTTCCATCGGGACCAACGTACTCAGCCTCTGTGTCATTTGTCCAAGCTTCGTCTGAAAGGTCTGCAAGAAGATCCTTCCATGTCTCATAGTGAGTGTCACCCTCGAATACGAAAATGTCAGGCATATCGCCGGCCTGATAGTAGTTCTTCAGGATAGCCTGTGTGTCCTGTCCGCCACCGATGGTATCGATGGAAACCGTAACACCTGTCTGCTCCTTGTAAGTGTCTGCAAGGATTGCAAGACCTTCCTGGATCTCAGCCTTGTTGTTAACAAGCTTGATGACTGTACCCTCTCCGGATTCGGTTGTCTCTGCTGCAGGTGCCTCAGCTGTCTGTGTATCTGCAGGTGCTTCTGTAGCGGCCTGGTCAGCGGGTGCTGCTGCAGGTGCTTCTGTTGTGCCTGTTGTGCCGCAACCTGTAAGTGCAAATGTAAGTGTGGTTGTAGCTGCAAGCAATGTTGTTAAAACTTTCTTTTTCATAGTTCCCTCCTTTTATATGAAAAAAATATTGCGTTTGCTTTGATGACCTAATGTTAAGCTATTTACCGAAAAACCCGCAATAATGCAGATTTTTTTTGTGGGTTTGATACAAAAAAGAACCTCCCATGTGTCATTTTCACACATGGAAGGTTGATTAATTTACTAAACGCATAATGTTTTTACTAAAATAGTTGTACTTTTTAGTTGAATTTAGTAAAACAATTTTCTTGATGTTAAGGCTCTGCGCCTGACATCGCCGCACCACCGCTCATTTTTTACCGTGACCAGCAGTCCTTCTCCATTTAACCCTGGCTCCTATTCTGTAAGTTTCGAAGTCTCCGCTTCCGTCCAGGATATTGAGAATTGCCTGTCCCGCAAGGAAGCCCCTCTCATAATCAGGAACACTTACCGTTGTAAGTCCCAGATACCTTGAAATAATGATGTCATCAAAGCCGCAGACCGAAATGTCATCCGGCACCCTTATGCCGTTTTCCTGGAAGTGGCGGATAGCACCGATGGCCATCATATCATTTGCGCAAACCAGTACCTCCGGCATGCGGTCCCTTAGCATGATAAGCCTCGCGGTCTGAACTCCGCTCTTCTCTTTCCAGTCTCCCTCATACAGATCGTTCCGGTGAAAAGAGATATCATTGTCCCGAAGCACATCCCTGAAAGCCCTGTATCGGTCCTTATTGTCTGCGGTATCCTGCCCCGTAACAAAAGCAAAGGTCTTAAAGCCCTCGTCCACCAGCTTTTGCATCAGCTGCCTCTCACCCTCATAGTTATTGACTATCATAGCCTTCACCATGGGATGCTCCAGTTCTCTGTCCAGAGTGATAACCGGAAGTCCCTTGTCAGCCACCGCAAGAACCTGCTCGTCGCGGATCATTGAACTTAAAATGATGCAGCCGCATACCTCATCCGGGTCCGAATAATGCGCCAGATCATCACCATTACATATCAGGATATGATACCCCTGCTTATTCACATAGTCGCTTACTCCATGCAGAATATCCAGATAAAAAAGCGTATCGAAATCACTGAAGCTGACTATAATAGTGCGCCTTTTCCCATCTATCCCGCTTTGCTGCTTATGTGTATACCCCAGCTCCTGCGCGATCTTAAGTACCTGCTCTCTTGTAGTCGCGCCCACATTCTTTTTCTTATTAAGAACATTCGAAACCGTGGTCATGGACACACCGGCTCTCTCTGCTATCTCCTTAATCCCGGCCATAGTACTGCTCTCCCTTTCCTTCTTCTAAACCATCACCATCATTATATCATCGAAATACCGTTACTAAAACAGCCCTTTGTCTGCCCCTCCCCGTTTTTTCCTGCCCATCCCGGCTCCGCCCTTCTGACCGGCCGCCACGCCCCGCGCCCGCAGCTGGGTAGCAGAAAAAAGCTGCAAATCTGAGTGTCATGTTTTCGCGCCAGGGCTAATGAGTGCCCCAAAGCTGTGCTTCGTTTCTGTCTGCGGATCTTTGTCTGACCTTCGAAGCCACAGGGGCCTTCTGCCAAGTTATTCCCGCTGTCTCGGGATCTCGTCACGCGCATTTTCCAAGGCGGCCTTGCAGATTTTCTTTTATTTTGTGCGCCCAAAGGAAACTCCTCGATCGGCGATTTTCATAACACGTCATGTCATGCATGGCGCTTATAGCACGCCGATCTTCGTCAGACAACCTTCGGGCGCACATTGAAAATCTGCCAAAGGCCGCCGGAAAATGGGCATTCCTCGCTATCCTCACCAGCGGAAATAACCTTGGCTGCGGCCTCCTGTGAGCTTGCGAAGGGAGTTTGATCCGCAGAAACGAAGCCCTGCTTTGGGGTGCCATTAACCGGCGCAAAAACATTCGCTAAGATTTGCAATTTTTTCTGCGTTACAGGCTGCGGGCGCGGGGCGTGGCTGGTGGTCAGTGTGGAGGCGCCGGGATGGGCGATATAAGCTGTGGTGGGTGGCAGGCTAAGGGGTGTTTTGAAAATTTTTTCAGATTTTTTTGCCATAAGTTTTGGAGGGTCGTATAAAAAGTCAGAAAACAAACAATGATTATCCGGCGGAAGAGATGCCAGGGGATATATGAGGAGGAAAAAGAAATGAAGAATATCGCAAAGGTTATTGCAGCAGTTTTAGTATTAGCAGCTATGGTAACAACATTTAATGTTCAGGCTTTCGCATATAGTGATATTCCTGATTATTTTGATTTCGGGGATTGTACAGTTTCAATAGATGCCGGTTCCTATAAGGATGTGTGGGTAAGGTCAAATTATAAGTATACCTGCTATCTTGGAGCTCACACCAGCAGCAGAACCTATATCGAGTGCACTGAGAAGGCCGGATCTGAATATGTAAGACTTCACATCGGTCCCGATGAGACAGAAAAGAACGTGATCTTCTACTTCTACGTAAGAGATGATGCGGTTGCAGATCAGGGCCTTTACGATGAGATAGAAGTTTATGTTCAGAACATAGATTACGAATATGCAAAAAGAGCTGACGAAGCAGCTTTCCTTAAATGGTATGCATACAACAACAAAGATTTCAACGCTTACGACTACTACATGAACTATCCCGATCTTAGAAACGCTTACGGACTTGACGCCAACAGCCTCTACACTCACTACTATACAACAGGAATATTCGAGCACAGAGTTGCCAACAAGCTCCTTTGATTAAGATTTCATTAAAAAAACAATCCCGCTGATTAACTACATGAAAAGCCCGCATCCAAGATAAGATGTGGGCTTTCTTATTTGTGTTTTCAGTTATTTGCGATCATCAGTTAATGGCAGTGCCGTTAACGTAGAGAGTATATCCGCCTGAAATAATGCTTGATACATCGCCGTCAAAGGAGGTGATATAAGTATCCGCTGTAAGAGTCCAGGTGCTGCTTTTGTCAATGGAAACGGAAACTGTTCCAACCTCAGTGGATACAGTATCGCCCTTGGCATTGGTTATATTTCCGCCAATAGTTCCGGTAAAGCTTGAGGAGTCAGTCAAGTTAAGGGTAAGCTCTGAATCACTTCCAACAAGTATTGTTCCCTCAAGAGTCTGTGAAGAAGCATTAACCGTTGCCTTATTGGTATCTCCGTTCCAGCCGTCAGCACATACTGAAAGAAGGATATTCTCTGCATCTTTGTTTACAATTTTTACATCGCTTAAATTGATAACCGCAGAGGTATTTGTCACATGGAAAACATGACCGTTCTTGCTGGTAAGCGTTCCTCCGTCCATTGTGAAGGTAGATGTTCCGCTATCGGCATCTCCTGACATGGACTGATATATCATGATGGTATCGTAAAAGGTTGCGTTGCCGTTTGTATCGGTATTGTTTGCAGTCATGTCGCAGTCATTTAAGGTTATGGAGTTGATTCCTTCAATGCATACTCCCTCTGAAAGATTGGAAACAAGAGTAGCATCGGAAACTGTGATGTCGGCAGTTGAATAGATTGCGGGTGAACCAAGACCGTTTGTTGTGTAGGTTCCGCCATCTACAGTAACAGTTCCGCCGCCTCTGTCGGTCCTTATGGCCGCAGAGGATCTTCCCGAAGTCTCAACCGTAAGATTCGACGCCTTTGTAACTCCGCCGCCGGTGGTCATGATACCGCCTGATCCGTCTCCTGTAGTGGTGATGGTGCTGTCTTGGATAACTACAGTTGTGCCGTCTCCTTCCGCTCCGTTCTTACCGCCGTTTCCGCCATATGAGAAAACACCGTTGGCACCGTCAGCATCAGAAGTGATGCTTGCACCTGTAATGGTGGTTGTGGAGCCGTCTTTAACAAGAACCGCTGCATTAAGACCGTAGAAGTTACAGTTATCTCCGCCGTCTGAATCACCGGTCTTTGTAACAGTGGCATTCTTGACTGTTACATCCTCTGATGTGCTGATAAGAAGTGCGCTCTCATCCGCTGTGGTGCTGGCATAGGTTTCGCCGTCCCTTGAATCTGAACCTGTAATCTCAACTGCTCCGCTGTAGTCAATGTCTGCGCTGCTGCTTCCGCCTCCGAAGCCGCCTTCGGGAGGATTTCCGGGAGCTTCTCCATCGGGCTTTTCACCGGGGGCGCCTTCGGGAGCCTGTCCCTGGGGCATTCCTTCCGGAGCTTCGCCCTCTGGCATATCTTCAGGCGTTCCTTCATCCGGTGCAGCAGTATCCTCTCCTATAGTTTCGGTAGTTGTATCCGATTCCCGGGTCGCACTTCCCTGTCCGCAGGCTGTGACTGCCACGCACAGTGCTGTAACAATTCCCAATGATAAAACCTTTTTGATCTCTCTTATCTTCATGAATAAATCTCCTTATGATTTAGTGTTTTTTGGAGGTGCTGCCGGATCTGCATGTTCCGGCAGCGAAAGTGTGTTATGAAAAAAAGTGATGTGGGGGATGTAAAGAGGTGTTCGCTCTCTACATGCTCAATAATACAGTCCAAACCTAAAAATAACCTTAAATTCATCAATTATCCAAATTTAATTATTTATTAATCACAATTTAAACGCTATTAGTGTAAAATAA
The DNA here is from genome assembly GCA_015056575.1 of Butyrivibrio sp. Taxonomy (GTDB): domain Bacteria; phylum Bacillota; class Clostridia; order Lachnospirales; family Lachnospiraceae; genus Butyrivibrio. Next base: position 28,792 of record SVGA01000031.1, read on the forward strand.
TCTTGTTACACACATTCTTTACATAAGATCAAAATGTTTAAGAGGCCACACTTTGAAACTTCTGCAGACTATATTTGATATTGAATTCGAAAAGACAGTAAGATCATGGGCGGACACCATAAAAAGCAATGGTTATTCGGCTCTGATCCACGTGTATATACCCTATGATGCTCAGTTTAGAGATGAAGACACACGAAGGATAAGGCAGATACTAAAGAATTACGTTCCCGATGTTCCTGTGATCGGCTGCAGTTCCACCGGAGTAATATTTGCCGGACAACTAAACGATGAGAATTCTGTTGTATCCATTACTATATTTGAAGATGCATCCACCGGCGCGATAGTTGTTCCCTATTATGCAAGACAGATAGGTGAAGATGCCAAAAGCGCATTGGAATATGCCAGAAGTATCCCATATCTTAGGGGAGTCGAGCTGATCACCGCCTCCTCCTACTCACAATTGCAGCCCGCCGGAAAATATATGGATAGTCTTCCGGAGAAAATCGAGATATTCGGAGGCGTAGCTGTAGGTGACGACAAACACCCCGCATTTGTTTTTGCCGATGACTATCCTGAGTCCTTTGGTGGCTCAGCCTATGTATTATATTACGGAAAAGAGCTTCATCTCCTTTCAAACCGGATGTTTGGCTGGAAGCCCATAGGTTATCCTTTGACAGTCACAAAGTCTGAAGGTCCCGTGGTCTATGAAATCGACGGCAAGCCCGCCTACGATGTCTACAACCACTATCTGGGCATACAAAAGGACGACAATTTCTTCTACGATGCTCTGGAATTTCCCTGGGAAGTCCGCATCGATGAAGAAACCGCGTACTTAAGACATGCCAAATCCGTAAATCCCGACGGATCCATTCTCATGTCTTCCAATATTCCCCAGGGAAGCGAGATTCACCTGACCTACGGTGATCCCCGAAGGATCATGTACCACACGAAACAGACAACCCTCGAAATGAAGGATTTTGCGCCCCAGGTTTTAAATATAATAAACTGCATGGGCCGAAAGCTCTTTTGGTCAGACAAGGAGGATGTTGAGATCTCGGTACTCTCCAAGCTTGTGAACGCTACAGGTTTCAGTGCTCTGGGTGAGATCATGCGACACAAGGGCACCTCGCTTCTAAACAATCTGTCCATAGTAACTGTTGCCATGAGGGAAGGGCCTAAGGGGGAGATCCCCGAGGTTGATATAGATCTTTTTGAAAAGAGTGCGAATATTCCCGTCACCGCAAGGCTTGCCCTGTTCATCAACACCATCAGTGAAGAGCTTATTGAAAAGAACAGACAGCTGAATGAAATGCTCTACAAGGCATCCCACGATGCACTGACCGGGATTCTTAACCGCGGAGCCATCGAGCGCAGCATATATGATTACCATGAAAGCGGCAGGCAGGACTGGCATCTTATTATGTTCGATATTGATAATTTCAAAAAGATAAATGACAGCTGCGGTCATATGGAAGGTGACAACATTCTCAAGAACCTGTCAGCTGTACTGTCAGATTATGTAAAAGAAATCCCCGAGGCAAGCGCAGGTCGCTGGGGAGGCGAAGAGTTCATGATATTCCTTAGCGGTCTTTCGGATAAAAAAGTCAAAGAGATCGCAGAGGCTCTGCGCATAAAGATTAAAACCGATTGCAGTCAGGACAGGCCCATCACCATAAGTGTCGGTGTAACCGCCCACAGACCTGATGAGACGGTTCGTGCCACCATAACCAGGGTTGATGAACTTTTATATCAGGCCAAAAATTCCGGAAAAGACAGGGTTTGCGGTGATTAAAGCCGATAAAAAGGAGTGACGAGATTGATGTCACTCCTTTGCTTTGTTTATAGTCTCGTTAAGGCTTCCTGTTCTGTAGCCCATAAGATCCAGTGCGGTGTAGGCAAAGCCGTAGTCTTTAAAGGATAGATATATCTTTTCCCTAATGGCGGGATCCATGAGCCTTTCAAAGTCCTGTGGCAAAAGCTCGATCCTGGCAATCGCATCCTTGCTTTTTGCAACCTCTCCGTGAAGTCTCACCCTGAATTGTTTAAAGCCAAGCTCCAGAAGCAGATTCTCCGCCTTTTCAACCTTTTCAAGCTTCTCTTTGCTTATGGGGCTGCCGTAGGGAATCCTGGAGGCCAGGCAGGCAAAGGAGGGTTTATCCCAGGTGGGAAGTCCAAAGCACTCAGAAAGCCGCCTGATCTCAGCCTTGGTAAGCCCCACTTCCTTAAGAGGGCTCTTTATTTCAAGCTCAGCAAGTGCCCTCATGCCGGGTCTGTAGTCCCCGACATCATCTGCATTTGAGCCGTCAACCACAAAGCCTTTATTCTCCCTTACAGCTATGTTCTTCATGCCGGTAAAAATAAATTTCTTGCAGTGATAACACCTATCCACGGGATTCTCTGCAAAACGGGGAATGTCATCCACATCAACCCTTGAAATAATATGCTTTACACCAAGCTTCCCACTGATCTCTTCGGACTCCTCCACTTCCCTTTCGGGAATGAAGTTCGAAACAGCGGTTGCTGCAATAACGTTGTCTCCCAGAGCATCCTTTGCCGCATACAAAAGGAAGGTGGAGTCAACCCCTGCGGAAAAAGCAACAGTCACACTCCCAAGGGATACCAGATAGTTTTTCAGATCATCATACTTTTTCTTAAGCTCTGCGGGAAGACCGTTATAATCCTGCTTCATAAAGATCCTCAGTCTTTCTTATCATCTTTGTCGGTAAGTCTTCTGAACACATTGGCAAGAAGGGCTCCGGAAATATTGTGCCATACGGAAAAGACCGCTCCCGGGACTGTCGCCATGGCAAGATCAGGAAAAGCCGAGCCTGCAAGAGAGGCGGCAAGTCCGGAATTCTGCATGCCGATCTCTATAGCAAGAGCCTTCTTTCTGGTCATGGGGAGCTTAAGAACAACCCCAAGCCCGAATCCGATAATGTATCCAAGGACATTGTGAAGGATAACCACTATAAATACAAGAGCTCCGGTCTCCAAAATTCTCTCAGAGTTATGAGAAACAACCGCTGCCACGATAAGAGTAATGGCAGTTACCGAAATGAGAGGAAGGACATCGGTAACCTTTTCCGTGTATTTACCAAAAAATCTGTTGATGACAAATCCAAGCGCTATAGGAACAATGACAACTTTAATAATTGATATGAACATGCTCATAACATCCACGGTGACCGTGGTTTTAAGCAGCAGATACGTTATGGCCGGTGTAAGGAAAGGTGCAAGCAGGGTGTTTACGCTGGTCATTCCCACTGAAAGAGCCACATCTCCCTTAGCAAGGTAGGTCATTACATTACTTGCGGTTCCTCCCGGGCATGTTCCCACCAGGATAACGCCGGCCATAAGCCCGGCATCAAGTCCGAACAATTTTCCGAGACAAAAAGCCAGAAGGGGCATTATTGTGAACTGGGCAACGCAGCCTATAATAATATCTCTCGGGCGCTTGAACACAATAGCAAAGTCCGAGAGCTTCAAGGTCAGTCCCATTCCAAACATGACAACCATCAGAAGATAATTGATCCAGGAGGTCTGAACCCACAGGCATGACCTTGGAACAAACAGTGCAAGTGCTGCCACCGCAAGGACAATTACCGCCATATACTTTCCCACAAATTCACTTACTTTTTTCATCTTCTCTCCTCTTTCTGCCGCTTTATCGTCTATGGGCGCAGCGGATTATTTATCTCACTACAGACCGCTTTGCTATGAAACTTACGCCGCCTGCTGTGCTCTCTTTGGATCCATCTTCCGTACTGTAAACAGCATCGTCACAAAGCATGCTGTTCCCCCCACCACGTTGCTTATGGGTTCCGCCGCAAAAACGCCGTCAGTCCCCATCTTAAACAGGTACGGTAATATATATGTTAAAGGGACCACGATCATTGCTTTTCTGAACAGGGAAAAGAAAATGGCATGGCCCTTTCTTCCTAAAGACTTAAATACCACCTGACCGGAATGCTGGAAGGTCATAAAGATAAAGGTGGAGAAATAAAGATTAAAGGCAGGTATGGCATCGGCAAGAATTGTTTTGTCATTACTGAATACTCCGATGACTGCTGCCGGGAACAGTCTTATGAACATCCACACCAGGAAGGTGTAGCCAAAT
>SVGA01000004.1 GCA_015056575.1 Butyrivibrio sp.
GCATATTTCCAAGCCCCTTGACATTGAGCAGATGAAGAAGACCTTGTCGGATGTACTGAATCAAGTGTAATATTCCTTTTTCATTTCTTTGTATTGGAGATGATGTTACGCATTTTTGCTACTGGGACTATCTGCTTGGAAGTGCAGAATCCGAATGCCTCATGAAGATCATCGGTAAGAGATGTCCTTGTATATGTAGGCTGGTAGCCTTTGCCTTCATATTTCATGAAATATAAAAACATGCAACTTACTCTTGCAATTGCTACGGAATTTAACTAGAATAGAGTAGTGATGCAGGATTAGTACATCGGTAGTATGCTAGCTTCCCAAGCTGAAGAGGCGGGTTCGACTCCCGTATCCTGCTTAGCCCTTGACCATATGGTTGAGGGCTTTTTTTGTGTAGCATCTTTAATAAAAGGGGCTGTCGCTTTAGTGACAGCCCCTTATTTGTATAGTGCGAAAAACTAAATCAGTTCCGATATGTATTTATTAAAATGTGGTTGACCCTCTCTTAATGAGTTCTCCGGAGAAGATGGTTTTCTGGGGCATCTCATTGGAGGTGAGGGTTCCGATAAGAGTCTTTACCAGCTGCGTGCACATATCTTCAAGTCTGTTATCGATGGAAGACAACTCGGGTTCACTGCAGTGGGAGAGGATCGAGTTGTTATAACCGATGATCTGCAACTGTGAGGGAACCTTGATATGGTTAGCTCTTGCAAAGTTCATGGAACCTACAGCGAGAAAATCGTCGCTGGTTACGATACCGTCAAACTTAAGTCCTTTGTTGTAAAGAGCTTCTACAAAATTCTTGACTCCGTCGATATCCTCGTGACTTCCCTTAAAGCACTGCTGAAGCTGTTTTTTTAAAGGAAGGTCATTGGTAAGAAGTGCATTCTGGAATCCGGCTAGCTTCTTAAGACCTGAATATGAGTTGCTGTTGTACAGATAAAGGATATCCTTAACACCGCTCTTTATAAGCTTCTCGGTGGCATCCTGTGTGGCCTTGTAGTCATCGCACAATGTACAGAATACGTTGGTGCAATCAAAGTCAGCGTTCAGAAGCATGATGGGCACAGAAGAAGCGGCATCTCTTATATACTGGTTGTCTTCATCGTTGTTCATAATGAAATTGGAACCTATCATTACTACAGCATCTACGTGCTGTGAGAGGAGAAGGCTGAGAGACTTCTGTTTGCCTGCAATATCATAACCTGTACAGCACAGGACTGAATTGTAGCCGTTCTCCCGTAGATTCTGTTCGATGAAGTAGATGGCTTTGGCAAGATAGAGGTCTGATGCATCAGCACAGAGAATACCGATGGTCTTCATGGAATTAAGACCAAGTCCTCTGGCGAAGGCATTAGGCTTATAACCGTATTGCTCAATTATATCCATAACCTTTTTTCTGGTTTTGGGCTTAACATTGGTGCTGCCGTTAAGAACCCTGGAGACTGTGGCGATGGATACACCGGCTTTTTTGGAAATGTCGTAAATCGTCATCTGATTGCTCATGGATTATCTCACTTCTAATGGAAAATTGAAATATCTTACTGCGTTATTATAGGATATATCGTTTACGATTTCACCAAGAACTTCAAGGCTTTCGGCAGGATACTCACCGTTCTCAACAAGCTTACCGAAGTAGTTGCAAAGGATCCTTCTGAAATACTCGTGTCTTGTATAGGAGGTGAAGCTTCTTGAATCTGTAAGCATTCCGACAAAGCCTGAGAGATTGCTGGACTCGGCTACGCACTCAATCTGCTGCTCCATGCCAAGCTTGGAATCATTGAACCACCATGCCGATCCCTGCTGAACCTTGGCAACATAAGGAGCCTCGCAGAATGCGCCAAGCATTGTGTTGATGATCTTGTTGTCGTTTGGATTCAGGCTGTAAAGGATGGTCTTTGGCAGAGCATTCTTAACAAGAAGAGCATTAAGGAAGTCTGCAAGCTCACCCATAGGGTAGTAGGCATCGATTGAATCATATCCGGTATCGGGCCCCAGCTTCTCATACATGGGAGTGTTGTTGTCTCTCTTGCAGCCGAAGTGAAGCTGCATAACCCACTCGCGTCTTGCGATCTCTTCGCCCTCGAACAGCATGAACGCTGTCTGGAACTTAAGATCCTCCTCATAGGAGATCTCGCCGCCGGCAAGTCTTTTTGCAAAAATCTTCTCAATCTCATCATCTGAAGCAGGGCGGTACATAACATATTCAAGTGCGTGGTCTGTTACGGTGCATCCCTTGGAGGCAAAGAAATCAAGACGAACCTTAAGGGCTTCCTTAAGAGAAGCAAAGGAATCAATATTAACACCGCTTACCTTAGAAAGTTTTTCTATATAGGATGTAAATTCGGGTTTGGAGATATTCTTGGCCTTGTCAGGTCTCCATGCAGGAAGGACCTTTACATCAAAAGAGGCATCTTCCCTGATCTTGTCATGCCATTCAAGAGTATCAATGGGATCGTCTGTTGTGCAGATAAGAGTAACATCAGACATCTTGATAAGCTTTCTTACGCTCATATCAGGAGCCTGAAGGACCTTATTGCAAAGATCGTAAACTTCCTTGGCATTTTTAGATGTAAGAGCACCGTCAAATCCGAAATATTTTCTAAGCTCAAGATGTGCCCAGTGATAAAGGGGATGTCCTACAGCCTTTTCAAGGCACTTTGCGAATGTAAGAAACTTCTCTTCATCGGAAGCATCTCCGGTGATGTATTTCTCATCAATTCCAAAGGAGCGCATAAGGCGCCATTTGTAATGATCTCCCCCAAGCCAAACCTGAGTTATGTTGTCAAAGTGGCGATCCTCAGCGATTTCTCTGGGGCTGATATGACAGTGATAGTCAAGTATCGGCATCTTTTCAGCATAATCATGGTAAAGCTTTCGGGCTGTTTCTGACTGTAACAAAAAGTCATTATCCATAAATTGTTTCATTTTAACCCTCCAAATACTCAAAAAAATCCATTAAAAATGTAACCAAAGCATGAAAGCATTTACATAGTATTAATCAAATGTATTATACTGTACCATTTTAGGAAATACAATAGAAAAATCGGTTGACGTTTCAAAACATTATATATATGATTTTAATGAAAACGCTTACATCAGTTTTGTAAAAAGAGAAATAGAAGGGCGGTTACATTATGAAAAAAAACTTACAGATCCATCCCCTGGATAACGTTGTTGTTTGCCTGGAAGCAGTGGAGAAGGGCGAATCCATCGCTCTTTTAGATGGGAGAAAGATCCTTTCCCTGGATGATATACCGGCAGGTCACAAGATGGCTATCAGGGATATAGCTGAGGGTGAGGATATCGTCAAATACGGCTATGCTATAGGCCACGCCACACAGGCTCTGAAAGCCGGAAACTGGGTTCACACCCATGATGTAAAGACCAATCTTGAGGGAATCCTTTCTTATAAATATGAACCGGACAAGGAATATATTGAGAGCAGAAATACCAAAATGGGTTCGAGAAAGGGCACTTTCAAGGGTTTTGTAAGGGAAAACGGAAAAGTCGGCATCAGAAACGAAGTGTGGATCATCCCTACCGTTGGTTGTGTCAACAACATTGCTCAGGCGCTGGCCAAGCAGGCATCTTCTTTTGTGAAGGGCAGTGTGGATGAGGTGGTTGCTTTTACCCACAACTACGGCTGCTCTCAGACAGGAGACGATCAGGAGCACACAAGGACCATCCTGGCCGATCTTATAAATCACCCCAATGCAGGAGGTGTGCTGGTTCTGGGCCTTGGCTGTGAGAACAGCAACATTGATGTGCTTAAGCCTTACATAGGTAAGTACGACGAGAAAAGAGTAAAGTTCCTTGTGTGCCAGCAGTCAGACGATGAGATGGCAGACGGCCTTTCCCTATTAAAAGAGCTGGTGGAGACGGCATCGTCTGATGAAAGAAAAGAGGCTGATCTTTCAAAACTCATAATAGGACTTAAGTGCGGCGGAAGCGATGGATTCTCGGGAATTACCGCAAATCCTCTGGTAGGAAGGATCTCCGACAGGATCATTGAATACGGTGGAACTTCCATACTTACAGAGGTTCCAGAGATGTTTGGTGCTGAGACTATTCTTATGAACAGATGTAAGGATGAGGCAACCTTCAACGATACTGTAAACATGATCAATGGTTTCAAGGACTATTTCACCAGGCAGGGTGAACCTATTTATGAGAATCCTTCTCCCGGAAACAAGGCAGGAGGCATAACAACACTGGAAGACAAGTCCCTGGGATGCACCCAGAAATCCGGAGATTATCCCGTTATGAACGTTATGGAATACGGTGAAAAAACCGATACTCCCGGGCTTAACCTTTTATGTGCGCCGGGCAACGATCTTTGTGCGGCTACCGCACTGGCTTCTGCCGGAGCTCAGATAGTTCTTTTCACCACGGGGAGAGGAACGCCTTTTGCATGTCCCGTACCTACCATGAAGATTGCCAGCAACAACACCATAGCTGAAAAGAAGAGCAACTGGATCGACTTCAGTGCGGGTCAGATACTGGAAGGAAGGACCTTTGAGGAGCTTACCGATGAACTTTTTGAAAAGATCATAAGAACAGCATCCGGAGAGAAGCTAAAGAGTGAGATAGCAGGGTTCCATGACATGGCAATCTGGAAACGTGGTGTAACTTTATAACAACAAAACAGTTTTTTTAATAAATTATTTGTAAATTTTTACATGTAAGTGCTTACGAAAAAAGGCTTAAAAAAGCCAACTTTGGGAAAATATGAACAACTTTGTTACGAATCCTACAAAATTCATGCTTGCAAAGCGTTTTGTAACATGATACAGTACTTACATAAGCAAATGAAAACGCTTACATAATATTTTCAAACCAACAACAATGGGAGGAACAAAATTCATGAAAAGGAAGGTTTTATCATTAATTCTTTCAACAGCAATGGTAGCTTCTCTTGCAGCATGCGGTTCATCAGCTCCTGCATCAACAGATACTCAGTCAGCTGACACAACAGCTTCTGAGACTGGAGCAGATACCACAGCAACTGCTGAGACAGCAGAAACAGCAGAGACAGCAGAGACAGCAGAGACAGGAAGCTACGAGCTCACAGATCTTTACATTACTGTAGACGGAACACTTACAGCAAATGTAGACAACGGTCAGGATGCTTTCATCGAGCAGTGGGAAGCAGCTGTATCAGAGAAGCTTGGACATGACATCAAGCTTCACATCAACCAGCCTGAGCACTCAGGTTACAAGGACAATGTAGCTCAGCTCCTTACAACAGGACAGCCCGGTGACGGACAGTATCCCGATGCTCTTATCATGAGCGCTACAATGTTCAAGCAGTATCAGAATACAGGAATCCTTTGGAATATGGCTGATGCTTATGCAAACGCAGAATTCCAGTCAAGGATCACACTTCCTTCAATCAACGAGAACATGAAGACTCCAAACGGTGAGCTTTATGCTTTTGCTCCTACATACGGTAACGGATGTGTTACCTACATCAAGCAGTCATGGCTCGATGCAGCAGGACTTAAGGTTGAGGATATCAAGACATTCGACGATTACTACAACATGCTGAAGGCATTCACTAAGGATGGCCAGACAGGTGTTATCGCAGCAGGATTCGGTAAGCTTGACGAGGCTCCTTACATCAACTACATGCCTGAGTTCTGGCAGGGTGCATATCCCGCTATCTACCAGAAAGACGGACAGTGGGTTGACGGTTTCCAGGAGCAGGCTACAATCGATGCTCTTACAAGACTTGCTCAGGGCTACGCTGATGGCGTGATCGATAAGGATACTGAGGAAGCTTCAACAAAGACAGCACGTGAGAAATGGTTCTCAAATGACCAGACAACATCAGAAGGTGTATTCACTTACTGGGCTGGCACATGGCTTAGAACTCTTACAGATAACCTTGACAAGAACGACGTTGATACAGATCTTGGCGATGACAGACTTGTACAGCTTCCTCCTATCAAGGAGATCAAGGATACATGGGGCGGTTACATCAACCGTGAGGCTCCTGTATGGGTAATCACAGATGATGGAGACGGAGACAACTCTCGTGAGCAGGCTATCTTCGATGCACTCATTGAGACAATGCTTGACGGTGACAAGGTTCAGACACTTTGGACATATGGTGCCGAGGATGTTCACTGGTCAACACATGCTGAGTCATTCACAACTAACCCTGATGATCCTGACAAGAAGAAGGATTATGAGTATGCAGAGGGTGAGTTCCACCTTAAGCAGTCACCTAACGACCCTAACTCTGTATGGAAGAAGAACCACCTCGATCCTGTACTTGTTATTGCACCTCTTACAAACGGCTTCGTAGATAACGACGAGCTTGTACAGGCCGGTAACAAGTTCTTCACAGAGAACTGTGTAGATGCACCTCAGTCACCTTCATCAGAGATCCTCACAGAGGTAGAGGCTGATCTTGCAACAGATAAGACAACTCTTATGAACGAGGTTGTTGCAGGCAAGAAGACAGCAGAAGATGCTATCGCTGAGTACCAGGCTAAGTGGGGCGATACAATCACAGAGATCCTTGACGAGCTTAATGCACAGTAATTTCCTTCTTAAAATCAATTTCTTTTAAAACTTCTATTAGCTGCATGGGCAAGCCTTAGGCTGCCCATGCAGAACTATGAAAAATCTCTTTCTTTCACCGCTATTAACAAGAATTTTTATGAATGGGGCAGTAAAATGAGCAAAAAACAAAAGGTTACATCTACAGGTCAAACTATAAATAAAAAGCCATTGGGTATGAGAATATGGAATCACAGGGGTTTTTATCTTATGTTTCTTCCTGTGCTTATATATGTTATTGTAATCTACTATTGGCCGATGCTGGGCGTAAGATACGCTTTCTATGATTACACGCTTAAGAAAATGGAACCGGTAGGCTTTAAGCATTTTGAGAAGATGTTTTCAGATGCTGATTTCTGGAAAGCCTTTTTTAATACACTGCAGCTGTCGATCATCAAGCTGCTGATAACCACAGGTACCGCGGTTATTGTATCTGTGTTCATTAATGAGATGGCAAACCTCTTTGCCAAGAAGATATTGCAGACAGTTATTTATCTGCCGCACTTCATGTCCTGGACAGTTACGGCAGCTATTTTCACTCTTTTTCTTTCAACCTCTTCAACAGGTTTTGTAAATGAAACCTTAAAGAGCTGGGGACTTATAAAAGAGAGCATAGACTTTATGCATGAGCTTACGCTATGGCGCCCTGTTTACTATCTGGTTAACATTTGGAAGGAGACAGGATGGGGAACGGTTATCTTCCTTGCAACACTTGCCGGGATCAACCCCGAGCTCTATGAAGCAGCAGATATTGATGGTGCATCAAGACTTCAGAAGATCTGGTATGTTACAGTTCCCGAGCTTCTCAACACTATCATCATTGTACTTATCCTGAATCTGGCTAAGGTACTTAACCTCTTCGAGTCAGTATTCGTAATGTACAACAACAGAGTATTTGCTGTATCTGATGTTATTTCAACTTATATCTATCGTAAGACCTTTATGACAGCCATACCCAACTACGGATATACTACTGCGGTAGGTCTTTTCAAATCACTTGTAGGTTGTGCACTGGTGCTTATCTGTAACTGGGCCAGCAAGAAAGTCCGCGGACGCGGTATTATTTAAGGAGGCTTACGATGGCAAAGAATGTAGAATTTGGTGCAGGTCGTAAGAGAAAGACCGATGCATTTGATGTAGTAAACTATATAGTATTTATATTATTGGGACTTATAGTTCTTTTCCCTATATGGAAGGTTGTTGTTGATTCCTTCAACGCTGTTGGTGTTTACAAATTCCAGTTTTTCCCTAACGAGCCGACACTTGACGGTTACAGAACAATTCTTCACACAGCCAAGCTTTACAGACCTTTCCTTAACTCGGTTGTTACAACCATTTTCGGAACACTTCTTGGTCTTGTAATGTCAACACTTGGTGGATACGTGCTTTCACAGTATGAGATGCCCGGAAGATCCATTCTGGCATATTTCCTTCTCTTCACCATGATCTTCTCAGGCGGTATGATCCCTGAGTACCTGGTTATGAAACAGCTGGGTCTTACCAACAACATGTGGGTTCTGGTAGTTAAGCACGGTATGAACGTTTATAACCTGGTTCTTATGCGTAACTTCTTTGAAGGCATACCGGTTTCGTTGTTTGAAGCAGCAAAGATTGACGGATGCTCACCTATGGGAATCTTCTTTAAGATCGTGCTTCCTCTTTCAAAGGCAGCTCTTGCATCGATCGGTCTTATGTTTGCGGTAACTGTATGGAATGACTATTCAACGGTTCAGATCTATATCACAAACCGTGATCAGGTTAACTTCCAGTACATACTGAGAGTTATGGTCATGGACGGAGATACGCCCACTACGGCTTATAAGGTATCACAGAGTACACTTTATTATTCAGCCATTGTTTGTGCGATCCTTCCTTTCATGCTCCTGTATCCTTTCCTTCAGAAGTATTTCGTTAAGGGTGTAAACGTAGGTGCGGTAAAAGAATAATCCTATAGAGTTTGTTTTGTATGCAAAGCCGCTCGGGTATTTAAAGCCTGAGCGGCTGTTTTTAAAGGAGGGAACATGAGACACATTTTCTGGGCGGGAGATTCCACCGTTGCCACAAATAAGGCTTCTACATATCCCCAGACCGGCATAGGCCAGGCTTTCGACAGGTTTACTGCAATGGATGTTGCCATCTGCAACAGGGCGGTGAACGGAAGAAGCACCAAGAGCTTTATCGATGAGAGCAGGCTCGCGCCTATATACAATGAGATCACAAAAGGGGATTTTCTCTTTATACAGTTTGGGCACAATGATGAGAAAATAAATGATAAAACCCGCTACACAGAGCCCTTTGGGGAGTTTAAGGTAAATCTTGGAAAGTTCGTGAACGTTGCGAGGAACAAGGGAGCATATCCTGTTCTAATAACTTCCCTTGAGCGAAGACTCTTTGATGAAAAAGGAGGCCTTAAGCCCTCAGCTCACACAGACTATGTCCTTGCTATGAAAGAGGTGGGAAAAGAGCTTGAGGTTCCGGTGATAGATCTCTTTACCATGAGCAGAGACTTCCTTGAGAAAACAGGTGATGAGGCCACAAAGAAATACTACATGAACCTGGCCCCGCAAGAAGCAGCATGGGCTCCTGAAGGCAAGATTGACAACTCTCATCTTAAGTATGAGGGGGCAATGCTGTTTGCGGGAATGGTAGCCCGTGGGCTATCGGAACTGGGGGGCGTTTATGCATCCCTTCTTGCTGATGAGGGCCTTGAAAAAGACACAACGACAATAGAGACTAACGGTTGATAAAATGAAGACACGATCAGATCTTGGAAAAAACTACAGAAATCCTATTTTATTTGCAGACTACTCGGACCCGGATGTCATAAGGGTTGGAGATACTTTTTACATGACTGCCAGCAGCTTTAATTACACTCCAGGGCTTCCCATTCTTGTTTCAAAGGACCTGGTAAACTGGGAGCTTAAAAACTATGCCCTTGAAAATATCGGACAGGAGAGGTATGCGGTTCCGAGGCACTCTGAGGGTGTGTGGGCTCCGGCCATGAGATACCATGATGGTATTTTTTATATCTACTATGGAATGCCTGATGAAGGCTACTATGTTGTAAGGACCAGGGATCCCCTTGGGAAATGGGAGGAGCCTGTGTGCATTCTTGAGGGCAAGGGGCTTATTGATCCCTGTCCTTTCCGGGATGATGATGGAAAAGCCTATATCATCCACGGATATGCAAAGAGCAGGATCGGCTTTAAGAGTATTCTTGGAATTTTTGAAATGAGCTCTGACGGCCTTAAAGCAATATCGGAGGATCACTTTATCTTTGATGGTAATGATCCTTCTCATCCTGCGGTTACCATAGAGGGACCGAAAGTTTATAAAAGAAACGGATACTATTACATTCTTGCTCCTGCAGGAGGGGTTAAGTACGGATATCAGGTTGCCCTTAGAAGTCGCAATATACATGGGCCTTTCGAGATAAGGACTGTTATGGCTCAGGGAAACACGGTCATAAACGGACCTCATCAGGGAGGGCTTGTTGACACTCCTAATGGGGATGAATGGTTTATCCATTTTCAGGACAGAGGGCTTTATGGAAGAATATGTCATCTTCAGCCTGTAACCTGGAAAGAGGATTGGCCGATTATAGGGACTTATAAAGCGTCGGCCGCTAAAGCAGATGATGATATCACAGCCAAAGACAGTCTTTTCGGAGAACCGGTATATGAATTCAAGAAGCCTGACTGCGGAAGAGAAAGCGGATGTGTACCGGATGAGAACGTAAACAGTAATGTAAATGAGAATGTGAATAGGTGCACAGATAAAAAAGAGCTGTGGCAGGATACATTTTCTGACGGAAAGCCATCCCTTGACTGGCAATGGCTTGGAGATCACAGCAGTTCTTTTTGGGGAAGAGTCACCTGCAAAAATCCGGACCGGGGCCGGGAAGGAGCGCAAAGAGCAGAGAAAGGCCTAAGGCTCTTTTCCCTCAATCCTTCGAGAGAAATGGAGCCGGTGTTGTGGCGAAGCGCCAATGTCCTTACAAAGAAGATCTGCTTCCCGTTATTCAGAGAGGAAATCTTAATGGATGCTTCAGGCCTTAAGAAGGGCGAGAGAGCCGGAGTATGCATGATGGGCGGACAGTATGTGACTGCATATATTGCCCGGGAAGACGGCGGATATTATGTGTGCGCTGCGGAATCTGAAGGCGAAGATTCAGATAAACGGGAAAAGGTTATAAACAGATTCCCTCTAAGAGAGCTTTGCGATAAGATGGGAATCAGCGAAGATGAGGCAATAGCAAACCTTAAGTTTATAATGAGCTTTACCTACAAGGGCAGGAATTTTGATTCCGAAAGTCTTTATTTTAGAAACGTGGATGATAACATGTTTGGCAAAAAGCCAAGTCTGTATATAGAGCTTCAGGTTAAAGACGGCGCTCCCTTTGATCTTGGGATTGAGTTTATGCCCTCCGATCACACCTGGGTTGGAGCCAAGACCGGGATATATGCAGTTTCAGCTTATACCGGAAATGAACAGAGAATTGCAACTTCATCCTCCGCAGCGGATGTAAGCCCTTGGGGGTACGCGGATTTTAGCTCTGTTGTCACAGTAGAGCTGTGAGGAAGAACAAAGTCAACGAAAAGACCATGGGAGATTCACATATGGATCGATATGATGAACTGCTTCTGATCAAGGCGGCAGAGGACGGGGACCTGGATAAGGTAAAAGAGATATTGATAAACGAGCCTTCTTTGGCAAGCAAAGAGGTGCTTTTTTCGTCCGCCAAAGGAGGACATTTTGAGGTTCTTAAATATATGGTGGAGTATTCCAGGGTGAGCCTCAATGAATATGATGAGCGGCACAGGAATGTGCTTTTCTACGGTGCCGCATCAGGAAGCTTTGAAGTGTTTGAGTACCTTGTGGATAAGTGCGGAATGGATCCCCTGGAAGGTGACAAAGACCTTACTACCGCCTGGGACATAGTGCACGAAATGAGCATGGGTAAAGATACTCTGCCGGATGAAAGATCAAAGGGTGCACAAAGAATAGAGGAGTATCTGGAAAAGAGATATGGCCATAAATACGAGGACTATTACAGGAATCCGATAAGAAGAGGATTCTTTCCGGATCCCTCCATTTGCAGAGTTGGAAATGACTATTACATGGTGAATTCTTCCTTTGTCTTTTTTCCCTGTATTCCAATTTCCCATTCCAGAGACCTTATTCACTGGGAGATAATAGGCCATGCCATCACGGATCCCAAATGGGCGGGACTGGATGAGCTGGAGGGCGGCCGTGGCTACTGGGCTCCCGATATCTCTTTTTACGAGGGGAGGTTCTATATTACAGCCACCTACAGGCTCAACGATGTGCCCCCAACCTACAGAAGACAGATTGTTGTGTCCTCTGATAAGCCACAGGGACCTTACTGCGAGCCGGTTTTCATAGATGAGGACGGAATAGATCCAAGCATTTTCAATGATGACGATGGAAGAAGATATATGCTTCTTAATCGGGGCGCCAGGATATTTGAGCTGGACAAAACGGGAACAAAGAAGATCTCCGATGCAAAGCTTTTGTTCTACGGTGACCACAAAAGAGCTCCCGAAGGACCGCACCTTTATAAGAAGGACGGCTACTACTACCTTCTTGAAGCCGAGGGTGGAACGGGACCCGGCCACAGAGTTACGGTATCAAGATCAAAAGAGCTTTTCGGAAATTATGAGCCCTGTCCCTATAATCCCATAATGCGACAGCGGGATGAAGATGCTGCGTTACAGCGATGCGGCCACGGTGATCTGGTGGATACTCCGGATGGCAGATGGTATATGGTCTATCTGTGCGGCAGGATGTTGGAGGGAGATTACAGTATTCTCGGAAGAGAGACAGCACTGGATCCGGTGACCTGGACTCCTGACGGATGGCCGATAGTAAATGATCTCAAGGGGCCTTCCGCTATGCAGGTAAAGCCCTTTACAGCAGCTTCCAAAGACGGTAATAGCGATAAAAGCAGAATATCTTTATGTGGGCTGCCTTTAGAGTACATGACAACCAGAAGTTTCAAAAAGGAAGATATAAACTTTATCACAGAAGATACGCCCAAGAAAACAGGCCGCTCCTTTATTGTATATGGCAGCAAAGCACCCCTTTTTGACATTGCTTGCAGGAACCTTGTGCTAAGGCGCCAGACTTCTTTTGCTTTTGACTACGAGGTGACTCTTCTTGCTCCGCAGTTTACCGGGGAAGGTCAGAAGGCCGGGATAACAGGATACTATGACGAGAACACCTTTTTCGAATTCGGCATTATGTGTAAGGAGGGGCAAAGATACATCTACTGCAATGAACACATAGGAGAAGAGGACAGAATGACCGCTTCACACAGCCCGCTCCCGCATGGACTTGCCAGTATCACCTTTAAGATGGAGACCGATGGTCTGAGGCGGAGACTAAAATACGATGTATTCGCACCCGCTTTACTTTCCGGCATAAATGACGATGAAATCGGCATGGAGGATGCCATAGCACTGAATACAGAGAAAGAGTTTCTTACTTTGGACAACGTAAACTATCTGTGCGATGAGGGTCTTTCAAAGGGCAAGCGATTTACGGGAGCACTGGTGGGAATGTATGTCTTTGCGGGAGACAACGAATATTTTGCCGCCACCTTCATGGATGACATCTATACTGAAAGATAACGAATAATGGGAATCAATATGAATAACGAAAAAGACATTTATCTTGAAAGCTTTGAAAAACACCGGGGCAATCCCCTGATGACACTGCTGGGTTTTTATAAGGGGATGTACCATTACTTCTTCTGGTCCACTGTGTTTTATATTGTCAAACACAGCCCGGTGTGGATACTGCCGATAGTAACGGCTAACATAATCAACAATGTCACCGACAAGAGTCCAAATGTTCTTCGGATAATATTTATGAACGTGGGACTAATGGTTTTTCTTCTGCTGCTGAATATTCCCATGAACTACCTGCATATAAGTTTTCGAAGCAGAGCGGTAAGGCGGGTTGAAGCCGGCCTTAGAAGTTCTCTGGTCCACAAGATCCAGGTAATGTCCATTCCTTACCAGAAGGATATGCTCTCGGGAAGACTGCAGTCCAAGATCATAAGGGATGTTGAAGCGGTGGAGACTCTGTCGGATCAGCTCTTTGTGTCTCTTATAAATATAGCGATCAACATCTGTGTGGCGTTGTTTGTGACGGTTTCCAAGAGCATTGTGGTCTTCATATTCTTTATTCTTATGGTCCCTCTTGCGGCTGTTCTTGTTGTGAGCTTTAAAAGGCCCATCAAGGAGTACAACAAGAAATTCAGAAAAGAAATGGAGGAAACTTCCGCAAAAGTTATGGAAATGGTACAACTGGTGCCTGTTACGAGAGCTCACGGCCTCGAGCAGGAAGAGATCATGAGGATGGACACTCAGGTGGATCTCATCGCTCAGGCGGGCTACAGCCTTGATATCATCCAGGGCAATTTCGGTGCTGTGAGCTGGGCTTTTTTCCAGATATTCCAGGTGATGTGTCTTGCCTTTACTTCAGTGCTTGCGGTAAGAGGTTCTGTCCAGGTTGGAGATGTGGTCCTATACCAGAGCTATTTCACAACCATAGTGGGACAGGTGTCATCTCTTTTGACCCTTCTTCCTGTAATATCCAAGGGCCTTGAATCAGTGACCAGCATCGGTGAGGTACTTCAGTTCAAGCACGTGGAAGATACCTCCCACAAGGAGAATGTGGGCACTATCACGGGGGCCTACAGCTTTGAGAAGGTGTGCTATTCCTATCCCGACAGCGAAAGAGACATATTAAAAGACCTTACCTTTGAAGTTAAGCCGGGGGAGACGATAGCCTTTGTTGGCGAATCGGGCGCCGGCAAATCCACCATCATGAACCTTCTTGTGGGCTTTGGCTTCCCATCATCCGGAAAGCTTAAGATAGACGGCAAGGATATCACAAAGATAAATCTTAGCAGCTACAGGAAGCAGCTTGCTGTGGTTCCCCAGAATACCATACTTTTCTCGGGGACGATAAGGGATAACATTCTCTACGGAACCACCGGTATAAGCGAAGAAAAGCTCCTTAAGGTTATAGATGAGGCGGGGCTTAAGACTGTAATAGACAAGCTGCCCCAAGGGCTTGATACCATAGTGGGAGAGCATGGCGATAAGCTGTCCGGAGGCCAGAAGCAGAGGATATCCATTGCCAGGGCTCTCATAAGAGATCCCAAGGTCATCATTCTAGACGAAGCCACTTCAGCTCTAGATTCAATTTCAGAAAAAGAGGTATCGGAGGCCCTTGGCAGCATCTCAAACAACTGTACCACCTTCATTGTTGCTCACAGACTTGCCACTATTAAGAATGCTGACAGGATAATTGTGATAAACGACGGAACCATCGCAGAGAGCGGAAGATTCGATGAACTTATGAACAAAAAAGGACTATTCTACGAAATGGAGATAACGGTATGATCCAACTGGGAATTAGATTTCATGATACAAAAGAACTACCTTTTGAGGAGAGACTTAAAAAGATAAAAGAACAGGGCTTTGATTGCGTTCACATAGCTCTTTCAAAGGTTCCGGGATTTACCGCAGACCCTGCGGCCCTTACACCGGGATACGCCATGTACTTAAGGAATGCCTTCAGAAAAGCAGATCTTGATGTGGCAGTTCTTGGCTGCTATCTTAACCTTGCAAATCCAAATGCAGAGAAGCTTCTGCAGATACAGGACAAATATTATGCCCACCTTCGTTTTGCCTCGGTTCTTGGCTGCGGGATGGTCGGAACTGAGACGGGAGCTCCAAACGAATCCTATTCCTATGACAAGGAGGCATGCCATTCCGCGGAGGCGCTTGAGACCTTTATAACAAACCTTCGCCCGGTAGTTAAGTGCGCCGAGCAGATGGGAGTTATCTTTGCCATAGAGCCGGTGTATCGCCATATAGTCTATGACGCAAAAAGAGCCAGACAGGTCCTTGACAGGATCGGATCCCCAAATCTTCAGATCATCTTCGATCCCGTGAACCTTATCTGGACAGACAACTATGACCGCAGGAACGAAGTCATCGACGAAGCGATCGATATTATGGGAAAAGACATAGCGATGATCCATCTAAAGGACTGTGTTCCCGAGGGTGACGGTATTAAGAGTGTAGGCTGCGGCTTTGGTGAAATGGACTACACCAATATCATTAAGTTTGCTCTTGAGAAGAAACCCTTCATACATGCGACTTTGGAGAACACCAAACCTGATACTGCAATTCAGTCAAGAATGTGCATAGAGAAGGTTATCACTTCTTTAGGTGCTCTATCTGATTAAGCACCACCTCAGGAACTTCGATATCTTCTTTGCGAAGTCTGTTCACCAGATTTACAAGAGGTTTACCCTGATTGCCTATGCGGGCATTGTAGTGGTTAATAAGCTCTGTGTACTGAGGGTTATCCCCAATCTTTTCCCTGAGTGCTTTGGAGAAAGGGCAGAAGGTAAACAGGATCTCTCTTGCCACCTTGTTGAGCCTGGGTGAGCTGTTGGCCTCAAATTTGATATAAGCAAGGTAATCGGCAATAAACACGTTCTTGTAGTTGTTGCTGAATTTCTTGAGGTCGGTGCGCAGCTTTTCCTTGTTCTCTGCGGAGAGAGAAGAGTTCTTTTTAAAGAACTGAAGATAGTCGCAGTACATTGAGGTCAGTGAAGGGTCGGTGACGTCGTTCCAGTGAACGCCCTGTTCCGTCTTACACATCTCCCATCTGAATTCACCAAAGAGCTTTATCATGCACTCCTCGGTGTTTTCTGTATTGAAGATGGAAATCAGCATACGGGCCTTTGTGCGCCTGTTTTTGCCGTCGATTTCCTGCCACAGGGAAGCGCGGCTTCCGACGTTGGGGAGCAGTATCATATAAGGAGTTATATCATCCGCGTAAAAGAGCTGTGTGATTCCGATATCGGTATTGGAATAAACCGCCTGTCTGCAGAATACACTGTAATCGATACTCCTTATCATATCGAAGTAGCCGTTAACCTTAGGAGCGGTAAGATATGCCATATCAAGAGGCCGCAGCACGTTCTGCTGATCGAATACAGGCACAAAGGAAGATACTCTGCCGAAGGTCATTCTGTTACCAAGGGCAAAGAGATTTCGTATCTCAAATTCAAGACGGCTCTTTTGATGATTCATCATGGCTTCCAGCTGGGCGTCGTTGATATTGCCGTTCATTTTCTGGTCACGAAGATAAGCCGGCCAGTCCTGGTCAAACTCATTCTTTGAAGGGTCCACTTCAAGGTTATAGATTTTAAGAAGCCATTCGTAGATCGTCAGTACATTGCCGCCGGGATCGGGAACATAGGCCTTGGCCATGTTGTAAAGGATCTCTGTATTCTTTGCTCCCGCAAGCTCCTCGTCAACAAAGCCGAACATGAAGAACATCTTAAGCTCAATGGGAATGTCGGTGTCGTTTATGCTTTTTTCGAAAGCAGCTGTATATATGTCGTAGAAGGTAGATCCTATACTTCTTCTTAACGCTCTTGCTTCGTCGGAAGAATCATATCTGTTCTCAAATACCTTGAATTTATTGATCTCGTCTTCGAATTTTGCTCCAATTTCCGAAGTTACATCGGAGTAAGCCAGGATCGTAGAGAGGGCATTTACGATGGTGACGCTGCCCGCATCGCCTGACTCGGCTTTTTCCATATCGCTCAGCTTTGCTCTTATCATCTTCATGGCAGAGATAAAAGAGCCGGCTTTTCTTTTCAGGATTTTTCGGTAAGCCTCAAGGGCCTGAACTTCATTGGAGATCTGTCTGATTATGGTAAAGGTGGTCATGACCATGCCTGCGGTAATTTCTACGCTAAGGGGATAGAAGCTCTTCTTGGCCTCTGCGTCATGCTCCTTTAAGCTGTTGACAAATTCAAGGGCCCAGTCGGGGACATTGGGGGTCTTTTCGGGTGGAATGAGTTCATCCAGCTCCGGGAAAGTTCTCGGTGCTTCTCCCACCTTGATGCAAAGGCTGGGGTAATCGGCATAATCTGCCATTATCTGCTCATATTCTTTGTTGGCATCATCAAACTCTTTTTCGTAGATGGCAGCGACAGCAGCGGCTGACATAGAAGATTGAGAAGCCAGGATAGGGGCAATTTTGGGATTACCTTTTACAACAAGGGGAATATCATCAAGAGACTCGTAAGGGTAGAAATAAACAGAGGTTTCTTCGATGGCCTCATAGGTATAGATATAGTTCCTGCCGGGATTCTCTGCAAAACCAATGAAATTACCGACACCGACTTCCATTGAGGAGGTGGCGTCGTAGATCTTAATGCGTCCCTTTACAATAACTTCAAGTGAAGAAACTTCGTCTTCAACGGCTTTGTGCAGTATTTGTCCTTTATCAAGCTTAAGCAGTCCCATGACACCTCCGCATTAGTGATCTAATTGCGTATACATAATTATGATATCACGATAAAGCTCCCATATCCACAAAATATACACAAATATCATGCTGGTAAAAGGCAGTTTTGGTGTTAGAATATCATTGTGCAAAATTAAAAAAGGAGGATTTATCCATGCAAAATAAATTACCCAAAAGAGAAGAAGTAGCTAAGGAGCTGACCTGGCGCCTTGAGGATATCTATGATGATGAATCAAAGTGGGAAGCCGATCTTGTAAAGGCAGGAGAGCTTGCGGATAAGATGAGCGCTTATCAGGGCAGGCTTTCGGAGAGCCCCGGGACTCTTCTTGAGCTTTTCAGATTACATGAAGAACTTGAGCATACAATGGACAAGGTTTACGGCTATGCTCACATGAGAGGCGATCAGGATACAGGAAACGCCACCTATCAGAATCTTTCCCAGAGGGCAATGTCAGCCTATGTCGGAACCTCAGAGAAGACTGCATTTGTAAGCCCCGAGATCCTTCAGATCTCAGAGGAGGTTCTGCAGGAATTTTATGCAAAAGAGCCTGAGCTTACCCGCTACAGGAGAATGATCACCGAGATCAGAAGACTTAAGGACCATATGCTTGACAGTGCTACAGAGCAGCTCCTTGCCAGTGCGGGAGAGGTTCAGGGAGCATCCCAGAAGGCCTATGGAATGCTGGTAAACGCAGACCTTAAGTTCCCCTCTGTTAAGGATTCCAAGGGGGAAGAGGTTCAGCTTTCAAACGGGAGATTTGTTCCTACCCAGATGTCCAAGGACAGAGCGCTCAGAAAGGCAAGCTTTGAGGCTTTCTACGGAAGATTTCAGGAGTTCAAGAACACCTGGGCTGCCCTTTATGACGGTGAAGTTAAGGGTCGTATCTTTGAAGCCAAGGCAAGAAAGTATGATTCAGCTTTTGAAGCTGCAGTAGATGCCAATAACGTTTCACCTGCGGTTTGCGACAATCTCTTTTCCTCGATCCACGACAACATGGACAAGATGCATCGCTACGTTTCCCTTCGTAAGAAGCTCCTTGGAGTTGATGAGCTCCATATGTATGATGTTTACGTTGGAATGCTGCCTGAGTTTGACATGAAGGTTTCCTATGAGGAGGCAAAAGAGCTGTCTCTTAAAGCTCTGGCACCGCTTGGGGAGGACTATCTTGAGATCGTTAAGACCGCCTACGACAACAGATGGATCGATGTTGTTGAGAATGAAGGAAAGCGCGGAGGGGCATATTCCGACGGTGTATATGATGTGCATCCTTATATGCTCCTTAACTATAACGATACCTTAAACGACGTATTTACTCTGGTTCACGAGATGGGACATTCCATGCACACCTGGTATTCCACAAAGAATCAGACCATCATTGATGCAGGCTACAAGATCTTTGTTGCGGAGGTTGCTTCCACAACCAACGAGGTTCTGCTTTATCACTACATGAAGGATCACGCACAGAGCAAGGAAGAGAAGGCATTCATCATCAATCACTTCCTTGAGAGCTTTAAGAGCACCATGTTCCGCCAGACCATGTTTGAGGAGTTCGAGAGAAAGACCTGTAAAATGGCAGAGGAGGGAACCCCTCTTACAGCCGAGACTCTGTACGATGTATACCTGGGTCTCAACAAGCAGTACTTCGGAGAGGAGATGATCTCTGATGAGCTGATCGGATGGGAATGGTGCAGGATTCCGCACTTCTACTACAATTTCTATGTTTACCAGTATGCTACAAGCTTTGCTGCAGCAGTTGCCATTGCAGATCGCATCCTCAAGGAAGGAGCACCTGCCGTTGAGCAGTACAAGAAGTTCCTCTCAAGCGGCTGCACTCAGGATCCTGTAAGCCTTCTTAAGATCGCCGGAGTAGACCTTGCAACCAAGGCACCCATTGACTCAGCACTTGCTGTATTTGGCGAGGCTCTTAACGAAATGGAAGAGGCGGTAAAAGAGCTTTGATAAGATCAAAGTATAATCTGTTTTAAACTGTATTCGCCGGAAATTCCCGCATTGCTCACCAGTGAGTATACCTCACTGGCTCTGAGCGTCTCCTCAAGAAGCTGAAGCTGAAGGGGAGACAGGAGTTTTCCGGCGTCTTTTAACCTGTCGATCACCGGTATGGCAGCCTTATCATGAATAGCTCCAAGAAGGTCAGAGGAGTCTTTTTTCATCCCAAGTACCCGGGCATAGCCTGTAAAGCCGTCTTTTTTGTAGGCGGACATATGCTCCTGTGTTATATCAAGGAGGATATGCATAAGACAGCGGCTGACCCTGGTGTATACCAGGTTTCTTGTCTTCATCAGTTCGCAAAAAGATGAGAAACCGTCGCACACAGACATGCTCTTAACAAATCTGTTGGAGATGTCACTGCTGACATCCAGGTACTTTGTATAGCCCATGTCTTTTTCCATTACCAGTTTATAGTAAAGAAGATCAGAGAAATCGTTGACGTGAAGAAGATTTCCGGGAGCAGTGACAAAACAGGCCGCAGCCTCAAGAGGCACCATGCCCTTTAAAACTTCCGGAGCGTGGGACTTGGCGTCATATCTTGTATTGTTAAGAAGCAGGGCCCTTAAGGAAGATGCACTGGGAATCTCCGCTGTGACATTGCTGTGGTAGGGCTGACCGGTCCTCTGTATAATATAGGGTTTGATGGAACTGTTTCTTCGTTTTAAGCTCCTTAGATATTCAATGGCAAGGATGTTGTTTGGGGAAGTGAGGATAACGGTGGTATCTTCCGATGATGATTCACGGCCGTTACCGGTCAAAACCGCATCCAATGCCTTTTTTCTTGCAAGGGGAAAAGAGTCACCGTCTTTAAGGCACTTCTCCAGAGTCTTTTTAAAAAGAGCCGGCTCAAGGCTTAAGATATCGGCAAGTTCCTGAAGCCTCTTTGGATCTGGGGACTCGCTTCCAAAGCACAGGTAATCAACACATCCGAGTTTATCGAGAATGGAAACGGCACCCTCGGCAAAATACTCCGCGCTTCCAAGGCTGTAGTAGATGGGAAGCTCAAGGACAAGGTCTGCTCCGCAATTAAGAGCCATACGGGTCCTTGTGAACTTATCCGTGATGGCGGGAGCGCCTCTTTGTACATAATCTCCGCTCATTACGACAACCACCCGGTCTGCCGAAAGAGCTCTTTTGCAGTGATCGATAAGATATTTATGGCCGTTGTGGAAAGGATTGAACTCTGCGATGATTCCGATGGTTTTCATGATGCGCCTTTCTTTTGTTATAAGTTATGTATAGTAAAGCAGGATTTTTGTACAGATTTTTCCTTGTTTTAAGTACTTATTATAAGTATCATATATTTTGGTAGTTTTTGCAAAGCTAATTAAAATCAGAAAGAGGTTATAAAATGAAAATACTGGTTATCAATTGCGGCAGTTCTTCACTTAAGTTTCAGCTGATCGATTCCGAGACAGAGGCAGTTATCTGCAAGGGCCTTTGCGAGAGGATCGGCATTGACGGAAGCAGAATTGTTTACACTCCCGAGGGCAAGGATAAGATCACTATTGAGGAGCCCATGCCTGATCACAACAGGGCTATCGAGATGGTTATCGAGGCACTTACCAACAAGGAGAACGGCGTAGTTTCTCTTGATGAGATCGGCGCTGTCGGACATCGTATCGTACACGGTGGTGAAAAATTCACAAAGTCTGTTGTCATTGATGAGGAAGTTATAAAGGCCATAGAGGATGTATCAGATCTTGCACCTCTTCACAATCCCGCAAACCTTATCGGTATCAGAGCATGCCAGAAGGTTATGCCCGGTGTGCCTATGGTTGCTGTATTTGACACAGCTTTCCATCAGACAATGCCCCAGGAGGCATATCTCTACGGACTTCCTTATTCATACTATGAGAAGTACGGCATCAGAAGATACGGCTTCCACGGCACAAGCCATTCTTATGTAAGTAAGCGTGCTGCAGAAATTCTCGGCAAGGATGCTAAGGACCTTAACATCATTGTATGCCACCTTGGAAACGGTGCTTCAGTTTCAGCTGTTAAGGGCGGAGAGTGCATCGACACTTCCATGGGTCTTACTCCTCTTGAGGGACTTATTATGGGAACAAGAACCGGTGACATCGATCCTTCCGTTGTAGAATTCATCATGAAGAAAGAGAACTCATCAGTTGCTGATGTTACAAACCTTCTCAACAAGAAGTCAGGTGTATTCGGACTTTCCAATGACCTGTCATCAGACTTCAGAGATCTTGAGGATGCTTATATCAAGGGTGATGAGGGTGCAAAGAGAGCAGTTGATGCTTTCACCTACAGAGTTGCCAAATACATCGGCTCCTATGCTGTTGCACTTGGCAGCGTAGATGCTATCTGCTTCACAGCAGGTGTAGGCGAGAACAGTGGATTTACAAGAGAACTGATCTGCAAGAGACTTTCTTTCCTTGGAGCAACTGTAGATGCTGAGGCCAACAAAGTCCGCGGCGAGGAGAAAGTTATCTCAGGTGCTGACAGCAAAGTTAAGCTTATGGTAGTTCCCACAAATGAGGAGCTTGCCATCGCAAGAGATACTTATGCACTGACCAGGTAAAGACGACTTTTTCATGTACTTGTCCGGAATTCTACTTTCAGGCACACTTCCGAAACTGTGCTTAAGGTATATCTCCGGGAATGCGCAGTTCTCGGACGAGGATGATGATTTTTCAAACAAAGAAAACAGCAAATGCCGATTTCTCTGAGTAACACGAAATGAGGCATTTGCTGTTTTTTGAGTTTAGGAAAATCACACCGCAGACGAACACAAGCATTTTTGGAGATATACCTGAATCACTGCAGTATCGGGAATGTGCCTGATAAAGCTATCAAGCTCCTAAGATTTCATGTACTGCAGCTTTGATGGCTTCATCAGTTGCGTTGGCATCGAAGTACTCAAGGAAGTGCTCACCGGAGAGAGCTCCCTTTACAAGATCATTATCAAGTTTTTTTAGGATAGTAGGGATATCCTGGTTGAGGGTTACTTTTCTTACTTCGTCCAGGATCTTCTTGTTGCGCTGTTCGGGAACGGCTCTTTCTCTGGGATATCCCTGGCCGCTTTCCTCGCAGAAGAGCTTCTCGAAGATGTACTGAAGATTGAGCTCTGCGCCCCAGCCTGATTTAAGGGCAAAGTTGATGGAGATGGCATTGCCGTCGTTGATCTGAGCAAAGGTGTAGGCATCAAGAGGATCGGTGACATGTCCGCAGATTACTCCGGGGAAGCTGTTGCAGGCAAGCATTGCGCCTTCACCTGTTCCGCAGCCTGTGATCACATAATCAGCTGCTCCCGAATTTAAGAGCACGCAGGCGAGAATGCCGTTTTGAACATAGGTGAGCTGTGCCTTGTCCTCAGCTGAATACATGCCGTAGTTAAATACTTCAAAGCCATGGCTGTCGGCAACTTTTTTTAGGGCACCGTAGATCATCTCATTCTTTGCAGCCTGACTGTTTTCATTTATAAGTGCTATTTTCATATTGAAATCCCTCCGTTAAGATTATAGTTTCTGACATGCCTATTTTAGGTCTTTGGAATGTCACTGTCCATGTGGTTTTGTCCTTTGTGCAGAATAGTCAAGAAACTGGACAAATGTTACAGATTTGTTAATTTTTTCCTTTATATGGAAAGGGTTTCATGCTATACTAACGAAAGCATTTTTGTTTTTGGATAAATTTAAGGGTGGTTTAGTTTTGGATATTTCAGTTTCAAATAATTACAGGAAAAAGGAACAGGTAAGAAGGTCATCTGGAAGGAGAGGCGCAGCAAGGCGTTCTAAATCGGCTCTTTCCGTTAAGCCTTTTATTATAACAGGGCTCGCACTTATAGTACTTGGCGTTGCAGGATTCTTTGTATACAACAATCTGCCTGCAGTTCAGGTCAATAAGGCTATAGCTGCAGGAGACAAATACCTGGAGACATCGGATTATCAGTCTGCTATTGATTCCTACAACGAGGCTATACAGATAGACAGTCATTCCGTTACAGCTTATTCCAATATGGCAGGAGCATATCTTAGCAACAATGATGCTGAGTCAGCCAAGAAGATCCTCTATGCCGGATGGGAGAATACAGAGAATACCGGACTTCTGGACAATTACCACACGGTGATCCTCAATGAGGCTGTGGATGCCATGAATTCACAGACTGCCAATATGAACACTGCACTTGCCATACTGTCAGTTCTTAAGGACGACAACAACAGCAGTGACGCGGTAAAGCTTCTTGATGCTGCTTACGGGCGGGTATTCAAGGATGCCTACGGATATGACACAGATGCATTTTTCAGATCCGATTGCACCACCTATTCTTCGGAAAACGGAAGTGCAACCTTCTCTTATAGCGAGTACGCCGGTTTTGTGAATGAGCTGATCGATATTTATAAAGCTGCACCTTCGGAAGAGCTTAAGGAAGTAGTTCTTAAATATGCTGTACCGGGTCTTGATTCCTTCACCATGAACTACGAGGATGCCCTTTCATATGAATCAGTTCTTGATGAGGTGGAGAGCAGTGTTGGCACCTGCGAGGAACTTGATTCCTTCAAAAAATGTATCGTAAATGCCCGTGAGGTACAGAGCGTATTCAGCGATATCTTTACCCAGCTGGACGTGGGAAATGTGGATGAACTCAGAAGCTTTATCGTATCCGATGAGTATATTGCTCTTCGAGATATCTTTTTAAATAAAATAGACACACCTCTGGAGAACACAACATATATTCCCGTCAGCAGGGAGGCTGTTGTTTTCAATAACAATGAGGGAAGCTGGAGCTACAGGTTCTTAAGCTTTGATGAGAATCCTGCTACAGCCGGAGTTATCACCATCTGGGCCAACTATTTTGAGGATGGGGGCGTCCAGAGATGCGCGATCTCCTATGAGCCTGAATCCATCGATGACAGCTATTATCCTCATACCAAGTATTCAGTCACATATCTCAACAGCTATGTGACCCAGGGAAATTCCACCAAGGTTCCCAAGATGAATTACAGGCTTGAAACCTCCATTACAATGCAGGACGGAGAAGAGGAAGAGACTATAATAAGTGATTGGGGAGGGCCCGACGAAGCGACAATGGACATAGATACCATTGAGTCCAGAATCCGGGCATAATACATGATCTGTTTTCTCGCTAGGTTCTTTATCAAAGACTATAACAGGGTTGATGACCCTGAAGTAAGGCAGAACTATGGCATCCTCAGCGGCGTCATAGGCATTGCCCTTAATATTATTCTGGTTATTATCAAAATGTTTGCGGGCTACATCAGCGGGTCCATTGCAATCGTATCTGATGCCCTGAACAATCTATCGGATGTGGCATCCTCTGTGGTGACACTGGTGGGATTCAAGCTTTCCGGTCAGGAGGCTGACGAAGAGCACCCCTATGGCCACGGCAGGCTTGAATATGTTGCCGGTCTTATTGTTTCCCTGTTTATCATGGTCATGGCAGTGGAGCTCCTTCAGAGTTCTTTTAACAAGATCCTTCATCACCAGGAGATCACATTTTCTCCGGCGGTGGGATTCATCCTTGTGATATCCATAATCATCAAGCTTATAATGTTCGGCGCCAATCTTCAGGCTTCAAGAGCCATAAAAAGCGCCACTTTAAAGTCCACGGCAATGGACAGTATTTCAGATGTCTTTTCCACGGGGATCGTTCTTATATCCGTTGCTGTAGCTCATTACTTCGGAGTCAACATTGACGGAATAGCCGGTATAATCGTTGGTCTTTTTATCATGAAGACAGGCTACGATGCTGCAAAGGATACCATCAGCCCGCTGCTTGGCGAGCCCGCCGACAAGGAATTCATTGATGAGGTAAAAGAGACGGTGCTTGCCCACGAGGGAGTTCTGGGAGTGCATGACATTATAGTCCACAATTACGGTCCCGGGAGGATCATGATGTCCCTGCATGTGGAGGTGCCTTCCGACAGAACAATGGTGGAAGCTCATGATCTTATAGATGAGATTGAACGACAGCTTAATGACAAATACAGGTGCATGGCGGTGATACATCTTGATCCTGTCAGCGATGATGACAGACAGGCAAGAGATATGAAGAGGTGGCTTAAGCTGGTGCTTGAGGAGATAGATCCGAAGCTTAAGTTTCATGACTGCCGAATTGTGAGAAACAGGGATGAGGAGCCCCTTGTTTCTTTTGACCTGGAAGTACCTTATAAGTATGACATTAAGGACGAGGAACTTAAACGGATAATAGAGGATCGGGTCAAGAATATGGCCGGGGGATATAAACTGGATATAACAGTTGATAAGGCCAATAAAGAGGATTGATATAACGGGATTTTACCTGTACATGCAAGATAATTTATTAAGGTTTTGTTAATTGCTTGTCATTATCGGGGCTTATGCGCTATACTAGGCAAGGACGAAAGGTCTTTTTAAAGATATTATTGTGGCTGCCGCCTACAGGCAGCGTAGAAAACGGAGGATATAAATATGAGAGGTTTCAAACCTACAGTTCTTCTTATACTTGATGGATATGGACTGAATGACAACCCTGAGTACAATGCCATTGCAATGGCCAACACACCTGTAATGGACTCACTTATGAAGGACTATCCCTTTGTAAAGGGCTATGCCAGCGGACTTGCTGTTGGTCTTCCCGACGGACAGATGGGTAACTCTGAGGTTGGTCACATGAACATGGGTGCCGGCAGAATTGTTTACCAGGAGCTCACAAGGATCACCAAATCCATCGAGGACAGAGATTTCTTTACAAATGAAGGCCTTATGGCTGCCATTACCAACTGCAAGGAGAAAGGCTCTGCACTTCACATGTACGGCCTTGTTTCCGACGGCGGTGTTCACAGCCACATAACACATATTTACGGACTTCTTGAGCTTGCCAAGAAGAACGGACTTGATAAGGTTTATGTTCACTGCTTCCTGGATGGAAGAGACACTCCTCCCGAGAGTGGTATCGACTTTGTTCAGCAGCTTGAGGACAAGATGAAGGAGCTTGGTGTAGGCCAGATCGCATCTATTTCGGGCCGTTACTATGCAATGGACAGAGATAACAACTACGACCGTGTAGAGATCGCATACAACGCACTTACAAAGGGCGAGGGCAACAAAGCCAACTCAGCTCATGAGTGCATGGTTGAGTCCTACAAGAACGGCAAGACTGATGAGTTTGTTATCCCTACAGTTATCATGAAGAACGGTGCTCCCGTTGCTACTATCAAGGACGGCGACTCCATTATCTTCTTCAATTTCCGTCCCGACAGAGCAAGAGAGATCACTCACTGCTTCTGCGACGATGAGTTTGATAAGTTTAACAGAGGACAGCGTCTTGATGTAACTTATGTCTGCTTCACAGATTATGATCCTCTTATTCCCAACAAGGAGATTGCCTTCAAGAAGGTTCTTCTTAACAACACCTTCGGCGAGTGGCTGGCAAACAAGGGGCTTAAGCAGGCTCGTATCGCTGAGACAGAGAAGTATGCTCACGTTACCTTCTTCTTTAACGGCGGCGTTGAGAAGCCCAACGAGGGAGAGGACAGAGTTCTGGTTAACAGCCCTAAGGATGTTCCTACTTACGACCTTAAGCCTCAGATGAGCGCTCCAGAGGTTTGCGAGAAGATCCTTGACGCCATTAACTCTCAGAAATATGATGTGGTTGTTGCTAACTTTGCAAACCCCGACATGGTAGGACACACAGGTGTTATTCCTGCTGCTGTTAAGGCCATCGAAGTTGTTGACGAGTGCGTTGGCAAGATCGTTGATGCCATCAAGGCAGTAAACGGAACACTGTTCATCTGCGCAGACCACGGTAATGCAGATATGATGGTTGACTATGAGACAGGAGAGCCCTGGACAGCTCACACAACAAATCCTGTTCCTTTCATCCTGGTTAACTACGATCCCGACTACACCCTGAGAGAGGGCGGATGCCTTGCTGATATCATCCCTACTCTTATAGAGTGCATGGGCGAGGAGCAGCCTGCTGAGATGACAGGAAAGAGTCTTCTTATTCATAAGTGATTAAATTGGCTAAATCAGTTGACGATATAGTGCATTTATGTTAAAGTATCTAAGTTGACTAAATTTGTAGAAATGCACTGGAGGATATGTTCGTGAGTGTTTTAGATTACGTATTCGGAGTATTATTTATCATAGTTTGCATCGCGCTTGTAGTTCTCGTTCTTATGCAGGAAGGCAAGAACCAGGGACTTGGTGCTATTCAGGGTACCGTTGAGAACACATACTGGGGCAGGAACAAGGGCCGTTCAAAGGAAGGCGTTCTTAAGAAGATCACGGTTGGATTGTCAGTACTGTTTGTTGTATTTGCAATCGTTCTTAACATGGGATTATTCTGATAACATTTTTATCAATGAATTATTCGAGGCACTCTAATATTTTTATTAGAGTGCCTTTTTTACCTTTAGGAAAAGAGGAAGTGAATGGGTAAAGGAAAGCGATTAAAGCGCATGGATGAATCCCTCTTCGGGAAAAAGAATTCCAAAAATGAATATATAGTAGGCCGCTTTGTCAGCAATGCAAGGGGCTTTGGTTTTGTAGAGGTAGAGGGAAGAGATGAAGATATCTTTATTCCTGAGGAATATGTCCATGGTGCTTTCCATACTGATACCGTTGAAGTCGAACTACTTAATGAGTATCCCGGAAGACGGGCTGAGGGCCGGATCAGAAACATTCTGGTAAGAGGCCTTGAGGAGGTTGTCGGTACTTTCCAGGCTGAGAAGAACTTTGGATTTGTGGTTCCTGATAATACAAAGATACAGAACGATATCTTTGTTCCTATAGAGTTTTGCGGCGGAGCTGTTACCGGAGATAAGGTGGTTGTTAAGATCACTGACTACGGCGATCCCTTAAAAAGAAGAAAGCCCGAAGGCAAGGTCAGGGAAGTTATCGGAAATATAAACGATCCGGGGGTAGACATCCTTTCCATAGTCAAGAATTATGATATCCCCTACGAGTTCCCTGAGAGAGTCATGAATCAGGCCATGCGATGCCCTGATTTTGTCAGCGAAGCGGATATGCTGGGGCGTGAAGATCTTCGCGATGTTCAGATGGTCACCATTGACGGCGAGGATGCCAAGGACCTGGATGATGCCGTAAGCCTTCACATAGATGAGAAGGGTCTTTTCCACCTGGGTGTTCATATTGCGGATGTTACTAATTATGTACAGGAGAATTCCGCGCTGGACAGAGAGGCGCTAAAGCGCGGTACCAGTGTGTATCTGGTGGATAGGGTTATTCCCATGCTTCCCCATAAGCTTTCAAACGGTATATGCTCACTGAATCACGGTGAAGACAGGCTGGCTCTTTCCTGCCTTATGACCTTTGACGGTAACGGGGGACTTCTTGATCATTCCATTGTTGAGTCCGTAATAAATGTCGATGAGAGAATGAACTATTCTGACGTTGCGAAGATTCTGGAGGACAACGACGAGGAGACAATAGAGCGTTACAGCGAGCTTGTGCCCATGTTCAGGGATATGGAGAAGCTCTCCGGGATACTGAGGGCCAAGAGAGAGAGTAAGGGTGCCATAGATTTTGATTTCCCCGAGTCCAAGATAATTCTGGATAAAGAGGGAAATCCCATTGATATTGTGCCTCACGAGAGGAATACCGCAACTAAGCTTATTGAGGACTTCATGCTGGCGGCAAACCAGACTGTAGCAGAGCATTTTTACTACATGGAGAGTCCTTTTGTATATCGTATCCATGAGCAGCCGGACCCTGAGAAGATCGCGTCCCTAAGTGCCTTTGTCAGCAATTTCGGACACCATATTAAGAGCAGAAGAGATGCCGGGGTCAGCCCCAAGGAACTTCAAAAGCTCCTTAAAGGGATACAGGGTTCAAGAGAAGAGGCAGTAATCAGCAGGATGGCCCTTCGCAGCATGATGCAGGCCAAGTACAGCACTGAGTGCACAGGGCATTTCGGTCTTGCGTTTGACTATTATTGCCACTTTACATCTCCCATCAGACGATATCCCGATCTTCAGATCCACAGGATCATCAAGGATCATCTTCGCGGCAGGATGACTGTGGAGAAGGCACAGCACTATGCTGAGATCCTTGATGAAGTTGCCAAACACTCCTCAGAGACTGAGCGCAGAGCTGAGGAAGCCGAAAGAGAGACTGATAAGCTCAAGAAAGCCCAGTATATGGAAAGCCATGTAGGCGAATTGTTCGACGGTATTGTGTCCGGTGTCACCAACTGGGGCATGTTTGTGGAGCTTGATAACAGCTGTGAGGGCATGGTAAGTGCCGCATCCATGGCTGATGATTTCTATGTATATGATGAACTAAACTTAAGGCTCATTGGCGAGAGGACCCGCAAGGAGTATACTCTTGGTCAGAAGGTTAAGATAAGAGTTCTGTCCGCTGACAGGCTTACAAAAGCCATCGACTTCAGGATTGTAAGTGAAGACGAGGATGAGGAAGAGGCAGCACAGCAGGAACTTGAATGGGTTGAGTATTCCAAAGCCAGGAGAGTGACCGAGGACAGGGCACGGAAGGTTCGAAAGCTTGTAGATAGAGCCGGAGAGCGCAGTGAAGGTAAGGTTTCCCGCAAGACGGTTAAGGTTCGCGGAAAGAAAGAAGACTTTGAAGAAGGTGAGATTTCTCGCAGAACTGTAAAGGTTCGGGGCGAGGAAGTGGATATTACTGAGGTCGAGCCTGATCCAAGAACAGGAAAGCCAAGGAGAAAGAAGAGTACAAGCGTATCTAAGGCTGGAACAAAGGCCGGTAAGGGTGCGGCCGGAGTTAAGGCGTCTTCAGGACGCAAGGTATACAAGGTACACAAGTACAAGAAGTCGGCCACCAGTAAGGCAGCCAGAAGTGCCCAGGGCAAGGGCAGGCGCAAGAAGCGTTGAGAATAATTAGTATAGAGTTGGTACATAAATATGGCAGAAGATAATAAGGCAAGAAAGTTAATAGCGAATAACAAGAAGGCTTACCACGACTACTTCATTGAGGAGAAGTACGAGGCTGGCATAGAACTCTTTGGCACAGAGGTTAAGTCCCTTCGACAGGGCAAGTGCAGTATCAAGGAAGCCTGGATAAGCATCGACAAGGGTGAGGCCTTCATCAATGGTATGAATGTCAGCCCTTATGAGAAGGGCAACATTTTCAACAAGGATCCCCTTAGGGTGAGAAAGCTTCTTTTGCACAAAGCTGAGATCAGAAAGCTTGATCAGCAGAAGATGGTTCAGGGCTATACTCTGGTTCCCCTTGAGGTTTACTTCAAGAACGGCAGAGTGAAAGTGGAGATTGGTCTTGCCAAAGGTAAGAAACTTTACGACAAGCGAGCCGACAAGGCCAAGAAGGACCAGCAAAGAGAAGTAGAAAAAGAGTTCAAGATGAAGTTTAAGTAAAAAGGACGGGCGTCAAAGATGAAGGTTCGCACAAATGGTAATGGAAGCCCAAACGGTAAGCCAAGGGTGTTTTTTTCGTGCCATCCTGATGACAGAAAGAAATGCTTTGACAGGATATGCCAGGAGATATTTAAGTTCTTTGAAGCTGCTGTTTATTATCTTGAGGATTCTGATGATCAAGATGAGAACCTTGAGTCAGATCTTCGTCAGATGAGTATTTTTGTGATTCCTGTCAGTCTTAAATTTTTAACTGATGATTCTTTTGCAAGTTCCTTCGCACTTCCCTTTGCAAAAAAAGAACATATACCGATTCTTCCCATCATGCTGGAATCCGGGATAGATGAGATTTATTCCACTGAGGATAAGTTTGGAACGCTGCAGTATCTGATGCTTGATTCCAATGATGATACTGCAATAGGTTTTGAAAAGAAACTCAAGGATTATCTGGATTCAATCCTTGTGGGAAAAGAGCTGGCGGAGAGGGTCAGAAAAGCCTTTGATGCTTACGTGTTCCTTAGCTACAGAAAAAAAGACAGAGCCTTTGCCAATGAGATCATGAGGCTTATCCACAAGGATCCCTTATGCCGAGACATTGCTATCTGGTATGATGAGTATCTTGCACCAGGAGAGGCTTTCGATGAATCGATAAACAAGGCTCTTGATAAGAGCAGTCTCTTTACCCTGCTTGTGACTCCGAATCTTGTCAACGAACCAAACTATGTTCAGCAGAAGGAATATCCAAGAGCCAGAGAGATAGATCTTAAGGTACTCCCCGTTGAAGTGGTAAAGACTGACAGAACTCTTTTGGAACAACTGTATCCTGAGATTCCTGAATGTGTCAGTCCACAGCAGGAAGAAGATCTGAAAAGCAGGCTTCTTGAGAATCTGGGAAGAATAGCCGGGATAGAAAATGATAATGACCATGAACACAATTATCTGATAGGACTTGCTTATCTGGAGGGCATAGATGTTGAGGTCGACAGATCCAGGGCAGTAAGTCTTATAGAAAGCGCAGCACAGGGTGGACTTCCGGAAGCCATGCTGAGGCTCTCCCGGATGTATTATGATGGATACGGACTTCCCAGGGATTACAGGCTATACCTTGAATGGATGAAAAAGGCTGAGGACATTTTTGAACGGACCCTTAGTGAGGATGATCAGCAGCTGACTGACTACAGGATTGAGCTGGCTTTTGCCTATGAGAGCCTGGGGTATTATGATGAAGCGCTGGAGCTTCTCATGAAAGCAAGGAAGGCCTACGAGGAAGTTCTTGAGCGGAACGATAGTGAGATGTTTCGTATAAGCTGCAGTATTGCAAATATCTTTTACAAACAGGGTGATTATGAAGGCGCCTACAGGATGTACGGTATCAATTATAAGTACAGGACAATGCACTGGAGAAAAGACGATGCCAATAACTTAAGTATTCTTAGTAATATGGCTTTATGCTGCGTGAAGTTCAAAGATTATGAAAAAGCTTTACAGCTATACTCTGAAGTTTATGAAGGCCGGAAAAAAGAGCTTGGTGAAAACCATCCTGATACCTTAAAGACACTTCTGGATATGGCTGATTGCTGCAGCAGTCTCGGAGACCATAAATCGGCTCTTGCAGTATACAGAAATGTTTACTATGAACTGATCAAGTACTACAAAAATGATCATCCGCGTGTTATTCACGCTATGAATAATATGGCTATTCTTATGGAGAAAATCGGAGATATTGAAGGTGCACTGGCTCTTCATAAAGTTGTCCTTGAAACAAGGCTTAAGCTATATGGTGAAAGCCATCCCGATACGCTTCTCAGCATGTACAATATTGCTAATTTATATAAGGATAAAGGACGTATTCAGGAAGCGCTGGAGCTTCATAAAAAGGTATATGATGAGAGGGTCCGGATACTAAAGGATTATCATCCCCTGTCTCGGAAAAGCAGCCAGGCGCTTTTTGATCTGTATGTGCTTGTGAGTGATTATGAGAATGCGCTGAAGGTGGCCGAGGCGCAATACGATGTATGCAGAAGGGTATTTGGAGAAGATGATGAGACTACCCGGAAGGTTCTTAAGAATATAGATATCATCAAAAATTCCAATTAAACAGCAATGCAGTTTCCCGTTGATTTATGAATGACGCTCTGTTATTCTATTTTTGTGAAAAAAAGTTTTCGGTTAACGGGGGTTGACGCGCATGTATAGGGTGAGCTACGATTTTGCATCGCAACGCATCGCATCGCAGAGTATAACTGCGTCTTTTTTTCGTTTTCCGAAAATGAATATTGTTGTAATGGATGATCGTCGGATTTAGGGTGTTTATACCCTGAAGGCCGGCGGTTTTTTCATTTTACAAAAGAACGGGGGAAAAGATGTCATGAAGAAAGTAAGGAATGGAACTAAAAGGACACTGGCATTGATGCTGTCGGCAATGCTGCTTGTTGGCTCGCTGCCGGGGAAGGCTTATGCCGCAGAAGATGTTGATCCCACAGGAGAACAGGATCAGATCATCTTAGAAGAAGATACAGAGGCGCCCGGGGAAGAGGCTTCTGTTTCTGATGCCTCAAATGAAGCATCTTCCGAGACGGAAGTTATCCGGGAGGATCAGGAATCTGAAAAAGATAATCCTGAAGCAGAACAGGGCGAGAATGGATCTGAAGAGGCCGGAAGCTCTCAGGAAGATAAGGCTTCTGAAGGAATCGAAAACTCTGAAGATGGACAAAATCCGGAAGAAATTCCGGAGGTGGAAGAGGATCAGCTGTCAAAGGAGACAACTGATGAAGAAGATTCTGCAGCTGAAGCATCTTCCGAGGAAGAAGAAAAGATTATAGAAGAGCAGGAGGATGATTCACTTTATGGAGATGTGATAGAACCGATAGGGCCCTCTAATATAAAAGATCTGTGGGACAAAGGGCGACGTCAAACTCACAGAAGGGAAGGTAATACCCATAAGACCATTACGGGCCTTGGAACAGGAGCTATAACCGATCCTCAATACGCTAAATCAGAGAATGACCCATGGCGAGGAAGCTATGTGTGGTATGGTTTTGAATGGGAGAATACAGATAATATTCAGGAGGAAGTAAGATACAGGGTTCTGGATGCTAAAACAGATCGTTTTGGCGGCGACACCATGTTTTTAGACTGCGATACAGTGATAGGATGGAACAGCCCTAATACTCATAGATTCCCTAAAGGCACAGAAAATCCTAGTTATAGTACGTATCCATTGCGTGCAGCTCTAAATGACTGCAATAATGATAAAGAGTTTCAATTTTTACAGGAAGATGAGAGGTGGGCTCTTGCTCCGAGTACTATCGCTACACATAAGATTGATGATCGGCAGCCAAATGTTGAAAAAGACGGGATAAAGGCCTTTACTGATTACACTCCTCTTTATGAAGATTATGTTTTCCTGCTTGATTATGAAGATATAACTAACCAGGAATATGGATATAATATGAACATTGGTTTAAACCAGGATAAGGAAGCCCAGCTTGACCGTATTCAGGGTAGTGCCGAACATGTATATTTCTTAAGATCCTTTACAAGTAGCGAATATGCACAAGGTGATTATGAGCAAGGAGGTTATAGGAAGTGGGGAGCAAACGCCACCCCGAATATTGCTTTTTCTAGCGTTTATGTTAGTGGAAGTGATGTTATAAGCGGTATAAGCCCTGCATTTAACGTCAACAGGGAGAATATCGTTTTTTCTTCACTTGTTTCAGGCACGGCAGGACAAGTGGGAGCAGAGTATAAGCTGACACTTGTAAATAAGAATGGATTTAGTTTATCCGCTTCTGATGTCAGAAAGGATGGAAATAGTTACATAATTCCTTTCTGGATTACTATTGGAGAGGGTGCATATGGCTATGAAATAGGACCTACACAGGTTTCTGTTGTTGTGACAGACGGAACCTGGTCCAAGAAGGGCTGGAGTGATAATGCAAAACTTCTTCAGTACACATCAATTAACAATGATTCTTTTACTGAGTCCGGAAATGGTGAGGGAACATTTACTCTCGACAGCAATATAGAGGGTGAGTGGGGGAAAGATTTCCATGTATACATTTTAGCTGAGTGTATTAATGGAGAGAAGGAATCGGATCTTGCAAGTGAGCCCTTGGAGATTTTCCCGCATGTTCACACCATTAAAGTAACAGCTGAAGGCAATGAACTGACCGCAACCTGTACTGAAGAAGGGTGCAGTCTGCCCGGCAATAAGATATCTGTCAGGATATGTGCTCCTGAGGCTGATACTTATGGATCAGAGGATTCTTTTGCAGCAGAGCTTGACGGAGATGATGTTTCAAAATTCTTTTCTATTGTTTCGGCGCATTTTAAGGATGATTTTAATATAAAGTACGAAGGCAGGGGAGATACAATCTATGCCCAAAGTACTGTTCCTCCCACCGGAGTTGGTTTGTATACTGCAAGCCTGACCATAGGTGGAGTAAAGGCTTCATTGGACTATGAGATTAGAAAGAAGAATCTTAAGGTCAGAGCCGTGAATAAGACTATTACTTATGGCGATAATGCACCTTCAAGCTATACATTTAGTTGCGATGGTTTTGTAAATGACGATAATGAGTCATCTCTTAAAGGTTCTGTTTCTTTTGAATGCAAATATCAAAGAGGTGATGATGCCGGAAAATATGCAATCCTTCCCAAGGGCCTTACCTCGGATAATTATGAAATTGAATTTTGTCCCGGTACGCTTACTGTTGAAAAGGCCAACCCTTCTGTATCTGAGCCAACGGGACGTACAGATCTTGCTTTCACAGGAAGGGGACAAGTACTTGTAGAACAAGGAACAACTGATTTTGGAGAATTTTGGTATGCAGTGACTACTTCGGGCAACGCGGCTCCGGAATTTGATTACGGTAAAAAAGGTACTTGGAGCACAAGTCTGCCGACAGCAGTTGATGCAGGAAATTATTCAGTATGGTACCTGTTCAAGGGAGATAAGAATCATAATGATATAAGTGCTAAAGATACGAGGGCTTCTATAACAAGCAAATCACTTTCGGAAGAAGATAGAGTTAAGACCATACATAGAAGATTTAGCATTAATAACTCTCACATTGATAGTATAGAATTATCGGATGTTCTTCCTGCAGACTGCGGTAAGATATACAATGTAGAATGCAAATTTAGTAATGATATCTATCTCGAAGATCCCTGGGTTAGCATGGATAAGACTAAAGTGCAGTACCTATTAATGCCTGGTGTTACAGATGCTGATACAGATACAATCAAAATAACGGTTACTACACAAAACTATGAAGGTAACTTTACTATTAACTGTATTGTTTCAGTTGTGTCCTATAGTTTGGGGGAGAAGACAGGAAATTCTTATTCACAGGTTAAAAGCCAAAACTTATTGGTGGGAAAGAGTGTAACTCTCTATATGACTGATAAGGATAGGGCACCGGTTAAGGGCGAAAAGCTCCTTTGGAGCAGTGATAATTCCGGAGTTGTTTCTGTTTCCCAGACCGGAAAGATAACAGGAGTCAGTGCCGGAAAAGCTTGTGTGACGGTACAGAGGGAATCTTCTGACGAACCTGAGGCACAGTGTGATGTGATTGTTTCAGACCCGGTTACTTCACTGACACTCGATATGAAAAAGTATTCCTTTGGAACCGGTGAGGAAGTGCGTCTTACTGCATCTGTTCTTCCTTATACTGCCTCCGGGGAAATCAAGTGGAGTACCTCTGACAAAGATGCTGTTATTATATGTAGAGGATTGTATGATGAGGAACTATGGTATCCGGAAGATGTAAATGGCAAGGGCAGGGTATATTATGAAACAGATGAGGCGTATGTTACTGTTCGTGCTGTCGGCCCGTCCAAGGGAAAGGTTACTGTAACCGCGGAAGCTGCTGATGGAAGCGGAAAGAAGGCATCCTGCACATTTGAAGTTGGTAACCCTGTGGGTGATTTCACAATAACTGCCAAATCAGGTAAGAATGTTGTCTCTTCCCTGCAGGTCGGTAAGACTGTCAATATGGCAGTAAACTGGGCTGACGGCGCACCTAAGAATAAGGAACTCACCTGGAGCGTGGTAGATAATGAGGGCTATGATATTTATAGAACAGCCACTGTTTCTGAAAAAGGGGTACTTAAAGGAATATCTGAAGGAACGATTCGGGTTAAGGCCACAAGCAAAGCAAATCCTGAGAAATATGCGATTTCGGATCCTATTGTAATCTATGTACCTGTAAAGAGTGTTGCACTTAAGGAGAAGACCGGAACAGTAAGCCTTGATGAAAACTCTTCAGATGCCAGGATAAGCGTTGATCTCGTGGCTGCTGATGGCTCGAAGGGAACAGCTATTCCCTCTTCTAATAACAACTTAGTAATTTCTGGAAGTAATGCGACTGGCGAACTATTAGGAGATGATCCCTACTTAAGCTTTGATATCCAGGAAAAGTATAAATCCCTTATAGATGTAACAAGTACCGGATATGTTTTTGCAAAGAAATCAATTCCTGCAGGGACCAAATTGCCTGCAACAGCTTACGTAGATGTAACCGTACATGCTTACAACTACAAAAAGACGCTTAGTTATAAGGTTACAATAAAGGAAGAGAATCCTCTCAAGGGAATAATACTTCCTAAGAATGTGACAGTTGGGGTTGACAATAGTAAAGATGTTGTTGCGTCATTTAATCCTTTGAATCCGGATAGTACTTTTAATCCGCATCTGATTTGGTCAATAAGTGATAAGGATAAGGAAATTATACGTTTCAATGCTTATTATGATGAAACTTCTAATGAATATAGGCTGAGAATAGGTGGACTAAAGCCGGGAACAGCAACCATTACCGTAAAGACAAAGGATTCATTTAAGGTTGGAAAGAAAGATGCACCTTTCACAGCCAGCTGTAAGGTGACAGTCAAGCCCTCAGTTTCTGCTGTGAGTCTTAAAAACTCTGAGACTCTGACCAAGAACGGACTGGCTGTAGGAAAGACGTTTAAGCTTCAACCTGAATTTACACTTACCGGCAAAGGAAGTGCAGTGTCAAAGAATCTTGTATGGAAGAGCTCAAACACAAGACTTGCAGTAGTTTCTGACAAAGGAGTGATAACTGCTGTAGATGAAGGAAATGTTACAATCACAGCAACATTGGAAGGCGATTCATTCACATTTAATAATGGTGTACCTTCAGTTTCCGTGACTTTTGATGTGTTTAATCAGATTAAAGCCATTAAAGCCGATAAGACCAAGATGACTATCGGAACTCAGGATAGTTCAAGGTATGGGCAAATCAGCATCGCTGCGGTTACACCGTATTATGCTACATATCCGGCTGTAAAGTGGAGCGTAGATAAGAATAACACCGGAGTTCTGCTGGGGGTTATAAGAGGCGATAAAACAGCAAGAAATGCTGACTATGCAGCTAATCCCGGCGAGAGCGTTATTACAAGAAAAGACGAGTTTTTGGCTGTAATGGGTATCACTCCCGGTGTTGTGAAGATCACCGGAGTCACCACCGACGGGTCAAATAAAAAAGTATCCTGTACCGTTACTGTAAGAGGGCAGGTAACGAGACTAAAGCTCAAGGAGAAGATTAGTAACAGCGAATATAATTCTATACGACTGACTAACAGCCCAAGTGATAAAGTGCTGAAGTATGAATCCTTTATGAAGACCAATACCAGCATTTCAGTGACTACAGACCTTGAGATTAACGGAGTTTCTTCTTCTGACAAGCTGTTTAGCTCATACAAGAAGTATACGGATACAGGCCTTGTATTCAGAAGCTCCAACACCAAAGTGGCTACCGTAGATTCAAAGGGCAAGATCAAGATTCAAAAGAAGCCGAACGATGCAGATGTAACAATCTATATATCTACCATCGACGGACGGCAAACCGCAGAGCTATATATCGATGTTGATGATAGAAGCGGAAAATGAGCCCCGGGAACGGAGTCATGGGACCATTTTAGAATGAGCCTTGAGGACTGGGACAGGCCACATGCTACTGCGATATTTCTTTTGACAGAAATAAGTAATGAAACAGAAGGGCATCCTCGTGATGCCCTTTTGCTGCTTTTGATAAAATGAACCCTTTAAGGAGTGATCAAACGTGGAGCAGATAAGATCAACTTGCAGTATTACAGGGTAAAGCCGATGGTTGGATATATTTATGGAATGATTCCGCTTATTATGGTTGCTGCAAGTATGGGGGTATTTGAGTATTTGATTTACGTAGGTCGTGAATTTACCAAATAATAGTTACAAAATCCGCGTGGAGGCTGAACCATAAGTTTAGTTGCCAAGCAGCTCAAAACAATATATACTAGAGAAGCAAATTGAATAAGGGTTAGTAAAGGTTTCGACAGGGATTTTGAAGCTGGAGAAGCTATCCGCAGGACGGTGCGTTAAACCTCAAACCTAAATATAAACGCTAACGATAATTTAGCATACGCTGCTTAATTGCAGCCCGTCGACCTGAGTGCACCTACACACTCAGCAATCGGCGTCAAACTTTGTAGGAAACGACATGGCTTAAGCTTTGCGGCTGTGGTCGTATCATGAAGCTACCGATCATCTTTGGTTGTCCGTTTCCGGGGATGTGAGGGAACAGGGATGCAGAGTCCCACAATAACTGACTATGATAGTAGAAGGACAGGGGATGAATTTTTGGACGCGGGTTCGACTCCCGCCTAATCCACTCTTAAAAAGCGCTTGGTTGAGCGCTTTTTATTTTTGTTGTGCCAGTCAACATATATTTGGAGGATATGGATTTTACTTGATTATTTGATATTCGGCTATATAATAGGATATATGTTTTAATAGATTAAAGCGTGAAATTAACTGAGGGAGACATTTTTGGAATGACACTTAGTAAGAAGAGAATTGTCGTTAAGGTAGGTACATCCACTATCACTAATGATCAGGGACACGTGGATCTCAGGAATCTGGATCATCTTTGCAGAGCCCTTGCGGGAGTTGAGAATCTGGGATATGACCTGGTGCTGGTATCATCTGGAGCCATTGCT
This sequence comes from Butyrivibrio sp., assembly GCA_015056575.1. Classification (GTDB taxonomy): domain Bacteria; phylum Bacillota; class Clostridia; order Lachnospirales; family Lachnospiraceae; genus Butyrivibrio. Next base: position 40,300 of record SVGA01000004.1, read on the forward strand.
GTAGGCGCAGGCAAAATGAGGCTTGCCCAGAAGCCCAAGGAAATCAGGATGAAGCAGGCAGCTGCTGCTGTTGGCCAGACAGAGCTGATGCACCTTTATGATAAGTTTTTTGGTGAATACGGAAGAATGGTAGGACAGATCCTTCTTGATAACGGAGATATCACGGATCCTGTCAGAAGCGAGAACCTCAAGAATACATTTGATGCGCTTTTAGAAAATCACATCATTCCCATCGTTAATGAGAATGACTCCGTCAGCCATACAGAGATTGAATCTGAGAAAAAGCTCTTTTCCGATAATGATATGCTCTCTGCGGTGGTAGCCGTGTTCTGCAAGGCCAGCAAGCTCATTATCTTCTCTGACATAGACGGGCTGTATGACGGCAATCCCAAGGAGAATCCAGATGCTAAGGTTATAAGTAGGGTAGAGGAGATTACAGAAGAGTTAAAGAGTCTTGCTTCAGGTTCGGGCTCAAATCGCGGCACCGGTGGCATGATCACAAAGCTCGAGGCTGCTGAGCTTGCAACCTCTCGTGGTATTGATGTTCTTGTGACCAACGGCAAGAATCCCGAGAAGCTATATGACATAATTGAGAAGAAGAAGGTCGGAACTTTGTTTGTGGCTAAGGAAGGGCATAAGAAGGAATAAGCAAAGAACATATTATTGATGACTTTTAGTTTCTTTTTATGGAGTATATTACTCTTGTTATGTAGTGTTATTATACTCTTGTTATGTAGTATTTATTATTACCTCTGTTAGGGGCTATATTTCTCTTGTTATGAAATGTATTGTTTCTGTTACGGCATAATTTCAATTTTTATTTCTGTAAAGTAAAAAATATACTGCATAGAAAGGAAATTATGATTCTATACAGTAAATTATAAAGAAAATGAGGGTTTGCCTGGCAATTATCGCACTTTAGATGCTGATAAATGTTAGTTTGGCGGATAAAATTACTGCAAGAATTATGGTTTTCTATTCTGTGCAGTAATATAAAAAGTGCCTTACTGTACAAAAAACAAAATTCTAATTCATACAGTAATAAAGCAACGAAATAACGATAATTCATTATCAAAAACAGTCCGACAATTTTGAACTCAAACTAATTCGAACAAATAAAAGGAGAGTAGCACTTGCTTTGCCGCTCTCCTATATTTATACGCAAATGAACATCATCTGTACGCGAATGCGCATCATATTTATACTTGAATACACATCATCTATGTTTAATGCGCATCATATTTATACTTGAATGCGCATCATCTATGCGCAAATACACATCATATATGCTCGAATACGCATCATCTTTACAATTTATTCGTGACTAAATCCCAGCCATCAAGGATTCTCGTGGAATCTGTCGTAGATCTCGTTGAGGTAAGTCTTAACGATCTGGATGTTGGACATCTTACGAAGATCAAGATTTCCCATAAGTACAGCAATCTCATCTGCAAGAAGAAGCATGTTAAAGATCTTGAGCTTGAACTCGTCACGGGTTAGCTGATCTACGTTTACCTCCATAAGAGGAGCGCCGAGTTTCATGGTTACATTGTCATCGGCGATTCCTGTCATAACTATTCTGGAAACGGGATCGAAGTTAACGTAGAGAATAAGCTGTTCCTTCTCGTGCTTCTTGAGGGTGAGAGGAGTCTGGTGTGACTGCTCCATCCACTCGTAGAGATCAGCTTCGTCGGGGTTCATCAGATACTTGGTGAGCTCCTCGCGGTTCTTCTCGACATACTGCATATATTTGCTGGCATTGGGGCCTGTGTAGGCCAATTCAACCTTAACGCCGGTCTCAGTTTTAACCAGGCGGCACTTCTCGGCAACCTCCTTGATCTTAAGGGAAGTTTCGTTGCTTCCGATCATCTTAAAACCGCCGGTTTCTAATTCCTGCTTGAATTCCATTGTGTTCTCCTTCATCATAAATACATTTCTTTAAATCAGTTTGTAGTATAGCATAAAGAGATTAAAAATGATATACTATCTAGAGTTTTGTTTTAGCTGTAAAAGCTAATAAAATAATAAGATAAAAGTTTTGCGGCGGGGATAAAATGGCAACTAAAAAACGGGGAAAATCTACAAAAAAGGCAAACATCCGCGAGGAGGAGTTTGACTATTCCTTAAAGAGTGAGCTCATCGTGCTGGCCATGGTGGCGCTTACTATCTTTCTTTTTCTGTGCAATTTTGGAGTATGTGGCGCTCTTGGTAATGCTGTGAGCGGCGTTCTGTTCGGGCTCTTTGGTTTAACTGCATATATAGCGCCTCTGGTAGCCCTTGGAGCAGTGGCTATCGGAATAGCGAATTTCGGCTCAAGCGCAGCTACCCGGAAGATAGTATCCGGCGTAGTTCTTTTTCTGATACTGGGAATGGTGGCGGATCTTATGACCGGTCGTCCCCAGGGCATGAATTCCTATGACATTAAGTACATATACGGGGAGGCCAGTGCCGGCAGAAACGGCGGTGGATTCTTTGCGGGGTCGCTGGCCTATGCTTCCTATAAGTTTTTGTCTCTGGCGGGAACAGCACTCCTTATTCTTCTTATAGGAATTGCGGCAATAGTAATCTTTACTCAGCATTCCTTTGTAGGCGGACTTAAAAAGGGCTCAAAGCGCATTATCGAAAGGACCAGGCAGGAAGCTGACAATTACAGAGACTACGCTGAGAAACGCCGTGAGAAGATGGAGAAGAGAAGGGCTGAGATTGAAGAAGAGAAGCGCCTTCTTATAGAACAGAAAGAGGATGAAAAGATACTTCGAAGAGACCGGAAGGTTATCGGAGTTACGGAAGACATAACTCTTGATAAAGAGGAAGATGAGGGCGATGATCTTGGTGAGATCAAGCTCCACAACGAGGAGAAGAATCACAGCAACAAACTCTTCATTCCCGATGAAGACGAGTTCCACGATGATATTCACGAGATCACCATCAAGCACGAAATAGAGACCGACGTTGAGGATGACGGGCAGAGAGTATTCAGGACGGAGCCCGCGATCCACGGTATGGGATACGACGACGTGGAAGATGACAGGTCGGATGAGTATGGCGATCAGCAAGCTGATAATTATTCCTCCGGGTATGACAACACGCATCAGTCCTCTGTTTCAAGGATTGATTCCTCTGAGCAGAATCCTCACGCAACCCCTGAGTATGACGAGAAGGCTCATACTCCCAAACACGAGAACATAGAGAAGATACAGGTTGGCAAGCTTGTGGCCAGAGCGGCAGAAGCTAATGATGACATGGAAGATGTACTTTCTGATGTTCCCGTCCATGCAGAGCATCTTGGAAACGGCATGAACGGTGATTATGTTGTTCACGCTCAGGATCACATCTCAAGGAGCAAGGATGCCGACAGCACCATAACCTCAAGGGGAGGCTCCACAAGCTCCGCAGTTCTTGATGCCGGAGGGAAGGTTACAAGCCCCGGTATGGAAAAAGAGATTGAGGCTCACAAGAAAAAGATTCCAAAGAAGTACGTATTCCCAAGAACCGACCTTCTTGAGAAGGGGGTAAAGAGCAAGAACCCCGATACGGCAAGGACCCTAAGAGAGACTGCGGCCAAGCTTGAAGAGACCATGAGGACCTTCGGTGTAAACGTTAAGGTCACCGATATAAGTCAGGGCCCTGCGGTCACAAGGTTTGAGCTACAGCCCGAGGCCGGTGTCCGGGTTAATAAGATAGTAAATCTGGCTGACGATATCAAGATGAATCTTGCAGCCAGTGATATCAGAATAGAAGCGCCTATTCCGGGCAAAGCTGCTGTGGGAATTGAGGTTCCCAACAAGGAGAATCAGGCGGTTGCGCTGCGAGACCTTTTGGAGTCTCCGGAATTCAGAGATTTCTCTTCAAGACTGGCATTTGCAGTTGGTAAGGATATCGCAGGCAAGACCGTGGTTACGGATATTGCCAAGATGCCTCACCTTCTCATTGCAGGTGCTACGGGATCAGGTAAATCCGTATGTATCAACACCATCATCATGAGCCTGCTGTATAAGGCCAAGCCCGAAGAGGTTCAGATGATAATGATCGATCCCAAGATTGTAGAGCTTTCTGTTTACAACGGAATCCCTCATCTGATGATCCCTGTTGTTACGGATCCCAAGAAGGCTGCGGCTGCACTTAACTGGGCCGTTGCAGAGATGACCAACAGATACAAGAAGTTCGCCGATACCGGCGTCAGGGACCTTAAGGGTTACAACAAGCTTGCTGAAGAAAGCGGTGATCCCGAAATGGAAGTGCTTCCTCAGATAGTTGTTATTGTGGACGAGCTTGCAGACCTTATGATGGTTTCCGCCAATGAAGTTGAGGATGCAATCTGTAGACTTACTCAGCTGGCAAGAGCTGCGGGAATCCACCTTATAATTGCAACTCAGAGACCTTCGGTGGATGTCATCACCGGTCTTATCAAGGCCAACATGCCAAGCCGAATTGCCTTTGCGGTTTCCAGCGGTGTTGACTCCAGAACAATCCTTGATATCAACGGTGCAGAGAAACTCCTGGGTAAGGGCGACATGCTCTTTTACCCTCAGGGATACACAAAGCCGGCCAGAGTACAGGGCGCTTTCGTATCCGACAAGGAAGTTCAGAAAGTTACTGATTTCTTACGCAATCAGGGAATGGAATCTTCATACAATGAAGAGGCCATGAATAAAATAGACAGTATGGCAGTATCCTCAGGATCAGGCTCCGGCCAAGGCACGTCAGATTCTGATTCCGACAGAGATGAGTACTTTGTTCAGGCAGGGAATATTATTATAGACAAAGAGAAGGCTTCCATCGGAATGCTCCAGAGAGTGTTCAAAATCGGCTTCAACAGAGCGGCCAGGATAATGGATCAGCTTTGCGAAGCGGGAGTCGTAGGCGAGGAGGAAGGTACCAAGCCGAGGAAAGTACTGATGACGCAGGCGGAGTTTGAAGCTTACCTGAATAATGAGTAAGCAAAACGTGATGCGAGTGTGAGCGAGCTTTGGCGAAGGACCCCGGAATGAGCGCGCGAGTCGTTTGCATCGAAGATGTAAAGGAGGAGAACTACAAATGGCTGTAAAAAGTGACATCGAGATCGCACAGGAAGCAAAGATGCTTCACATCAGGGAGGTTGCCGAGAAGATCGGTATAACCGAGGATGACCTGGAGTACTACGGACGGTACAAGGCTAAACTCACGGAAGAGTACATGAAGAAAGTTTCCGGAGCAAAAAAAGGAAAACTTATCCTTGTAACTGCAATCAATCCCACACCTGCAGGTGAGGGAAAGACCACTACCAGCGTAGGACTGGGAGATGCCCTTAACAGACTGGGTTATAAGACTGTTATCGCACTTCGTGAACCATCTCTGGGACCGTGCTTCGGTATCAAGGGCGGCGCTGCCGGCGGCGGATATGCACAGGCCGTTCCCATGGAGGATCTGAACCTGCATTTTACCGGTGATTTCCATGCCATCACTTCAGCCAATAACCTTCTGGCTGCACTTCTGGACAACCACATCCAGCAGGGCAACGAGCTTGGTATAGATACAAGACAGATAATATGGAAAAGAGCTGAGGACATGAACGACAGAGCCCTCAGAAATATCGTTGTGGGTCTTGGGGCAAAAGTCGACGGAGTTCCCAGAGAGGATCACTTTGTGATCACAGTAGCATCCGAGATCATGGCTATCCTGTGCCTTGCAAGCGACATGGATGACCTCAAGGCTAGGCTTTCCAGGATCATTGTCGCCTACACAAGAGACGGCCAGCCTGTTACAGCCAAGGATCTCAACGCTGTAGGCTCAATGGCAGCTCTTTTGAAGGATGCTATCAAGCCCAACCTTATACAGACCCTGGAGCATACACCGGTATTTGTGCACGGCGGTCCTTTCGCCAATATAGCACACGGTTGTAACTCAGTCAGAGCTACAAGAACAGCTCTCGGTGTTGCCGATTATACAGTAACTGAGGCAGGCTTTGGCGCTGATCTCGGAGCAGAGAAATTCCTTGATATAAAGTGCAGGATCGCAGGTCTTAAGCCTGATGCTGTTGTTCTTGTTGCTACAGTAAGGGCTCTTAAATACAACGGCGGAGTTCCTAAGGCTGAGCTTGGAACAGAGAATCTTGAGGCTCTCAAAAAAGGAATAGTAAACCTCGAGAAGCATATTGAGAACATCCAGAAGTATAAGGTTCCCGTTGTTGTTACCCTTAACTCCTTCCTTACAGATACAGAGGCCGAGACAGAGTATGTAAGACAGTTCTGCGAGGAGAGAGGATGCAAATTTGCTCTTTCAGAGGTTTGGGCAAAGGGCGGCGAAGGCGGAGAAGCTCTTGCCAAGCAGGTTATTGAGACCATCGAGACCAAGCCTTCAAACTACGAGCCTATCTATTCGGATGATCTTCCTCTTAAGGACAAGATCACAAAGGTTGCAACAGAGATTTACGGCGCAGACGGCGTAACCTTCCTTCCTGCAGCAAGCAAGCAGCTGGCTAAGATTGAGGAGATGGGCTTTGGCAATCTTCCTGTATGTATGGCCAAGACTCAGTATTCGCTTTCCGATGATCCTAATATGCTGGGAAGACCCAGAAACTACAATATTACGGTTCGTGAAGCCTATGTTTCCGCAGGAGCAGGCTTTGTGGTTGCACTTACAGGTGCAATCGTTACAATGCCCGGACTTCCCAAGAGACCTGCGGCCTTCGATATCGATGTAAATGAGGAAGGCAGGATCACAGGCCTCTTCTAAGAGATATCAGGATTGTGACAACAAAGAGCAATCCATATATCACATTAGATTAAGGAGAACGAACATGACACTTATAGACGGTAAAGCCATATCGGCACAGATAAAGGATGAGCTCAAAGAGAGGACTAGAGAGCTTAAGGAAAGAGGCATCGAGGTTACACTGGCCGTTATTCTTGTGGGGGAGGATCCCGCATCCCAGGTATATGTAAGGAACAAGAAAAGGGCCTGTGAATACATCGGCTACAGATCTCTTTCCTACGAGCTTCCTGCAGATACAACACAGGAGAAGCTTCTTGAACTTGTTGAAGAGCTAAACGACAGAGATGATGTGGACGGAATTCTAGTACAGATGCCGCTTCCAAAGCATATAAACGAGAAGGCTGTGATCGAAGCCATCAGTCCCGACAAGGATGTTGACGGTTTCCATCCCGTAAATGTGGGAAGGCTCTGCATAGGAGAGGAGGGTTTCGTTTCCTGCACCCCTGCAGGCGTGATCCAGCTTATAAAGCGCGGATGCCCGGGCTTTGATATCACAGGCAAGGAATGCGTAATCGTAGGAAGGTCCAACATCGTAGGTAAGCCCATGGCTCTTCTGATGCTCAGGGAGAATGCCACCGTTACCGTGGCTCATTCAAGGACCGCTGATCTTAAGGAAGTATGCAAAAGAGCTGACATCCTTATTGCAGCCGTTGGCAAAGCCGGAATGATCACAAAAGATTACGTCAAAGAGGGAGCGATTGTCATTGATGTAGGCATCAATCGAACTGAGGAGGGCAAGCTCTGCGGAGATGTTAAGTTCGATGAGGTTAGCGAGGTTGCAGGAGCCATAACTCCCGTACCCGGAGGTGTAGGCCCCATGACCATCGCTATGCTCATGAACAACTGTTATGAAGCAGCGCTTCGCCATAACAGGTAAAAGAGATTTATCAGGGTGATACTGTATGAAATGTCCAGGTTGCGGGCTTGAGATCCCCGAAGGACAGATGTTCTGTAACAGTTGTGGCACAGAGATAAACATTGTCCCGGATTTTGAGCCGGAGGTTGAAAACGAAATAGATGCCACCCTTTCGGGGCTGGCAGATGAACTGAATAAAGACGACCAGGCCTCCGGTAAAAATGGGGACAGAAGGAAGAACAGTTCAGGGTTCTTTGGCGAAAATGCCGAAAGAATGAGGCTCATGATCAATGTTGCTCTTGTTTTTCTTCTCGTGGCCATTGGAGTTGGTGCATTTCTGATCTATATGAACAACACCGGTTTGAGATATGTACGGATGGCTGAGGAGGCCAGACAGGCAGGGAATCTGTCTCAGGCTATAGGTTATCTTAAACAGGCCAACAAGGAGAATCCAACGAACTCTGATATTATTTTCAGAATGTCCGATTATTATCTTGAAAACGGCGACGTCACAGAGGCTATTGATTCGCTTAAGTTAATTACCGAGTCGGATCTTTTCCCTGAGGATAAAGTAAGGACAGCTTATGAGAGTATGATATCCGTTTACAGGCAGACAGGGGATTATAAGGGAATAGAAGAGATGCTCTCTTCCGGGGATGGAGAGATCGTCACTTCAATGAGAAGCAAATATGTTCCCAATATGCCCAGCATGTCCCCCTCGTCGGGAACTTATGAATCTGTAAGCGTCAGCTTAAGCCTTCTGGACGGATCCGGGAATAAGATTTATTACACGGTCAATGACGGCGAGCCGGATGAAGGAAGCATCCTCTACGAGAGCAATATCGTACTGACAGATGAAGGAACCTATAACGTCAAGGCGGTGGCTGTCAATGAATTCGGTATAGCCAGCGTGGTTTCGGAGAATGAATATGTGATCGAGAGAGGGGCGCCGCTTCCTCCCGAGATCATGGAGCCCAGCGGAGACTACTACCAGAACACCATGATCGTGGCAGTGGCAGAGGCGGGAGTCAGCATATTCTATACCACTGACGGATCTGTGCCCACAATGGAATCCAAACAGTACATATCTCCCATCACCATGCCCGTGGGTACATCGCACTTTAACTTCATTGCCTTTGATAATGCAGGCAATGCCAGCGAGATTGTGGAAAGGGATTATCATCTGGTTTACACAAGGCTTGTTTCCACGGAGCAGGCTGTGAATAATCTTGTAAATACTCTTGTCAGACTTGATATTCTTCTTGATACTTCGGGCAAGGTCAGGGGAATAGAGGGACACAACGAGTATATTTATAATTCCATCATCGAAATAGAGGGGGCGGGAGAGTATTATGTTGTTGTTGAGAACCATGTTCTGAACGACGGAACATCGGCGCCTACCGGGCTTATGTATGCGGTAAATACCCATGACGGAACCGTGAACAGACTGGGCTACGATTCCAGCGGCAAATATACACTTATCACAATTTCAAACAGATGATGTTTTTAATTGCTATTTAAATATCCATCATTTACAATATCTATAATTATGCAAAAAGCGAAATTGGTTAGGAGGGAGATTATGTTCAAAATTTTAGAGGCTAATGAGCTGACAACGAACATTTTTCAGATGATCGTTGAAGCTCCGCGTGTGGCCAGTGCCTGCTTGCCCGGACAGTTTCTTATTATCCGTGTAAATAAGGATGGGGAGAGAATTCCGCTTACAATCTGTGATTACAACAGGGAAAAAGGAACAGTTGAGATCGTAGTTCAGGCTATCGGTGCCGAGACACTTAAGCTTTCAAAGCTCAAGGCAGGAGATTGCCTTGCCGATGTGGTTGGCCCCTTGGGAAATGCATCCGATCTTTGCTTTGAGGACGTCGAAGAACTCAAGAAAAAGAAGATCGTTTTCATTGCCGGCGGCGTAGGAACAGCACCTGTTTATCCTCAGGCTAAGTGGCTCAAGGAGCATGGTGTGGACTGTGACGTTATCATCGGTGCCAAGAACAAGGATCTGGTAATCCTCGAGGACAGATTCAAAGAGGTATGTAACCTTCATGTTACAACAGATGACGGTTCTTACGGAAGATCCGGTATGGTTACAGTAGCTCTTCAGGATCTTTGGAATGAAGGTAACAAGTATGATCACTGCGTAGCCATCGGACCCATGATCATGATGAAATTTGTATGCAAGCTGACAAAAGAGCTGGGCATTCCAACCGTTGTCAGCATGAATCCTATTATGGTTGACGGAACCGGAATGTGCGGCGCCTGTCGTCTTACAGTTGACGGACAGGTTAAGTTCGCTTGTGTTGACGGACCTGAATTTGACGGCCACAAGGTAGACTTTGATCAGGCCATGAATCGTATGAAGCTCTACAAGACAGAAGAAGGCAGACTCATGCTCAAGGCTCAGGAAGGTGACACACACCACGGCGGATGCGGCAATTGCGATTAACTTAGTCGATGAGAATAGGAGAATAAATATGGATGGATTTGTAAGAGTTCCTGTCCGTGAACAGGATGCAAAAGTAAGAGCTACAAACTTCAAAGAAGTTTGTCTTGGATACAACAAAGAAGAAGCAGAAAAAGAAGCTACAAGATGCCTTGGCTGCCCGAATCCCAAGTGTGTAGCAGGATGTCCCGTTTCCATCGATATCCCCGGATTCATTAAGGAGGTTAAGGAAGGCAATGTCGAAGCTGCCTATCAGGTTATCAGCAAGTCCAGTGCACTGCCTGCAGTATGCGGACGTGTTTGTCCTCAGGAGAGTCAGTGCGAAGGAAAATGTGTAAGAGGAATCAAGGGCGATCCCGTTTCCATCGGTAAGCTTGAAAGATATGTTGCGGATTCGGCAAGAGAACTTGGGATCAAACCCGAGGGCGCAAAGGAGAAGAAGGGTAAAAAGGTTGCTGTAATAGGATCAGGCCCTTCAGGACTTACCTGCGCAGGAGACCTTGCAAAAATGGGCTATGATGTAACCATCTTTGAAGCGCTTCACGAGGCCGGCGGTGTTCTTGTTTACGGTATCCCTGAGTTCCGTCTTCCTAAGGACGATGTTGTTAAAAAAGAAATTGAGAACGTTAAGGCTCTTGGCGTTAAGCTTGAGACCGACGTTGTTATCGGAAAGTCTGTTACTATCGATGAGCTCATGGAGAAGGAAGGCTTTGAGGCTGTATTTATCGGATCCGGCGCCGGACTTCCCAGATTCATGAATATTCCCGGCGAGCAGGCCATGGGTGTATTCTCAGCTAACGAGTATCTCACAAGAAGTAACCTCATGAAGGCTTTTGACGAGAACTCCACAACACCTATCATGAAGGCTAAAAAGTGCGTAGTTGTCGGCGGCGGAAACGTTGCTATGGATGCAGCAAGAACAGCCCTTCGTCTTGGAGCTGAGGTTCATGTTGTTTACAGACGTGGTGAAGAAGAGCTTCCTGCACGTAAGGAAGAAGTTCATCACGCTAAGGAAGAAGGTATCATCTTTGACCTTCTTACAAACCCTGTTGAGATCCACGAGGATGAAAACGGATGGGTTAAGAGCATTACATGTATCAGGATGGAACTTGGCGAGCCCGATGAGTCAGGCAGAAGAAGCCCTGTTGAGATCCCCGGATCTGAGTTCGAGATTGAGTGTGACGCTGTGATCATGGCCCTTGGAACATCACCTAACCCTCTTATTTCTTCAACAACAAAGGGTCTTGAGGTAAACAGAAGAAAATGTATCGTTGCCGAAGAGGCCAATGGACAGACTTCAAAGCCCGGCGTATTTGCCGGCGGAGATGCCGTAACCGGTGCAGCTACAGTAATCCTTGCCATGGGTGCAGGAAGAGCGGCCGCTAAGGGTATCGATGAATATCTTTCCAATAAATAATCAGTAAGGTAGTGAGGATTTTTTATGTCTTTTGCAGTATTTACAGATGGTTCTGCAAATCTTCCCAAAAGGTTGCTGGATGGGATTTCGCTTCTTCCCTGCGACTATGTTGTGAATGGAGAACCGGTTACATACATGGGGGATGTGGACAGCTTTGATGCTCATCCCTTTTACGAGGGTTTAAAGAATGGGGATGTTGTCAGGACATCACTTTTGAACACTCAGCTTTTTCTTACGCATTTTACTCCGGTTCTTGAAGCAGGACAGGATGTTATGTACGTTTCCATGAGTTCGGGGATAAGCGGTACTTATAACGCTGCTATTGCAGCTGCCCGGGAGCTTATGGAAGAGTTTCCCGACAGATTTGTTCATATAGTTGATTCCAAGGGATGCGGATTCGGAACAGGGCTCCTTGTTCTGAAAGCTGCAAAGCTAAGCCAAAATGGAATGAGCTGCAGAGAAGCTTCAAAGATCATTGATGATGCGGTACCCCATGCATGTCAGTATTTTACCGTTGATGATCTCAATTTCCTTAAGAAGACAGGCAGGGTAAGCGGTGTAACTGCTGCCATAGGAACTGTTCTTAATATCAAGCCCATTCTTTTTGGTGACAGTACGGGACACATAGTATCCTGCAGCAAGGTTCGCGGCAGAAAGAGCGCTATCCAGGAGATTATCAGGAAATATACCGAGAAGAGAATGGATACTGACGATGATGTTGTATTCATTTCTCATGGTGACTGCCCGAATGAGGCTGATACTCTGGCAAGTCTTGTCGCAGAGGTGGATCCCAATGCCAAGATAACCATCTGCCAGCACGAGCCGTTTTCCGGAGCTCACGTAGGTCCCGGAATGCTGGCACTGTTCTTTTGGGGAAAAGAACGATAAGAATAATGGATATTTGATCATAGCCTCGCAGCTAATTACAGCGGCGAGGCTATTTTTATGGTATAATTAGTAAGATTTGTTGGAGGAGAATTATGGAAAGAGAAGATAAGATAAAAATAGCGATCACAGCAGGAATTGCTGCGGTCATTCTTTTGATATTGGTACTGGTCCTGGCTCTGTCAGGCGGTAGTAACAGCGATGAGGACAAGCTTGCTGAGAACATAGCGGGATATGCAGAAAACGGCGCACAAGATCCGGACAAAAAGACAGATCCTTCAGCTACTGCATCTTTGGAAGCTTCCACTGAAGTCAAAGCGGCTTCGGAAGGCTCCACAGAAGGCAATGCCTCTTCATTGGCTGCAACCGATGAACCGGTATCGGAATATCTTGATGTGGCTAAGAATTCCGTTTCAGGAAACAGCTTCTATGCCACAAATCACGCTGTACTTAAGAATATATACAAGGGCGTTCAGTATAATGTTTATGAACAACTCAAGGAGCTTTCCGGATATTGGTCTGAAGGCAATATGGAGGCTGTAAGAGACCTTGTCCATCTGGAGCGCTTTGAGGCCATGTCTTACTCACTTGAGGGCAGTAACAGCTTCTACTATTACGGCGAAATGGACAGCGAAAGCCTTCCTAACGGAACCGGTCTTGCTGTTTATGCCAACGATCAGTATTATTACGGACAGTGGGTAAACGGTGTCAGAAGCGGTGACGGAACCTGGTTTTCTTTTTACCCGGGCTACAGCAACTATGTTGTGACTGAGCATATGTACTCAGGTCAATGGTCCATGGATAAGCCCGGCGGCAAAGGTCAGGAACACTATGACTACAATCCCGGGCATATGAACAGCATGGACATTTATCTTCAGAATATCATCGGTGTATTCAGCGACGGACTGTATAACGGAAACATGTACGTTATAACTGTTGACAACAACGGCACTACAACGGAGTGGGACGGAATCTGCAGCAAAGGGAACTGGCAGGCTGTTCGTAATGCCAATAAGGACGATAAAGGCAGGATTCCGGTTCTTTCAAGCAGACTCAATCAGGACAATCATATTTACATGACCGAGGATGGCGCCGGGGGTAACGGCGTTTCCGGTATTATTTCCGGCGGAAGCAAAATAAACTGATTAGGAGTATGGTGTGACCAGGATCAGTATTATATGTGTTGGTAAAATTAAAGAGAAATATTGGAATGATGCCATAGCTGAATATTCCAAGAGGCTTTCAAGATACTGCAGGCTTGACATAATCGAGGTTTCCGATGAGAAGACTCCCGACAATGCTTCGTTGGCTATTGAAGATCAGATCAAGAAGAAAGAGGCCGACAGGATCCTTAAGTATATGGAAGACGGCGCTGCAATATGCGCACTTGCTATAGAGGGCAAAAGATATAACTCTGAAGGCTTTTCGGAATTTATTGAGAATCTTGGCGTTCAGGGGGCAAGCCATATTCAGTTTGTTATCGGAGGGTCGCTGGGACTTCATGAGTCGGTCTTAAAAAATGCTCAGTACAAGATAAGCTTTTCGGACATGACTTTCCCTCATCAGATGATGAGAGTCATACTTCTTGAGCAGATCTACAGAGGATACCGGATCATGTCCGGTGAACCATATCATAAATAAAGAACGGGGATTTTTGAATGAGTGAGATAACAGAGCTTACGCTATCTCTGTCCGCGGAGGATCAGAAGAATATCTTCGGCGGCAATGACAGTTATATTCGCAAGATTGAAAAGAGCTTTCGGGTGGAGATAATCGACAGAAACGGGCAGCTCCATATCATCGGAAGCAGAGATGATGCGGATAATGCCGCAAGCATTTTAAGAGAGCTGGTGCAGCTTTCAAGACGCGGCTCCATGATAGAAGAACAGAACGTTGACTATGCCATTTTTCTGAAGAAGGAAAACACAGAAAAGCCTGCTTCCCTAAGGGAGAAGCAAAATGACAACATTCTGGTTGATATTGACACAGATGTGATCTGCCATACCATTTCCGGCAAGCCCATTAAGCCAAAGACCATGGGGCAAAAGAAATATATCGATGCTATACGCAACAGCATGATCGTGTTCGGCCTCGGACCTGCGGGAACAGGTAAGACATATCTTGCCATGGCTATGGCGATAACAGCTTTCCAGAGAGAGGAAGTCAGCAGGATCATTCTCACAAGACCTGCCATAGAAGCGGGAGAGAAGCTGGGCTTTTTGCCCGGTGATCTTCAGAGCAAGGTTGACCCTTATCTAAGGCCTCTTTACGATGCGCTTTATCAGATAATGGGCACAGAGAACTTTATCAAGAACATGGAAAAGGGACTTATAGAGGTTGCTCCCCTTGCCTATATGAGAGGAAGGACCCTTGATAATGCCTTTATCATTCTGGATGAGGCCCAGAATACCACTCCGGCTCAGATGAAGATGTTTCTGACAAGAGTCGGATTCGGCTCCAAGGTCATCATCACAGGTGATGCCACTCAGAAGGACCTGGCTCCTGATGTTAAATCCGGACTTGATGTAGCTAAAGCGGTTCTGAAGGATATTGATGAGATCCGTTTTATCAATCTTACCAGTGCGGATGTGGTAAGACATCCTCTGGTACAGAAGATCGTTAAGGCCTATGAGGACTTTGAGAAGAAGTCTGTGAATAAGCAAAGCAGAAAATCGATACAAAAACTGGAGAGACGTTCCGGAAATGGAAAATGAGAAATCTTCCCTTAAGATAATAAAAATGTTATATGGGGTGATGTTTGCGCTTACCGGGGCATTTGTCTTTGGAATGTCTTTTGTAATGGGCAAGAGCTATGAAGCAATCCTTCGAAATACCGTTGTTTCGCTGATAATTGCCGGCACCGTTGTTTTCATGCTGCTTGATGCCATATCCAGAGGCAAAGAAGCCATGTCCTATGACAACTCCTATCGCAAGAACAGATTTGTCGTAGTTTACATCGCTATGATCATTCTTTCGTGTCTCCTTTCCCTGGTTCCCAGTGCCTTCTGGCCCTACATGTCGCTGTTTGTGATACTGGCTCTTTTCTCAAACACGGAGATTGGGCTGGTTTCAGGGATCGGTTTTGTGATCATCACCGTTATGCTTGAGGAGAACGGCGATGTCGGTGAGCTGTTCATGTATGTTATTGCCGGAGTTGTGGCAATAGCTCTTTTCAGGGATCTTAAGGAGAATACATCCATCGGGTTTCCGGTGTTCATATCTCTTTTGATGCAGGCAGTGCTTCTGATGGCTTTCAATGTTATGTTTCAGAACAGAACTTTTTCCGTCAATATTCTTATCCTGCCCATACTGAACCTGATGCTGAATCTGATAATACTGCTGGTGTTCCTGAACATGTTTGGGGTTTATGTTATACGAAAATCCAACGACGTGTACATGGATATCAACGACGCCGAATATCCGCTTCTTGTAAGTCTCAAGGAAAAAGACAAGGACGAATACTTCAGGGCTATCCATACCGCTTATCTTGCTGAGCGGATAGCCATGGGGCTTGGCTACAATGCAAGGGCCATCAAGACCTGCTCCTATTATCACAGGATAGGTATTCTTGACGGAAGTCTTAAATGGTCCGATATGGAGCACTACTATCTGGAGAATAATTTTCCGGAGGAAGCTGTGGAGTTTCTTCACGAATATCTGGAACCCGCCAAGGGCAAGGCAAAGAGCAAAGAGGCTCTGGCTGTGCAACTTTCGGAAACGGTTATCGCTTCCATAATGTATCTGGTTCGCCGGAATAAGGAAGTGAAGATAGATTACGATAAGCTTATTGACGATCTGTTTGATAAGAAGGAGAAGGACGGGGAACTCAAAAACTTTGACATTACCTTCTACGAATATGATCAGATGAGAAAAATTCTTAAGAAAGAGAAACTGTACTATGACTTTTTACGTTGAGAATGAGGTCGATGCAAAATTTGATTTTGATATAGAGCAGCTCTGCATTCTTGTTGGTGATGAGGTGATGAGAACCGAGGGATGCACTGAGGATATTGAGGTGTCCCTTATCATAACCGACGATGAGGGAATAAGGCAGATGAACAGTGAATTTCGTCAGATAGATAAGCCTACTGACGTATTGTCTTTTCCCAATGTCAGCTATGAGACCCCGGGTGATTTCTCGGTTATGAAAGGGGCTCAGAGGGTGGATCTTTTGGATCCCGACACTGACAGGATCATGTTTGGCGATATAGTGATCAATGAGAACAGAGTAAGAAGCCAGGCAGCTGAATACGGCCACAGCGAAAAGAGGGAATTTGCATTTCTTTTGGCCCACAGTCTTCTGCATCTTTGCGGATATGATCACATGGAACCGGAGGAGGCCAAGGTCATGGAGGATAAGCAGGACAGTGTCCTGAATGCACTTGGTATAACAAGGAACTGAATTTGTTTGGGGAATTTTAAAAATGGGGAGAGCGTCGAATGAAGACGTATACAGAAAGTAACAGGATAAGGCCGCATATTCTTACGGCTTCCGTATATTGGGCGATCGCGTTGTTGATGATCTTTTGTATCATTGCACACAGGATTTACGGAGACAAAGGTTCATACTTTACTGCGGGAGCCTTTGGATTCTTTGGATTTTTCTATACAGGACTGGTGCTCGCCTGCCAGAAGGCGGTGTATATCATGGTTAGGCTAAGAGCAAGGAGATCACAATACCTTAATGCCGAAGCCAACATGTACAGGTCACTGAAAATATTCGGGGCAGTGGGAGTGGCCCTTGGACTTTTGCTGGCAGCACTAAGCTACAGGATTGCCGGATTTCTTTTTCATGGGGAAAGAGGCTTCTTCCAGCTGATAATCGTTGCAGTTTGCGGAGCGCTGATGGGAGTGCAGGGTGTCCTTCGTGGATACCTTCAGGGAATCGGATATACGAAGCCTATACTGATCGCAGACCTTCTCGTTGCACTTGTTTCCGGAATTGCAGGAACGGTGGCCACGGTATTTCTTTATAACTACGGGCTTAAGGTTAATGATCTGTTTCATGTGGATGAATACAGTGCAGTATACGGATCTGTGGGAGTTATGCTGGGACTTCTGGCGGGAACTCTTACGGGACTTATACAGACTTTGATCAGTTATTATCTCAGGAAAGCCGAGATTAAGGACGTTGTTAAAAGCGGCGCTCCAAGGTACCTTGATAATAAGAATGATGTTATCGCCGGTGTCAGGGTCATCCTGCTCTTATATGTTACCCCTGCGGCGGCTCTTATTGTGGATGAGATCTATTTTGTACTTCATTCGGTGAGAGTTCATCCCGATGGTGATTTCATGTCGAATTTCGGAAGCTATTTCGGAAGGGGAATTTGCCTTGTGGGATTCTTTACGGTGCTTTGCTGCATCCCTTTTATCAAGTCTTGGAACAGGGTAATGGCAAGGGTTGAGAGAGATGAGTACGAGGGTGCCAGGGAGAGGCTAAAGAGGCTGATCCGTTTCTCCGGCATGCTGGTTATCCCGGTTGGCATATTTATACTTGCGATTCCGGAGACGCTGCAGATCACGATCTATGGTAAGAGCAATGAGCTGGCTAATTCCTTCACCATGATAAACGGTGCTCTCGTGATCGTTTGCGCTGTAGGAATGTTCTTTTCCTGGTTTCTGAATCATATGGGCAGATCCATTCTGATACTTCTCAATGTGGGAGTGGGATGGGGAGTTCACGCCATTGGGCTTTTCGCGTTTGTGACGCTTCTTGATCTTGGAATCTATGGAATACAGCTGGCAACGCTTCTGGCGCTGGTGATATATGACCTTACCTGTACGATCATCACCTTTAAGATGCTAAGGCTTAAGATCGCAACCCTTAAGGTGTGGACGAAGTCGCTTCTTTCTTCGGCAGCCGCCGGGTTTGTGATATTTCTTTTGAATATGTTTCTGAACAATCTTATAGGAGAGGTGTTGACATTTCTTCTGTGCGTGATGGTGTTCTATGTGATTTATATGCTGCTTATGATCGTGACCGGCGGGATCAGAAAGCATGAGCTTGGATCCATTCCGTTTGACGGTCTGTTTAAGGGCTTTGCAGCTATAGTGCAGCCTTCAAGATTAGATGAGGAGTAAATGGCTAAGAAGATTATAATTGCCGGCGGAGGCGCTTCGGGAATGTGTGCCGCAATCTATGCGGCCCGCAACGGCGCTGATGTCACAATAATTGAAAAGAATAACGTCCTTGGTAAGAAGCTCTCAATGACGGGAAACGGCAGATGTAACCTGACAAATCTCGACATGAGGGAGGACTGTTTTAATGCTGCTGCAAGAACCAGAATGAAAAGCTGGCTTGCAGCTTTTGGCGCTACAGAGGTAATAAGATTTTTCAGATCCCTTGGAGTGGTTGTAAGAAATGAGGATGGTTATATTTATCCGGCGTCCGGCCAGGCTACTACTGTTGTCACAGCTCTTGGCAACGAGATCCGAAGACTCGGTGTTGAGGTGGTGTTCGAACAGCAGGTTAAGAGGATTGAGGTGAATACCGGTGGAGGGATTAGCGGCGGAGCTGATGGCGGCAATGGCGCGGACTATGGCGGTGGAGCTGATGCCGGCAATGACGCGGACTATGGCGGCGGAGCTGATGACGGCAATGGCACAGGATATGGTGGACACAGTTATGTGGTTGTTACTGACAAGGGCAGGTTTTATGGCGACGCTGTTATTATGGCTACCGGGTCACTATCGGGACCAAAGACAACTATGTCTACCGGGGATGGTTACTATATCTGTAGGCAGCTTGGTATGAGCATCAAGGATACTTTCCCGGCACTTGTGGGATTTAAGTGCGAACGCGGAGACGGACTTCCCGCAGCAGGAGTGCGGAGCATGGCCAATGTTTCTTTTTACCTGGGGACAGAGGAACTTGCTCGTGAATACGGTGAAGTTCAGATAACCCCTGAGGGTATTTCGGGAATTCCTGTTATGCAGGCATCCCGAGATATTATCCGCCTTGTAAGTGAGAAGAAGCCTGTTTATGCCGAGGTAGATTTCTTTCCTGATCATGATGAGAAAGCCTTTGAGGAACTCAAGCAGGATATGATGAGATTCCTTGACAAGAGGACTCTTGGAGAATTCCTCCAGGGCTTTGGAAACAGCAATATAAATGAACTGGTATTGTCACGCATGAAGCTTGGCAAGAGTATGAAGATGAAAAATATCTCACCTTCCATGGCTGAGTGTATCCTTGACAGCTATCGAAAGCTCAGATTCAGTATCATTGACTGCAATGGCTATCAGGCATCCCAAGTGACAACAGGCGGCGTTAGTCTCGGTGATCTTGGCGATCACTTTGCTTATGTGAATGATGAGGGCATCTATTGCATCGGCGAGCTTGTGGATGTGGACGGCAGATGCGGTGGCTACAACCTGCAGTGGGCTTTTATGAGCGGCAGCATCGCCGGCACCGCGGCATCGATGTAGAGGCTGGGCAAGTCTGCGACGAAGGCTTTTTGGAAATATTTACAAGGAATATCATGATTATTTCCAAAACAGACCTTTTTTAGCTTTAGAGGGTTTCGGATTGGAAAAAAAGAAAGGCTTTTAAATCTATTTTTCCAAAATTTCCATATTTTTGGAAAAAGTCTGATGGATGCTACACAGAAGGATGTTCACGCCTGCGGCAATTGCAATATGGAGTAGTTCGCCATAAAGTACATCCAACTAATAAGGTACATCCAACTAATTCGCTGACCTAAAGTGAAAACTACGTGTCTCAGCTATAGGTAGTACTTTAATTTAAAAAATAATCTTCCCAAACTAAAAAATAGTAACACACCTCCTATAAAGAGAGTTTGGTATTACTTTTTAGGAGAAAAAAGGGCTATTTTGAGCCAAATTGTAATAACAAAGGCTATATAGCCATGATTGGTATTATTTTTGTAGTAACAAACAGCCGATAATTAAGGGTGTGTTATTATTTTTTGAATTTTTCGAACAAAGAACAAGATATCAAAGAAAAAGATATCAAAGAACAAGTCATCAAAGAACAAGGATATCACATGATAAGAATTAACCAGATTAAGATTCCAATTGAAATAAATAACAGATCCCATGACAAATCTAAACTCGAAACACGAGAAAAGGCATCAGAAGTCGGGCTGTTAAACGAGCTGCGAAAAAAAGCTGCGAAAATACTGCGCATAGATGCAGGGCAGATTGAAAGCTTTGAAATCGTAAAGCATTCGATCGATGCAAGGAAAAAGCCTGAGCTCTACGATGTTTATGTTGTTGATCTGAAAGTCAGAAATGAGAAAAATGTTGTGAAAAAATGCCGTGACAAAAACGTCTCGGTAGTTGAGGAAAAGAGCTATGATTTCCTCGAGAAAGTAAGCAGATTAAATGGTGTCCGTAAGCCCGGCCGCATCGTCATCGTCGGCGCGGGACCGGCGGGATTGTTTTGCGGGTATGAGCTGGCAAAGCACGGGTATAAGCCCATTATCATCGAGCGTGGTGCGGATGTAGATAAGAGAAGCGAAATTGTTGAGAGGTTCTGGGAGAGCGGAGAACTTGACCTTAAGACAAACGTTCAGTTTGGTGAGGGCGGAGCCGGGACTTTCTCGGATGGCAAGCTCAATACCATGGTCAAGGATAAAGAGGGAAGAGGCGCGGAGGCCCTTAGGATCTTTACCTTGAATGGAGCGCCGGAGCGGATCAGGTACGAGTCTAAGCCTCACATTGGAACCGATATCCTTAAAGACGTAGTTAAGAATATCAGAAACGAGATCATAAATTACGGAGGGCAGGTCCTATTTGAGACTTTGCTGACAGAGCTGATAACAGACACAGCCGGGGAAATCAAAGCTATAAAGGTCAGTAGTCAAAGAAGCATCGAGGAAGATCTATATGACGAAAAAGCACTTAGAAAAGCCCCGACAGTTATTGATCAGGCGAATAATGAGGCAGTACACGCTGATGAATATATTATAAATTGCGACGCAGTCGTCCTCGCCATAGGACACAGTGCCCGCGATACTTTTGCTATGCTTAAGGAAAAGAATGTAGACATGCAGCCCAAGCCTTTTGCGGTGGGCTTTAGAGTTGAACATCCCCAGAGTCTTATAAATATGTCCCAGTACGGCACAGATGCTTCCGGAATCCTTCCTGCAGCGCCTTACAAGCTCACAACCACAACAAAATCAGGAAGAGGAGTGTATTCCTTCTGCATGTGCCCCGGCGGATATGTTGTAAACGCATCTTCCGAGGAGGGCAGACTTTGTGTCAACGGGATGAGTTACAGCAAAAGAGACGGCAAAAATGCCAACTCAGCTATAATAATAACTGTAGATCCAAAGGACTTTGGCTCCGATGATGTTCTTGCGGGAGTTGAGTTCCAGAGAAGCTTAGAGAAAAGAGCCTTCGACCTGGCGGGAGGTAAGATTCCCGTTGAGTACTATGGAGACTTCAAGCGGGCTGTAAATTCGGCAAATACAGATGAACAGAAAAATCATACATCTGTTGGCGCAACCCAAGACAATACATGCAGTATAGACCCGGAAACCTTCACCCCTCAGATGAAGGGCGCCTGTGAGTTTGCTACTGTTCACACCATACTTCCCAAAGACCTGAACGAAGCCTTTGTTGAAGGAATGGAGAATTTCGGTCGCACGATAAAAGGCTACAATGATGCCCATGCCCTTGTCTCCGGCGTTGAGAGCAGAACTTCCTCACCGGTAAGGATAAACAGAGGTAATGACGGGCAGTCCCTTAATATAAAAGGTCTTTTCCCCTGCGGAGAAGGAGCTGGCTACGCAGGAGGCATTATGTCCGCAGCAATGGACGGCATCCGCACCGCGGAGCTGGTGGCTGCGCAAATATTATGATAAATGTCGATATGGCATAACTGCTCATTCGGAGCTATCAAAGACAGAAAGCTCAATGCAGCGAAGCTATGCACTTCCGGCACATGATCAAACAAAGGAGTCCACCCATGTCTACACAGGATGCGGTAAAAGAAAAATCAAAAAGCAATATCAAGGAACCCAGACAATACAACGTTGTCATGCACAACGATGATTTCACCACCATGGAATTTGTGGTGGAGGTTCTTGTAGATATTTTCCATAAGGATGAAGTGACAGCCCAGGCAATAATGCTGAACGTTCACAAAAAGGGAAAAGCCGTGGTTGGAAAATATCCCTACGACATCGCCAGTACCAAGGTCAACGCAGCCCTGTCACGGGCCAAGAGCCAGGGCTTCCCTTTCCGTATGACGGTGGAAGAGGCATGACTTAATCTGTTTAAGAAGAAGCCCCCACAGACAGTACGGACCCTGTGCCATAAGGTTTTATAAAGTACCGCAAAAACTATCCGGGAGACCATAATATGAATCTTTCAGAGAATACCTCGCAGATCCTGCAGAATACTGTGAAATATGCAAGAGAGAACAATTACGAATACGTTACGCCTGAGATGCTGCTTCTTTTCATAATGAGGGACGCAACCTTTGCGGAGGCCTTTTATTACTGCGGAGGAGACAGCACCATTCTGGCATCGCAGCTAAACGCCTACATTTCAAGCTATATTGAGAAGTCAGAGGGAAAAGAGCCGGAGCTCTCGGCGGGACTTAGCTTTGTGCTGGCTTTTGCGGGGCAGAGCGCTTACAGCAGCGGCAATGAGGAGATAAATGTAAGGCATCTTGTCCACGCCATCTGGAATCTGGATGAGAGCTACGCCAAGTATTACCTTGAACAGCAGCTTTCCGAGGCAGACCTTCTCCAGGAGATGGCCAATATAGAGGATGCTGCAGGAAGGGAGGATGAAGTCGAAATTCCCTTTGGAAAAGACGGATCGGCAGGTAATGAGGACGGACACAACGAATCACGCAGAAATCAGGAAGATAACTGGAAGCTATACGCGCCATGCCTCAACGATACCCTGAAGGACGTTAATCCGCTTATAGGCAGAGAAACTGAGCTGGAGCGGACAATTCAGATCCTTTGCAGGAAGGACAAGAATAACCCCCTTCACATCGGCGAGCCCGGTGTCGGCAAAACCGCCATTACCTACGGACTTGTTGAACTCCTTAAACAGGATAAGGTTCCGGATGCCATAAAGGGAGCGAAGGTATTTGCCCTGGACCTTGGCGGAATGCTGGCGGGAACCCAGTACAGAGGAGACTTTGAAAAGAGATTCAAGAAGGTTCTTTCTGAGATCGGCAAGGAAGAAAGACCCATTATCTATATAGACGAGATCCACAATTTATCGGGCGCAGGAGCGGTTGGTGAAGGCTCTTTTGACGCATCAAATATGCTAAAGCCCTATCTGTCTGACGGTCATATCAGATTCATAGGCGCCACCACTTTCGAGGAGTACAAAAAATATTTCGAGAAAAACAAGAGTCTCATTAGGCGCTTCCAGAATGTTGAGATCAAGGAGCCCACAGAAGAAGAAAGTGTGAAGATCCTGGAGGGGCTAAGGGAGAAGTACGAGACCTACCACGGCGTTAAGTACGAAAAGGATGTTCTTGAATACGCCGTAAAGATGAGCAGCAAGTACATCAACGAGCGCTTCCTTCCGGACAAGGCAATAGATATAATTGACGAAGCCGGTTCCTATAGAAAACTCCATATGCTGAAGGGCAAGCCCCAGACAGTTGACAGGAATGTGATAAATGAGATACTCACAAAGATATGCAGGGTGCCCATCGAGACCGTTGAGACCGATGACATGGCAGGACTGGCAACTTTGGAGGAGCGCCTTAAGAAGCTTATCTTTGGGCAGGACGAAGCGGTGAGCCAGGTGGTGAACGCAGTCAAGTTTTCGAAGGCCGGACTTATCGAGGACGATAAGCCTCTGGC
Source organism: Butyrivibrio sp. (assembly GCA_015056575.1). Taxonomy (GTDB): domain Bacteria; phylum Bacillota; class Clostridia; order Lachnospirales; family Lachnospiraceae; genus Butyrivibrio. The sequence continues at coordinate 64,470 of SVGA01000004.1, forward strand.
AAGCCTTCTTTTTGTAGGTCCGACAGGTGTCGGCAAGACAGAGATCGCACGGTGCCTGGCAAAAGAGCTGGGGTCGAAGCTTATACGTTTTGATATGAGCGAGTACGGAGAAAAGCACGCTGTGGCCAAGCTCATCGGATCCCCGGCAGGATATGTGGGATATGAAGAGGGCGGCATTCTCACCGAGGCTATCAGGAAGAATCCTTCTTCGGTGCTTCTTCTTGATGAGATAGAAAAGGCCCATCCCGACATCTATAACGTACTTCTGCAGGTGATGGACTACGCAACCCTCACGGACAACCAGGGGAGGAAAGCGGATTTCAGGAATGTTATCGTTATCATGACTTCCAATGCCGGGGCCAATAAGCTTGGAAAGAGCGGGATCGGCTTTGTGAGCGAAAAAAAGGACAATGGAGCATTGATGGATGCGGTAAAGCAGACCTTTCAGCCTGAGTTCAGGAACCGTCTTTCCAAAATTGTTGCTTTTAACAGCATGGATGAGGAGATGGCAACCCTGGTGGTTGACAAGAAGCTTTCCGAGATGGCGCAGCAGCTTAAGATCAGAAACATCACTGTGAAGGCTGATAGGAAGGCAAAAGAGCTGCTGAAAGACCGGGGCATCAGTCAGGAATTCGGAGCAAGAGAAGTTGACCGAGTAATAAGAAATGACATCAAGCCTTTGTTTGTTGATGACATTCTCTTTGGCGACTTAAAGAAGGGTGGCAGGATCACCATCACAGTCAAGGACGGTGAGTTTTCAATAACCACCGCCGGTAAATAAAAGAGGTTTCGTATATGCCTGTTTACAGACTGGATGAAAACGAAATATTTTTTCCCAAACCGGAGCTGGCGGAGGATGACGGACTTCTTGCGGTGGGAGGTGACTTAAGTCTTGACAGGCTGGTGTTTGCTTACAGCAACGGGATTTTTCCCTGGTATGACAAGGGCCAACCAATTATGTGGTGGTGCCCCAAGCAGAGATTTATCATAAGGCCTGACAAGATCCATGTTTCCCATTCCATGAGAAAGTTTTTCAAAAAGCACGGGACGGGATTTGAGATAAACAGGGACTTTGCCGATACCATGCACAGGTGCAGGATAAAAAGGGAATTTAAGGAGGGCACCTGGATCACGGATGAGATGGAGACAGCCTATCGAAATCTTCATGATAATAATCTGGCGCTTTCCCTGGATGCTTTTGTTGACGGAAAGCTTGCCGGAGGACTCTACGGGGTGAGCCTTGGAAAGTGTTTTTTCGGAGAGAGCATGTACTCCGAAACGGAGAACGGCTCCAAGCTGGCGCTGATATTTTTGGCCAAGATCCTTGAAGAGAACGGCTATGTCTTTATCGACTGTCAGTTCCACACGGATCATTTAGAGAGCATGGGCGGGGAATATATAAGCTACAAAGAGTATAAAAGGCTCATTGATATTGGGCTTGGTATAAATAAATAATGTATAGCGGGAGAGAGTAAAATGGCATTTTTACAGGTAAACTATTTATCAAAGGCACTGTACAGGGAGGTACCGCTCAATGTGATCCTTCCTGCGGATAAGCTGGATTTTGAGATGCTGACATATTCCATGAAAGAGGGAGCGAAGTTCAAGACGCTCTATCTTCTCCACGGCCTTCTTGGAAACTACACTGACTGGGTAAACTTTACCAGGATCCAGAGGTGGGCCGAGGAAAAGAATCTGGCGGTGATCATGCCCTCAGGTGACAACGCCTTCTACGTAGACGGCGCAAGGGGCGGCAGCGACTACGGGATCTTTATCGGGGAGGAGCTGGTGGAGGTCACAAGGAAGATGTTCCCGCTCTCTGACAAAAGAGAAGACACCTTTATCGCCGGACTTTCCATGGGCGGATTCGGAGCGATCAGAAACGGACTTAAATACAGCGAGACATTCAGCCATGTGGCCGGTCTGTCTTCCGCAATTCACATTTTTGATGAGAATATAGATCACCTTGAGGCGGAGCATCACATTTTCGGAAACTTTGCCGAATCAGCCAAGACAGATATGAATCCAAGGGTATGCGCCGAAAATCTTGTGAAGGAAGGCAGATCCATGCCCAAGTTCTACATGTCCTGCGGCACAGCGGACGATCTTTACGATTCCAACGTAAGCTTCAGAGATTACCTAAAGGGCAAAGGCGCCGATGTTGTCTGGTATGAAGAAGAGGCCGGACACGAGTGGGATTTCTGGGACAGAGAGATCAAGAAGGTTCTTGATTGGCTTCCCCTTGAGGAAAAGAGCATGGGCGTCAGCAGCGGCAATGTTAAGAAATGACGGATAATGTAATGACTAAAGATGACATACGAAAACAGATTCTGGCAAAAAGAGACAGCAATACTGAGGCAGAAACAGAAGAAAAAAGCAGGAAGATATTTGAAATCCTCACAGGCATAAGGGAGTACCAAAACGCAACAGATGTACTAATCTATGCGTCAACAAGGTCCGAGGTGGTTACAGACGATATAATCCTTGACTGCCTGTCGGAAGGGAAAAGAGTCTTTTGCCCGAAGGTTACGGACAGGAAGGCTTCTGAAATGAAGTTTGTTCGGATCTATTCACCGGAGGATCTTAAGGAAGGGTACTTTGGGATAAGAGAACCGGAGATAGGACCTGACAGCGAAATCTATGGTGAGGCCTGTCCGAAATCTGCAGGAAAGCTGCATGCGGCGTCAGTAGACGCTGACCGGGAAGCCGATGTATCTTTTCCCCTGATGATCATGCCGGGAGTTGCCTTTGACAGAGAGGGCGGCCGCATTGGCTACGGTGGCGGATTTTATGACAGGTTTCTTTCAAAGCAGAAGGATATTTCTACGGTGGCACTTTGCTTTGAGTGCCAGATATATGAGGGAAGCCTTCCTTTGGAGCCGGTGGACATTAAGACCGACCGCATAGTAACATGTAATGAGATAATCTTTTGCCAGAGCAGGCAGGATTAAGAGCCTTACCGGGAGTAAAAAATGGGAAGAAAGAGACGTGATACAATCGAATTCAGGTTCTATGAGATACCTCAGGGTCAGAGCTGTCTGGCTCTTCTTGGAGAGCGCTGGATCATGGTTTACGGAAGGGATGATAAGTATCTTCATTTTCATAACCTATTTGAAGTGGGATATTGCAGAAACGGAAGCGGGGATCTGATCCTGGATGAAAAGACCTTTAAATACAGGGGAGGTATGCTTTCTGTGATACCCGCCAATTTTCCCCACACTACCTACAGTACGGAGACAAATTTCTGGGAGTATATTTTTTTCGATGTGGATTCCGTTGTGAGATCTCTTTTCCCTGATAATCCATCCCAGCAAAGAGAGGCTGTTCAGATAATCAATAAGAGAGCAGATATCTTCGATCAGGCTCAGCACCCTGAGATGGCTGAACTGATAAAGCGTATCATGGAGGAGATGAGGGATAAAAACCCCTATTATGTGGAGACCACCAGGAATCTTTTAAAGGCCTTTGTGCTTATGCTTATCAGATTTCAGGATGCCAAGGATGAGGAAAGCAAAAGAGGTGAAGATCGGGGAGATAAGGCAATCATGATGAATATCAGGCCTGCTCTTGAGTATATAGACAGGTATTTTGCCGATCCCATTAAGGCCTCGGATCTTGCCGAGTGCTGCAATATGAGTGAGACCAACTTCAGGAGGATATTTCAGGAGGCGATAAATATGACGCCTATGGATTACGTGAACCTTGTCAGAATCCAGATGGCCAGCGAGATCCTTAGCAGAACAGATCACTCCATGGAGGTTGTGGCGGCAGAATGCGGTTTCAGCACGTTTTCCACCTTCAACAGGAATTTCAGGAAGTACCTTAATACCAGTCCCTATCAGTTCAAAAAGAACAAGCAGAACTATGTAAACAAATTATTGGATTACAGGATTAATGCACTTAAAGGTTGGTGAAAATTAATTGACAAAAACGTGAATTTCTTAAACGTTTTCGTTCATATTTTGTACATAAATGGTTGAAAATGCTCGTTTTAATATTTAAAACGAGCATTTTTTTATTTTTGCTTTGTTATAATGTACATATAACCGAAGCGGAAACAAAGAATTTCCGTCAAAATGTATAAGCTTTTAGGGAGGGTAAAAACTAATGAAAAGAAAAGCATTATCAATGGTTCTTGCATCAGCTATGACAGTTACAATGTTAGCAGGATGCGGAAGCGCAGCAGAGACAACAGCACCCGCAGCTACAGAGACAGAGACAGCTGAGGCCACACAGGCAGAAGCACCTGCAGCAACTGAGGCAGAAGCACCTGCAACAGCAGATGTGGCTTCAGAGGGTGAGCATGAGCTTTCAGTTTATGCATGGGACAAGAACTTCAACATCCCTGCACTTGAGGCAGCTGAGAAGGCTTATCAGACTGTTGATCCCGAGTTCAAGCTCAACATTGTTGAACAGTCTGCTTCATCTGACGTAGAGAATGCGATCACACTTGCAGCTTCTTCAGGTGATTACTCACAGCTTCCTGATATCGTTCTTTTCCAGGATCACTACATTCAGAACTATGTGATCAACTATCCTGATGCATGGGTTGATCTTGAAGATGCCGGGATCGACTGGAGCGATTTCGGTGCTGAGAAGCTTTCATATTCAACAGTAAACGGCAAGCACTATGGCGCACCTGTTGATAACGGAACAGCAATCTTTGCTTATCGTACAGACATCCTTGAAGAGTGCGGATACACACTTGATGATGTAACAGGAATCACATGGGATCGCTGGCTTGAGATCGGCCGTGATGTTAAGGCTAAGACAGGCAAGTACCTTGTTTCCATGGACCACAACGGAGATGATCTCCCTTACATGATGATGCAGGCTGAAGGAAAGTCACAGTGGAAGGACGGAGCTCCTAACTTTGTTAACAACGAAGAGCTTAAGGCTATCCTCAACGTTATCATCACAGGCGCTAAGGACGGTGTTATCTATCTTTGCAACGACTGGTCAGAGTATACCGATACATCTATCATCGGCGACCAGGTTGCAGGCGTGTTCAACGGTAACTGGATCATTCCTACAATGAGACAGGTTTCAGAGAACAGCGGTAAGTGGGCAATCACATCAGCTCCCACACTTACAGGTAAAGAGGGATATGCTGCAAACGGCGGTTCTTCACTCTATGTAACAAGTAACTGCTCAAAGCCCGAGCTTGCAAAGGCATTCCTTGCATATACCTTCGGCGGCGGAGAAGGCGCTATGAGCACATACGACGATTCACTTCGTAACGGTGGTGTTATCGGAACATGTATCTCAGCTTCCAAGTCTGAGGTTTACCAGGAAGGCGTTGACTTCTTCAACGGACAGTCAGTATACGCTGACATCGTAGCTATGGGTGCAAACGTTCCCGTTGTAGAGCAGAACGATTTCCACTACACAGCACGTACACAGATCGGTGCAGCTATCACAAACGTTATCAACGGATCAGACCTTGATACAGAACTTCAGAACGCAGAAGACCAGGTTAAGTTCGAGATGGGACTTTAATCACTTAGCGAGGTCTTAGTATTCCAATGGGGAACCGGAGTTCCGGTTCCCCTATTTTAAAGAAACAACAGAGTGTAAAGGTATAAAAGAGATTTTAAAGGGGTATTACAATGGAAAAGAAGAAAACTATGGGCCTTTTGGCCAAACAGAAGGCTGCGGGCTGGCTCTTTTTGGTTCTTGCATCCGCAATGATCATAGTTATGAGTTTCTATCCTATGGTACAGGCTCTCATAACTTCCTTTAAGACAGGCTCATCCGCCAACATGGCCTGGGCGGATCCAATAAATTACAATTATAAGCGCATGTTCCAGGACAAAATGTTTATGAAATCGGTGGGCAACACCTTCCTGTATCTTATAATCCAGGTTCCCATCATGCTGATCCTGGCAATTCTTCTTGCCCAGCTTCTTAACAACAAAGATCTTAAATTCCGCGGACTTTTCCGTACAATGATCTTTCTTCCCTGCGCTGTATCATTGGTTTCTTATGCGCTTATTTTCAAGAGCTTATTTGCAACTCAGGGGCTTATCAATTCAATTCTCATGAAAGCACATATCATTTCCGAGAATATCAACTGGCTCGGAACCACATCCACCGCGAGAATAGTTATCATCATCGCCCTTATCTGGAGATGGACGGGATATAACATGGTCTTTTATCTCGCAGGATTACAGAACATTGAATATTCTGTATATGAGGCAGCCAAGATTGATGGTGCCAACGGCTGGAAGACCTTCTGGTATGTTACAGTACCGCTTCTTCGTCCCGTTATCATCATGACCTTCATCATGTCCATCAACGGAACATTGCAGCTGTTTGATGAGTCCGTGAACCTGACAAACGGCGGACCTGCAAACACCACCATCACAATGTCTCATTATATTTACAATAACTCCTTTGGTCAGGGTGTCGCTAACTTCGGTTATGCATCAGCTATGTCATTCTTCGTATTTATTCTTGTTGCCATACTGGCAGCCATCAATCTGAAAGTAGGTGATACACGTGACTAAGAATAAAAAAATCAAAAATTCAAGCGCTATTCAGAAAAGACTCATTCCTACATACATTTTTTTGACCATAGCATCTATTTTCTCCGTGTTCCCTCTGTACTGGATGGTAACAGCGGCAACCAATGCTACGGTAGATGTATCAAGGGGTAAGATCTGGTTTGGCACACATATGATCGAGAACTTTAACAATCTCGTTGCCAACACCAATCTGTGGAAATCCTTTGGAAACTCATGCCTGTATTCAACGGTGCAGACACTTCTTTGTATCTTTGTCTGCTCACTGGCAGGCTATGGCTTTGAGCTTTATCACGACAAGGGAAAAGACATTTTGTTTGCCATACTTCTTATGGCTATGATGATACCCGGTGTGGCAACCATGATACCTCTTTTCACCATGATGAGTAAGTTCCACTTCCTTAATACTGTATGGGGCTTTGTGCTTCCGGGGATCGCAACACCATTTATGATCATGATGTTTAGACAGAATTCCAGAAACTTTCCCCCGGATATCATGGAAGCAGCCAGGATTGACGGACTATCCGAGTTCATGATCTTCTTCCGCATGTATATGCCTGTAATGAAGTCTACTTATGCAGCAGCAGCGGTCATCATCTTCATGAATTCCTGGAATGCATATATGTGGCCCAGAGTCGTAATGACTGATAACAGGGCGCAGACAATGCCTATGCTTATTGCCAACCTTGCAGGTGGATACACTATTGACTACGGTATGCTGATGATGGGCGTATTATTCTGCTCACTGCCTACAATGGTTGTATTCTTTGTTCTTCAGAAGCAGTTTGCTGAAGGAATCACAGGATCTGTTAAATAATGATTGCGGGAGAGGGTTATGGAGAAATTTATTTGTGACATTGTAAAGGATCCGACTGTTTTTGAGCAGAACAGACTTCCGGCTCATTCGGATCATATAGCTTACAGATCCATGGAGGAAATGGATTTCGGAAAGTCCGGCTACAGACTTAGCCTTAACGGAGCTTGGTATTTCCACTACGCCGAGAATTTTGATGAGGCTCCCGAAGGCTTTTATGAAAAGGAATTTGATGTATCCGGCTGGGATCATATAAATGTGCCCTGTCATATTCAGATGGCAGGGTATGATAAGCCCCAGTATGTGAATGTTCAGTATCCCTGGGATGGAAAAGAGGCATTGACTCCGCCTCAGATCCCTACCGGCTTTAATCCCGTGGGGGATTATGTAAAGTTCTTTTCACTGCCCTCAGACTTTAAGGGTGAGAAGGTGTGCATCTCCTTCCAGGGAGTGGAGAGTGGTTTTGCACTGTGGCTCAACGGAGAGTATGTGGGCTACAGCGAGAACTCTTTTGACCCGGCGGAGTTTGACCTGACAGATAAACTGGTAAAGGGAGAGAACAGGCTGGCTGTGCGTGTCTTTAAGTGGACACCCTCAAGCTGGTGCGAGGACCAGGACTTCTTCAGATTCTCCGGGATCTACAGAAACGTGTACCTGTATCTGGTGCCGAAGGCACATGTTTACGACCTTTCGGTGGAGCCGATTGTCTCAGAGAACTTAAAGAATGCAAAGCTTAAGTTCAAAACAAGGATGAACGGCAGCGGCACCATAGATGTGAGCCTTTCCTTTGAGGGCGAGAAAGTTCTCGGGGGAACAATTCCCTTTACCTCAGATACTGAGACAACGGGAAGCCTTAATATCAATAACCCGGTACTTTGGAGCGCCGAGCAGCCTAATCTTTATGAACTTCTGCTCACTGTTAAGGATAGCTCAGGCAAAGTCAGCGAAGTCATCAGACAGTATGTGGGCTTTAGAAGGTTTGAAATGAAGGAAGGCCTGATGCTTCTTAACGGAAAGCGAATTGTCTTTAAGGGCGTGAACAGGCATGAATTCAGCCATATTAATGGCCGTGTTCCAAGCAGAGATGAGCTTCTTACAGATATCATCACCATGAAGAAGAACAACATCAATGCCATAAGGACCAGCCATTATCCCGATGATTCCGCGTTGTATGAGCTGTGCGATAAGTTCGGACTGTATCTTATCGCAGAGAACAACATGGAGACCCACGGAACCTGGGAACCCTTTGACAGGCATTTTGTGGGAGAGGAATATGTAGTTCCAAAGGACAATCCCATCTGGGAGGGCATGCTTCTTGACAGGATCAATTCCTGCTATCAGCGAGACAAGAATCATCCTTCAATCCTGATCTGGTCTGTGGGAAATGAATCCTACGGCGGCAGCATTATAGCAAAAATGGCGGACAGGTTCAGAGAACTTGACGGCTACAGACTTGTGCACTATGAGGGCGTTTTCAGAGACAGAAGCTATCCCGCAACCTCCGATATGGAGAGCCAGATGTATCCTTCGGTTGCGGCCATAAAGGAACATCTTAAAAATAATAAGGATAAACCCTTCATCTGCTGCGAGTATACCCACGCCATGGGGAATTCCTGCGGCGGCATGCATCTGTATACAGAGCTTACAGACACTGAGCCAAGATATCAGGGTGGATTTATCTGGGATTATATAGACCAGTCCATCCTTAAGAAGGATAGGTACGGAAAAGAATTTGAGGCCTACGGCGGAGACTTTGGCGATAGGCCAAATGACGGGAACTTCAGCGGAAACGGTATCGTCTACGGTGACAGAACTCCATCTCCCAAGATGCAGGAGGTCAAGTTCAATTATCAGAACATTTCCGTCGAGTTTGATAAGAGCGGCAAGAAGTTCAAGGTCATAAACAAGAATCTCTTTGTAAACACCGACGCCTTCGATTGTCATGGAATCCTTCTGGCAGACGGCGAGGAGATAATGAATGTGAAGCTGGATATCAGCGTTAAGCCTCTTTCTTCAGGAAGCTTTGCTGTTCCTGCCAAGGTTCTTGAAAAGGTAGCGGGCTTTGGAGAAAAAGAAGCGGTTTTCACTGTTTCTTTTGCCCTGAAAGAGGATACACTATGGGCCAAAGCAGGACATGAGGTTGCCTTCGGACAGGCAGTTTTGAATAAGGTTTCCTACAAGTATAAGAGCAACGCTCCATTGAGATTTGTTATGGGCAACAACAATCTTGGAGTTTACGGCGAGAACTTCTCTGCTATGTTTACATATCCCGCAGCAGCACTGGTTTCCTACGTTTACTGCGGACGAGAGATGATCGAGAAAGCTCCTTCCCCCAACTTCTGGAGAGCGCCTACCGACAACGACAACGGCTACATGATGACCTGTCGCTATGCTCAGTGGAAGATAGCAAGTCTATACAATACACTTAAAGGGCCGTGGGTTCTTCAGGGTGAAATGCCTGATGTAAAGCCGGATAAAAACAGCATAAGGATCACATACAAGTATCTGCTTCCCACAAGCCCTATGGCGCTATGCTTTGTTACCTATGAGGTTTACGGTGACGGAACCATCAGATGCGAGATGAGCTATGATGCGGTCAAGGAGCTGGGAGATATGCCTGAGTTCGGAATGATGTTCAAGCTTAATGCGGATTACGATCAGGTGACCTGGTACGGTCTTGGTCCGGAAGAAACCTACGCGGACAGGAAAAATGGCGGAAAACTTGGCATCTATCACAACGAAGTTAAGGACAACATGGCAAAGTACCTTGTTCCTCAGGAGTGCGGCAACAAGTGTGATGTAAGATATGGCAAGGTGACAGATAAGAAGGGACACGGAATGATGTTCTTCGGTAAGCCTTTCTATTTCAGTGCACTTCCCTTTACACCTCATGAGGTGGAGAATGCAATGCATCCTTATGAGCTTCCGCAGGTTCATTACACGGTAGTAAGGGCAAGCCTGATGCAGATGGGTGTTGCAGGAGATGACAGCTGGGGGGCTAGTCCTCATCCGCAGTACCTTCTCCCGAATTCGGGAAATATTAAATTTGAGTTTTTCTTTAGGGGTATTTAATATATGGGGACGGTCCTCCTTGACTTACCTGGTAACAGGGGTTAAGGGAACCGTTCCGTTTTTTTTTCTGCTTTTTTAATTTTCTATATAAGTTAGGTCCTGTATAATGAATATGTACTTAAAAAGTGCTTAATTAACTGTTATTGTTGATTTGTATTGACAACGGAGACAGCTAAAGTATGACCGATCAAATAAGGACCATAAATCTGATCTTCATAACAGCAGGATTTGCCATATCGCTTATTGGACTTTTTCAGGTATGGATAAACCGCAATATTGATAAAAAGACGCGAAGGTTTATTGCTGCGTTGTTTTCCGGGCTGAGTCTTTATATCATCTTTATCCTCGTCAGAGAACTCATCTACTTTAAGACAGAATACTTCTGGGTTTTGCTTTCTCGCTTTGTAATGTTTGGCCAGGCTTTTATGGCCTCTTTGCTAATGGTCATACTCACTTGTTTTCTGCTGTATAAAAGTGGCGAAGAAAGATGGATGAACCACATGATTTTTGGCGTGTCGGTGGCTCTTTGCATTGTTTATACAGCTCTTTTGGTCTATAACATCTTTTCCGGGAAAATATACTATATTGATGCCGAGAATGAGTACCGAAGAGGACCGTTGTTTCCCGTATTGGTTTTACCTACACTTATTATTTCCTGTGTTAATCTTTATACTCTCTGGTACAGGAGAAAGAGCTTAAGGCCCAAGCAAAGACAGGCTTTTCTGGTATTTTCCATAGTGCCTATGATTGCAATGATCGTGCAGGCAAGATTTTTCGGAATACATATCATAGCTCTGAGCACAGTTATCTCAGCCGCGTTTTTGCTTGTCTATATCATAGGCGATCAGACAGAGCGGTATTACATTAAAGAAGCTGAGAATGCCAAGCTAAAACTTGACATACTTCTGGGGCAGATCCAGCCTCATTTTATGTACAACAGCCTGACGGCAATTAAACACCTTGTTGCCACGGATTCAGAAAAGGCGCAGGAAGCTATGGATGATTTTATCCTGTATCTGCGCTATAACATGGATTCAATGACGGCCGATAAACCTATTCCCTTTGAACAGGAGCTCAACCACGTCAAGTGCTATATAGACCTTCAAAAACTGCGCTTTGGCAATGACCTTTCGGTTGAATATAATATTGAATTTACAGATTTTAAGATGCCTACGCTGACTCTTCAGCCTCTTGTAGAGAATGCGGTTACTTACGGAGTAAGAAAAAAATCCAGCGGTAAGGGAACCGTCACCATAACCTCAAAGCGCGTAGAGAATCATGTGGAAGTGACTGTTGAGGACGACGGTCCGGGATTTGTTCTGGAAAAAGCATATGAGAATAAGGAGAAGTCTCATGTAGGCATCATGAATGTTAAGGAGAGAGTCGAAAGTGTTGTCGGCGGTGAACTGATAATCGATTCTGCCATGGGGCGCGGAACAAAGGCTACGATCAAACTGGCTTTGGGAGAAGAATAATGCTCATTTTTGCAATAGATGATGAAGAACTCATCCTGGAGGAAAACAAAAAGGTAATTGAAAAAGCTGCGCCGAATGCGGAAATAGTGACATTTGGAAGAGCAGCGGCCGCTCTGGAGGCCATTAAAAGCGGTCAAAGGCCTGATGTAGAATTTGCTGACATTGAAATACAGGGAATCTCAGGGCTTGATTTTGCTGTTAAGACAAAAGAACTCTCACCATTAACAAGGATCGTTATTCATAACAGGATACGAGGAATATGCCATAGAGGCCTTCAGGATAAAGGCTCAGGGATACCTGTTAAAGCCGGTAACGGTAGAGGATGTAAAACGTGAGCTTGAGTATCATCCGCCTGCCGAAAAGCCTCAGGATAAGGACAAGCTGGTGGTTAAGTGCTTCGGACATTTTGATGTATACTGGCACGGCGAACCTGTTATATTCCAAAGAAGGCAGTCAAAAGAAATACTGGCCTACCTTATAGACAGAGAAGGCGCTGCCTGTACTCCCGGTGAAATAGCCCTTGCCCTCTGGCAGGACGGGGGAGACACCAAGGCAGAGCAGAACCGCATCAGGGTCATCATCAATGACCTTAAGAACACGCTAAAAAGCATAGGAATGGAGCAGGTGCTCATAAGGGAGCACAGGGAGATTGCAATCAGGCGTGACCTGGTGGACTGCGACTATTACAGGCTTCTCGAAGGAGATATGGAGGCAATTAACGAATTCAGAGGCCAGTATATGGCGGAATACAGCTGGGCTGAAATGAGGAATAAGTCCTTGCATAGAGATAATGATGTCGGGGCTGAGTAACATATATGGGTAACAATTCAATGGGACAGTAACAAATGATTTATAAGGGTGAAATGGAAGATGCCTTCAACTACAGGAGATGTGGTTGAAGGCATTTTTTTGAATCCGAAAATGAACTCGAAAATGGTCCCTTGACTCCGTCCCTGGGGTTCATTAAAATATATAGGAAAACGTTTTCCATATAATGATCGGGGAGGATTATAAAATGAAAAGAGTAAAGCTTAGGAATGTGATAGCTCTTTTGATGGCAGTGGTCATGGCGGTAACGATGTTTGCCGGAACGGGCTTATCCATCACTGTAAGAGCTGATGAGGGAGTGACACTTAAGCTGCACTACCACAGGGACGACGGCAACTACGACGGCTGGGATGTATGGATGTGGCCGGACGGCGGCGAAGGCGCAGGGATTCCTTTTGAAGAAGAAGACGGTGAGATGGTTGCCACCTACAGCGTTCCCGCAGGCAAGACTAAAGTTGGATTTATTGTGAGAACCCAGGATTGGGACAAGGATGTGGACATGGACCAGTTCATCGACATTTCAGAGGTGGTTTCCGGAACGGTCCACGCTTACGTGGAATCGAAAGTTGAAGGTGCGGTGAAAGAGTACGGGGAGGATGTTGTGACAGGAACTAAGCTAAAGAGCGCTGTTTATGACGGCGATAAGACTATAACTGTTGAGCTCACCGGCGAGCTTGATGATTCGTTTAAGGACACTTTTTATGTGAGCGGAAGACTTGGAGAGGTTGCTGTTACCGGAACAGAGCTTAAAGAGAAAGCCTCAGACAGTCAGTATTTCTATGCTCTGACAATTGATTCAAAGCTTGATCTTAACAGAAACTATCGACTTGGTTTTGATGGACAGGAATATCCGGTAAATATGCCGATTCCTTACTCAACAAAAGAGTTCGAAGACAGCTTCACTTATGAAGGAGGAGACCTTGGCGTGACATTGTCTCCCGACAGGACAGTGTTCAGGGTTTGGGCACCTACAGCCGAGAGCGTATCGGTTAACCTCTACGAGTCCGGCGATTCCTGGAAAAAGGATCTTCTGGAATCCATTGAGATGACGAAATCGGAGAAAGGCACATGGACTGCGGAGGTTTCAAAGAACCTTGCCGGAACATACTACACCTACACAGCAGTGCTTGACGGACTTAACGTTGAGGCCTGCGACCCTTACGCAAGGACCACCGGCGTCAACGGGAAAAGAGCTATGGTCATTGACCTTGGCTCCACCAACCCTGAAGGCTGGGAAGATGACAAAAATCCACACAGCGGCGAGAGCATCAACGATGCTGTGATATACGAACTCCATATCCGCGATTTCTCCGTGGATGAAAACGGCGGAATGACAAATGCAGGCAAGTATACTGCTTTTACAGAAACCGGAACCAAAACAAGCGGCCAAAATGCAACAGGTATAGATTATCTCAAGGAACTTGGAGTTACTCATATACATCTTTTACCCTTCTATGATTTTGGGTCTGTTGATGAGAACGATGAAACCCAGGAGCGCTTCAACTGGGGATATGATCCTGTAAACTACAACGTTCCCGAGGGCTCATATTCAACAGATGCCCACGACGGAAATGTAAGGGTCAAAGAGGCTAAAGAGATGGTGAAGAGCCTCCATGATAACGGCCTTTCAGTTGTCATGGACGTTGTTTACAACCATGTTTACAGTGGAAAGGACTTTTGCATCAACCGCCTTGTGCCCGGGTATTTCTCAAGGATCAATGCTGACGGAACATATTCCAACGGTTCAGGCTGCGGCAATGACACAGCATCAGAGAGAAGCATGGTCAAAAAATACATCGTCGACTCCGTATGTTACTGGGCAGACGAATACCACATCGATGGCTTCAGATTTGACCTTGTGGGCCTTATCGATGTAGATACCATAAATGAGATAGTAGAGAAGGTTCATGAGTCTCACCCCGATGCCATTTTCTATGGCGAGGGATGGAGCATGAACACTGATGTGACAAAAGAGAATGTGACTATGGCAACACAGCAGTCTTCCGAGAAGACTCCGGGATTTGCCTTCTTTAACGACAATATCCGTGACGGGCTTAAAGGAAGCGTGTTCAATACCGCTGAGGTTGGCTGGGCTTCCGGAGCAAGAAATGCAGAAAAAGCCATGACGAATTCATTCCTGGCAAACGAAACCTGGTCAAAAAATCCTTCGCAGATAATCCAGTATGCTTCCTGCCATGACAACAACACTCTTTTCGACAGGATCGCAGGCTCAAGAACAGATCTGAATGAAGAGTCCTGGATCAAGATGAACAACCTTGCTGCCGCATTCTACATGACTTCAGAGGGCGTGCCCTTCATGCAGGCGGGTGAGGAGATTTTAAGAACCAAGGTTAAAGAAGATGGCTCTTTTGACTCAAACAGCTACAGTTCAGGAGACGAGGTCAATAGCATTAAGTGGGAGAATCTTGATGATCCCAAGTATCAGGAAAATCTTGAGTTTTACAAGGGACTTATCGCATTCAGAAAAGAGCATTCGCTTCTTAGACTTTCTTCCGCCGATGAAGTTGAAGCAAGAGTTTCTGGTGTTGATGGACTTGATAAGAATGTTCTGGCCTTTGTGATGGATAACTCGGACAAAACGCTGGAGGGTGAGAGCGCAGAGCAGATTTTCCTTGCATTTAATCCCAACGAATCTGAAACTGTGATCGATCTTCCCGAGGGAGAATGGAACGTGTATGTCAAGGGAGCAAAGGCAGGGACAGAGGCTATTGAGACTGTATCGGGAAGTGTTGCGGTAGAGCCGATATCCGCTGTTGTGCTTACTAAAGGAAAAATAGTCTCCCAGTCCAGTCCCAGGGGACCATTAGTAGACTTTTGGAGAGGATTATGGGATAATCTAAAAAGATTTTTTTCTTAAAATCAACCAGGCATATGAACAGTAATTATGGGGGTAATTATGGCACATATAGGACTTGAAGAGCTCTGCAGGAATGCACTTTCTGCTAAGTATGATGTTCAGTTTCTTTCCACCAATGTCAAGAATGATGCGCTTTTGAAGGTGGCGCAGGCACTCCTTGATAATGCGGCCGATATTATTAAGGCCAATGCCATTGATGTGGAAAACGGTAAAAAGAACGGTATGCATCCGGGACTTTTGGACAGGCTGACCTTAAACGAAAAGAGAATGGAAGGGATCGCCGAGGGACTTAGACAGGTTGCGGCGCTTCCTGACCCTGTCGGCGAGGTTTTTGAGGAATTTGAAAGACCGAACGGCCTTAAGATCAGGAAGGTTCGTGTTCCCATGGGAGTTGTGGGGATCATCTACGAATCAAGACCCAATGTGACACCGGATGCTTTTTCTCTTACCTTCAAGTCCGGTAATGCGACTATCTTAAAGGGCGGCAGCGACTGTATCAACAGCAATATCGCTATAGTGAAGGTGATCAGAGAAACCCTGAAGGACCTTGGCATCAACGAGAATGCGGTTCAGCTTATCGAGGACACTGACAGGGCCGTTACCACACAGTTCATGAAGATGAGCGATTACGTCGATGTTCTTATTCCAAGGGGAAGTGCCGGTCTTATAAGGGCTGTTGTCGAGAATTCCAACATTCCCGTTATCGAGACCGGAACCGGCAATTGTCACATCTATGTGGATAAGGATGCCGATCTTGAGAAGGCTATTCCCATCATTATCAATGCCAAGACCCAGAGGATCGGTGTGTGCAACGCCGCAGAATCTCTTGTGGTCCATAAGGATATTAAAGAGAAGTTTCTTCCTCTTTTTGCTAAGGCAATGCAGGAGCACAAGGTTGAGGTAAGGGCTGACAAGGAAAGCAGACCTCTAATCGCTGATGCCCTGGAAGCTACGGAAGAGGACTTTGGAAAAGAGTACCTTGACTACATCATCTCGGTTAAGACAGTAAATGATGTGGATGAGGCCATTGCTCATATCAACAGATATAATACAGGACACTCGGAGGCCATCATCACAGAGAACAAAGAGACTGCTCAGAGATTCCTGGACAGGGTTGATGCAGCCTGTGTTTATGTGAATGTATCCACCAGATTTACCGATGGATTTGAATTCGGCTTTGGCGCTGAGATCGGTATCAGCACTCAGAAGCTCCATGCAAGAGGACCCATGGGCCTTAAGGAACTTACTTCCTATAAATATGAGATAACAGGGGAGGGGCAGATAAGGCCATGAACATGACAAAGGAAGAATTACTGGAAGCTCGAAAGCACATAATAGAAGTGTCAAGAGAACTTCATGAGATAGGACTTCTTGTAAGAACCTGGGGAAATATCAGTTCCAGAGTTGATGAAGACTCTTTTTTAATAACTCCCAGCGGTATCAGGTATGAAGACCTTACTCCTGAGATGATAGTAAGAGTAAAGATAAGTGACCTTTCCTACGAAGGGGAGTACAAGCCCTCCAGCGAGAGCAAGGTACATGCGGCATGTTACAAGGTAAGAAAGGACTGCGGTTTTATAGTCCACACTCACCAGGTATATGCTTCCTGCGCAGGAACTTTGGGACTTAAGAAAATAAAAACCTATATTGATGATATGGACATGGTGATCCCGGTTGCGGCCTATGCACTTCCCGGAACCGACAAGCTTGCACAGAATGTCGCCCTGAGATTTAAGAAATACTCCGACAGCAACAGCCTTATCATGGCAAACCACGGTACGGTGTGCCTTGGTACGAATTCAGCTGAAGCCATCTACGAGGCCAAAGTCCTTGAGACCGCCTGCAACAATTTCCTCATGGATATCTGCAAGACAGACATGCCCCACGGAGTAGAGGTAGGCTTCAACAGCTGTATTGAAGATGGCAAAATAGTCTACGAAAATGCCGACACTCCAGGCAGAGTCAAGTTTGTCCATGAGCACATCTACGCCAAAAGGCCGGATATCAGATATATAGTTCACAACAAGTCGGAAGCTGTCATGACGGTTTCAAGAAGAGCCAACAATATGAGACCCCTTCTCGATGACTTTGCCCAGCTTATCGGCACAGGGCTTAAGATACCTGCCAACCAGGAAGACGTTGTTCACAATATCAGAAAAAATGCCAACGTGGTCTTTGTTCCCGGAGACGGGGCTTACTGCCTTGGACCCAGTGAAGATGACGCAATGGCTGTAGCAATGGTCCTGGATAAGGGGTGCATAGCCTACACAGCAGTTCTTCGCCACGGTGAAGGCCACTATCTGTCGACCTTTGACTGCATTAAGATGAACAGACATTACAGAAAGAGTTATTCCAAGCTCGCAGACATCAATAAATGATAATTCAGGGAGAACAAATATGATAAAAAGACCGGATCCCATAAAGCCGGGAGATACCATCGGCATCACGGCGCCTTCCTACGGCCCCGGGATAGAACCCTACAGATCCATGTATTTCATTTCCGTTGACAATATCCAAAAGCGTGGATACAAGATCACAGGGGGAGAGACACTCTTTAAGAATGACGGCATCGGAATTGCCACCAAGCCTGATTTTGCTGCAAAAGAGCTGGTGGATTTCTATAAACGTGATGATATAAATGCCATTATTTCCGCCGGCGGCGGTGAGCTTATGAATGAAACCATCACATACGTGGATTTCGAGGAACTTAAGAACTACAAGCCCAAGTGGTTCATCGGCTATTCCGATAATACCAACTTTATTTTCCCTCTTGTGACCATCACCGGAGTACAGGGAATCTACGGACCCTGCATAAACGGCTACGCCAAGAAGTGGGAGATGCCTGAGGAAGATGCCTTCGCAATCCTTGAGGGCACCAAAAGCTCTTTTGACGGATATAAGAGATTTGTGTTGGAGGAAGATGGTGAGGCGCCTGAGGTGTACACCGAGGAAATGCTAAGAGCCCCCTATGCCTTCAACAAAGACAGGGAGCTGGTTTCCTATATCGGAGAAAACGGTACTATCAAACCTTCTGAGGGAAAAGAAATTGTGATGGAAGGCGTACTTCTTGGAGGATGTCTTGATATTCTCCTTCACTTCACCGGTACAAGGTTCGACAGAATGAAGCAGTTCAATGAGAAGCACAAGAATGTGATCTGGATCATGGAGGCCTGCGATCTTACTCCCATGGAGATAAGAAGGAGCCTCTGGAACCTGCGAGAGGCCGGCTGGTTTGACAGCGCAGCGGGCTTTATCATCGGAAGGCCCAAGGCGTCCTGGGGAGCGGAAATGCTGGGAGCAGACCAGTATAATGCCGTCACCGGCGCACTGGATGTTCTTGGAAAACCCATTATCATGGATGCTGAAATCTCTCACATAGATCCTCTTCTTCCCACCATCATGGGAGCTGAGGCGAAAGTTACCGTAAAAGGAAACGATCTTAACATTACATATATCTGAGTATTGAAGGACAGACATCATTGGATAACAGACTTGTGAAGATCATGCTTGGAGTGATAGGAGCCCTTGCTATACTTGTTGTGGCAGGGTTTTTTATTCGTCTTTTTAAGGATGATTCAGAAAAAGTGAATAGTGATGATTCGATCTTCGAGAATGTGAGCACCCTGGAAGCTCTTAATATGGGCCTTATTGACGGAGATGAACTTCTTGCGGAGGAGGGAATTGAGAAAACAAAAGAGGACTCGTCTGCCACGGCCTCCACTGAGGACAGAGCTGCGGCGCTTCTTTCGCTACTCAATGAAGGCAGGACCATTGAGGATACAAGCCAGTTTGTGAAGATAGATGTAAAAGATAAAGTTGTTGCGGAGTCACAGATCAATGTGGCTGAGGAAGACACGAAGGTCGCTGATGTGGATGAGACCACGGAAGTTTCAGAAGAGGATTATTCCGAGGACGAAGCTTTTGATGAATGGACCGAAGAGGATGAGGATCTCATAGCTCAGATAGAATCTGAGGCTGCCGAGGCGGAAAGGCAGAGGGCCCTGGCTGAGAAAAACGCCGGTGCCTCAAACATTACTCAGACAGCGGAGTATGAATCCGCCCATGCCGGAGCCAAGGGAATTGATGTATCCAAGCACAATGGAAATATAGACTGGAACCAGGTAAAGGGAGCCGGTATAGGCTTTGCCATGATAAGGTGCGGCTACAGAGGATCTTCCTCGGGAGTTCTTGTAGTTGATCCCATGTATCAGACTAATATGAACGGTGCTATCCAAGCTGGCCTTGGGGTTGGCGTCTATTTCTTTTCCCAGGCGGTTAACGTGCAGGAGGCAGTAGAAGAGGCTTCTCTTGTGATTGATCTTCTTAGTGGCTACAGTCTTTCCTATCCGGTCTATCTTGATGTTGAAAAGAGTAACGGAAGAGGCGATGCCATCAGCCCTGAGGAGAGGACCGAGATCTGCAGGGCTTTTCTGGCAACAGTGTCCAACGCCGGCTATACTGCAGGGATATATTCCAATAAACTCTGGTTTGAGAACAGGATAAACACTGCAAGTCTGACGGATTACAGGATCTGGATGGCTCAGTATGTGGATATTCCCACCTATACTGCCACCAGGTATGATATGTGGCAGTACACGTCCAAGGGAAGTGTACCCGGAGTTCCGGGCAACTGCGATATGAATGTGCTGAAATAAGAATAATTACTTTACACAGTTTAGAAATATTTTATGTGCAATTACGTATACTTCAACTATAATTAGAAAAAGATAAAGTATATTTGGAGGAAAAAAACACATGAATAAGACTATCAGAACAATTTTAGGTATTGCACTTTCAGTATTTATGCTCGCTTCAATGCCGGCAGTTAATTCTTTTGCCTACGGCGCAGATACAGAGGTGATGGATTTTCAGGATTCCGTTATCACTGTAGAAGCAGGATCAAGTTATACAATGGGGCTCAGATCTACTTATGATTATACCTATTACATCAAGGGATCGACCAGTAAGGCTACCAGACTTGAGGCATCCTTTAAGAGCGGAACTCAGAAGATCACCTTCCATGTAGGCGCAGACGAGACAGCAAAGACCATGGATTTCTATTTCTATGTTGTCGATGACAGACTTCAGACAACGGATAAGTGGGACGTTATACAGGTCAATGTAAAACCCGGAAAGCCGGCTGCAGCTGCATCCGTGACTGAAACCGTTTCGCTTGCAAACGGCAAGACGGGAAGCGTCGTAAAGATCGGCGATGTTGCGATGATGAACAATGAGAGCGGAGTAGGAATGGCTTCCTTCTCACTTTCAGACGGAAAAGGACATATGGTTCCCTTTAATTACAAGGGCATTGCCAATAACGGAAGTGCCAACTACTTTAAAGTTGCAAGCTCACTTGGCTATGCTTCTCCTAAGATTTCCGAGTCCGATAAGGCTGTAATGCTTGCCAACGGATATGCAGGCGTTTGTGTGAACGGAACCTGTAAAAACTGGCCATAAACCTTAAAGCAGGGTATACAACAGCTCCCGGATATTGATGCCGGGAGCTGTTTTTATGTTTAAAGTTTGAATCACCTGTGATAGAATATGATAAATAAGGGATTTTTTATATTATGCTTAGGAGGCACTAAGACAATGGCTGCAAAAGATAAATATGTGGCATATGTGGCAAGCTATACATCAGGCTTGGGCACCAAATACGGGATCAGGATCTATGATGTTGACCTTAAGAAAGGCAGACTTTACGAGAAACAGAAGGTTGAGATCACCAATTCATCTTATATCGGTATTTCCCATAACAGGAAGACTCTTTATTCCATCACCGATGCGGGAGTTGAGTCCTATCACATCCTTGCGGACGGAAGTCTTGAGTTTTTAAATGAGGCATCCATCAACGGCATGAGAGGCTGCTATGTAAACGAGGATCAGGGAGATAACTTCCTTATGACTGCAGGCTATCACGACGGTAAGGTTACAATTTTAAAGCTTAACAAGGACGGAAGCATCGGAGAGATCACTGACGAGAGATATCACAAGGGCCTTGGAACCGCTGCCGGAAGGAACCACGTTCCTCACGTACAGTGCATCAAAATTTCCAAGGACAACAAATACATGCTGGCTGCAGATCTTGGAATGGACAGGATCAACATCTACTCCTGGGACAAGGAGACAGGCAAGGTCAAAGAAGTTGACGTGATCCACTGCGATCAGGAGTCTTCGCCAAGACATATGCAGTTCTCCAAGGACGGAAGATTCCTCTATGTATGCCTTGAGCAGAAGTGTGCTATAGATGTTTATGAGTATCATGAGGAGAACGGACTTCCTGAGTTTAACAAGATTCAGGAGGTATCAAACTCCGATGAGTCGGATTCCATCGGTGTTGCCAGCAGTGCTCTGACATTCTCAGAGGATTACAACTATCTTGTAAGTTCAACAGCAGGAGAGAACAACGCTATAGTGTTTAAGGTGAACAAGGAGACCGGACTTCTTACCAAGCAGATCCAGCTTCCGGTTGCGGGAGAGTACCCCAAGGATGTGGCTCTTTTCCCTGACAACAAGCATCTTGTTTCCTTAAATCATGAGTCTGATTCACTGACATTCTTCACTGTTGATATGGAGAAGGGAACCATGGTCATGAACGGACCTGAGCTTCCGGTAACAAGACCCAACTGCATTATCTTCCATAAGATCGAAGGTTAAAAAATATGCCCTGTCCATACGGACAGGGCTTTTTTGATGTACACTCGCGGCACATGTTCTTATTCTTTGCCGTAGAAATGCTTTATGCTTTCGGCTCTTGAAGACATATTGCTGATCATAAGGTCAAGCAGTACATGGGCACACATTGATTCGACCACAACAACTGCTCTAGGGACAACAACCGGATCGTGGCGACCCTTGATGTTAATAGAGATGTTTTCCCCGTCTATGCTTACGGTATCCTGAGTTCTGAAGATGCTGGGAGTGGGCTTGACGTAAGCTCTTACTATGATCTCACTTCCATCAGACATTCCTCCAAGGATGCCACCTGAATGATTGGACTTTTTATAAATATTAAGGCCATCGGATTCAAAGGGATCGTTGTTATCTGATCCGTGATACAAGGATACAAGGCATCCGTCGCCGATCTCTACGGCTTTAACAGCACCTATGCTCATAACAGCTCTTGCAAGAAGGGCGTCAAGCTTGTCAAATACAGGTTCTCCGACTCCTGCAGGTACACCCTTTATGCGGCATTCTATGACGCCACCAACAGAATCGTTTTCTTCCCTGCATCTGGAGATAAGCTCCATGGCCCTCTTGTCAGCTTCTGCGTCGGGCATAGCTGTGGCTGTGGCAAGACGAAGATCTGCGTCAAAAGAGGAAGGGTCAATTTCAACATCTCCGATGGACTTTGTGTAGGCTGTGACGGTTATACCCATTTCGCCAAGAAGCTTGCTGCAAAGGGCACCGGCTGCAACTCGCCCTACGGTCTCGCGGCCTGAAGACCTTCCGCCGCCGCGATGATCCCTGAAACCGTATTTCCGGTCAAAGCCAAAGTCGGCATGCCCCGGACGATAGCACTTTGCGATCTCGTTGTAATCGGAAGAGCGCTGGGATGTGTTTCTTACTATTAAAGAAATGGGAGTTCCTGTTGTCTTTCCTTCAAAAACTCCGGAAAGGATCTCAACAAGATCATCCTCCTTGCGGGAGGTGGTGGCTGATGAGGTTCCGGGCTTGCGTCTGTCAAGAAAAGCCTGAATGTCTTTTTCATTAAGATCCATACCTGCGGGAAAACCGTCAACGACAACTCCCAAAGCTGCTCCGTGGGACTCACCCCAGGTGGTAAGAACAATGTTTTTTCCTATGGTTGATCCTGCCATAAATTATCTCCGTAAATAGAATTTTAATAAGTATAGCACAAAAAAGAAGTGAATTATTAATGAAATAGAGATATAATATTATCTGTAATTTTTATTGAGCAGTTATATCTGAAGTAT
Organism: Butyrivibrio sp.; assembly: GCA_015056575.1. Lineage (GTDB taxonomy): Bacteria > Bacillota > Clostridia > Lachnospirales > Lachnospiraceae > Butyrivibrio. Next base: position 87,998 of record SVGA01000004.1, read on the forward strand.
TTGAGGGGATTTTAAGATATGAACGCCGATAACCTGCAAAAGAAGCTCACCTTTAAGAACAAGGTGATTTCTCAGGTTGAAAAATTTAATAGAAAGCACAAGGCTTTTTCTTATTTGGGACTGGCCTATGCCGTTATCGCAATCACTTGTTATAATTTCCTGTTTTATTTCTACAGAAATACCAAGAGGTTTACAGCTCTTGCCTGCATTATTCTGTTTTTTGCGGCTAGCAGCAGCTTTTCTTATCCGGCAATGTCGCTGAATATCAGCTTTGCTTCTAATAACACTCTGGATGATACCACCTATGTTGAGGATGTTGTGATATCCGAAGCTGAGGTGGCAGAGAGCAGCGCGGAACTTGCTGCCCCCGATGGCGTTGATGAAGAAGTGCTTCAGGAGGCAAGTGAAGTTGTGAATCCTGATGCCGCGGAGGTCGAGAACATGGTTTCCTTCAATGATATTCTTGCGGCAGATGATACGGAAACAGTGATTTCCGAGGAAGAAAGTGTTCCTCTGGGAAATTCTTCGGAGCATGCCTTTAGCAGTGATGACTGGAAGATCATTCTTGTTAACAAGCAGCATCCGATCCCCGACGATTACAGTTTTAATCTTGGGACCATCAGCGGAAGCATGCAGTGCGATGAGAGAGTTATCTCTCCGCTTAAGGAAATGCTCAAGGCTGCAAGAGCAGACGGTATAGGGCTTATAGTTTGTTCTCCTTACAGAGACATTGACAGGCAGACCATGCTTTTCTCAAATAAGGTCAATCGCTACATGGGCGGCGGAATGTCCTACATGGATGCTTATAACCTTGCATCTCAGGCAGTGACTGTTCCGGGCTCATCGGAGCATCAGATAGGCCTTGCTGTTGATATTATCACAGCTGATTACACCAGTCTTGACGAAGGATTTGGTGATACCGCTGCAGGCAAGTGGCTTGCGCAGAACAGCTGTAAGTATGGCTTCATATTAAGATATCCTCAGGGCAAAGAGGAGATTACCAGCATTGAGTACGAACCCTGGCACTTCAGGTATGTTGGAATCGACGCTGCTACAGTAATTACACAGAACAATATATGTCTGGAAGAGTTCTGGAACATGTATGTAGAGTAATATGCTTTGAGAGGATTTGTATGTACAAGATTTTAAAGACAGAAGGAAATGCCAAAAGAGCCGAATTTGAGACCGTACACGGCACAGTTCAGACTCCTGTATTTATGAATGTAGCAACGGTTGCGGCAATAAAGGGCGGTGTTTCCACTCAGGACCTTGAGGAAATCGGTACTCAGGTAGTCCTGTCCAATACTTATCATTTACACTTAAGACCCGGAGACGATGTGATCTACAGAATGGGCGGACTTCATGAATTTATGTCCTGCAAGAAGCCTATTCTTACTGATTCAGGCGGATTTCAGGTCTTTTCTCTTGCCAAGACAAGGAGAATAAAGGAAGAGGGAGTTTATTTCCACTCGCACATTGACGGGCACAAGCTTTTCATGGGACCTGAGGAGAGTATGCGTATACAATCTCACCTTGGATCCACCATAGCCATGGCTTTTGATGAATGTCCTTCGGCAAGAGCCGAGAAGGAATATGTTCAACGCTCGGTGGACAGAACCACAAGATGGCTCCTTCGCTGCAAAAATGAGATGAACAGGCTCAACAGCCTTCCTTATACGGTGAACCCTCATCAGATGCTGTTTGGGATCAATCAGGGTGCCATTTTTGATGATATCAGGATAGAACACGCAAAGAGGATCAGTGAACTTGACCTTGACGGCTATGCTGTCGGCGGTCTTGCTGTAGGCGAGACCCATGAGGAGATGTATCATGTGCTGGATACGGTGGTTCCTTACCTTCCTCAGAATAAGCCCACTTATCTTATGGGAGTTGGCACTCCTGCCAATATTCTTGAAGCCGTGGACAGAGGGGTAGATTTTTTTGATTGCGTATATCCGAGTCGAAACGGAAGACATGGGCACCTTTATACCAAACGCGGTCATATCAATATTCTTAATGCAATTTATGAATATGACAACACTCCCATAGAAGAGGGTTGCCAATGCCCTGCCTGCAGACGTTATTCAAAGGCATATATAAGACATCTTTTAAAGGCCGGAGAGATGCTGGGCATGAGGCTTTGTGTCCTTCACAACCTTTATTTTTACAATCACATGATGGAAGAGATAAGAGATGCGCTTGATAATGGCTCTTTTGCCTCCTACAAGAAATCCATGATAGAAGGAATGATGGAGTTTGACGGCAAACAGACAGGCGAGCGATATGATATTGCAAGAAACTGGAGAAAAGGATAAGGCGTACTTGAATTTGAAACGTCTTTTTAGTATTATTGATGGGTGTATTAAAATATTTTATGGGAGGAAGTTATGGGTTTACTTTTAACTGAAGCACAAGCAAATACCACAAGCATCGTTTCGATGATTGTTGTTTACGCAGCCGTTATCGGAGTTTTCTATTTTCTTTTCATGCGTCCGCAGAGGAAGGAACAGAAACAGAAAGCGCAGACACTTGCTGCTCTGGCTGTAGGCGACAGCGTTAGAACTACCGGTGGTTTCATCGGTACTGTTATCGACATCAATGACGACATGGTTATCGTAGAGTTCGGCAACAACAAGAACTGCCGTATCCCTATGGTAAAGGAGGCCATCGTTGAGGTTGAAAAGCCTGAAGACGCGGTTGCAACATCTAATGATACTTCTGATTCCAAGAAGAAGTAATAATTGTCATGTCTATACTTAAGCCTGATCGGGTCTCCGGTCGGGCTTATTTTTCAAATAGGAGGAGTATGAGTTATGAAGCTGAACATCACATGTATCCCCGGTGACGGCATTGGCCCCGAGATTGTAGCACAGGCCAAAAAGGTACTTAACAAGGTGGCTTTGGTTTATGACCACGAAATGAACTTTAGGGACGTTCTTATGGGGGGATGCTCCATTGATGCCTACGGCGTTCCTTTAACCCAGGAGACCATAGATGCGGCCAAGGCTGCGGATGCGGTGCTTATGGGCTCTATCGGTGGAAATACTTCCACCTCCCCCTGGTACAAACTTGAACCTTCCAAAAGACCTGAGGCGGGCCTTTTAGGTATTCGTAAGGCCCTTGGACTTTTTGCAAATCTTCGTCCTGCGTATCTTTATCCTCAGCTCAAGGAGGCATGTCCTCTTAAGGAAGAAGCTGCGGTAAAAGGATTTGACATGTTGATCATGAGAGAACTCACAGGTGGTCTGTATTTTGGCGAGCGTTACACCAAAGAGGTGGACGGCGAGCTTACCGCTACAGACACTCTTGTCTACAAAGAGAGTGAGATCAGAAGGATCGCCATTAAAGCTTTTGAAGTTGCAAGAAAGCGCAGAAAGAGCGTTATCAGCGTGGATAAGGCCAACGTTCTTGATTCTTCGAGACTCTGGAGAAAGGTTGTTGAGGAGGTTGCAAAGGATTATCCCGATGTTGCCCTTGAGCACATGCTTGTCGATAACTGCGCTATGCAGCTGGTAAGAGATCCGGCTCAGTTTGATGTGGTCCTTACCGAGAACATGTTCGGAGATATTCTTTCCGATGAAGCCAGTATGATCACAGGTTCCATCGGAATGCTGCCCAGCGCATCCTTAAATGATTCAAGCTTTGGCCTCTATGAGCCCAGTCACGGAAGCGCTCCCGATATCGCCGGAAAGGATATTGCAAATCCCATTGCTACGGTTCTTTCGGCTGCTATGATGCTCAGATATACATTTAATCTTGATAAAGAGGCAGACTCTATTGAGAATGCCGTAAGAAAGGTCCTTGAAGAGGGCTACCGCACCACCGATCTTATGGGAAGCGCCAATGAAGGCGAGTTTAAGAAGGTTGGATGCAGAGAAATGGGAGACTTACTGGTTGAACGAATCCTTTACCTATAAAACAGAAAAGAGAATATATGACCTATTGCCCCATGAACCTGAGATGATGGCCACGGTTCTTTTTATAATAGGAATGTCCGTTTATTACCTGTGGAGAATGTTTGCCATCACTCCTCAGTACGATGAGCTTTACACCTATTATCACTTTATCAGCAGGGGTCCGCTCCATGCGGCGTTGTCATGGCCCTCATCCAACAACCACGTAGGGTATTCACTGCTTTCTTCGATAATTGATCTTTGCGGGAATCCCTATATTGGGTTAAGAGGCGTTTCCTATGTTGGCGCAATTTCCAACCTTATCCTGGTCAACAAGATCTGCAGGAGATATTATTCCCACTGGATCCCCTTTGGTGCCTCGCTTTTGTATTCCTCCATGCAGATTGTCAATGAATACAGTGTTCAGGGAAGGGGCTATACTCTGGCAACCACATGCTTCCTTTTGTCCGTATATATAGCCGGATATATATGCAGTGTGGAGGAAACCGGCTCTGTATATTATCTGTGGCTGTGCTTTGCCTTTGCTTTGGGAATGTATACCGTGCCGGGAAGCATATACTGGATCCTACCTATGTGTGTGGCTGTATCGATATATCTTTTGATCAATGCATACAGAAACAGAGAGGTTTACAGCAAAAGGTCCAATAACGTCTATCTCAAGAAGTTCGTCAGATTTGTTAAGAGTATTTTCCTGCCGGCTGTTATCACACTGGTCCTGTACGGACTTATCTGGCTCAATGAAGGTTCCAGAATGCTCATCGAAAACGAGCATTCGCCGTTTTATAAACTTAGCAGAGGGACCATTCTTGTGAGAGCTCCGGTGATGTCTATTCTTACGGGATTCAGGTTCATGCGGGATCATCCCTATGTCAGAAGCGTTGATCCTGAGATGTTTAAGAAGATGTTCGTGGGATGGCTGTTCGGGTTTTGCGACTATATCTTTCCCGGGCTTGCAGTTATGGTATTCCTGGTGGTGATAGGCAGTCTTATAGCTGCTTTTGTCGAATGCATAAGGCACTTTGCCTACAGCAGAACTGTTATTAACCTTGTGATGGTTTCCAATGTGCTTATCACTCCCTTAATGCTGATCATGGCGCATAAGCTTCCATACCATAAGGTTTTTGGTTACGGCGCGTTTGTCATTACATTGTCTTTTGCCATGTTTATGGAAATGATGGTGAATATGGGCATAAGGCTTTATAACAGGCACAAGCTTGCACCGGATAAAAAGGCAGCAAAGACAATTCACAGGGAAAATGAGACGGTTTACAGAGATGATAAGTGGTTCTCGGGAATCGGGATCTATACTCCGATACTTATCTGTCTGATATTCTTCGGATTCAGGGTACTTAGTGATGATTTCAGCAGTCAGCTGGGAGAGAGGGAGAACGACCTTTTCAATACACTCTATATTGCCAACGTTGGTAAGAGAAACAATGTGGCTGCCCTTGACTGTGATCAGCGTTACCTTTTGAAATTCGGCTGGGACATTGACTGTCAAAAAACTGATGTACAGGATGCTGATTGCGTTATAATAGATAAAGATATGCTTGAACCGGGCTATAGCGGCAATAACACCTGGAAGTTCTATGCGGACTACGACACCATCGACTGGGGTTATCTTGACCGTATGCACCCGATTTATGAAAATGAAAATTTTATACTATACGTAAAATAAAGGAGAGAGGATATGGCTATGAATAGTGACAGAGTTTTTAAGGGGCTTCAGCAGGCTCCTCACAGAAGTTTGTTTAACGCTCTTGGTTTTACCGAGGAGGAGAGGAACAGACCACTTATCGGTATTGTGAGCTCATATAATGAGATCGTTCCCGGACACATGAATCTTGATAAGATCACAGAGGCCGTCAAGCTGGCTGTTGCAGAGGCAGGCGGAATGCCTGTAGTCGTACCTGCCATTGCGGTTTGTGACGGCATTGCCATGGGCCATATCGGAATGAAGTACTCTCTGGTTACAAGAGACCTTATTGCGGACAGCACGGAGTGTCTTGCCACAGCCCATGCTTTTGACGGAATGGTATGCATTCCCAACTGCGACAAGAATGTTCCCGGACTTTTGATGGCAGCTGCCAGAGTGAACATTCCTACTGTATTTGTTTCGGGTGGTCCCATGATGGCCGGAAGAATAGACGGACACAAGACTTCGCTTTCTTCGATGTTTGAGGCGGTAGGAAGCGTTTCTGCCGGCAAGATGACGCAAGAGAAGCTGTGTGAATTCGAGGAGAAGGCGTGCCCTACCTGCGGATCCTGCTCAGGTATGTATACAGCAAACTCCATGAACTGCCTTACAGAGGCAATCGGTATGGGGCTTCCCGGAAACGGAACCATCCCCGCAGTTTACTCTGCTCGTATCAGACTTGCTAAGCAGGCCGGCTACGCAGTAATGAGGCTGGTTGAGAAGAACATCCGCCCCAGAGATATCATGACAAAAGAGGCGTTCATGAACGCCATGACTATGGATATGGCCCTTGGATGTTCCACCAACACAATGCTTCATCTTCCTGCAATTGCTCATGAAGCAGGCGTTGAACTTGATATGGAAATTGCCAATGAAGTATCCTCAAGAACTCCTAATCTTTGCCATCTTGCGCCTGCAGGTCCCACCTACATGGAAGACCTCAACGAAGCCGGCGGCGTTCTTGCGGTTATGAGTGAGCTTGTAAAAAAGAACCTTATCAACACCGATCTTATCACGGCAACAGGCAAGACCATCAGAGAGAACCTTGAAGGTGTGGTTAACAGAAATCCTGAGGTTATAAGACCTATAGACAATCCTTATATGCAGACCGGCGGAATCGCTGTTCTTAAGGGAAATCTTGCACCCGATACAGGTATCGTCAAGAAGAGTGCTGTTGTTCCCGAAATGATGGTTCACGAAGGACCTGCAAGGGTATTTGACTGCGAGGAAGATGCCATAGAAGCAATCCTCGGAGGCAAGATCGTTGAGGGAGATGTTGTTGTTATAAGATATGAAGGACCTAAGGGCGGCCCCGGAATGAGAGAGATGCTGAATCCCACATCAGCTATTGCCGGAAGAGGCCTTGGATCATCCGTTGCACTTATCACAGACGGAAGATTCTCAGGGGCAAGTCGCGGCGCATCCATCGGACATGTATCTCCGGAGGCAGCTGTGGGCGGACCTATCGCTCTTGTTGAGGAAGGTGATATCATCAGCATCGATATTCCGGGCAATGCTCTTAATGTCAAGGTTTCAGATGAGGAGCTGGCAAAGAGAAGAGAGAAATGGCAGCCAAGAGAGCCCAAGGTTACCACAGGCTATCTTTCAAGATACAGAGAGCTTGTGACCAGCGGATACAGAGGAGCAATTCTCGAGATCCCCAGAGCATGATCTGAATTTGAAAAAAGTATTGTTTATATGAGGAGTGAATATTATGCAGCTTACAGGATCACAGATTGTACTTGAATGCCTTAAGGAACAGGGCGTTGATACCATATTCGGATATCCCGGGGGAACTATCCTGAATATCTACGATGAACTCTACAAACAGCAGGATAATTTTCTGCACATTCTTACATCTCACGAGCAGGGCGCTGCCCATGCGGCAGACGGCTATGCCAGATCCACCGGCAAGGTCGGTGTTTGCTTTGCCACCAGCGGCCCCGGTTCCACAAACCTTGTAACCGGTATTGCTACAGCCTACATGGACTCGGTTCCCATGGTTGCCATCACCTGCAATGTAAATCTTCCTCTTTTGGGAAAAGATACATTTCAGGAGGTGGATATCGCCGGAATTACAATGCCTATTACCAAGCATGGCTACATCGTGAAGGATGTAAAGGTTCTAGCCGACACCATTAGAAAAGCCTTTAAGATTGCAAGAACAGGTCGTCCCGGCCCTGTGCTGGTGGACATTACCAAGGATGTTACTGCCAATACCTGTGATTACAGGCCTGTTCAGATAACCGAGGAAGAACCTGCAAGGAAGTATACTGAGGACGATATCAAACAGGCTCTTAAACTTATCAAAGCTTCAAAGAGGCCTTATATCTATGTGGGCGGAGGTGCTGTTATTTCCGGAGCCTCTGAGGAACTTCGGAAGTTTGCAAAGACCATCGATGCGCCGGTTTGCGATACACTGATGGGTAAAGGTGCTTTTGACGCTTCCGATAAGCTATATACCGGAATGATCGGTATGCATGGTACCAAGACCTCTAACTATGGAGTTAGTGAATGCGATCTGCTTATCACCCTGGGTGCAAGATTTTCTGACAGAGTAACAGGAAATGCCAGAACCTTTGCGTCCAAGGCAAAGATCCTTCAGATCGATATCGATGCTGCCGAGATCAACAAGAATATCAGAACCAATCACGCCATTGTCGGAGATCTTAAGCAGGTACTTTCCATTCTCAATGAAAGACTTGAAAAGCTTGATCACTCGGAATGGCTTGAGAAGATTTTTGATTATAAGAAGAAATACCCGCTCAGCTACGAGACCAAGAAGCTTACCTGTCCCTACATCATTGAGGAACTGGATAAGCTTACAGACAGTAATGCAATAATCTCAACCGATGTGGGCCAGCACCAGATGTGGGCTGCCCAGTACTATAAATTCAAGAATCCCAGAACTTTCCTTACATCAGGAGGCCTTGGAACAATGGGGTACGGGCTTGGTGCCTGCATAGGAGCCAAAGTCGGTAATCCGGATAAGGTATGCGTAAATGTTGCCGGAGACGGGTGCTTTCGCATGAACATGAACGAGCTGGCTACTGCCTCAAGATACAACCTTCATATAATTGAGATCGTTATCAACAACCATGTTCTTGGAATGGTAAGACAGTGGCAGACATTGTTCTACCAGCAGCATTATTCTCAGACTGTATTCGAAGATAAGGTTGATTACTGCAAGGTGGCTGAAGGCCTTGGATGCATGGCTATAAGAGTAACCAAAAAGTCCGAGGTGGTACCTGCCCTTAAAAAGGCACTTGCTGCCAATGGGCCGGTGCTTATCGACTGCATCATTGAAGAGGATGATAAGGTATTTCCCATGGTATCTCCAGGAGCTTCCATAAGTGAAGCCTTTGATGCCTCGGACCTTGCTGCTAAAAATAAGTAATTAAACGGAGCTTTAGGGGAATGAAAAAAGTATTGCGTGGAGTATCCATTGGCTTTCTTGCCACCATAGCAATCCTGGCAGTTATTTATTGCCTCCTTGGTTTTTATTACCGGGGAGGCTTTCCCTGTTTTACATGGATCAACGGCGTATACTGCACGGGAAAAAGTGTCAGTGAAGTAAACGAGGAGCTTATTGCCAGGTATCCATATCAGGGGATCGCTGTCCTTGACAGGGAAGAAGCCAGGCTTTTTGTGAGTGCTGGTGATACAGACTACTCAGTGGATTATACCGATGCCCTGAATCAGGTCTTTTACAACAGAAATCCCTTTGCATGGGGGCTTTATATCTTTGATAATCTTTCCTATAACTATAAACCTCAGGTTTCAATGGATAAAAACAAATTGTCAGATATCATATCTAAATGGGAGATATTTGACATCTCTTCCGATGCTAAGTGCAGTGTTAAGATCCGGGCAGGAGAGGGATTTGTTCTTGAGAATGCTCATATGCTGATTCCTGTTGAAGAACGTATAACAGACAGGGTATACAGATCCATGATGGAAGGCGACGAGGTTGTGGATCTGAGTGAATATGAGGAATGCTATGTAGAGACAACGCTTACGGCTTCAGAGCAGGATAGAGCAAATCTCTTCGAGAAATTGGATAAACTCCAGGATTTTGATGTGACCTATGACTTTTCCGGTGAATCGGTGAGACTTAGCCGCGCAGTTGCCAGCGGTTTTATACTTACTCTTGGGGACTATGAAAAGGCGTCCGAGGAAGAGGTGAAGACAGGCGGCGGCTCAGGCATGTTTATTGTTGGGGGAAAAGAAACTGAACTTCCCGATGCGGACAGTGTATATACAGTAGCCGATATCCTTACGGATTTAGATGGCAATCCCATTGTTTCCGAGAAACGGATATATGATTTTCTTCTGGAATCTGCAGAGGAACATGATACTGAATGGATGATGAAACGCTTCAAAAACGGCCTTTCAAATGAGGTTATCCTCACTACGGGAAAAAAGGGAAACGGCAAGATCTATGATGTGGACGCTGAGTTTGAGAATGTAAAGAATGCTCTTATTTCTTCCGGGACGGGTCTTAAGGGGATCAAAACTTTTCCTGTACTTGACGGAGTTCTTACTGTTGATGCATCGCAGAAGCTTGGCAGCACGTTCATAGAAGTAGATATGAAAAATCAGATGCTTTACTACTATGTAGACGGGAAATTATCAATGGATATGCCTGTTGTCACCGGAAATATAAACAGAGGAAGAGGTACTCCCGCAGGTGTTTATAATGTTTACAACAAGAGATATCATACCTATTTACATGGAGTTGATTATGTTTCATATGTAAATTATTGGCTGGGAGTTGAAAAGGGAGTTGGCATTCATGATGCCAACTGGAGAAAAAAATTTGGCGACGAAATATACAAATCCGATGGCTCTCACGGATGTATAAATTGTCCGATCGAATCTGTTTCAGAGCTTTGGGAAGTTGCCGAAGTTGGAACTCCTGTAATAATGTATTACTGATAAATACTGTATTTTTATGAATTTAATCCGGCCTTATGCCGGATTTTATTTTGCTCGAATGCATCAAAAAAATATAAAATAACAAACATTATGGAATCGCGTTATTGACAAAAATAAATTTGAGAATAGAATAGAATCTATAATTCAAATTTTCAAATATTAAAATGTTTCAGGAGGAAAAGTAAGTGTCACGAGTTTATAATTTTTCAGCCGGACCCGCAGTGCTTCCCGAGGAAGTTTTGAAACAGGCTGCAGCAGAAATGCTGGATTACAATGGCTGCGGTATGTCAATCAACGAGATGAGCCACAGATCCAAGACCTTCGACAGCGTTATCCAGACTGCAGAGCAGGATATAAGAGATCTTATGAATATTCCTGACAATTACAAGGTCCTCTTTTTACAGGGCGGCGCAAGCCAGCAGTTCGCTGCAGTGCCTCTCAATCTTATGAAGAATAAAAAGGCCGGCTATATCATCACCGGTCAGTGGGCCAAGAAGGCTTATCAGGAAGCTCAGAAGTACGGTGAAGCTGTAGAGCTTGCATCCAGTGCAGACAAGACCTTCTCATATATCCCGGATTGTTCAGATCTTGATATCGCCGATGATCTTGACTATGTATATATCTGCGAGAACAACACAATTTACGGAACAAAGTTCAAGACTCTTCCCAACACCAAGGGCAAGATCCTTGTATCTGATGTTTCATCCTGCTTCCTTTCAGAGCCTGTGGATGTTACAAAGTATGGTGTTATCTACGGCGGCGTTCAGAAGAATGTTGGCCCTGCCGGACTTGTTATAAGCATTATCAGAGAGGACCTCATCACAGATGATGTTCCTTCCTACACACCTACAATGCTTAAATGGAAAACTCAGGCTGACAACGGCTCTTTATATAACACGCCCAACTGCTGGAGCATCTATATGTGCGGTCTTGTATTCAAGTGGCTCAAAGCCCAGGGTGGCCTTACAGAGATGAAGAAGAGAAATGAAGAAAAGGCAGCGATCCTTTACGATTATCTCGATCAGAGCAGGATGTTCAAGGGGACTGTAAGACCTGAGGACCGCTCTCTTATGAATGTTCCTTTTGTGACAGATTCAGAGGAACTCAATGCCAAGTTTATCGCAGAGGCTACCAAGGCCGGCTTTGTAAGCCTTAAGGGTCACAGAACAGTAGGCGGCATGAGGGCGAGTATCTATAACGCAATGCCCATCGAAGGCGTTAAGAAACTGGTTGAGTTCATGGATAAGTTTGAGAAGGAGAATTGACAGATGTTCAGATATAAATGTTTAAATCCCATCGCCAAGATCGGTCTTAATAATTTCAACGGTAACTACCAGGCAGTTGACAATGTGGACGAGGCGGAGGGAATCCTTGTAAGAAGCGCCAACATGCTTGAAATGGAGTTTTCCCAGAATCTTCTTGCAATCGCAAGAGCCGGAGCCGGTGTCAATAACATCCCCCTGGACAGATGCGCCCAGGAAGGTATCGTTGTATTCAACACTCCGGGTGCCAATGCCAACGGCGTTAAAGAGATGGTGCTGGCGGCAATGCTCATAGCATCCCGTGATATCATTGGCGGAACCGAGTGGGTTAAGGCCAATGCGGGAGATCCCGAGATTGCAAAGCTCACCGAGAAATCCAAGAAGAAATTTGCCGGAACCGAGATCTTTGGCAAGAAGCTTGGTATCATCGGACTTGGTGCCATCGGCGTACGTGTAGCTAACGCTGCAAGACAGCTCGGTATGGAGGTTTATGGCTACGACCCTTACCTTTCCATCGATGCTGCATGGAGACTGTCATCCGATGTTAAGCATGTTACCAATGTTGATGACATCTATTCAAAGTGCGATATCATCACGATCCATGTTCCCGCCCTTGATTCCACAAAGGGCATGATCGACAAGGATGCCATTGCCAAGATGAAGAAGGGTGTTATCCTTATCAATCTGGCAAGAGATATTCTCTGCAATGAAGCTGATGTGCTTGCAGGCATCAACTCCGGCAAGATTAGAAAGTATGTTACCGATTTCCCGAATCCTGTTGTTGCAGGACATGACGGATGCATAGTTATCCCTCATCTTGGTGCATCAACAGAGGAGTCAGAGGACAACTGCGCTGTTAAGGCTGTACTGGAGCTCAAGGACTATCTTGAGAACGGCAATATCAACAACTCTGTGAACTTCCCCAATTGCGATATGGGCATCTGCACAAGACCCAGGGTTGCAATCTTCCACAAGAATGTTGCCAACATGATCTCTCAGTTCACATCTGTTCTGGGCGACGCAGGCCACAATATCTCAGACATGACCAACAAGTCAAAGGGTGACTATGCATACACCCTCATTGATATCGAGGATGGCGTGACAGATTCTATCGTCAAGAAACTTGCAAAGGTTGACGGAGTAATCCGCGTAAGAGTTGTAAGAAAAGACCTTTAATATCTTTATAATAATAGTAGAATGAATAGGAGAGGTCCTTATCCCGGGATCTCTCCTAAAATTATGAAGGGGGAAATACAAATGGCAGATATAAGGCCCTTTAAAGCCTACAGACCCGCTAAGGGCAAGGAGGAGATCATAGCATCCCTTCCCTACGATGTTTTCAACAGGAAGGAAGCTTATGAGGCAGTCAAAAAGAATCCGGATTCGTTTCTGTCCATCGACAGGCCGGAAACTTTTTTCCCGGAAGACCATGACATGTACGCTCCCGAAGTCTATGCCAAAGCCGGTGAGGTACTTTGGAACAGGATTGAGAAAAAAGACTTCATTCAGGATGAAGAAAACTGTTATTACATCTATGAGCAGACCATGAACGGCCGGATACAGACCGGGATCGTGGCCCTTTCCTCCATTGACGACTATCTTAATAATGTTATCAAGAAGCACGAGAACACCAGAGAAGACAAGGAGAAGGACAGGATAGAGCATGTCTACAACTGCAAGGCTCAGACAGGACCTATTTTCCTGTGCTACAGGGAGAATGACATCATCAGCCAGATTGTCGACCGGGTAAAAGAGGTGGACACCCCCGTTTACGATTTTGTTTCCGAAGACGGTGTGCGCAACCGTGTCTGGGTCATGGAGGATGAAGAAGAGAACAACATGATCAGCAGGTCTTTTGCGGGAATAAACGATATATATATTGCTGACGGACATCACAGATGCGCTTCTGCGGTAAAGGTGGGCCTTCGGAAAAGAAAAGAGGACGAGGGAAAGGTTCGCGGCAAACAGGAATATGACTATTTTTTGTCGGTTCTTTTCCCTGATACCCAGCTTATGATAATGGATTATAACCGCCTTATAAAGGATCTTAACGGAATGACTGCAGGAGAGTTTCTTGACAGGCTTTTAGAAAAGTTTGATGTCAAAAAGGAAGACTGCGCAGTGAAGCCCTCTGCAAAGGGAGAGTTTGGGCTTTTGCTTGAAAAACAATGGTACAGGCTTAAGGCTCATAGAGACATAATGAAGGATGACCCTGTGGAGGGACTTGACGTTTCCATCCTTCAGAATGAGGTTCTTTCTCCTATGCTGGGGATAGGGGACCCCAGAAGTGATAAGAGGATCGACTTTGTGGGTGGCATAAGAGGACTTGGGGAGCTGGAAAGGCGCTGCAATGAAGATATGGAGGTGGCTTTTTCCATGTATCCAACCTCCATTGATGAGCTCTTTGCAGTGGCGGATGCAGGAAAACTCATGCCTCCAAAATCTACGTGGTTTGAACCAAAACTTCTCAGTGGGTTATTTATCCACCCCATTTGTGGTAAACTGTAAATGATATCTGATTAAATATATCAGGGAGGAGCCCAATGAATAATAAGCTTTACAAAATGATGAACTGGCCGGAGATAGAGGAGATTATCTATTCTGACGGTGACAACCCTCATAGGATCTTAGGCGCCCACAAGGTTGGATCGAGTTTTCTGATCCAGGCTTTTTATCCTGATGCGGCCGCTATAAAGGTCTATATAGAGAACTCCAAAAAGAGCTATGATATGGAGCTCGCAGATGAAGCCGGATTCTATGCGGTTATTGTTCCTTATGTGGACAAGCTTAAATACCATTATATTATAACTGATGCTGACGGCAATGAGAAAAGGGTGGACGATCCTTATGCGTTCGGACCTCTTATGGACCGAGAGGACTTTATAAAACTTGGAAGCGGCATCCATTTCCATATCTATGAGAAGCTGGGTGCGCATCCAATGACAAGAGGCGGAATCAAGGGAACCAATTTTGCGGTATGGGCACCTTCTGCTGCAAGAGTCAGTGTTATAGGGGATTTTAACGGATGGGACGGAAGAATCTGTCAGATGCACAGACTTGACCCCATCGGCGTTTTTGAGATATTCGTTCCCGGAGCTTTGGAGGGAGACGGATATCAGTTTGAGATCAAGACCAGAAGCGGAATAGTCTTTAAGCGTCCCGACCCTTATGCAACATCCTCAAGTGGAGAGAGCGGTATGATCTCCGTGATCGATAAGGTTGATTCCATCAAGTGGACTGATGAGAAGTGGCTTGGGGAGAGGGCCAAATTTGACAAGGACGAAGCGCCTCTTTCCGTCTGTGAGATCTCACTGGAATCCTTTGCAGGGAGACATGACGGCAAGAGCACCATGGAGGAGATCACTGCAGATGTACTTGAATATGTGAAGAATCACGGTTTTGATACTATCGAACTTATGCCTCTGATGAAGCATATTCCCGGACATTTCTACCATACTCTTAATTATTTTGCTATTGACGATGTTTGCGGCGACAGGACCGGTCTTATGAAATTCGTCAATACTATGCATGAGAATAATATCAGGGTAATCCTTGACTGGGTGCCCACTTTCTTCCCGAAGTCGTCCTGCGGTCTTAGTGACTTTGACGGAAAGCCTCTGTATGAATATTCGGATCCCAGGATAGGCATCCATCCAAGGTCCGGTGATCTTATATTTGATTACGGAAGAAAGGAAGTTACCAATTACCTGATTTCCTGCGCTCTTTACTGGATAGAGACCTTCCATCTGGACGGTATCAGAACTTCCGATGTTTCAAGGATCCTGTATCTTGACTATGACAGAAAGCCGGGAGAGTGGATGCCTAATATTTACGGCGGCAATGAGAACCTGGAAGCCCTTGAATTCCTGAAACAGTTTACTTCTGTTCTTCACAAGAATACTCCGGGCGTCCTTCTTATCACCAAGGAAACGGCATGCTGGCCTCATGTGACCGATGACACAGAGGATGGCGGACTTGGCTTTGATTATAAGTGGAACAACGGATGGTCAAGAGACTTCCTTAACTATATGCAAAATGACCCTCTCTTCAGAGCGGGTCATCACGATGAGGTGACATTCAGTCTTATCTACAGCTATACAGAGAGGTTTATTCTGGCCTTTACCCACGAGGATTTTGAAAAGGGGCTGGAGGGGCTCTATTATCTGATGCCCGGTGATTCTGCTCAAAAGATGGCAAACCTTCGCCTGGCGATCGGATTTATGATGGTACATCCCGGAAGAAAGCACCTTTACATGGATCCGGATGCACTTACTGTTGACCAGTCTGTTTTCGTTGAGAACATGATCAAGAATCTGAACGAACTCTATGTCAAGAAGCCCGCCCTTCATGTACTGGATAATAATGAGGGAGGATTTGAGTGGATCAATGTTCTTCCTTCCGATAACTGCATGCTCTCTTTTGTCCGCAAGACTGACAATGACAAGGATATGCTTCTGGTTGTCGCCAATATGGCCGGCGTGGAGAGAGACTTTGAGATAGGTGTCCCGGCTGACGGAAGATATACGGAGATATTTAACTCCGATCATATAAGCTACGGCGGAGCAGGCATTCTTAATGAAGGCAGGATGGAAGCAAGAAGAAAAGAGGCTGATGGAAGAGACTACTCCATTGCCATTAAGATGGCTCCCGTGTCTTTGGCAATCTTCAGTTATACACCTTATACAGAGCAGGAGAAGAAGATCCGTGCCATCAAAGAAGAAGAGGAGTTAAAGAAGGAAAAAGAGCGACAGGAGAAGCTTGAGGCTCTTAAGCAGAAACAGTCCGAGGAAGAAGAAAGACTTCTCAAGGAACTGAAGCTTAAATACGAGAACGAGCTCATGGAGCAGGAAAAGGCTATTGAGGAGAAATATGCCAAGATCGAAGAAGAGAGGATCTTCAGCATTGTCTCGGAAGAAGCCATAAAGAGCATTGCAAAGAACAGCGCTCCTTCTGCAAAAACTCCCGCTAAGGCTTCCTTGGGAAAGAGTACTGCAAAAAAGACTTCCCCCAAAACCGCAGCAAAATCCACTGCCCAAAAGAAGAAAACAACAGGCAAAAAAACTGTGAAGCCTGCGACAAAGAAAGAAACACCTAAGAAAAAATAAAAAATCATGTTGTAAATTAAAAAAGGGCACATTATAATAGGTCATGTGCCCTTTATGCTGGAATAGCGCAGTCGGTAGCGCAACTGATTCGTAATCAGTAGGTCGAGGGTTCAAGTCCCTTTTCCAGCTTTATTTTTTAGAAAGAGATGCTTTTATATGGCATCTCTTTTGTGTTATAATTAAATGTCAAAGTATTTGTTATAGCGCTTTAGTTTGAAAAACAGACAGCGCAGAGAGGAATTAGTATGAAAGAACTTCAAGATTACGTGAGAACCATTCCTGATTTCCCGGAACCCGGCATTATGTTCAGGGATATTACGTCAGTGCTTCAGGATCCCGATGGATTCAAGCTTGCAATTGACAAGATGCAGGATCTTATCAAGGATCTCGATTTTGATGTGGTACTGGGAGCTGAGTCAAGAGGCTTCATCTTCAGTGCACCCATCGCATATAACAGAGGAAAGGCTCTGGTTCCCGTCAGAAAGAAGGGCAAGCTTCCCTGCGAGACCGTAGAGGTATCCTATGATCTTGAGTATGGACAGGCTACACTCGAGCTTCACAAGGACTCCATTAAGCCCGGTCAGAAGGTACTTCTTGTAGATGATCTTATGGCTACAGGCGGAACCATTGAGGCTATGATCAAGCTTGTGGAGATGCTTGGCGGAGAGGTTGCGGGCATCCTTGTTCTTATGGAGCTTAAAGGCCTTAAAGGGCGTGAGAGACTCAGTAAATACAGGTTAGATGCAGCACTTAGTTATGAAGGTAAATAATTGATGGCACAGAACTTCGATGACGGAAAAATTGAAGCCATCGAGGAGTTTCAGTCTCCTGATAAGTTATACAACGGCCTTATCCAAAGAGTGAGGAAATATCATCCTTCCGATGATATCACTCTTATCGAGAAGGCTTACAATCAGGCCTATGAAGCTCACGAGGGGCAGCTGCGAAAGTCGGGTGAACCTTATATCATTCATCCCCTTTGCGTGTCAATAATCCTTGCTGATCTGGAAATGGACAAAGAGACCATTGCGGCAGGGCTTCTTCATGATGTCGTTGAAGACACGATCTGTACCAAAGAAGAGATAGAAAAGTCTTTCGGGGCGGACGTTGCGCTCTTAGTTGACGGTGTTACCAAATTGACGGCTCTGCAGCTTACGACAGATAACACCAACAAAACCCAGGAACAGATCGACATGCAGGCTGCGAACCTGCGTAAGATGTTTTTGGCAATGGCCAAGGACATAAGGGTCATCCTTATTAAACTGGCCGACAGACTTCATAATATGAGAACTCTCGGGCATATGCCTCCGGAGAAACAGCAGAGGATTGCTCAGGAGACCATTGATATTTATTCGCCTATTGCCGGCAGACTTGGTATCAGCAGGATCAAGGTAGAGCTTGATGACCTTTCTCTTAAATATCTTAAACCCGATGTTTACAGAGATCTGGCCGAGAAGGTTGCTGCAAGAAAGAGCGAGAGAGAACGTTATGTGGAAGATATCTGCGACAATGTTCGCAAGAACATCGAGGCGGCAGGGATCAAAGGGGAAGTAAACGGCAGAGTAAAGCATTTCTTCAGTATCTACAAGAAGATGAGAAACCAGAACAAGACTCTGGATCAGATCTACGACCTTTTCGCTATAAGGATCATAGTTTCCACCGTCAAGGACTGCTATGCGGCCCTTGGTGTTATCCATGAACTCTATAAGCCCATACCGGGAAGGTTCAAGGATTATATAGCAATGCCTAAGCCCAATATGTATCAGTCTTTGCATACAACTCTTATAGGACAGACGGGGCAGCCCTTCGAGATCCAGATAAGAACCTATGATATGCACAAAGCTGCAGAATACGGTATCGCAGCTCACTGGAAATACAAGGAAGCTTCAGACGGCAAAAAGGTTGAGAACGGTGAAGAAGAGAAGCTCATCTGGCTTCGTCAGATCCTTGAATGGCAACAGGATCTTTCCGACAACCAGGAATTCATGAGCCTTCTTAAGAGCGATCTTAATCTGTTTTCCGAGGATGTATACTGCTTTACTCCCACCGGTGAGGTTAAAAACCTTCCTGCAGGCTCTACGCCTATTGATTTTGCTTACAGCATTCATAGTGCCGTAGGCAACAAGATGATCGGTGCCAAGGTCAACGGCAAGCTGGTTCCCATCGACTACAAGATCCAGAACGGAGACAGGATCGAGGTTGTGACCAGCCAGAATTCCAAGGGACCCAGCCGTGACTGGCTTTCCATAGCAAGATCCACTTCCACCAAGAACAAGATCAATCAGTGGTTCAGACATGAGCTCAAGGAAGAGAATATCACCAAGGGCAAGGAGCTTCTTATTGAGTATTGTAAGAGTAAGGGGCTTGATTATTTTGCCATAGCCAAACCTGAATTTCAGAATATAGTTACCAAGAAGTATGGCTTCAGGGAATGGGATGCTGTTCTTGCGGCGGTTGGACACGGCGGACTTAAAGAGGGACAGATAATCAACAAGATCCTGGAACTCTCAGATAAGGACCACAAGCGTAATATAACCGATGAAGAGGTTCTTGCTGCTGTAGCAGAATCCAATGTTACACCTCAGGTATCAGGCTCGGACAATGCCATTATCGTAAAGGGAGTGCATGATGTTGCAGTCAGGTTCTCAAAGTGCTGCAACCCTGTTCCCGGCGATGATATCTGCGGCTTTGTTACAAGAGGCAGAGGTGTATCCATACACAGAAGAGACTGCATCAATGTTATCAAGATGCAGGAGGAAGACAGAACAAGACTTATTGAGGCCAGATGGCAGAGTGACTCTGCTTCCGGTGGCGGCAAGTATGCTGCGACCATCAAGATCTTTGCCAATAACAGAAGCGGTCTTCTTGCCGATGTCTCAAGAGCTCTTACTGAGAAGGATATCGATATTATTTCCATGAACACCAGGACCAGCAAACAGGGCCTTGCCACCATGGAGACTTCCTTCCAGGTTTCCTCAAGAGACCAGCTTAGAGATATTGTTGATAAGATCAGACAGATCGACAGCGTAATCGATATTGAGAGGACGACAGGTTAATGGGAGATTCCACTATCAAAGTCGGCATGTTCACTCTGGGCATGGTGGCCACCAACTGCTATTATGTATTTGATGAAAGCGTCAGGGATTCCGAAGGACTTCTTCACTGCGCAGTCATCGACCCCGGAGATAAAGGGGACAGGATATACGAGGCTCTTAAAGAGAAGAGTATAGTGGTGGATAAGATTCTTTTGACCCATGGACACTTTGATCATATAGGCGGAGTTGAGGCTTTAAAGAATTTTTCAGGAGCCTTGGTTGGGTGCTATGAAAAGGAACGGGCCCTTTGCGGTGATCCGTACCTTAATCTTTCCAACGACTACGGATGGCACTGGAAGGTGACCCCGGATGAACTGTACAGAGACGGCGATGTAGTGAGCACCGGCGGAATTGATTTTAAAGTCATTGCTACTCCGGGTCATACCTCCGGAGGATGCTGCTTCTATATAGAAAAAGCGGGCATCCTTATCAGCGGAGACACCCTGTTTGAGGAATCTGTGGGGAGAACCGATTTTCCCACAAGCTCCACAAGAGAACTGGTGGATTCCATTAAAGAAAAGCTCTTTGTTTTGCCGGATGAAACCATTGTTTATCCCGGACACGGAGAAGTCACAACCATAGGACACGAAAAGGAATACAATCCTTTTATCATGTAAGTATATGCAGATCATTTATATTAAAGAAGATAAATTTCAATATGACATCCACTCACTTTTCAAGGCCTTTTATCCTCAGGAGGAGGTGAGAGTCCTTATAGGGGAGCAGGGTGACAACAAGGATAAGGAGAAGGATATTTCAGCACAGGATGAAATATCCTTTATTGATGTTGACAGATCAAAGAATGACCTGAAAAAAGACATATATAAGCTTCTGTCGCAAAAGACCGGCAAAGTTCTTCCCTGGGGAGACTTAACGGGAATCCGCCCCACCAGGATCGCTATGAATCTTATAGATGAGGGCATGAGCGATGAGGAAATTGCGGCATACATGAAAGATACATATCTTGTAAGTGATGAGAAGACAGCTCTTGCCATAGATATCGCCCGCAGGGAAAAAGAGATACTGAAGGATATCGACTATGAGAATGGCTACAGTCTTTATCTTGGCATTCCTTTTTGCCCAACCACCTGCCTTTATTGTTCCTTTACGTCTTACCCGATAGGAGCCTATAAGGATCTTGTGGACACCTACATCTCCTGCCTGGAAAAAGAGATTGATTATGTGGCAGAGGAATTTGCCGGCAAGACTCTTGATACCGTATATATCGGCGGAGGAACACCGACAACCCTTGAACCGTCACAGATAAGACGACTCATTGGCTATATGAGGGATAAGCTGGATATGTCCGGGGTAAAAGAATTTACGGTAGAATCCGGAAGACCTGATTCGATCACAAGGGACAAGCTTAAAGCCATGAAGGAAATGGGGGTTACCAGAATATCCGTTAATCCTCAGACTATGAGCGATGCCACCTTAAAGATAATCGGAAGGCAGCACACAGTTTCTCAACTTATTGATGCCTTTAATATGGCGAGGGAGGAAGGCTTTGATAACATCAATATGGACATAATCCTTGGACTCCCCGGAGAAGGCCCTGAGGACGTTAAACACACTATCGATGAGATCAAAAAGCTTTCGCCAGACGATCTTACGGTTCATTCCCTTGCTGTCAAGAGAGGCTCAAGGCTCTTTGAAGCCATAAGGGAAAGGGAACTTAAGGGTGAGCTTAAGGTAACCATGCTTGAATCCATGAACAACACCGCAGAGATGATGGAGATTGCTCAGAAGGGGGCAAAAGAGCTGGGACTTGAGCCGTATTATCTCTACAGGCAGAAGAATATCAGCGGAAACTTTGAAAACACCGGTTATGCAAAGCCCGGTAAAGCCGGGATCTACAACATACTTATAAATGAAGAGGTTCAGTCCATCGTGGCTCTTGGAGCGGGAACCGTCACAAAGAGAGTCTATAACGAGGGCGGAAGGATCGAGCGCTGCGACAATGTCAAGGATGTTAAACTCTATATGGAAAATATAGATGAGATGATCGAAAGAAAAAGGCAGTTGTTTCTATAACAAAGACCTTTCGGTAAATTGATGCCGGATACGAAAAAGAAGTTGCCATTTTCCTGCACCTGGATTATATTAGTAAGGCGTCTGTTTTTTGGGGAGGAGATTCTAAGGGAATTTTTCACATATGGAAACTGGATCTGTCTTGCTGGTGCCCCAATTTTAACAAATGTTTATTAAGCAATCTTGCATAATATTGTGCAACATGCTATAATAAAATATAATATGCGGTATTGCGTACAAAAATTATAGCAATGCCAAAGGAGGTTTATTATGTTATTCCAACTTTACAGTGATCACGCTTCTATGCAATTGATCGGCTGGGTACTGGTGTTTGTGGGACTCATTCTCATGAATGAGATCGGTCGTAGGACCAAGGCAGGCGGAATGCTCGTATTCGTAGTGATCCCTTGCATCCTCACAGTTTATTTCATCCTTGCTCATGTTGGCATGTTCGGAGGAAAGGCAAATCCTACCGTGGCTTTCATGGACGGATGGTTCCATTATTTCAAACTTTATGCTGCTGACATCGGCTGCGTAGGTTTCATGATGATCAAGTACAAATGGGGCATCGGCAAAGAAAAATGGTTCAAGTGGTTCCCCTGGTTCATCGTTGCAGCCAACATCATGATCGCTAACGTTTCTGATATGGAGTCAGCTCTTGCAGCTTTCTCGATCACAGGAAATCTTTCAGGCGCTTGGTGGGCATCCAATGAGGGTGTATTCATTTACGGCGGATGGTGGAACGTTGTTAACGCTCTTGCAGGTCTTATCAACATCTTCTGTATGACAGGCTGTATCCACCTTTACACATCAAAGGACAAGAACCACGCAGATATGCTTTGGCCTGATATGACCATCTGGTTCATCCTTGCATACGACGTATGGAACTTTGAGTACACATACCTCAACCTTCCTACACATTCATGGTACTGCGGTGTTGCACTTCTTCTTGCTCCTACATTTGCTAACGCATTCTGGAACAAGGGTGCATGGATTCAGAACCGTGCCAACACTCTGGCAATCTGGTGCATGTGGGCACAGGTTGTTCCTGCATTCCAGCTTAGCTCAAGATTTGCAGCAGCTCTTCCTTCAGTTTACGGCGGAGCAACAGCTAACGGAATCACAACAATGGATCTTTACGCAAAGGCTATCGAGCTTTACAACTCAGGTGCAGGCAAGACTGCTCAGGCAGGACAGATCATCGAGAGCATGGGTATCACAGCTAATCCTACAGCTCAGGGTGTAGTTGCTATACTTGCTATCGCTATCAATGTAGTATGCATGACTGAGATCATCAAGAGATCAATTAAGCTTGGCAAGAACCCTTATGCAAACGAAGTATTCGTTGGAACAAAGGATTTCGATCTTGCTATGGAGCGTGCTGAGGTATAATGGATAACATTAGAGTAATAGAAGTAAAAAGAAGCATTTTTGAGAGCAATGACAGGGATGCTGACAAGCTCAGACAGGAGCTTAAGGATTCAAAGACTTTTCTTTTAAACCTTATGTCATCACCCGGATCAGGCAAGACCACAACACTTACCAGAACAATTGAGGCTCTTAAAGATAAATACCGCATAGGTGTTATGGAAGCTGATATTGATTCCGATGTGGATGCCAAGACCATAGCTCAGACCGGAGTTAAAGCGATTCAGCTTCATACCGGCGGAATGTGCCATCTTGATGCAGATATGACAAGACAGGGCATCAGAGAGCTTGGTGTTGAGGATGTGGACTTTGCCATACTTGAGAATGTGGGTAACCTTGTGTGTCCGGCAGAGTTTGATACCGGCAGCACCAAGAATGCCATGATCCTTTCGGTTCCCGAGGGACACGACAAACCCCTTAAATATCCACTTATGTTCTCAATCTGTGATGTAGTCCTTATCAACAAGATAGATGTGATACCTTACTTTGACTTTGATATGGATAAGTGCAGGGAGTATATCCTTTCCCGTAATCCCAAGGCCAGGATCATTCCGATCTGTGCCAAGACCGGCGAAGGAATAGAAGAATGGGCTGATTGGCTTTCGGAGAATATAGAGGAAGCACTTAAGTAAATCGTTAAAGGCTGGAGAATTGAGATGCCGTGCGATAAACAAGGGGAAGTTTATCTTTGTCCTTCGCTTGTCGCGCGGCATTTTTGCAAAGGCCTTATATTGTTTCTGATTCTAAAGATAATAAGGTTAATATTATGCATGAACTTGGAGTTGTTTTCCACGTTATAGATGATCTTACTGAACTTGGAAAAGAAAACGAACTTACGAAAATTCACTCGGTGACTTTGCAGCTTGGAGAAGTGTCGGGAGTGGTTCCGTCTCTTTTGACCGACGCCTGGAAATGGGCGGCAGACAGAACCGAACTTATGAAGGGAGCTGAACTCATCATTGAGACACTTCCTGCGGTGACCTTCTGCGAAGATTGCAAGAGCGAGTATGAAACGGTGACATATGGCAAGATATGTCCCAAATGTGGTAGCGGACATACATATCTCGTTAAGGGAAATGAATTTATGATAAAAGAAATAGCGGCCACTTAATAAAGTTTTTTGTCAAAAGAAGAGAAAGGGTAAGGAGATTATGGACAAAAACCAGTTTGACATGAAAGATCTGATGACCCCATATTCATTGGATCCCAATCGTAATAAGAAAGACCCCAGAGCGGGCATCATTCCCGATACAGTGGATATGAATGCTCCTTTCAGGGAGCCCCTGGCAAAGCTTGCCAAGGTTATCACAGACAGGAAGGAAATCAAGCTCGGTCTTCAGAAGATAACCAAGGAGAGCCCCGAGTACTGGGGAATTTATCATCTCGTAACAGATGAGCAGTGCGAGATCGGACTTAAGCTTGAGAAGCGTAAACCCAAGACATTTGAGCAGATCAAGGCACTTTGCCCCGAGTATACCGCAGAGGAGCTTCAGAAGCAGCTTGATGAGATGGCATATAACGGCATCATCGAGTGGAACTATGAGAATGAGAGGCATGAGAAGCAGTATGTTCTTCCCATGTTTGTTCCGGGATCTGCAGAGTTCTCAAACATGAACGGCAAGGTTCTTGCAGCTCATCCTGAGGGAGGCGCATTCTTTGAGAGAATGACACGTATTCCTCTTGAAGGTCTGACACATATGGTACCCATGGGTGGTTCCGGTGTCGGAATGCACGTAATCCCTGTAGAGAAAGCTATTGAGATGGAGAATACAGCCATCGGTATCGAGAAGATCTCATACTGGCTGGATTACTATGAGGGCAAATATGCAGCTTCTCCCTGCTCCTGCAGAAGATCAAGAAAGACCTTCGATCAGGGCTGCGCAGATGATCCTGAGGGCTGGTGCATCGCTGTTGGTGATATGGCTGACTACGTTGTAGAGACCCAGAAGGATGGCCGTTATATCACCAAGGAAGAAGCTCTTGCTATCTTCAAGCAGGCTGAGGATAACGGATTTGTACATCAGATCACTAACATTGACGGAGACAAGAAGATATTCGCCATCTGTAACTGTAACGTAAACGTATGTTACGCCCTTCGTACATCTCAGCTTTTCAATACACCTAATATGTCACGTTCATCCTATGTTGCACATGTTGACAAGGATAACTGCGTTGCCTGCGGACGATGTGTTGAGGTTTGTCCTGCCGGTGCAGCTACACTTGGACAGAAGCTCTGCAAGAAGGACGGAAGCGAGGTTGTTTATCCTAAGATGCCTCTTCCCACAGAGCAGAAGTGGTCAACAGATATGTGGACCGAGGATTACCGTGATATCAACCGTATCAATACCCATAAGACAGGTACAGCTCCCTGTAAGACAGCCTGCCCTGCACACCTTCCTGTTCAGGGATACATCAAGATGGCTTCTCAGGGCAGATATGATGAGGCCCTTGCTCTTATCAAGAAGTATAATCCTCTTCCTGCTGTCTGCGGACATGTATGTAACAGACGCTGCGAGGATGCTTGTACAAGAGGTACCATCGATCAGGCCCTTGCCATCGATGAGATCAAGAAATTCGTAGCTATGCGCGATCTTAATGCAGATACACGCTATATTCCAAAGAAGGTCATTCCTAAGATCGGTGCCGGCTTTGATGAGAAGGTAGCAATTATCGGTGCCGGCCCTGCAGGTATTTCCTGTGCTTATTATCTGGCACTTAAGGGCTACAAGCCCACATTGTTCGACAAGAATAAGAAGCCCGGCGGAATGGTTACCTATGGTATTCCGTCATTCGTAATGGAGAAGAACATTATTGAGGCGGAGGTTGATGTTCTTCGCGAACTTGGTGTAGACATCCGTCTCGGAGTTGAAGTCGGTAAAGATATCACTCTTAAGCAGCTTCGAAATGAGGGATATAAGGCATTCTACATCGCTATCGGCTGCCAGGGTGGCAGAGGCGTAAATGTACCCGGAGAGGACGCTGAGGGCGTAATGAAGGGCGTTGATATCCTTCATGCGGTTATTGATGATGAGAGCTATAAGCTTTCGGGAGATACAGTAGTGATCGGTGGCGGTAACGTAGCAATAGACGTAAGCCGCACAGCTATCCGCTGTGGTTCATCTAAGGTTACACAGGTTTCGCTTGAGACCCGTGATATCATGCCCGCTCTTCCTGAGGAGATTGAGATCGCTGAGTCCGAAGGAATCGAAATTAATGGCGGTTGGGGTCCCAAGGAGATTCTCACAGAGAATGGCAAGGTTAAGGGAATCGTATTCAAGAAGTGCACACAGGTCAAGAATGCAGAAGGCAAATTTGATCCCAAGTACGACGAGAACGAGACAATTGAGATTGCCTGCAGCAACGTAATCCTTTCAGTTGGTCAGGCCACAATCTGGGGCGATCTTCTTAAGGATGAGAACGTAGAGTTCAGAGGACCTGCTCCTGTAGCTGACAGCGTTACATTCCAGACTACGGTTAAGGACATCTTCGTTGGCGGAGACATGTTCTACGGACCCAGATTTGCAATTGATGCCATTGCCTGTGGTAAGGAAGGTGCTGAGTCTATTCACAGATTCGTACAGCCTCATTCTTCACTTACCATCGGACGTGACCCCAACTTCTTCATCGAGCTGGATAAGGATGATATCCTTGTCAGAGACTATGATCATGTTGGACGTCAGGTTCCCGCAGACGGAAAGAGCGCAGACGGAAAGCTTACCTTCCGTGACACCAAGCAGCTTCTTACAGAGGAGCAGATCAAAAAAGAGACTTCACGCTGCCTTGGCTGCGGTGCCTCTATTGTTGATCCCAATAAGTGCGTAGGCTGCGGACTTTGCACAACACGCTGCGAATTCGACGCGATCAAGCTTACAAGAGACAACCCTGATTGCTCAACCATGAGAAAGGCTGAGGATAAGCTCAAGTTCATTCTTCCTAACGGAGCTAAGCAGGCTCTTGCAAGACCTTTTGTAAAGAAAACTCCAAAAGAGACAGCATGGCTTCAGAAGAAATAAGAAATAGCAGAATTTAGACAACGGATTAAGTCAAGTGTTCGATAGAACACTTGACTTAATCTTTAAAAATGTTTATTAATATGAAAGTAACTCAAAAAGATTACTTCGAAGGGAATTACTACTGAATAATGGCAACCAAGAAAGACGCTAAGGCAAAAAAGAATGCACTGCTCATAGTTGAGTCACCCACCAAGGTGAAGGCTATTAAGAAGTTTCTGGGATCCGGATATGAAGTTGCTGCCAGCAACGGACATGTAAGGGATCTTCCCAGAAGCACGATGGGTATTGATATCGAGCACGACTATGAACCTAAGTATATAACAATAAGGGGGAAGGGAGAAGTGCTTGCCGAGCTTAGAAGGCAGGTCAAGAAGGCTGATAAAGTCTATCTCGCAACCGACCCGGACCGTGAAGGAGAAGCTATCAGCTGGCATCTATGCTCTGCACTTAAGCTGGATGAAGCCGGCGGCAAAGTTCAGAGAGTTACCTTCAACGAGATCACGAAGAATGCGGTAAAAGAAGCAATGAAGCATCCCCGGGATATTGATATGAACCTGGTTGATGCCCAGCAGGCAAGACGCGTTCTTGACAGAATGGTAGGATATGAGATTTCTCCCATTCTCTGGTCAAAGGTTAAGCGTGGCCTTTCAGCCGGAAGAGTTCAGTCAGTCGCACTGAGGATCATTGCTGACAGAGAAGAAGAGATTGATTCATTTATCCCTACAGAATATTGGACCCTTGATGTCAATCTTGGAGTAGCGGGAGAGAAGAAACCTCTTGTTGCCCACTACTATGGAGTTGGAAATGACAAACAGAATATCGGTTCCAAAGAAGAGCTTGATGCTATCTGTAATGATCTTAAGGGGGCAAAATATACTGTCAGCGATGTTAAGAAGGGTGAGAGAACCAAGAAAGCACCCCTGCCTTTTACTACATCAACGCTTCAGCAGGAGGCTTCAAAGTCTCTTAATTTTGCAACTCAGAAGACAATGAGAATCGCTCAGCAGCTCTATGAAGGAATTGAGCTTGGCAAAGAGGGAACCGTAGGTCTTATTACATATCTTCGTACGGACTCCACAAGAGTTTCCAAGGAAGCTGTAGCAGCTGCCAATGATTACATAACTTCCAATTTTGGGGAGAAATATCTGGCTGAGGGCGCTACCGCCAAGAAGAGTGAGACCAAGATCCAGGATGCTCATGAGGCCATAAGACCTACCTATGTTGATCACACCCCTGTTATGGTCAAGGATTACCTTACAAGAGATCAGTTCAGACTCTATCAGCTGATCTGGAGAAGATTTATGGCCAGTCGTATGGCTGCTGCAAGATACGAGACCACGGCTGTTAAGATTGATGCAGGAAAGCACAGGTTTACCGTCTCTGCATCCAAGACTGTATTTGACGGATTCCTTAACGTATACACCGATGATGAGGATCAGATTGAGAAGAATGTTCTTGCCAAGAGCATTGAGACAGGTACGAACCTTAAGTTTGAGTCCTTTGATTCTGCACAGCATTTCACGCAGCCTGCACCTCACTATACTGAGGCTTCGCTGGTTCACGATCTTGAGGCTCTCGGAATTGGAAGACCCAGTACTTATGCTCCTACGATCTCCATAATCATGGCAAGACACTATATTACCAAGGAGAACAAGAGCCTTTATATCACTGAGCTTGGCCAGGCGGTTAATAAGATGATGGTTGAGGCTTTCCCTCAGATAGTTGATGTCAACTTTACTTCTAATATGGAAGCGCTTCTTGACGGAATTGCAGAGGGAGATGTTAAGTGGAAGACCGTAATTGAGAATTTTTATCCGGACCTGGATAAAGCCGTAAAGGCTGCCGAAGAGCATCTTGAGGCCGTACAGCTTGAAGATGAGGTCACTGATGAAATCTGTGACAACTGCGGAAGAAATATGGTGATCAAGTACGGACCCTTCGGCAAGTTCCTTGCTTGCCCCGGATTCCCCGAGTGCAAGAACACCAAGCCCTATTTCCAGAAGATCGGTGTTGAGTGTCCTAAGTGCGGAAAAGATATTGTTCTTAAGAGAACAAAGAAGGGACGTATATTCTACGGATGTATTGATAATCCCAATTGCGATTTTATGTCCTGGCAGAAACCGGCCAAGGAGAGGTGCCCCAAGTGCGGAGGTGTTATGTATGCAAAGAGCAATAAACTTGTATGCGGCAACTCGGAATGCGGATATATCAAGGAAAATACTAAATAAAAGATTTCTGAAAACTTAACCTTTTTTTCATAATTGTAGGCGCTTTACGGTTTGAAGCGCCTATTTTTTTATGTTATGATACAAATAGCGTAGTAATATTATATACGCTATTTCGTAAATCATTACTATGCAATTTGGGGAAATACCATTCAAAGGAGAAATCTGATGAGTAGTGTACAGCTACTGGATAAGACTAGAAAGATCGGCAAGCTATTACACAATAGTAACTCGGGAAAGGTAGTATTTAACGACATATGCCGCGTCCTGTGTGATATTCTATCCTCAAATATGTTTGTAATCAGCAAAAAGGGAAAGGTTCTTGGTATCGGAGAGAGCGCAAATGTGGAATCATTAAGTGACCTTCTTGTGGAAAGCGTAGGTTCTTTTATCGATCCGATGCTCAATGAGAGGCTTCTTACAATTCTTTCCACCAAGGAAAACGTCAATCTTGAGACCCTTGGATTTGAAGGGATTGACAGCTCCAAATTCCAGGCGATAATAACGCCCATTGAGATAGCGGGGGAGAGGCTGGGAACTCTTTTCATCTATAAGACGGATAAACCCTATGATATCGATGATATTATCCTTTGCGAGTACGGAACCACGGTTGTGGGACTGGAAATGCTAAGAGCCGTTAATGAAGAAAACGCTGAAGAGAACAGGAAGCTGGCGGTAGTAAGATCAGCCATCGGAACTCTTTCCTTCTCGGAGATGCAGGCCATCATCCATATTTTCGATGAACTTGACGGAATGGAAGGCGTGCTCGTGGCCAGTAAGATAGCTGACAGAGTCGGCATCACCAGAAGTGTTATCGTAAATGCATTAAGGAAATTTGAGAGTGCGGGAGTTATAGAATCAAGATCCTCCGGAATGAAGGGAACATATATCAAGGTCACAAACGATGTGGTATTTGATGAGATAAAGAAACTAAAGCAGGAAATGTAAACTGCCGATAAATACCATGTAGAATATCACATGGCATGGATGGACACGTTGATGAAGGGATTTATCAGATGATAAATCCCTTTCTTTGTTTTTATCATAGATTTTGTGTCTGTTTATTTCAAAAGGCACAACATAAAGTATATTTTGCTTGTATTTTCGATAAAATAATCATATTATTAATATGATGCAAGGATTATATCCTGCATTAGGCAGGAAAGGAGGAAACGGCAATGATAAACAGTAATGTCTTCGATTATATCGATGTTCTTGACAAGGCTGCTGATGCATCCTGGACCAGGAACGAGATACTTTCGAACAATATTGCCAACGTTGATACCCCCGGCTATAAAAGAGAGGATCTGAACTTTGAGGATGAACTGGAGAGGGCTCTTGGCAATTCCAGGTATAAAACCATGGACAAAAAAGTTGCGGATCTTAAGACCAAGCATCTGGAAGCCCGGGTAGTCAATGATTATCCCGGATTTTCCTACAGAAGTGACAAGAATAATGTGGATATAGAGACAGAAAATGTTATGCTGGCAGCCAATCAGCTCAAGTATCAGGGACTTATGAGCGGCTTGCGGAGCGAGTTTGCAAATCTGTCCGCAGTTATGAAGTCCTGATAAAGGAGGTGCGTCATGAGCATATTTGATTCCTTTAATATCAATTCATCCGGTATGACAGCTCAGAGATTTCGAATGGACATAATCTCCGAGAATATTGCCAATGCCAATACAACAAGGACCGGGGACGGTAAGCCCTATGTCCGCAAGGTTGTAACCTTTACCGAGAAGGGATCCCAAACTCCTTTTTCCAGAATACTTAATGAGAGGCTCGACCATTATTCCGGCCGGGGAGTTAAGGTGTCAAGCGTTCAGGATGACACCTGGACTCAGATGAATATTGTTTACGATCCGTCACATCCCGATGCGGATGCAAACGGCTATGTTACATATCCCAATGTCAATACGGTCACAGAGATGACCAACCTCATAGATGCCAGCAGGTCCTATGAGGCCAATGCAACTGCCTTTAATGCCAGCAAAAATTTAGCTTCACGGGGACTTGAGCTTGGACAGGGCGGAACATGATAAGGGGTTAGCAATATATTTTTCACAGGAATTTTTTGGAGGGATTTAAATGGCGTCAGTTGATATTTCTCAGCTCAGAAATGTAACTTCAGATGTTATAAGGAATGCGGAGAAGACGAACAGCCGTGTTCACAATGTACTTAAGGACGATCAGCAGGGAAATGATGAGTCCTTTAAGAGCATCTTCCAGTCAGTGGTGGATAATATAAATACCACCAATGCTTATCTTTCTGATGCGGAGAATGAGGAGATCAAGTGGGCTCTTGGTCAGACAGACAATACTCATGATCTTTCGATCGCGCTTCAGAAGGCGTCTACAACACTGCAATATACAGTGGCCATAAGAGATCGTGCGATGGCAGCCTACAGAGAGCTGACTCAGATGCAGATCTGAGCGATATAGGGATTCAAATACATATATCCATGTGCTTGCACATGTGGTTATATGTATTTGAAGACCGAACGGACATGAGAATGGAGCACGATAGTGCGGAATTCGAATGTCCGCAGCAAAACGAGAGCGAAGCGGAGTTTTGCGTATATTGCTCGCATATAGTTTGTTTTACATAATGGGGAGGGAGAATAAATGCCTGAAAGATTACAAGCAATCCGGCAGAGGATTCTCGATTGGTGGAATCAGTTTACAGCAAGGCAGAAGACCTTGATCATCGGTGCCGCAACTGTTGTGGTTCTCACAATAGTTATTCTGGTATCTGTCTTAAATCAACCGCAATATGTTTTATTGGCTACAGCCAACTCCACTAAGGAGGCCTCGGAAATAAGAGACCTTCTTGATGCCAATGCCGTTAAATACAAGATGTCCGATAACGGCCTTGAATTCAGGGTCCTTAAGAAGGAGCAGGGATCAGCCAGTCTTTTGCTGGGTGCAAACGACATCCAGTCCTATGCTTACAGCATCGACAATGTAACAGACGGAAGCTTTTCAACAACAGAGTCCGACAAGCAGAAGAAATACGTACTTTATCTGGAAAGCCGGTTGGAACAGGACTTTCTTTCCAAGTTTGATGCCATTGAAAGTGCCAACGTTCAGCTCCATATTCCGGATAACGATGGAACGCTTATCGGCAATCAGGAGCCTTCAAGCGCCTGGATCGTGCTGACTCTCAAGGATGACGGTAAGTTTGATGAAGAAAACGCTGCCTTCCTTGCAAAGGGTGTTGCTACAGCCATCGGCAACGACAATACCGACGATATTGTCATTCTTGATTCGGCCGGCAACATGCTCTTTTCCGGAGGGGAAGATTCAACTACTGCAGGTCTTGCATCATCTCAGCTTTCTGCCAAGGCTAAGGCCGAGCAGCTTGTTAAGACTGAGGTCAAAAAAGTCCTCCTTGGAACCAAACTTTATGACGATATAGAGGTTGCCAGCAATCTGGTCATGGACTTTTCCAATAAGGAGACCGTAGAGCATCACTACACGCCCGCAGAAGATCAGACTCAGGGCGTCTTAAGCCATGAGGACCTCTACAGTGCAGAGAATGTAAGCGGCGTCAGCGGAATTCCCGGAACAGACTCCAATGCCGATGATGAGACCAGCTATGTTACCATAGACAACAACAATTCCACATCAAACATCACCGAGGAATCCAGGGATTATCTTCCCAATGAGAGGATCGTGACCGAGACCAGTGTGCCCGGTGCCATAGTATATAAGGATTCTTCCATATCAGTAACCGCAATAAATTACGTGATCATGAAGGAAGAAGAATATAGGGCTGCGGATCACGATAACATGACATGGGACGATTACAAGCTTGCCAACAATCAGCCTGTTGCAATGGATGTACCCGAGGACATGATCAACGTAGTTTCCAAGGCGACAGGTATTGATGCTGCCAATGTTGCTATGGCGGCATACACAGAGTATGTTTACTTTGACAGAAGCGGAGCGGGGATCACCGTTACGGATGTACTTCAGATACTGCTTATTCTGGTTATCCTGGGACTTTTGGCATTTATCATTATCAGAAGCATGTGGACCAGCAAAAAGCAGGTGGAGGAGCCGGAACCGGAGCCTTTGTCCGTGGAACAGCTTTTGGAATCACAGCCTGAGGAAACTTTACAGGATATTGAGATGGATACCGGATCGGAGACCAAGAGACTTATTGAAAAATTCGTTGATGAAAATCCCGAGGCAGCTGCAACTCTGCTTCGTAACTGGCTGAATGAAGATTACGGTTAATTGATATAAGATTTTTTACGGGGAGTGAAAAGCAATGATGGATTATGATGCAGGCTCAAATAGCCTGATCGCTGATCTTACGGGGACACAAAAAGCGGCGATCCTTCTGATCGCTCTGGGACCGGAAAAGTCCTCTGCCATATTTAAGCATCTCAAAGAGGAAGAGATTGAGGAGCTTACTCTTGAGATAGCCAATACAAGAAGCGTTACCTCGCAGATCAAAGAGGCAGTGCTTGAGGAGTTCTACGGTGTACTTCTTGCTCAGCAGTACATAGCTGAAGGTGGTATTACCTACGCTAAAGAGCTTCTTGAGAAGGCACTTGGTGAAGATAAGGCGCTTGATGTTATCAGTAAGCTTACAGCTTCACTTCAGGTTAAGCCTTTCGAGTTTATCAGAAAGACAGAGCCTTCACAGCTTCTGACCTTCATCCAGGATGAGCATCCTCAGACTATTGCTCTTATTTTGTCATATATGTCGCCTTCTCAGAGCGCTATGATCCTATCGGCTCTGGCACCTGACAGGCAGGCTGATGTAGCTAAGCGTATTGCGGCCATGGACAGAACAAGTCCCGACACCATCAAAGAGGTAGAGAAGGTTTTGGAATCAAAGTTGACATCTCTTGTAAATCAGGATTACACCATTGTCGGTGGTGTGGATGCAGTAGTAGAAATCCTCAATACCGTCGATCGTGCCACAGAGAAGCATATTATGGAGACTCTGGAAATCGAAGAGCCGGAGCTTGCCGACGAGATCAGAAAGAAGATGTTCGTATTCGAAGACATTCTTCTTCTGGACGACAGATCTATTCAGAGAGTGCTGCGTGAGGTTGAGAACGGTGACCTTGCTCTTGCATGTAAGAGTGCTACAGAGCAGGTTCAGACAGCTATTTTCAACAACCTTTCAAAGCGTCTTGCAGCCATGATCAAGGAAGATATGGATTTCATGGGTCCTGTTCGTATGAAGGATGTTGAAGAAGCTCAGCAGAAGATCGTTAATGTCATCAGAAAGCTTGAGGACGCCGGTGAAATCGTAATCTCCAGAGGTGGAGGTGATGAGCTAGTTGTCTAATCTTTTTAAAGCAGGTTTTGTGAGCTTTGATGCAACCGAACCCATGATAATTGACAGCAACGAGCTGGCTAACAAAAAGATCGAGGCTTTTCAGGAGCAGGAGCTTAAAAGACAAAGATCCATGATGACTCAGGACGAGGGGTACATGGATGGGAATGAAGAAAGCGACTTTGTTCCCGGTATAGATATGGAACAGCTTTCGCAGTTAACGGAGGATCAGAGCATGTTAGAATCAGTTCCTGATCCTCAGTTTGATATGGAAGCAATGCAGGCTGAGATAGATTTTAAGCTTCAACAGGCTCAGGAGCAGGCGGACAGCATCATTCAGGATGCTCAGGCTCAGGCAGAGAGCATCAGACAGAATGCCGTAGAACAAGGAAGGCAGGAAGGGTACGAAGCAGGATACCAGGAAGGCTCTGCTGCCGCGGCAGCTCTTCAGGAGGATGTTGAGCTAAAGAAAGAGGAGCTGGAGAAGCAGTACCAGCAGATAGTTGATGAGCTGGAACCGGAGATGGTTGATGTTCTTACCCAGATATATGAACACGTTTTCAACATTGAGCTCAGGGAAGACAAGGGTATAATCCTTCACCTTTTAAAGACCACTCTTTCGAGGATAGAGCCGGGCAAGGACCTTATTGTTCATGTTTCTTCCGACGACTATGATGAGATCATGGATAAGAAGGAAGACCTTGATTCCTGCATAACTTCTCCCAATACCACCATGGAGATCATTGAAGATCCACTCCTTAAGGAGAACGAGTGCATGATAGAGTCCGACAGCGGTGTATTCGACTGCAGTCTGGGCGTGGAACTTTCGGAGATAACAAGGAAGCTTAAGCTTCTTTCTTTTGACCGTAGTAGAAGATAACAGAGGTGTATTATGCTGGTTTCTTCAGTTGATCTGTCAAAATACAAGAAAATGCAGAATGCTCCCTATTACAGGACAAGAGGGAAGGTTGTGAACGTTATCGGCCTTACCATTGAGTCTGCGGGCCCTGATGCCAAGCTTGGAGACATCTGCCTTATCTATCCAAAGAAAAAGGACGATGACTCTCTCACCAATCGCAAGGTAAAGCCCGCTATGGCTGAGGTGGTAGGCTTTAAGGACAACCATGTCCAACTTATGCCCTATGAGAATACCAGCGGTATAGGCAACGGAAGCATAGTAGAGAATACCGACTCTCCGCTGAGGGTCAATGTAGGGGAGGGCCTTCTCGGACATACTTTGGATGGTCTGGGAAGGATAGATGGAACCAATTACGGACAGGGCGTTGCCCTTGAAGGGGGCGTAGCCTATTCCGTCGAGAATCAGCCCCCGGATCCCATGACCAGAGACCCTATTTCAGAGGTGCTTCCACTTGGCGTAAAAGCTGTTGACGGACTTCTTACGGTGGGAAAAGGTCAGCGTATCGGCATCTTTGCCGGCTCAGGTGTTGGTAAATCAACGCTGCTTGGTATGTTTGCCAGGAATACTCAGGCCGATATAAATGTTATAGCTCTTATCGGAGAGCGAGGCAGAGAGGTACGTGAATTCATAGAGAGGGATATGGGAGAGGAAGGTATGAAAAGATCCATCGTGGTCTGCGCGACCTCCGATAAACCTGCCCTTGAGAGACTTAAGGCGGCCAAAACCGCAACGTCAATAGCTGAGTATTTCAGGGATAAAGGCAAGGACGTCCTTCTTATGATGGATTCCCTTACCCGTTTTTCCATGGCTCAAAGGGAGATCGGTCTTGCCAGCGGCGAGCCTCCGGTTTCAAGAGGATATCCTCCCAGTGTTTATGCGGAGATGCCCAAGCTCCTTGAAAGAGCCGGTCGTTCCAGAAAGGGATCCATAACAGGCCTTTATACTGTTCTTGTGGACGGTGACGATATGAACGAGCCCATCACCGATACAGCCCGTGGTATTCTGGACGGTCATATTGTTCTTAATCGTAAGCTGGCGCAAAAGAACCATTATCCTGCAATCGACGTATTGGCAAGTATTTCCAGATGTATGTCTGCTATTGCCGATCCCGAGCACAAGAAAGCTGCAGGCAAACTAAAGACAGTTCTTGCCACCTACAACGATGCGGAAGATCTTATAAATATAGGTGCCTACAGAAGCGGTGCCAACAAGAATATCGACTATGCCGTTTCCAAGATAGACAGAGTAAATGCTTTCCTTACCCAGGAAACGGATGAGAAATTCTCCTTTGAGGAGATTAGAGCAGAGCTTCTTGATATTTTCAATGATTAAGGAGTTTGCAAATGGCCAGATTTGTTTACGGTATGCAGAGCATACTCAATATCAAGCAAAAGACTGAGAGCCAGACCAAGATGGAATTTGCCATGGCACAGGCTGAGCTCAACAAACAGCTGGATATTCTGGATGAATATGTAAGACGTAAAGAACAGTATCTTCAGGAAGCGGAAGACCTAAGAAATGCTGAGTCCCTTAAGCTTCAGGATATACTGGATAACCAATATGCCACTGCCCAGATGGATGTTATGATCAAAGCCCAATCTCGTGTTGTGGAGCAGTATGAAGCTGCTGTTGAGAAGGTGAGGGTTAAACTCACAAGGAATATCCAGGAAAGAAAGATGCAGGAGGTCCTAAGGGACAGGGCCTTTGCTGAATTTTTGGAAGAGCAGAAGCAGGAAGAATACAAGGAAAACGATCAGCGCACCAGCTTTACCTACGGACAAAGACAGAAGGAAAAAAACTAAATGGCAGACAATACTTTGCTTAATCAGCCTGATGACCCTAAAGCGGCCAAGGCCAAGCTAAAAGCTGACAAAAAAGAATATAAGAAAGCTCTAAAAGAGCAGAAGAAGGCCCAGAAGGAAAAAGAGAGGGAATTTGCCGACAGAACCGCCGAGATCAACGGCGATGACGCAGGAGGTCTTGCAACCCTGGTTATCACATTCCTCATAATTCTGATCTGGCTTGCTATAATGGCTCTTTTGGTAAAACTTGATGTGGGTGGCTTTGGATCAGACATTCTTGCTCCTCTTATTAAGGATGTGCCGTATCTTAACCTGATTCTTCCCGAAGGCTCGGTAGATAACAAGAGTGAGACCACAACAATGGAAGTTGTGACCGATGGGAGCGGAGAGGGAGCTTCCACGGGAGCTATATCTTCCCTTGAAGAAGCTATGGCTTATATAAGAAGACTTGAGCAGGCTCTTCAATCTGAAATGGAGCTTAACAGCAGCTACGCTTCCACTATAGAGAAGCTTCAGGCGGAAGTTGCGAGGCTTGAACCCTTCGAGAAACAGCAAAAACAGTTCTATGAAGACAGATCCAAGTTCTTTGAGGAGGTTGTGTACGGAGAGAATGCTCCGGATCCCGAGACCTATGTAACCTATTACGAGATGATAGATCCGGACACAGCTGCTCAGATTTATGAAAAGCTTGTCCAGAGCAAGTTTGATGATGCGGCTATTAAAGCTTTTGCAACGACATATTCAGGCATGAAGGCCAAGAGAGCAGCCGCGATCTTTGATGAGATGGTCAAAGAGAACCAGATAACACTGGTTTCCAAGATCCTTGCACAAATGAGCGTAGAGAACAGAGGAGATATTCTTTCTGCCATGGAAGAGCCCAATGCAGCAAAACTCACTCAGCTTCTTGAGCCTACATCCCTTGAACAGAAGAGCACCAAGGTCACCGGATAATTATGGCAGATTGGATTATTATATAAGTAAGTAGGACCGGCTTATGGCCGGTCTTATTTTATTTAAAAATATCGTTGACAGAAGAGAACTATAGTATTATATTTAAATCAACATATGAGCATATGTTCATATGTTGATTTCCCTTTTTATAAAAAGATGCATCATAAACCCAAATTCAGTGAAGGGAGGGAACATGACAATAAATGATGACAAGCTCTATGATCTGGCGGAGCTTTTCAAAGTCTTTGGTGATTCAACAAGGATAAGAATATTGTTCGTGCTGTTTGAGAAGGACATGTGTGTACAGGATATATCAGATGAACTTGGCATGACACAGTCGGCGATTTCCCATCAGCTTAAGATACTTAAGCAAGGAAGACTTATAGGAAGCAGACGCGACGGCAAGCAGATGATATATTACCTGGCTGATGATCACGTAAGAACCATCATAGATCAGGGAATAAACCATATAGAAGAGTAAATAAAAATATAAAAAATATAAGGCCATGTTTAAGGCGGAAAGGTGGAAATTATGAAGAAAACATTTAAATGCGAGGTTGATTGTGCAAACTGTGCAGCAAAGATGGAGGAAGCTGTTAAGAAGATAGAAGGCGTTGTTAGTGCAAGAGTTAATTTTATGACTCAGAAATTCACACTTGAAGCAGCTGATGACATTTTTGACAAAGTATTTGATGATGCAGTAAAGGCCTGCAAGAAGGTTGAGCCTGACTGCGAGATAGAGAAAGCATAAGAAGGCAATCATTATGACCAAGAAACAAAAGAAAGTCAGAAACAGAATAATAGTTGTGCTGGTTCTTTTCATAGCACTTCTTGTTCTTGATAAAACAGGAGTTCTGGAGCCTGTTCCTGAGATCGTAAAATTCATTATTTATCTGATTCCCTATATCATCATCGGCTATGACGTTATAAGAAAGGCTGCAATAAATATCAGCCACGGTCAGGTATTTGACGAGAATTTCCTTATGATGATCGCAACCTTCGGTGCTTTCGGAATAAGAGAATACTCGGAGGCGCTGGCGGTAATGCTTTTCTATCAGGTGGGCGAGCTGTTCCAGAGCTATGCTGTAGGTAAATCAAGGCAGTCTATTTCAGATCTAATGAGCATCGCTCCGGAGACTGCCAATATCATCAGAGAAGACGGAAGCGTCGAAGAGACAGATCCCGAGAGCGTTTCCGTTGGCGATATTCTCCTTGTGAGAGCAGGAGAGAAGATTCCTGTAGACGGCGTTGTTATTGAGGGAGAATCTTTTATAGATACCGCGGCTCTTACCGGCGAATCAGTTCCAAGAAGAGCCACCGCAGGTGATCAGGTAATAAGCGGATGCATTAACGGAGAAGGAATCCTTAAGGTAAGAGTTGAGAAGGACTACGAGAACTCAACTGTTGCCAAGATCCTTGAACTGGTGGAAAATGCCAGCAACAAGAAGTCCAGGATGGAGAACTTTATCACAAGGTTTGCAAAATATTACACTCCTGTAGTTACTATCGGAGCCGTACTTCTGGCAATATTGCCGCCTCTTTTAACTGATATGGCATTTGCCGACAGCATCAGAAGAGCCTGCATATTCTTGATAGTATCCTGTCCATGTGCACTTGTCATCTCTGTTCCTTTGGGATTCTTTGGAGGAATCGGAGCATCATCAAGAAACGGTGTGCTGGTTAAGGGAAGCAACTTCCTTGAGGCTGCTGCCGGAATAGATACAGTTGTCTTTGATAAGACGGGAACCATCACCAAGGGTGAGTTTAAGGTTGGAGAGATCTATCCTTCATCTTCGGTAGACATTTCCAAGGACCAGCTTCTTGAGATGGCAGCCTACGGAGAGGCTCTTTCCAATCACCCGATAGCCCGCTCTATCCTTCAGTGTTATAAGGAGAAGACCGGAAGTGAACCCGATCTTTCAGCCATAGATGAAGGCTCAAGCAAGGAAATCGCCGGAAATGGTGTATCTACAATCCTTCAGGGAAAAGAGCTTAAGGTTGGTAAGGAAAAATTCGCAGGAGCCAAGTCGGGTATCGGACTTCTTGATGAGGCTGCAGGTACGGTTGTGCATGTATCCTATGACGGACAATACCTTGGTGCCATTGTCATCGAGGACGCTATCAAGGATGGCATAAGCGAGGGAATAGCATCGCTTTATGATCTGGGCGTAAAAAGAGCTGTCATGCTAACGGGAGACAATAAGGACATTGCACAGCACGTTGCGGATAAAGTCGGAATCAACGATGTAATGGCGGGGCTTTTGCCTGCTGACAAGGTCGCTGCTGTTGAAAAAATGCTTTCAAAAGAGGATAATGGGAATAGACTAGCGTTTGTCGGAGACGGGATCAATGATGCCCCTGTCCTTATGAGAGCAGATGTTGGATTTGCCATGGGATCTCTTGGCTCGGATGCAGCCATTGAGGCAGCTGACATCGTCATAATGGACGATGATATCAGGAAGATCTCTTCAGTTATCAGAATAGCAAGAAAGACCGTAAGGATAGTAAGAGAGAACATAGTATTTGCTCTTTCGGTAAAGCTTATCATACTTGTCCTGGGAGCACTGGGACTTACCACAATGTGGCTTGCGGTTTTCGGTGATGTTGGTGTTGCCGTGATTGCTATATTGAACTCCATGAGGACGCTTAAAACAAAATAAGCTTCTTTGGAGGTTATACTTAAATGCCAAAAGCAGAACGTTACGTAGGGGAATTACTGTTAAAACTCCTTGCAAGGGAGACCGGTGAGATCAGTAAAGTGGATTACAATCCGCAGAAAACTGCATTTCACGGTCATACCTACACAGGAGAGACTGCACTTGAGCGGCGGTCACCGGAATCCCAGGGCGTAAGTTCTGCTTTTTTCTGTGACCTTTTGAGGACTCTTAGTAAAGATAAAGGCTCCAATATACACAAATTCATGGCCTTAAGACACGGCTATGTCATTGCCGAATGTGCCTTTGAACCTTTTGATATGGATATGTGGCATGTATCGTATTCAATGTGCAAGAGTATTGTGGGAATGGCGATAGGCATCCTTATCGATGAAGAAAAGCTGTCACTGGATACAAGGCTTCAGGATGTGCTTGGCTCAAAGCTTAGCCCTTTTGGCTTTTTCAAAAAATCCATCACTGTCCAGAACCTTCTTAATATGTCAGCAGGGGTTGAGTTTAATGAGGCGGGAGCTCTTTCGGGTAATGACTGGAGAAAGAGCTATCTGGAATCAGCTCTTAAATTT
This sequence comes from Butyrivibrio sp., assembly GCA_015056575.1. GTDB lineage: Bacteria > Bacillota > Clostridia > Lachnospirales > Lachnospiraceae > Butyrivibrio. Next base: position 129,914 of record SVGA01000004.1, read on the forward strand.
GAGCCCGGAACCAGATTTGAATACAACAGCATGAACACTTATATGCTGTCGGCGATAGTCACCGAGATAACCGGCAAATCTCTCTTTGATTTCTGCAAAGAGAGGATATTCGATCCCATGGGTATCAAGAGAGTATTCTGGGAGAGCTGTCCCCAGAGTATAACCAAAGGCGGATGGGGACTGTTCATAAGAGCTGAGGATATGGCCAAGCTTGGACAGCTGTACCTGAATAAAGGTAACTGGAACGGAACGCAGATCGTCTCAGAGGAATGGGTTGAGCAGTCCACTTCATGGCAGATTGAGACCGACAGAGAGGACAATAAGCACTACGGGTATCAACTCTGGATAAATGATGACAGGCCCGGATCCTATGCCTACAACGGTATGCTTGGACAGAACGTCTTTGTATATCCCGATATCGATATGGTGATAGTCACAAACGGTGGCAATCAGGAACTGTTCCAGACAAGCTCCATGGCCACCACCATCAGAAATTATATGAAAGATGTGATAGAGCCTTCAGAAGTGCCGCTTCCTGAGGATTTTTCTGCTCTTACACAGCTTAAGGCCCTTTGCAGATCCTTTGATGGAAGAAGCAGGTCTTTTCCTACCATCTGCGGTGGCGGCTGGAAAAACAGAAGGGTCAGGATGAGCGGAGGCCACAAGAGGTCGGTTACCAGAATACTCCCGGGGAAAGACAACGACAGACCGGATCTGCTTCTTAAAGCGGATGCAAGAAACGAAAAGCAGCTGCTTCACAGCTGGATAAGAAATCTTGACGACCTTAAGTACGATTTTGAGACCTCAGGACTTGGACTGTTTCCTTTGATGATGCAGATAGTCCACAACAATTTTACCGACGGCATAAGGAGTATCGGATTCAGGGTAACTAAGGAAAACGCCTTCTATATGGATGTATATGAAGGAGAGGCTATCTTCAGATTAAGACTTGGCTTTGACGGAGCAAACTATGTAAGTGACATCAACATGCACAGCGAGAACTATAAGGTAGTTGTAAAGTCCCTGGTGAAAAGAGATGAGTATAACCGCATAGTTCTAAGAAATGACCTGTACTTCGTGGAAGAAGCATGTTCAAGGTCACTTAATATATACTTTGATCCGGCAGATATGAACAGAATTGAGCTTAGGATGACGGAAACCCCCGGGACGGGAATGCTGATGGAGGCCATGGATAACTTTAATATTGAAGGAGCAGGACTTGAATCCGCTATAATCAACAGGTTCATCAAGGGCGGAATGAAGAGTGTGTTTACCGATGCCATAAAGAATATGCTGCAGCCTGTTTTCTATGCAAGCCTGGAAAATCCTTATCTTGATATACCCATGGATGCGGCTATTGCGGTTGAAAGTGATGAAGAGGATGCTCCACCGCACCCTGATGGGGATACAGAAAATGTAGAAGATGTAGAAGACATCGAAGACATCGAAGACGAAGATGGGGATATTACCTGAGTATTTAGGAAAGTATTAAGCCCGGATATATGCTATACTAAAGCAGTATGTAAAAACCTTAGTATGAAATTCATATTCTAAAAATATCAGTAAAGAAAGGAATAATGATCATGGGAAATGCAGTTTATGAGAAACTTTTAGCCTGTAAGGAAGCAGTAAGAAAGGTGACTGACTTTGTACCTGATGTGGCACTGGTTCTGGGATCGGGCCTTGGAAACTACGCAGAGAATATAAAGATCGAATGTGAGATAAGCTACAGAGATATCCCCGGTTTTCCTGTTTCCACAGTACCTGGACATGACGGAAAGTTCATTTTCGGATATCTTGATGATGTAAGGATCGTATGCATGAAGGGAAGAGTTCACTTCTATGAAGGATACGACATTACTGATGTTGTACTTCCGGCAAGACTTATGCATATGCTGGGAGCAAAGATCCTTTTCCTGACAAATGCCGCAGGCGGCCTTGGCAAGGGATTCTCTGCAGGCGATCTTATGCTGATCACAGATCATGTTTCGATCTTTGCACCTAACCCTCTTATCGGAGCAAATCTTGACGAGCTGGGACCCAGATTCCCTGATATGACCCATGTCTATGACAGTGATCTTCAGAATATCATCAGAACTGTCGCAAAGGACAACGGAATAAAGCTTCAGGAGGGCGTATACTGTCAGCTTACGGGACCTTCCTTTGAATCTCCCGCAGAGATCAGACTTCTTGCAGGACTTGGTGTTTCAGCAGTGGGTATGAGTACCGTAAATGAAGCTATCGCAGCTAACCATATGGGAATGAAAATCTGCGGCGTTTCCTGCATAAGCAATCTTGCTGCAGGTATCAGTGATGTGCCTCTTTGCCATGAGGAGGTTCAGGAGGCTGCAGATAAGGCAGCACCTCTTTTCACTAAGCTTGTGACCGAGTCTATCAAGAGATTTAAATCTATGGATGCATTGGAGAAAAAAGCATGAGAACAAGATTCTATAATGCCAGAGTACTTACAATGCAGCCCGGGCAGGACATCTTCGAGGGTGAAGTATGGGTAAGCGGTGACAGGATAATATTTGCAGGAACGGAAGAAGAGGCTCTTGATTACTGCAATACACACAAGGATGCAATTCTGGTCTGGGACAGAGAGATTGACTGTCACAGAAACCTTCTGATGCCGGGATTCAAGAATGCCCACACCCATTCAGCAATGACTCTTATGAGATCCAAGGCTGACGATCTTCCTTTGCAGGACTGGCTTGGTACGCAGATTTTCCCTGTGGAAGCCAAAATGACTGCCGATGATATCTACCACTTAAGTAAGATCGCCATCATGGAGTATCTTACAAGTGGCATGACTGCTGCATTTGAGATGTATCTTACTCCTTTCTCCGTTGCGGATGCCTTCAGGGACTGCGGCTTCAGATGCGTTCAGACAAGCTGTGTAAATAACTTCAGCCAGTCAATAGAACTTCTGGAGCGCTATTATAACGAGATCAACGGAAGGGACGAATACAATTCCTTTATTCTCGGAGTTCACGCAGAATATACCTGTTCAAAAGAGCTGCTTGAGGAAGCCTCAAAGCTGGTTCACAAATATAAGGCGCCTTTCTGGCTCCATGTTCAGGAAACCGAGTCTGAAACCCAGGAATGCATGGAGAGATACGGAATGTCTCCTGTGGAATTTCTGGACAGTCTTGGCCTCTTTGACTACGGCGGAGGCGGATACCACATGGTATGGACTGACAGGAAGGACTGGGAGCTTATGAAAAAGCGCGGCATTTATGTTGTTACCAATCCCGGTTCCAACACTAAGCTTGCCAGCGGCATTGCGCCGATTTCCGATTACTTAAGAGAGGGAATCCCTGTAGCCATTGGTACCGACGGACCTGCCAGCAACAACTGCCTTGACATGTTCAGAGAGATGTTCCTGGTTACAGGTCTTGCAAAGCTTCGTGACCATGATGCATCAAGCGTAGATGCCCTTGAAGTTCTTAAGATGGCCACAGTCAACGGAGCTCACGCCATGGGACTTAAGGATGCGGATTGCATCGCGGAAGGCAAGCTTGCCGATATTATCATGCTTGATCTTTCAAGACCCAATATGCAGCCTATCAACAATATTCAGAAGAACATTGTTTACAGCGGAAGCAAAGAGAACGTGATGATGACCATGATAGGTGGCATCATCCGCTACGAGAACGGAAAGTTCAATATTGGAGAAGAGCCTTCCAAAATATACGAGAAGGCCGAAGAAATTTCAAGAAGGATATACGGTAACTAAATGGAAGCACTGTCAATAATTCTGATCGTTCTGGCATTTGTTGTTGTAGCTGCTATACTTGGGCTTCGCGATAAGTTAAACACAGAAAAATATCTTAAAAATATACTCATAAAGAATTACGGCCAGCCTCCAAAGCGAAGCTACAAAGACGGGGATATGGACCATGTGACCGGGTATTACAAGAATCACCCGGCAGATTTCCAGATTGATGATACAACCTGGAATGACCTTAACATGGACGGTGTCTTTAAGAGGATGAACTACAGCTTATCAGCTGCGGGAGAGGAATACCTGTATTACATGCTAAGGACTCCCGGGCAGACTGATGACTTCGTGAGCCTGGAAAAGCAGATACAGCTTCTTATGGAAGATGAGACCCTTCGGCACAAGCTTCAGGTGATCTTTAAGAATATAGGCCGTCCAAGCCGTTATTCCATCTATGATTATCTGGACTATCTTGAAAAGGGCAATGCCGGCAGGAGCAATTTGGTACATTACCTGTTGGATATCCTACTTCTTGCTTCTATAGCCTTGTGCTTTTTTAATTTCGGGATAGGCTTTATATGCGTTCTTGCTGTTATGGCTGTTAACATCATAAGCTATTTCAGGATAAAATCCGACGTTGACCCTTATCTTGTGACCTACGGCTATATCATGAGAGTCATTAAATCCATCGACAGATTTTCCGGAATAAAGAACGATGAATTTAAGGCAGATATAGATGAGTTGAAAGACATATCCAGGGAATTTAATGCCTTTAATGTAGGATCATCTATAGTGATGGCTCCCATGGGCGGCGGTACAGGCTCGGGCAATCCCTTGGATCTTCTTCTTGATTACATCAGAATGGTCACTCATATTGATCTTATAAAGTTCAATCAGATGTTCCGTGAGATCATGAAGAAAAAGGACAGACTTGATAAGATCCTTGAGATCACGGGGCGTATCGATGCTGAAACTTCCATTGCTTGCTTCAGGGCATCCTTTGAAGGAAAGTACGTTCTTCCTGAGTTTACAGGAGATGAGTATAAGGGAAAAGAGCTGTGTCATCCACTTATATCTGAGCCAGTTGCCAACGATATCAGCGTAAAGTCAGGAGTCCTTTTGACCGGATCAAATGCTTCCGGCAAATCGACTTTCCTTAAGACCTGTGCCATAAACACCATCATGGCACAGTCAATACATACGGTCCTTGGAAAAGAGTATGTGGCTCCTTTTTACAGGATATATTCCTCAATGGCACTGAAGGATGATATCTTTGAGGGCGACAGCTACTATATTGTTGAGATCAAATCGATCAAGAGGATACTTGATGCAGCAGCCAAAGAGGGTAATAAGGTCCTGTGCTTTGTGGACGAGGTCCTTCGGGGAACCAATACCGTGGAGAGGATTGCGGCTTCTACCCAGATACTGAAGCGATTTGCAGATGCAAATGTTCTGTGCTTTGCCGCAACCCATGATATTGAGCTGACAGCTCTTTTGCACGATGATTTTGAGCTGTATCATTTTGAAGGTACAGTTACGGATAATGACGTTAAGTTCGATTACAGGATCAAGACAGGTCCTGCCACCAACAGAAACGCCATTAAGCTGTTAAAGGTTCTTGGATATGAGGACAGCATCGTTGAGGATGCTCAGAAAATGGCCGATGATTTTCTTTCTACCGGCACCTGGAAAAAAATATGATCTATAAGAAGGTAATTGCATGAAGGTTTCTATATATTCCGATGGATCTGCCAGGGGAAACCCTGACGGCCCCGGCGGATACGGAACAGTACTTAAATATACAGACCCCAAGGGTGAGCTCCATGTAAAGGAGATTAGCGCGGGATACGATAAGACCACCAATAACCGCATGGAGCTTATGGGAGCCATCGTAGGCCTTGAAGCTCTTAACAGGCCTTGCGAGGTTGAGATGATCTCGGATTCAAAATATGTTATAAGTGCTTTTAACGAGGCATGGATCCCCAAGTGGATCATGAACGGCTGGAAGACTGCAGGCAAAAAGCCTGTTAAAAATGTGGAGCTGTGGAAGAGACTTTTGGAGGCTGCAAAGCCCCATAAGATCACCTGGACCTGGGTTAAGGGACACGCGGGTCACCCTGAGAATGAGCGGTGCGATGAGCTTGCCACAACTGCAGCGGATCAGCCCTTTGAAGAGCTTTTGCATGACGACGGGGGAGATTTAAGGTAATACCGGATGATATATTATATTGCTGACTGTCATTTCTTCCATGAAGCCCTGAATACTAAGATGGATATGAGGGGCTTTTCAGATGGAGAAGAGATGAATGAATACATGATAAAAAAGTGGAACGAGAGGATCACCGCTTCAGATACCGTTATCGTGGTGGGAGATCTGTCTTTGGGAAAGGCTCCTGAGACCAATGAACTCTTAAACAGACTTAAGGGCAAGATCTGCCTTATAGTTGGAAATCATGACAAGTACCTTAAGTCCTCGAAGTTTGATCTTTCAAGGTTTGAATGGATTGACAATTACAGGGAGATCACCGATTTCCAAAAGCAGGTGGTTTTAAGTCATTATCCCATTATGTTCTACAACGGGCAGTACAGGCTTCGCCACAATAAGACCCCCAAGACCTACATGCTCTATGGCCACGTACATGAGACGAGGGATGAGGTCCTTTTGCAGAGGTTCATTAAAGAGGTTCAGAGCACAGAGTATTATCCGATACACAGTGAACATCAGAGCCTTATTCCCTGCAATATGATCAACTGCTTCTGTATGAGATCGGACTACACGCCGCTGACTCTTAACGAGTGGATAGAACTGAATAAGAAATATGTTAACTAAAAAGCTTCACCGACCATGACGGAAGGTGAAGCTTTTGCTTTTGGATCACGCATTAAGTTCTAAGGATTACTCACCGAATACTGCAAGATAGTCCTTCTGGAACTTCTCGATACCTGCATCTGTAAGAGGGTGATGTGTCATCTGTTCGATTACCTTGTAAGGTACGGTTGCGATGTCAGCACCTGCAAGAGCACAGTCTGTTACGTGCATGGGATTGCGTACTGATGCGGCAATGATCTCGGTAGAGATGTTGTGGATATTGAAGATCTCTGCAACTTCTGAGATGAGATCTGTTCCGCGAACACTGATATCATCAAGTCTTCCAAGGAAAGGACTTACGAATGCAGCGCCTGCTCTTGCGCAAAGAAGAGCCTGGTTTGCTGTGAAGATAAGTGTCATGTTAACCTTGATCCCTTCGCTTGAAAGAACCTTGCATGCCTTAAGTCCCTCAATGGTCATAGGGATCTTAACTACCATATTCTTGTGAAGCTTAGCAATCTCTCTGCCTTCAGCGATCATGCCATCAGCATCTGTGGTTGTAGCCTTAACTTCACCGCTGATAGGTCCGTCTACTATTGAAGCGATCTCTTTTACCACTTCATATACATCGCGTCCCTCCTTGGCGATGAGAGAAGGGTTTGTAGTAACACCGCAGATAACTCCCATGTCATTTGCTTTTTTGATCTCTTCGATATTGGCTGTGTCGACAAATAATTTCATAAATCCAACTCCTTTATAAGCGTTTAGTTTGTAAGTTACCAGATACTATAATAGCACTATTTTCAAATATGTAATCACTATTTTTTGCTGTATTTTAATCATATAAATATGTTGTTTGCAATTAAATGGAATATGGGTTATTATACTCGTGGTTGTTAAATAATGCTAACATATTAATATATAACTTTAGGTGAGTGTAAATAATGGATAGATATAATATAACCGGCATGAGCTGCGCCGCCTGCCAGGCCAGAGTTGAGAAGGCTGTAAGCGGACTTGAAGGCGTAGATACATGCAATGTAAATCTTCTTACAAATACTATGGCGGTTGAAGGAAGTGCCACCGCAGATGAGATCATAAAAGCCGTGGAAAATGCAGGATACGGAGCTTCACCCCTTGAGGAAAAAAATTCTGAAGATATCCTCAAGGATACAGAGACTCCGAAGCTTAAAAGGAGGCTTATCCTCTCGGTAGGATTTCTTTTGGTCCTTATGTACTTCTCCATGGGACATATGATGCTTCATTTCCCTGTGCCGGCCTTCATGCATGACAATATTATGGCCATGGGCCTGGTGCAGATGGTGCTTGCCCTTATCGTGATGTACATCAACAGAAAGTTCTTTATCAGCGGCTTTAAGGGGCTTATACATAAAGCTCCAAACATGGACACTCTGGTTGCACTTGGCAGCGGAGCATCCTTTATATACAGTGTATTTGCCATGATAGGCGGCAAGGATGATCTGTACTTTGAATCTGCAGCCATGATCCTTACCCTCATAACTGTGGGCAAGATGCTGGAAGCCATGAGCAAGGGAAGGACAACAGACGCCATAAAGAGCCTTATGAAGCTTGCTCCCAAGACCGCGGTTGTCGTTGACTCCTATGGAAAAGAGAAAGAGACTCCGATCGAATCGGTCAAGGTTGGCGATATATTTGTTGTAAGGCCGGGTGAGAGCATCCCCGTTGACGGTGTTGTCATCGAGGGAAACAGTGCTGTTAATGAAGCTGCTCTTACAGGTGAGAGCATTCCCGTTGATAAATATGTGGGAAGCGAAGTTTCTGCGGCTACCATCAACAGCTCAGGTTTTATGAAATGCAGAGCAACAAGAGTGGGAAAAGATACAACGCTTTCCCAGATAATACAGATGGTAAGTGATGCTTCTGCCACAAAGGCGCCGATAGCCAAGATTGCAGACAGGGTATCTGCCGTATTCGTACCTGCGGTCATTGTGATAGCTCTTTTGACCATAGCAATATGGCTTTTGGTTGGAGCAGACTTTGGATATGCACTGACAAGAGGTATTGCGGTACTTGTTATAAGCTGTCCCTGCGCCCTTGGACTTGCAACTCCGGTTGCCATTATGGTAGGTAACGGTGTCGGGGCCAAAAACGGTATCATGTTCAAAACGGCAGCAACTCTGGAGAACACCGGAAAGACCCAGATTGTGGCTCTTGATAAGACCGGCACCATAACTGAGGGTGAGCCGGTTGTAACCGATGTCTTTACCCCTGATTCCATAACAAGAAGCGGCTATTCCCTTATAAACGAGTCTGAGAACAAGCTCCTTAAGATTGCGGGACTTTTAGAGAAAAAGAGTGAGCATCCTCTTGCAAAGGCTGTTGTATCTTATGTTGGTCCCGGGGAGATTTACTACGACGATCTTGAGGATGATGAGGATGAAGTCGACGATATAACTGATTTTGAGGTTCTGCCGGGGCACGGACTTAAGGGCAAATATCACGGACATGACGTTATAGGTGCAAGCCTTCGGTATATTGAGAAGATAGTTAAGATCAATCCGGAGATCAGGCAGAAAGCAGAAGGGCTTGCGGCTCAGGGCAAAACTCCTCTTTGCTTTGCCATGGACGGTAAGCTTCTTGGCATCATAGCCGTTGCGGATACCATCAAAAAGGATTCCGCGAAGGCTGTTAGTGAACTCAAGAACATGGGAATTCATGTTATAATGATAACCGGTGACAACGTTAAGACAGCTCGGGCAATCGGTGATCAGGCGGGAGTGGATGAGATCATCTCGGAAGTACTGCCAAAAGACAAGGAAGCCATTATCAGAAAGCTCTCACAAGTCGGTAAGGTTGCCATGGTTGGAGACGGCATCAATGATGCTCCGGCTCTTACAAGAGCCGATACGGGAATTGCCATCGGAGCCGGAACGGATGTTGCAATAGACGCAGCAGATGTGGTACTTATGAAGAGCAACCTTGTGGATGTTGCTGCTGCAATAAGGCTTTCAAGGGCGACACTTCGCAATATCCATCAGAATCTTTTCTGGGCATTTTTCTACAATGTTATAGGAATCCCTCTTGCAGCGGGAGCATATATTCATGCTTTCGGATGGGAATTGTCTCCCATGTTTGGAGCTGCTGCCATGAGCCTTTCAAGCTTTTTTGTGGTAACCAATGCTCTGAGACTTAATTTTCTTAAGATCTATGACCCTTCCGGGGATAAAAAGGTCAAGGTCAGTAATGAGATAAGCGTTGCAATCGACAATATGACCAGAGAAGAAGCAATTAAGAACAAATATACTAATGAAAGTGAGGAAATACAAATGGCTACAAAGACACTCAGGATTGAAGGAATGATGTGCGAGCACTGCGAGGCAAGAGTTAAGAAGGCACTTGAGGCTATCGATGGTGTAGTTAGCGCAAAGGCAAGTCACACAGACGGAAATGCAGTTGTAGAGCTTAGCGGTGAGGTTGACAACGAAACCCTTAAGGGAGCTGTAGAGGATCAGGACTACAAGGTTCTCGAAATACTCTGATAACGGGGAATGGGAGATGGAGAAAAGTATTAAGATCAAATATTTTAACGATAAGCTGGAGAAACTGGAGTATATAGACGGAAAGTCCGACTGGATAGACCTTAGATGTGCCGAGGATGTAGACCTTAAACAGGGAGAGTTTAGGCTCATCCCTCTTGGAGTAGCAATGGAGATTCCCGAAGGGTATGAAGCTCACGTGGTTCCAAGGAGTTCAACCTTCAAGAACTTCGGTATCATTCAGGTAAATCACATGGGTGTCATCGATCATTCCTACTGCGGTGACAACGACCAGTGGTTTGTACCGGTTTTGGCCATGAGAGATACCCATATAGGCTTCAATGACAGGATTGCTCAATTCAGGATCATGGAAAATCAGCCCCATATAAATTTTGAGATATGTGAGCATCTTGAAGGCACAGACAGAGGTGGATTCGGTTCTACGGGAACAAAATAATATGACTTATTTCACATGTTTTTTTCTGGATAATGAAAAAGATATTATTGTAAGCCTATATAAAAATCTGGACAAAATGTTTTATGTCCTGGAGACGCCAAACCACGGTACCGGCAATCTGATCAGAAACATTGCCAGGATCTGTCATCAGAAAACCTCTCAGGACGAAAACGGCAAACTCATAATCGTGGGTGAAGTTCCGTGCTTTATCGATGCCGCCAATGAAGAGAGTTATATCTTTTCCCTTGGCGGTACTGAGGTTGCCTATATATATCCGGACGGAAGAGTCGATATGAAGGCGGGGGTCCCTGCCATAGCAAAGACTCTTATGAGTCAGACCAAGGACTTTTCTCTGGATCCGGACAAGACCATATTCAAGACCCATGTCAAAAAGGATCTTAAATTCCGTGCCGATCTTCATACGCATATGAACGGAAATCTCCCCGGGGATATTCTGATCGCCCTGGGGATCTATCATCAGATAAGATACCCTCTATATTACATTAAAAAGCTTGATCTAAAGCTCACTGAACAACAGTGGCTTAAGATTTATGCCCAAAGGGAAAAGGTAGCAAGACAGTTTGTCTCTTCGGAGCTTACAGGCAAATACCTGGACAGAAGGATCAATGATAATACCTTTATCAATTTTGCGGATCTTATCCTCAATAATCTTGACAACGCAGAGATGAACATCGTCAAGATAAGAGGATCTCTGGCTGTTATCAAGGACGGACAGGCTGTGTTCACAAACCTTGAAAAGGTATATCTGTATCGATATGTCTTTTGCAAAGGAATAGAAAGTGAATCCAGAATAGAACTGACCGGTGTGGATCAGATTCCCGATGAGGACGTAAAAAGAGCTCTAAAGCAGATGCTTCGGGACAACGAAACCCCGGAGTATTCCTTTAATACGCTTTTTCAGGATAAGCTCCTTTGGATCGCCAGAAATTACAGGAAGCAGGGTGTTTATTATGCAGAGATCAGTGATACCACCCTGGTAAAGAAATATGAATCCATTGAAATGCTCAGGCAGGTTCATCAGGTAATGCCAAGCATCTACAAGGAAACCGGCGTGATGCTCAGGTTTCTGGCGGCCATGCGAAGGATACCTTTAACCATTGTAAAGGATGCGGTGACTCCCGAGAATTATCTTGAGGAGAATCTGGAGGTTCTGAAGGCTACGGCTCTTGACCCCTACGTTGCGGGCTGCGACTTTGTGGGCGAGGAGATAAATGACATCATCACCTTAAAGCCTGCATTCAGGGAGATCGTGAAGATCGCGGCAGCCGATCCGAGCTTTGTCATAAGAGTTCATGCCGGGGAAAACGATTCTCAGAAAGACAACATAGCCCACAGCATATCCTGCGTAAAAGACTCACTGGCCCCGGGACAGCCCATGCCAAAGATGAGGCTTGGGCACGGACTTTATACCTACAGTCCCTCCTCAGGCAAGGGAAAAGAGGTACTTAAGCAGCTTAAGGAAAACAATGTGGTGCTGGAGTTCCAGATAACCAGTAATGTGAGACTCAATAATCTCAATTCCCTGGAAAAGCATCCTCTGAAGTCATATCTTAAGCAGGGCCTTCGATGCGTCCAGGGAACTGATGGAGCTGCACTTTACGGAACATCCTCAATTGAAGAGCAGCTTTCTCTGGAAAAGATGTTGGGGTTGTCCGAGGCAGAGCTTAAACTTATGAAGGAAGCCGAGAGTCAGATAATTGAGGAGGGTCAAAAATCCTACTCCGAAAAGAAGGCGAAACTTGAAAAGCTTGTAGGGGACAGGACAATAGAGGAAGCTCTTCTTGAGAGGATGACTCCGGTAAGGATAGCAAAGATAATCAAGAAAGAAGATAAACTGGATGCCAATACGGTACTCAAGGATATGATAAATGAGATATCCTGGGACAGATTTCCGATTGTGCTTCTGGGCGGAAGCTTCAACACTGAAAAGAGAGCCACAAGAGTCAGTACTGCAGGGGCTAAGCAGCTGGAGGAGCTGATGGAATTTCTTGATCCCGGGGAAGTGTGCTTTGTGATAGGCCACAAGCTGTCGGGATATGAGAAATACCTGGTAGAGCACAATAAGAAAGGCTTCAGGATCTATGCGGTAGTGCCGTCGCTTATAACAAAGGCTGAGGCTGATAAACTGAAAGCGGCAGGAGTATTCGTGCGAGTATCAACGGAGTCCCAGGGAATGGGCATTTACAAGAGCTTCAATTATGAGATCTTTGAGCGAAGACCCTCAGCGGTTATTGCCTTTGATGGTAACAGCGCTGCGGCAAACCTTATCCAGGAGGCCAAGAACGGCAAGGGACGATCCGGTATCTTTATCTGGAATCAGTCTAAGACACTGCAGCAAAAGGCCAAATCCCTCAAAGGCTATGTAAATACCTTTGATGCTCAGAATTCACTTGTTTCAATTATCAAGAAGCTTATCTGATTTACTTGTGTTTTTTGATTATTGTGCTAGAATAACTATGACCCTTTATGGCATTGCCTTAAAGGGTCATAACTTTGATTAGATTTGAGGAAACGGAGAGAACATGACCAAGATTCGTACAAGATATGCGCCTTCACCTACCGGACGCATGCATGTTGGTAACTTGAGAACAGCTCTTTATGCTTATCTTATTTCCAAGCATGAGGGCGGTGATTATATCCTCAGAATTGAGGACACAGACCAGGAGAGATACGTGGAGGGTGCTACAGAGATCATTTACAAGACTCTGAAGGATACCGGCCTCATCCACGATGAAGGTCCCGATATTGGCGGACCTGTCGGACCCTATGTACAGAGCGAGAGACAGAAGGCCGGCATTTATATGCAGTATGCCAAAGAGCTTATTGATAAGGGAGAGGCTTATTACTGCTTCTGTGACGAGGAGAGACTTAAGACTCTTGTTCAGAAGATTGAAGTAGACGGTGAGGTTAAAGAGATCAGCGTTTACGACAAGCACTGCCTGCACCTTTCCAAGGAAGAGGTTGAGAAGAACCTGGCTGAAGGCAAGCCCTTTGTTATCAGACAGAATAACCCCACCGAGGGAACAACCACTTTCCACGATGAGCTTTACGGAGATGTAAGTGTTGAGAACAAGGAGCTTGATGACATGATACTTATCAAGTCAGACGGCTATCCCACCTATAACTTTGCAAACGTTGTAGATGACCATCTCATGGGAATCACCCACGTTGTAAGAGGTAATGAGTACATTTCTTCATCTCCCAAGTACAACAGGCTGTATGAGGCTTTTGGATGGGAAGTGCCCAAGTATATCCATTGCCCTCTTATCACAGACGAAGAGCATCACAAACTCTCAAAGAGATCCGGCCATTCTTCCTTTGAGGATCTTATTGAGCAGGGCTTTGTTGCTGAAGCGGTTGTTAACTTCGTGGCACTGCTTGGCTGGTCACCTGATGATAACACAGAGATCATGAGCCTTCAGGAGCTTGTTGAGAAGTTTGATTATACACGTATCAACAAGAGCCCTGCAGTATTCGATTACACCAAGCTCAAATGGATGAACGGTGAGTACCTCAAGAAGATGGATGAGGATGTTTTCTTTGAGCAGGCTAAGCCTTATCTTGAGAAAGCAATTAAGAAGCCTCTTGACCTTAAGAAGATTTCAAATATGGTCAAGACCAGGATTGAGATCTGGCCTGATATTGAGCCCATGGTAGATTTCTTTGATGAGCTTCCCGAGTACGATACAGCCATCTATGCTCACAAAAAGATGAAGACTGACAAGGAATCTTCACTGAAGGTTCTCAAGGAAGTCCTTCCTCTTCTTGAAGCACATGAGGACTACACCAACGATGCTCTTTATGCAGCTCTTTCTGAGTTTATCAAGGAGCATGAGTACAAGAACGGTTACGTTCTGTGGCCTGTGAGAATCGCCGTATCCGGCAGAGAGATGACCCCCTGCGGAGCAACAGAGCTCATGGAAGTCATCGGCAAAGAAGAGACAATTAAGAGAATCAAAAAAGGAATAGAATTACTTGAACAATAACAGCTTAAATGCGGCGCAGCATAAGGCTGTATGCCACACCAAAGGCCCTGCCATGATACTGGCGGGGCCGGGCAGTGGCAAAACCTTTGTTATTGTGCGCCGTCTTCAATATCTGATAGAGGATTGCGGGATAGACCCGTCTTCAATCCTTGTCATTACATTTACCAAAGCTGCTGCTATAGAGATGCAGTACCGCTTCACGAAGCTGACGGATAGTGCTTATCCGGAAGTATCCTTTGGGACATTTCATTCTGTCTTTTACCGTATTATCAAAGATTCTTCAAACGGTGGAAATTCCAAAATAGAAATCGCAACTGAAAAGATAAAATATGAGATCATCCGGGATGTGATGTCATTTTTGCTTCGCCAAAAAACCATTGGCAAGGAAGAATATGAAAACGCTCTTGAGCAGATACCGGAAATAATATCTGAAATTTCAAGGCTTAAAAACATGGGAGAGGATCCTTTATATTGCAGTGAAGGTGTGCCGCTTTCCCATTGCTTTAAAGATATCTATGAGGGCTACAACAGGAAACTGATGGAATTCGGAAAGATAGATTTTGACGACATGATTGCAAGATGCTATGAGATTCTTAAGAGCAACAGGAGCATTCTTACGAAATGGCAAAGGAGATTTGAATATATTCTCATTGATGAATATCAGGACATTAATAGAATGCAGTACAAAGTTGTACGGCTGCTTGCCGGGGATAAGAACAATCTTTTTGTGGTTGGAGATGACGATCAGTCCATCTACGGTTTCAGAGGGTCAGACCCTTTAATAATGCTTGGATTTGAGAAGGAATTTCCGGGGCAGACGCCTATGGTTGTTAACCTTAATATGAACTACCGCTGCGGGAAAGAGATAATAAATGCCGCGCTTCCTGTGATAGAGGCGAACACCTTAAGGTATAAGAAGCAGCTTACAGCAGATGACAGTAACGGGCCGGGAAAAGTCATTGCAAGAAGGTATGAAAGCAAGGATGTACAAAACCTTCAGATAGTCGATTTTCTTAAAAAGCATATGGATGAACTTGACCGTATAGCGATTCTTTACAGAACAAATTCCGAAGCGAAAGCTCTTTCGCAGATACTCATATCAAACAAAATTCCAACAAACCTTGAGGAAGAGAGCAAAGCTCTTTTCGAAGAGCCCTGCGTTGTCCTTTGCGGAGCCTATATCTCTTTTGCCTGCGGCGGGAAAAAGAGAGGAGATTTCTACAGGATAATGAATCAGCCTATGCGCTACATTTCAAGGGACTGCGCAAAAGGCGAGACTGTTAAGCAGAAGGAAGTTGTCGAATACTATAAGGGAAATTCTGCAAGGATAAATACCGTCAAAAAATTCTTCAGGGAAATCAACATGCTGGAGCATTTAAGACCTGCCCTGGCGGTAAGATTCATAAGAAAGAGCATTGGAATCGACAAGTTGTTTCCGGGAAAGGATGCAGTGCTTGATGAGTTTTTGGAAAAAGCTTCAGATTTTGAAGATATGAAGCAGTTTCTTTCTTGGATGGAAAGTGAAAAAGAAAAAACATACGATGAGGGAGCAGTCAAAAGAAAAAGCACAAATAAAAGCGGCAAAAGAGTGAAACTGCTTACAATGCACGGATCCAAGGGGCTGGAATTCGATATAGTGTGGCTCCCGGATCTTAATGAGGGAATCATTCCTGCAAGAAGCGCGGTGACACTGCAGGAAATAGAAGAAGAGCGCCGGATGCTCTACGTAGCCATGACAAGAGCAAAACAGGCGCTCATAATGAGTTATGTTACCGGGACAAAGGAGAGTCCCATGATGCCCACCAGGTTTCTGCGTCCGATAAAGGAGCTGTGGGACAAAAATTATAAAAAGCTTCAGACTTCCTCGGAGCCTTCCTCAGGAAGTTCTACAAGTTCATCGAATTCGGCATCGTCAAGATAGAGGTCAAAGGCCTCGGCAACTTTCTCATATTCATCATCTTCAGAAATGTATCCAAGTTCCGGATCTTCTTTCTGATTCTCCCAGATGAATTCGTAAAACCATACATTTCCGTCATTGTTCTGTCCGTTTTCGTCAAGAGGGAGCAGAACTATGTAATCTTTGGATTCCACGGTAAGAACTATCATGGGAGCGCAGCTTATAAGCCTTCCGTCGTCAAGCTCGATATCGACAGTGCCCTGGTCCCCATTCTCTATTCTGGTATTCATCTCTATGGCATTCTTGGAAAATTCCATACCGTCCTCCTTAAAGTCAAGTATTTATGATTGTTTCATGGATTCATTATAGCACAAATGCAATGAATAGGGGAGTTTTCGGGATTTTCAGAAAATTAAAACGTTTTAGTATGGTGACAAAATATAATTGGGTACAAATTGTGCAAAATTTACAAATCGAAATTTGAATATTGTAAAATATGAATTATCGTGATAATATTTCAAATGCATTATCATAAAAACGTTTTATATTTTTTGCAGAGGTATTTTTTCATGAGATTTAAGAGTAACAAAAACAATGGAAACATAATGACAAAAGCGGTTCGAATGGTTTTGACCCTTTCGCTCCTTCTTGGTGTGGTGGTCAACCAGAGCAGCATAGTTGCATATGCACAGACAACTGTTGCATCTGCTAACGAGAACGAAGAAGAGGTCAAAAAGGAAGCTTTGGAGAACGAAGCTTTTGAAGATGAGAAGAAGACTGAGGAAACAGTCAAAGATGATGTGATCGCATCAGATGAAAAGAAAAACAATGAGACAGATAAAAGTGATGTGAACTCATCAGATGATAAAAAAGCTGATGAGGTTGAAGAAAATAAAGATGCGGCAGCTGAAGATGTTGATGACCGGGACGATGATACAGTTGATGCAGATGCAGACGAAGATGAAGATTCGGAGGCTGATGCAGAAGATAAGAACCCTGAAATTGAACTCAAAAAAGATACAGTAAGGCTTTTTGCTGCTGATGACAGCACGCTCTATGTATCTTCCGAGCAGAACGTTAAAGAAGGTGATGAGACCATCATCGGACTCAGGGATGCATTAAGAAACGGAGCCAAGAGCATCACATTGTCAGAAGATATTACAGTTTCCCACGGATATATCATTGTCGGCGAGAGCGCCGGTGAAGGTGATCATAACATTGTACTTGATCTTAACGGTCATACCATCACAGTAGAACACGGTACTGCAACATTTGCAGTAAACAGTGGAAACACTCTTACTGTAAAGAACGGAAACATTGTGGGTGCCCAGACAACAGAGAATCCCAGACCTGTATTTGAGTGCAACAGCGGATCAACAGTGATCATTGATTCCGTGCAGGTTAATAAAGTAAAAAACGCAGTAGAGGCCAATAACGCAACTCTTACCATCAAGGATTGCACCTTTGACGGCAACTCATCCACCGGTGACGGCGGAGCCATGAATATCAGAAAGACAGATTTCAAGGCTGAAGGAAGTAACCTTTTTGTAAATAACCATGCAAATGGCCAGGGCGGAGCAGTTCAGTTTACAGATATGGGCACTTTCACGCTTGAGAATATGACTTTCAGAAACAATTCCTCAGGTTCTGAGGGCTGGGGAAACGGCGGAGGAGCTGTTAAAGTCTCCGGTGAGAGCAATATGACCATCGACGCCGGTGTGGTATTTGAGAATAACTTTGCCAATGGAAGCGGCGGAGCTGTTCTGTTTGGCGGAAAAGAGCTTGTTATAAACGGAACCTTTAAGGGAAATATCGCCCAGCATCATGAGGGCGGAGCTGTATCCATCATCGGAAACGGATGGGAAAACGGAAACCTTGCATCTATAGAGGGCGGTCTGTTTGAAGACAATATGTCCGGATACGATAAAGACGGCAATCCTGATCCTTCTTACGTTGACTGGGGCGGCGGAGCTATTTTTGTTTCGGATTCATCAACTCTTAATGTTCCTGCTGATGTGCTTATTACAGGCAACCACGCAGGGGGCTTTGGAGGCGGTCTTGCAGGATGCTCCACAGGAAGAGTCTTTGTATTTGGCGATGAGAACAGTAGCGCAATGATCTTCAACAATCAGGGCGGAGATCCCGAAGATATCCATCTTTCAGGCAACGGCTCCTACAAGCATGAAGATCATGAGTATGCGGCTTCAAATGAGACCTTTATGAGCAGCGGATACGATGATTATTTCTGTGCTCTTAACAGTGTTGTCTCTAAGAATGTATTTGGAGATGCTGCTGTAACAGGTTCTGTTGATCAAAAGAAGGTTTCAGCTGATGATAAATTGTATGTTGCAAGCTATGTGACAGGTATCACAGCAAGCCTTGATAACGGACAGGCTCCTTCATCAGCTTCTGTAGTTATCAGAAACAATACTTCATATACTCATGGCGGCGGAATCCTCTGCAACGGATATATTGTTATGGGAAATCCCGGATCTGAGAAGCTTTCCGTAGGAAAGTCACTGGAAGTAGACATGTCAAAAGAGCTTCTTGATAAGGACGGAACAAAAGTATCCTCTCTTGATGGACATGAATACAGTTTCACTATTAAGGATGAAGAAGGCAATACCGTACTTACAGGAACCAATGATGTAAACGGAAAGGTTGATTTTGGAGGAAGGCTTTCCTTTGACCAGACCAACTATAAAGAGGGCGGAGTTTATAAGTATTATCTGACTGAGGGTGAGGTTCCCCAGGGAGATAATGTTGATGGCAATCCTGTTGAAAAGGATAAATCTGTAATCAGGATCGAAGTTTCAGTTGTAAAGAATGAAACTACTCAGAATGTAGGTGGTCTTGACTTTGCTACAGATAAATATGAAATTTCGGGAATTCAGGTTTACAGAGTTTCTGAAGACGGAAGTGAAGAACTTATAGAGAGCAGCTTCACTGCCAACGACGAGATGTATGCAGACAAGCTTGATCTTTCTGTTTCGGGAGCAACCTTTACCAATAAAGCACATGAAGAGCCGGAAGAACCTGAAGAGCCTGAAGAGCCTGAGACTCCTGAGAATCCCAGAGATCCTGAAACTCCCGAGGATCCCAAAACACCTGAGAATCCTAAAACTCCCGAGATTCCAAAGACTCCGGAAACTCCCAAAACGCCTGAGAATCCCACAGAACCTGAAGTTCCCGAGGTTCCGAACTTCTTTCAGGTACTTGGCGCAAGAAGGGAGTATATAGATTCTCTTGAAAGCCCTGCAGTCCTTGGAGCAAGAAGAGCAGTTACTTCCGATGAAACACATACAGGAAGGCTCCTTGTAATTGCTATTTTTGCCTTTGCTTTTGCAATGCTTCTTCGCACAGGCAGAAAAACAAAGGCTTGACGACATAAGGATTATCAATAATCTCATCTTTGACACCTAAAAAGCCGCAATCCCAGTATACATCTGTGTCTACAATCCTGTCAGTGGATAGTGGAATCAACAACCTTAAAACATCTGATTACATTGCAGTTTTCCGTTGATTTATATACCCTGATTTGTTATTCTGTAATGTGTAAAAGGGTTCGATTTTTGGGGGAGGGGCTAACAGTTATGAATGGGGCGAACTACGCATTTTTATCGCATAACATGCACCATGACTGCGCCTTTTTCATTCATCGAGACTTGAATAATGTTATGACGAATGACCGTCGGATATTGGGTTTCTATGCCCATTATCCGGCGGTTTTTGTGACTCATTACGCATAAAATTATTGTTGGAGGGAGCAAAAATGAGGAAAGTACACACCAATCTAAGGCGTATCCTTGTAGGTCTGGTTACGGCAGCCATGATGATGACCAATATGCCTGTCAGTGCATATGCGGCTGAAACTGTAGGACAGACTAATGTTCTGACCGCAGATTCGGAATCTGAAACTAATGACGATGCGATCGCATCAGGTTCTCAAAATGAAGACAAGCAGGAAACAGATCCTGCAGGGGATAAGAATACAGACGAATCTGTATTTGAGCCTGCAGACGGCGCTTCGGAAGAGGTAAAAGAGCCTTCGGAGGATTCTGTTGGTGTGTCAGAAGAGGAGACCGACGAAGAAACTCAGGACGAGGAACTGGATGAAGAGCCAGACGAGGAGCTTGAAGAGGAGCTGGATGAAGAAGTTCTTGATGAAGAGCTTATCGAAGAAAAGCTCCCTGTGGTCGAAGAAATAGAGAGCGAGAAGCTTCTTGGCGCAAGCGGTGACTACGTATTTTTTAACGGAAGCATCGGAAGCGAGGAGAATGAAAGGTACTTCGCATATAAAACTATTAATGGCAAGATGGTCTGTGTATTGGATAATGCCGGCGGGTTTAGCAGCCTTTACGGACATGCCTTTGAAACAAACAGCCGCGCAGGACTTTATTATGACGGAGATCTGATCCTCATAATCAGAGGAACTACCGATTTTACCATGCGCAATCCAGCCAGCGGTGCTCCTAATAATTCTTACGGCATTTATGTAACAGGTAAGCTTACCCTTTTGGCATCAGGAACAGCAACGCTTAAGGCAAGAGGCTCACTTGTATCCAACACCAGCTGCGGTATTTACGCGGACACTATTGAGATGCCTTATTCATCACCTGTTAGTGGTACGTTTGAATTTCCGGATTATACAGGAACTGCTTCTGTTGATCTCGGATCCTGCAGTGCCCGCGGCCTTACAGTAAATGTTTCTACAGATGGCGGAGGATACAGAAGCTGGCCAATAGCTTTTGCCGGAGTTAAGAGTAGCACTAACACTGTTGCAGCAGGCAAACTCAATGCTACTGCAAGTGAAGGTTCTGCATACGGCATTTATTCCAACACTTCAAATCTGACTGTTAGCGGAGGCACTGTAACTACCACCAATGGTCAGATAAAAGTACGAAATATGACCGTAAGCGGAGGTACTGTGAAGGCCGACTGGAGCGGTGTGGAGACCACTGAAGGCAATGCCATCGAGGTGGATACTTTTACTGTGACAAACGGCAGTGTTGAAGCGCGTTCCCCTAAGTCAAACAAAAATAAGGCGTCCGGCATTAATTGCAACACGCTTAAGATCAGCGGCGGTTCTATTTACGCATACGGCACTATGACCACAGACGGCGGTGGCGGAGTATGGCCTTATGTTCAGGGCATTTATACAATGTCTATCAACATGACCGGCGGAAGCATAGTGGCTAATGCGGGAAGTGTAGGCGGTGCGTCGCTTCAGGGAGCAGGCATAAGATTTAGTGATTCGCCGGGAACCATGACATTTTCAGGCGGAACTATAGAAGCATACGGCGGATCGATAAATTCCGGCAATACTTCAGGTAAAAGTTATGGAATATGCGGCGGCGGTGCAATGGTCCTTTCCGGTACAAAACTCACTGCCAGAGGATATACAAATGCTTTTGGTAAAAACGGAGATTCTCTCGATGCAGGCTGCATTGTGGCAGGCACAGGTACATCTTCGTCAGGAATTAAGCCGCTTGGGTGGGGGGCACATACTTATTCCGAACTTAGTTCGTACAAGTACCTTATAGCCGGAACTGAAGCTCAGATGAAGGCTATAAACTCAAGCTATGTCCCTCAGGACCGAAGCATTGAAGGGGCTAAGATCACGCTGACCGGCGGTACAGCATATGGAAGTACTGCAAACAGGTTCCGTTACAATGGAAGCACCAATGCACTTACAGCAACGGTTACACTTGCCGGGGTTGATATTACTGACAAGGTAACTTTTTCCGGAACCCAGCTAAGCAGTGGCAAACCTGCATATACTGAGCCGGGAACATATACCGTTACAGCTACGGCTAAATTCGGAAGCAAATATACAGGCTCTGTTTCATCGACATATACGGTCAGCGGAATGTCGCTTAGTTCACTTACTGTAACAGTATCAAGCGGAGATCCATATACTTATGATGGAACCACCACATATTCCACTATTAAACTCAAGGTTACGGGAAAAGGCAGTGCGGATGGCCGAACATACACACTTGGCGAAAGTGATTATACTAAGGAATTTGGCTATCTGGTAACTAACCCAACCAGCACAGCAGTTGGAACTGTAGATGTGACCGTTAAAACAAAGTCCGGCGGAAGATATGAGTACCTTATGAGCGGTGCCACGGGAATTGCCAGGACAAGCTTTACGGTAAATAAAGCTGCGCCGACAATGACATTGTCAAGAAGCTCTGTTGATGCCTTTACCGGTAACACAGTAGATCTCTCTAAATATGTTCAGAATGCAAAAGGTACAGTTTCTTATGCCATTGCAACAAGTCTTGCCGGATGTACGATTTCAGGTTCTTCGCTCAAATGCGGATCAACAGCCGGAACCTGCATGGTTACTGTAACTGATGCCGGCAATACTTATTACAGAAGCGGTAGCAAGACCATTACCATCAACGTTGCCAATAAGACGTCCAACAATCTGACGGTAACAATGGAAGATGTTAAGAAGACAGATCAGAGAGTTTTCGTTGGAATGACCAGCGGGGTAAGCGGTCAATATATACCTGACCCTGAGTATACAAAAGTTTCAGGGGCCGTCGATATTGTAACCACTTATTCCGGAACAATGTACAATGGAGATATATATAAACCCACGCAATCTAAACCAACGAAACCCGGAAAATATATGGTTACCGTATCTTATCACACAGACAGTGATGATTATTCCGGAAGTGCGGACTTTTACATTAAGGGCGATCTTTCCTCGGGCTTTATACGTACATGTTATGTCTGGGAATCGAATTCATATCATGCTATATACGATGGATCTGAAGTTGCTGTAGAAATACAGACCTGTGCAAGCGTTGATGGGTATCTTACAGAAGGAACACATTACAAGTTTAAATCTGGCCAGAAGGCAACAGATGCAGGAACCTATACAGCTGTTATTGAGCCTGCATCAGAGTATTATACCGGCGAGAGGTCTGTTACATGGGCTATTGGAAAGAAAAATCCTCAAATCGATGACTTTGTACTTCCGGAGCTTTCGGACCACAACTATGACGGCACGTCCAGGAAGATTGCTACACCAAAACTAGCAGATGGCCTGACAGGCTGTGGTGATCTGTCGGTATATTATACGGATGGATATGGTAACAGGGTTGATGATGTTATAAATGCCGGATATTACAACGTTCATCTGAATGTACCGGGCGGTAAAAATTTCAATGCTGATGACTTAAATATCGGAAACTTCACTATCAGCAAGGTTGCCGATCCTGCAGCGATAAATGAAACAGCAACCGTTGTCTGCGACGGGAATACTGTTGACCTAAGTAAGAATGTAACAGGCAATGTGGGTGCAGTAACATTTGAGCATGACGGAACAGATACCGGATGCACGGTTGATTCCAATACAGGTCTGTTCACATCAGGTGCTGAGCCGACTGTAGCATCTGTCCGTGTGAGAATTGCTGAAACCACTAACCATTACGGCTACGATAATGGTTTTATCACGGTGACTGTTACAGAGAAGGCAAAGAAACCGCTTACCGTTAAGCAAAGCGACGGAACCTATGGAAGCACTCTGGCAGATCCTGTATACACAAAGCCTTCCGGAACTCAGAGAGTCGACGTTTTCTACACTGGATACGACAATATCGGCAACTTCTACGACAGTGTTTTAAGGCCTGCAGAAGCCGGAAACTACACTGTTCATGTGTCCTGCGAAGCAAAGAGCGAAATATTTGAAGGAACTGCTGATTTCAGGATTGCGCCCAAGGATATTTCGAAGGCTGTTATTACATTGGATTCCGCAGAAGTAGAATATAATGCATATGAAAAGACGGTTGGCATAAGCTCGGTTATACTCGATTCGGTGAGCCTTTATAATGGCCCTGATTACATGATTGAATCAGGCTTCAGTGAAGTAGACGCAGGTGAATACAACCTTGTCATTTCCGGATGTGGCAACTATACAGGAAAAGCATCTGCAGCCTGGAAGATACTTAAGCTGGAACCGGCAAGACACTGCTTCGGTGATTACTTCATTGAGGACTGCTACTACGATGGTACTCCAAAAACCGTAAGAGCACCTGAACTTGAATCTCCTTACACGGGATGCGGAGAGTTCACCCTTTATTATGTAAGTGAGAATTATAAGAAGTCCACAGAGGCTCCAACAGAATGCGGAGACTACAAGGTGCTTCTTGACGTCGCAGAGGGCAGTAACTTTAAGGCAGCAACAGGCATTGAATACGCAAACATTCGTATACTCAAAGCGTCTCATGAAAATGCAAGCATTGCCATCAGCGTCGCATCCGGCGGGGAGACTACCTATGACTGCTCGCGCTTCATCGAGCCCGGCGGAAGCATAATAAGTCATTACATGTCGTATGGTGGCGAATATATATCCTCATATGAAATTGAAGGAAACAAGATACGGATCAACTTCCTGGCAGGACTTCATGAAGGGAACAGTACAGACTTCCAGATCACAATTGGCGGATGTACCAATTACGAGGACTACACTCTCACATTGACAACTGTTGTTTCACACGACCATCAGCTGGAAAAGGTTTCCGAAAAGACAGCAACCTGTGAGGAAGACGGACACATTGAATACTATACCTGCAAGATTGAGGGCTGCGATCAGTTGTTTAAGGACGCTGAGGGAAAAGAGCCTTTGGCTTCACTTGATGAGACCATAATCCCTGCCCTGGGCCATGACTGGGGTGAGTGGAAGGTCACAAAGAAACCTACTGACACGACCCCAGGAGAGAAGACAAGAACCTGTAAGAGATGCAAACATAGTGGAAAAGAGGAACTTCCTCCCGTTGTAACTCCCGGCAAGGTTGTGATAGATACCGACGGAGCTGACACTGTATATACAGGAGAGACGCTGAAGCTCTCAGCTACAGTTATTGCTACGGTTGAGGGAAAAGAAACTTCTCAGGAAGTTATATGGACCTCCTCCAACGCCAGGGTTGCACAGGTAAGTGAGGAAGGTCTTGTGACAGGTATTGCCAACGGATCTGTTACCATTACAGCGGCCTCCGTAGAAAAGCCTTCTGTTAAGGCGACAGTAAAACTCCTTGTCAGAACAAAGATCACTGACCTTAAGCTGGTGCTTCCTACAGCAAATCTGCCGGATGACACCAATACGAATATGGGTAGACTTCAGACAGGCAAGTCAATGACTGCATCAGCAGTATTTAACGACGGCGTTGATAAGGCTGACAGAGGCCTGATATGGTACTCCGAAGATTCAACGGTGGCAGCGGTAAATCAGAAAGGCGTCATAACAGCCAAGGCGCCAAGCGACGATCCTATAATGATCACAGCAGTAAGTACCGTTGACGAGACAAGAGTAGCAACCTGCTATGTGACGGTATATGATCCCGTTACATCGATCAAACTTAATAAGACCGCGCTTACTCTGGGCGTTGGTGAGACATATAAGGGGCTTACAGTTTCTTTTGCTCCTGCGAATGCTTCTGTTCAGGATTGGATATTTACATATCCTAACGACGGAATAATTGCGGATATCAGCAGAGTCACCGTAGACGGAGCTGAGTGCCTCGCTGTCAAAGGAGGAAAGGCCGGAAAGTCAAAGATCACTGTTAAGGCTACAGACGGAAGCGGAAAGAGCGCTGTTTGCAACGTGACTGTAGGCAATGCAGTGGATGCCATCACTATTTCTGCAGCGAAGAACAAGAAGACACTTGCAGCAGGCAAGACACTTAAGCTCACTGCAGTCTTCAACGGCGGCAACAAGAGCAACCAGCCTGCAAACAAAGATATCGAGTGGAAGATCACTTCTGAACTTGATAGTGACGGTAATAATGCTCCCGGCAGGATTGCCACAATAGACCAGAAGGGCACGTTTAAGGCTGTGGCAGCCGGAACCGTTAAGGTCAGTGCTGTACATGCGCAGAGCGGCAAGAGCGCAGACTACGATGTACGCGTAATTGTTCCCATGACTAAGCTTGCTGTCAGCGAAAGCAAGGTTACCGTTTCTGAAAGTAGAAGTTACAGTCTTTCTGCAGTTGTAACACCCAAAGAGGCTTCGCTGCTGGATGAAGGCAATCTTATATGGAAAGTTGTTAAGTCTGACCCAGATCAGGAAGGCAAGCCTATCGTAGATGTTGATACAAAAACAGGTGAACTCTCAATTGGAAAACTTGCGGATGGAAAGGCAAAGGCTACAGCTACCGTTAAGGTTACAGCCAGGAGCGAGAGCGAAGGTGACAAGCCGATTGAAAAGAGTGCGCAGTGCGTAGTTACTGTCACGAAGGAAGTTAAGGTTAGCAAGGTAACTCTTAGCGCGTCCAAGATATCAGCCGGTGTAGGAAGCAGGTATATGCTTAAGGCTGCTGTGGCACCTCTTTCAGCAGATAATCTGGAAATTGCATGGGATAGCTCAGATGATGAAAGCGTAGAAGTTATAGGAGATGGAGCAAGCGCAACAGTAAATGTTAAGGCAGTTCCCGCAAACAAGAAGCCTGTAACTATCACAGCTACAGCTACGGATGGAAGCGGCAAAACCGCAAAATGCACAGTTACAGTCGGAAATGCTGTTAAGCCCGGCGGAGTTGCAATTACTCAGACTGATGCTCAGAAGAGGCTTGTTGTTGGCAAGACAACTACTCTTAAGAGCGTTGTATCCAGCGGCGACGGCAAGGCAAAACCTGCCAATTCGTCAGTAACGTGGCGTGTAAGCAATGCATGGAATGCAGAGGGAGTTCTTTTACCTGAAAATGAATTCGAGACTATCGCCACCGTGAGTGAAAAGGGTGTCGTTAAGGCCGTGGAGTGCGGCAGAGTGGAGATAACTGCAACATCTGCGGAGATGCTTCAGGGCGGATCTCCTGCAGAGGCATCAGTAGAGATCTGTACTTACAGACCTGTGACCAAGATCACTGTCAGCCAGACAAAGAAAACCATCGGTGAGGGTAAGACCGGATTCCTGTGGATCAGCGAGGCCACTCCTGTTAATGCATTCGATCCGGCAGACCCTGAAGGCAGGATCAACTGGACAACTTCCGGTTCCGAACAGGTTTTGATAGCAGCTTATACTCCCGGAACTACGCCGGAATTTGCCGCATCTGCAAGTACAGTAAGGGGCCAGAAGCTTATCTTCAAGGCTGTAGGACAGACCAAGAAGGCTGTGACGATCAAAGGCGTCACAAATGATGGCAGCAATAAGTCAGTTAAATGTCAGGTGACTGTACTTGGCTGTGTAAAGGCTGATGATGTTAAGCTATCCATCACCAAAAGGTCAGTTGCCGCAGCACTTCAGAAGCTTATAACTGTAGAGCCCGGTTATGATACA
Source organism: Butyrivibrio sp. (assembly GCA_015056575.1). Taxonomy (GTDB): domain Bacteria; phylum Bacillota; class Clostridia; order Lachnospirales; family Lachnospiraceae; genus Butyrivibrio. Next base: position 157,616 of record SVGA01000004.1, read on the forward strand.
GCATATAAGGAGCTTACAGTTACAGGACTTTCTGCCGGCAAGACAGTAAAACTTGTGCCGCATCTTACGGCTACAGCAGCAGATAAATCGGTTACATACAGAAGCAGCAATTCGTACATAGCAACGGTCAGTGCTTCAGGCGTTATCACCGCAAAGCATCCCGGAAGAGTTGTTATCACCATGACAACATCCGATTCGGGCAAGACCGCAACATGTACGGTAGTGGTTCAGTAAACAGAATGCAAAAAACTTAAGAAAGCCAACATATGGTAATTATTTTTATTGGAGACAGGCTCGATGATCGGGCCTGTCTTTTCTCGTGGAATAATATGCGGTGGCCGCAAAGGTAAAGATTAACCCTTAAATTCTCTTTTATAAATTGATTCTTCAAACTGAATACTAATATTGACATAGCCGAACGGCGATATTTATAATATATTATTATAGATATAGTCGTTCGGCTATATTTTTGCTCGTTAATAATAAGTAACGCCGTACGGCGATGAGAGGATTTTATTATGAAAATATACGATTCCGTGGAATTTGGAAAAGCAGTAAAGAAAAGACGCAAGGAGATGGGATATACTCAGAAGTATCTGAGCGATTTTACCGGTTACAGCGCCAGCTTCATTTCTGATCTGGAAAACGGAAAGTCCACCATTGAACTTGGCAAAGCAATTAAGCTGGCTAACATTCTTGGACTTGATATTTTGGTGGAAGAGAGGTAATGGTATGCGAAGACTTGATATTTACGTAGAAATATCAGGAATAAAGCGGCTTTGCGGCTATATTGAAGGAAATAGCCATATCGATAGCTCTTTTTCCTATGACAGAGACTATATGGATTCTGACTATGGCAGGGCTATTTCGATAATGCTTCCTTTTCAGGATGAACCCTTTAGCTCAAATATCACAAGGAACTTTTTTGAAGGTCTTTTACCGGAAGGATTTTCCAGAAGAGCTGTAGCAAACTGGCTTAAGGCGGATGAAAATGATTACCTGGCTATATTGGAGGGACTTGGGAAAGAATGCCTTGGAGCTATCATGATATCCGATGGAAAAAGCGAAATGGCTTCGCATTACGAGAAACTTGGGCTTAACAGAGTTAAAGAATTAGCTGCTGAAGGTGCAACAAAATCCACACAGTTACTTATGGAAACACATCTGTCACTGACGGGAGCTTCGGGAAAGGCCGGACTTTATTACGACGAGAAGGATAATAACTGGTATCTTCCGACAGGTAATGCCCCAAGCACTCACATTGTGAAGCTAAGTCATGTGAGGCTGAATCATATAGTACTAAACGAACAATTGTGTGTTCTTACAGCAAGGAATTGCGGTATTGAAGTTCCTGACAGTTTTATTGTTAATCTTGGAAATGCAGAGGATAATGAAGTTCTGTATGCTACAAGGCGCTATGACAGGTGCATGTCAAAGGATATTGTCGTTGATGGGCTTATTTGTCCCTACCGACTTCATCAGGAAGATTTTTCCCAGGCCCTGGGAATAGGAGCAGCTGAAAAATATGAAAAACGCCCAAGTGGATATTTGAAGCGCATGTTTGAGACAGTAAGAAAATATTCTTCAAATCCTTTGGAAGATCAAAAACAACTTTTGGAAATCATAGTTTTTGACTACTTTATTGGAAACACCGACTGCCATATTAAGAATTATTCTCTCTTATACAGTGAGGATTTAAAAAGGATAAGGCTAGCACCTGCCTATGACATTGTAAGTACCCGGGTATATAACCTGACAAAAGAAATGTCCTTTTTCATTGGAGGAGAGCTTGATATTACAAGGCTTACCCGTGATACGTTCGGGAATCTGTCAGACGAAATTGGAATAGGTAAAAAACAGATACTGAGTATTTATGATGATATCGCTGATAAGTTTGAAAACTCTCTTGAAACAGCTGCTTCAGAGCTGGTATTCAGAGGCTTTTCCCATGCAAAAGATCTAAAGGAAAAGATTGTGTATTTGAATAAACAAGCCTTATAGTAAACAGCCTGCAAATATGGTAAAATATATCGGCGTATGGAAATCGATAGGTCCGATCATTTCGGACACTGAATAAATGGGGAAATCAGGTGCTTAATGGCTAAAACAATCGCGATATGCAGAGAAAAACCCTATCCTTTAGGGTGTTATATCGATTATGACAGGACACTGGTGGTGCGCAGCGTGTTTGGGGAAAACAAAAAGTGCGGAATCACACTTTACCCTGCAGCTAAGAGTTCTAAAAAGCCGCTTACTATAGAGCTTTCGGGCTCAATGAAAAGAGGCAACATCTATTCAGCACGGATCCGTGATATAGCGGATATTGATGAATACGTTTCCTATAACTATTTTGCTGACGACGAGTATTTCTGCGATCCCTATGCCAAGCAGTTATACGGACTTGAGACCTTTGGCAAAAATGTACCTGATTCAGCCATAAGAGCTAAGCTTGATAACAAGGCTGCAGGCAGCACTTCCGATCATGCCTTTGACTGGGGCCAAGAGAACAGTTCTTTTACCCCTTATGAGGACAGTCTGGTGTACTTGCTACATGTAAGGGGCTTCACGAAGAGCCCTTCAAGTGGAGTTGCAGCTGACAAAAGAGGCACCTTCGCCGGCATAATTGAGAAAATTCCTCATCTTAAATCTCTGGGAGTCACTGCAGTAGAGCTTATGCCCGCCTATGAGATGAATGAGATTGAGAATCCCTATAGTAAGAAGACGGACAAAAGATCTATGAAGAGCCATCAGGAAGAGGTCGGTGCGCTTTATTCAAAGGATGGCAGCATATCCAGCAAAAAGTCCGAGAATCTCAAGCTTAATTTCTGGGGATATAAAAGAGGCTATTACTTCGCCCCCAGGACTGCCTACTGCGTGGATCCTTCCAACGCAGAGAATGAATTCAAAGAGTTTGTTAAGACCATGCACGAGAATGGTCTGGAAGTTATAATGCAGTTCTATTTTGAGGAGCATGAGAGCGGCACTCTTATTATCGATGCCCTGAGATTCTGGCGCTGTACTTATCACGTGGACGGATTCCACTTAAAGGGCAGTGTGATTCCGCTTCGCCTTATTACCAATGAGCCTCTTTTTACGGATGTTAAGATCTGGTATGAGTACTTTGACTGCGGTAGCATATACGGAGGCAAGACTCCTGAAGTAAGGCTCCTTGCGGATTATAACAATGCTTTCATGTACAATGCCAGAAGATTCCTTAAGAGCGATGACAACTGCATTAATGATTTCCTTAAATCAATGCTGGCAAACGGAAGCGACCACGGGATCATAAATTACATCTGTGATTATGAAGGCTTCAGGCTTGCGGACCTTGTGGCTTATGAGCACAAGCACAACGAAGAGAACGGCGAGAACAACAAGGACGGCACGGACAATAACATAAGCTGGAACTGCGGAATTGAGGGAAGGACCAGGAAGCACGAGATCCTGGGACTCAGGAAGAAGCAGATGAAGAATGCTCTTTCCATGCTTTTCTTCTCCCAGGGAACACCCATGATATTCTCCGGAGATGAGTTTGGAAACAGCCAGTCGGGTAATAACAATCCATATTGCCAGGATAATGAGACAGGCTGGGTTGACTGGAAAGCCATGGAAAAGAATGCAGATCTTCTGGAATTTACGAAGACTCTTTCCAAAATGCGCTTCTCAAACAGGATCCTTCACGAGAAGGCACCCTTCAAGCTTATGGACTATATTTCCTGCGGATACCCGGATCTTTCCTACCACGGTAAGGAGGCCTGGAGACCGGATCTTTCAGGGCAGAGTCACCTTGTGGCACTTCTTTTCTGCGGCCTTTACGAGAAGGATGAGAGGCAGCACGACTATATTTATGTGGTCTACAACATGCACTGGACGCCTCAGGAGCTGGCACTTCCAAAACTTCCCGATGGTCTTAAATGGGAGATCTTTATCGATACTGACGAGCGGCATATGAAACCTTCAAAGCCTGCTAAATTCGTCAGGGGAAAAGAAATTGTGACAGGAACAAGAGATACGGATACCGATGTGTTTACAGAGCTTATTGCTGACCGTTCCTGCCGCATATATATAAGCAAAAAAGACGAGAATTATAAGCCTCGCAGGAAAGCTGCAGGCAGAAAGAGTAAATGATGAACAAACCTGATGTAATCGAGAAATTTCTAAGATATGTAAAAATTGACACCCAGTCTGATGACACCACAGGTACATCTCCTTCAACCATGAAGCAGCACAATCTTGCTAAGCTTCTTAGGGATGAGCTTATAGAGATCGGAGCATCGGATGTTGTATACGATGAGGAGCACTGCTACGTGTATGCCCGCATCCCTTCCAATATTGAGGGCTGTCAGGGGCCTAAGATGGGCTTTGTATCCCATATGGATACCTCCGATGAAGTAAGCGGAGAAAATATAAATCCAAGGATCGTTGAAGATTATAAGGGAGATGATATTAAGCTTGATGCCAATGGCAAATATGTTCTTTCTCCGGCCAATTTCCCCGAGCTTTTAAATCACGTGGGAGAGGATCTTATTGTTACTGACGGAAGCACACTTCTTGGTGCGGATGACAAGGCCGGCGTAGCTGAGATCATGACCATGGCAGAGACACTGCTTAAGAATCCCGGGATAAGCCACGGCGAGATTAGGATTGCCTTTACTCCCGACGAAGAGATCGGCGAAGGAACAGCATTTTTTAACCTGGATCAATTTGATGCCGATTATGCCTTTACCGTTGATGGAGGTAAACTGGGCGAACTTGAATACGAGAACTTCAACGCTGCGGCTGCTACAGTAAAGGTAAACGGAAGAAGCGTACACCCGGGTGATGCCAAGAACAGAATGCTCAATGCTTCTCTAATAGCTTTTGAGTTCCAGGGGCTTCTGCCTGTATTTCAAAATCCCATGTATACAGAGAAGAGAGAGGGATTTTTCCATCTTACGGAGATAAACGGCTCAACAGAGTCCTGCATTTCACAGTATATAATCAGGGACCATGATGAGAAGCTCTTTGAGGAGAAGAAAGACATGTTCCTTGCAGCAGCAAAGTTCCTGAACCGTAAGTATGGGGAGGGCACCGTTGAAGTTACCATCAAGGATCAGTACAAGAACATGATAGAGAAGATAAGGCCTCACATCCATCTTGTAGACAATGCCAAGAAGGTTATGGAGAACCTTGATATAGTACCGATAGATGTTCCCATAAGAGGCGGCACGGACGGAGCGACACTTTCCTACAAGGGACTTCCATGTCCGAACCTTTGCACCGGCGGTTATAACTATCACGGCCGCTATGAGTACGCATCAATTCAGGAGATGCGCAAGGTGGTTGATATCCTTCTGGGTATTGTGGATATTTATAAAGATAAGATTTGAGTTAGAAAGAGTTTGTAATTAATGAGTATCAATATTTTAAACAGTCAGAAAAACGATATTAAGGATGAAGAGAGTTTAAAGCAGCTGGGCTTTATCGAGCTTGCAAAAAAGAAAGTGGCTGACCTGGAAAAAGAGCTGGGAAGAAAGCCCACAGCCTGTGTTGTGACCTTCGGGTGTCAGATGAATGCCAGGGATTCGGAAAAGCTTCTGGCAACACTTAAGCTTGCAGGTTACGAAGAGGTTGAAACAGAGGATGCTGACTTTGTCATCTACAACACCTGTACCGTAAGAGACAACGCGGATCAGAGAGTTTACGGCCGCCTTGGTCAGTGCAGTAACCACAAAAAGAACAATCCCCACATGAAGATTGCCATCTGCGGCTGTCTTATGCAGGAACCGGGAGCAGTTGAGAAGATTCAAAAGAGCTATCGCTTTGTGGATCTTATCTTCGGAACCCATAATATTTATAAGTTTGCGGAGCTTCTTAACAGCTGCCTTGATTCCGACAGAATGATAATCGATATCTGGAAGGAGACCGACAGAATTGTCGAGGATCTTCCGGTACTTCGTAAATATGCCTTTAAGTCCGGCGTTAATATCATGTTTGGCTGTGACAACTTCTGTACTTACTGTATCGTTCCTTATGTTAGAGGCAGAGAGCGTTCCAGATCTCCCAAGGATATAGTAAGAGAGATTGAGAAGCTTGCTGCTGACGGAGTTAAGGAAGTAATGCTCCTTGGCCAGAACGTTAATTCCTACGGCTTTGACTTTAAAGACGGCGATTCCGACAAGATCTCTTTTGCGAAGCTCCTTGAGATGGTGTGCGAGGTTGAAGGCATTGAGAGAGTAAGGTTCATGACTCCTCATCCCAAGGATTTCTCCGATGACGTGATCGATGTTATCGCAAGAAATCCCAAGATTGCAAGACATATCCATCTTCCCTTGCAGGCAGGAAACAATGAGATCCTTCGCCGCATGAACAGGAAATATACAAGAGAACAGTTCATTGATCTGGCACTGAAGATCAGGGAGAGAATTCCCGATGTTGCCATCACCACTGATATTATCGTAGGCTTCCCCGGGGAGGGAGAGGCCGAGGTCGATGACACCATTGATGTGATCAAAAAGGTTAAGTTCGACAACGCATTTACTTTTATATATTCCAAGAGAGCCGGAACTCCCGCTGCCAAGTTTGAGGATCAGGTTCCTGAAGAAGAGGTTAAAAAGAACTTTGACAAGCTCCTTAAGGTGGTGCAGGAAACAGCCCAGGAGCAGGCGTCAAAGCTTCAGGGCAGAGTTGAGACTGTTCTTGTAGAAGGAGTAAATGAGCAGGATCAGACTCTTTTGACCGGACGCATGTCCAATAATACACTGGTGCACTTTAAGGGTGATGAGAGCCTTATCGGGGAGATGGTGAAGGTCAGCCTTGATGAGTGCCATGGCTTCTACTATATGGGAAGCAGGGTGTGAAAAAGTATTTAGAAATGGGGAAATTGCCGTGGAAAACACCACGTTGATAGATAAAGTTGAAATAGAAAAAGTATCACCCATGATGCAGCACTATATTCAGACCAAAAGGGAGAATAGGGACTGCATTCTCTTTTACAGACTGGGGGATTTTTACGAGATATTTTTTGACGATGCTCTTATTGCTTCCAAGGAGCTGGAGCTTACACTTACAGGTAAAGCCTGTGGCCTTGAGGAAAGAGCTCCCATGTGCGGAGTTCCCTTCCATGCCGTAGACAGCTACCTTAATAAGCTTGTCTCAAGGGGATATAAGGTTGCCATTTGTGAACAGATGGAGGACCCCAAGCTTGCAAAGGGAATAGTAAAAAGAGAGATCACAAGAATTGTGACTCCCGGTACGAACCTTAACATGCAGGCTCTTGAGGAGACCAAGAACAATTATCTGATGAGTATTTTCTATTCTCCTGATGTGATAGGTATATCCGTAGCTGATATTACAACAGGAGATTATTATCTTACGGAAGTTGATTCCCTTCGAAGTGCTTTTGATGAGATCAATAAGTACATGCCTTCCGAGATCATCTGTAATAATGCTTTTTCAGTCAGTGGCGCTGACCTGGATGAGCTTAAGAACAGACTTCAGATATACCTGAACCCTTTGGATTCCCATTATTTCGATGAAGAAGGGACAAAGAAGATACTTCTGAAACACTTCAAGGTTTCTTCACTTATAGGCCTAGGAATCGATGATTTTCCCAACGGAATAGTGGCTGCGGGAGCTCTTTTGCAGTATCTTATCGATATGCAGAAGTCCGACATCAGCAATATTACGCATATCTATCCTTATCTTGCCAGCAAGTATATGCTTCTGGACTCATCCACACGAAGGAATCTTGAACTTGTGGAGACTATGCGGGATAAGCAAAAGCGCGGAACCCTGCTGTGGGTTCTTGACAAGACCAAGACCGCCATGGGTGCCAGAATGCTTCGCGGCTTTATCGAGCAGCCTCTTGTTGATAAAGAAGAGATTTTAAAGCGCCAGGATGCGGTAGATACTCTGGTTAAAAATGTTGTTACAAGGGAAGAAATAAGAGAATATCTGAATCCTGTCTACGACCTTGAAAGACTTATGTCAAAGATCATTTTTAAGACAGCTAATCCAAGGGATCTTCTTGCTTTCAGAAATTCGATCAAAATGATACCGGCTATAATGACAGCTCTTTTGGATGTGGCCGGAAATCCCGGTATTGACGACATTTCGGAGGATCTGGATTCGCTTAAGGACATTTTCGACCTTATAGACTCCGCCATCGTGGAGGAACCGCCTCTTACCATCAAAGAGAGCGGCATCATCAAGGATGGCTTTGACAAGGATATCGATCACTTTAGGGAAGCCGGAACCAATGGTAAGATGTGGCTTGCTCAGATGGAAGAGGAAGAAAAGGAAAAGACCGGGATCAAAAACCTCAGGATCAAGTACAGCAATGTCTTCGGATATTCCTTTGAGGTCACCAATTCCTTTAAGGATCAGGTGCCGGATTATTTCATAAGAAAACAGACCCTGACTAACTGTGAGAGATATACAACGCCCCAGCTCAAGGAGCTGGAAGACACTATATTGAATGCTCAGGACAAGCTCAATAATCTCGAATATGAGATGTTCTGCAAGATCAGGGATTCCATAGCCCTGGAAATCGACAGGATACAGAGAACCGCGAAGGCACTGGCTCTTTTGGATGTATTTGCATCCCTGGCCTATGTTGCTGAGCGTAATCACTATGTAAAACCCTCGCTTAACGACAAGGGTATCATCAATATCAAGAACGGAAGACATCCTGTAGTTGAAAAGATGCTGGATACAGCTGATATGTTCATATCCAATGATACATATCTGGACAACAAGAAACATTGTATTTCCATCATCACCGGTCCCAATATGGCAGGTAAGTCCACATATATGAGACAGTCGGCGCTTATTGTTCTCATGTGCCAGATCGGAAGCTTTGTCCCTGCGGATAAGGCGGACATGTGTCTGGTAGACAGGATCTTTACAAGAGTCGGAGCTTCCGATGACCTTGGAAGCGGACAGTCCACTTTCATGGTGGAGATGAACGAGGTTGCCAATATCCTAAGGAACGCAACACCCAATTCGCTGCTTATCCTGGACGAGATAGGTCGTGGAACTTCGACTTACGACGGCCTTGCCATCGCCTGGGCAGTAACGGAGCACATCAGCAACCGCAAAATACTTGGTGCCAAGACGCTTTTTGCAACCCATTACCATGAACTCACCGAGCTTGAAGGAAAGATGGATAACGTAAACAACTACTGTATCGCTGTTAAGGAAAACGGCGACGACATCGTATTCCTTCGTAAGATCGTAAAGGGCGGAGCCGATAAGAGCTACGGAATTCAGGTAGCCAAGCTTGCCGGCGTGCCCGACATGGTCATTGACAGGGCAAAAGAGATCGTGGCGGAGCTCACAGACAATGACATAACCGAGAAGGTTCAGAGCATTGCAAGGGAGACGAAAAACGACAAGAAGGTGAAGGTAACTCACTACGACGACGTGGATATTGCCCAGATGTCTCTTTTTGATACCTCTACAGACGAGGACGTTTTAAAGCGCCTTGAGGAAATAGATATAACCACGCTTACACCAATGGATGCACTTAATACACTGTATAAACTGCAGAGCGACTTGAAGAACAGGTGGAAAAACTAAATGGCTTTTATAAATGAGCTGGACAAAAAAACTATAGATCAGATTGCTGCCGGTGAAGTGGTAGAGCGGCCTTCCAGTGTGGTAAAAGAGCTGGTGGAGAATGCCATAGACTCCGGTGCTACCGCCGTTACAGTTGAAATCAGGGGCGGTGGTATAGAAATGATAAGGGTTACCGACAACGGCTCGGGAATAGAAAAAAGCGAGATCCGTAAGGCCTTTAAGCGCCACGCCACAAGTAAACTTCAAACCATTGAGGATCTCGATTCCATAAGATCCCTCGGATTTAGAGGTGAGGCTCTTTCCAGTATCTGCGCTGTTTCACAGGTTGATATGATCACCAAGACAAGAGACGATATCGCAGGAACAAGGTACTGCATAAACGGCGGAGAAGAGGCGGCTTTTGAGGAGATAGGGGCTCCCGACGGAACCACCCTGATCATTAGAAATCTCTTTTACAACACTCCCGCAAGGAAGAAATTCCTTAAGACACCTCAGACTGAGGCGAGCCACATAGGAGATGTGATGGAGCATCTGGCTCTGGATAACCCCACTGTCTCTTTTCACTTTATAGTAAATAAGGACGACAAATTCTCAACCTCCGGAAACGGGGATTTAAAGGAGATAATCTACAGGATCTACGGAAGAGATATTTCCGTAAGTCTTGTACCCATCAATGCTTCAAATGGCATCTATACTCTTGAAGGATATCTTGGAGAGCCTTCCATCAACCGTTCCAACAGAAACTTTGAGATTTTCTTTGTAAACGGAAGGTTTGTCAAGGATAAGATTATGAGCAGGGCTCTGGAGGAGGGTTACAAGCAGTATCTTATGATGCACAAGTTCCCCTTTGCCGTGCTTCACTTAAGGATGGATCCTTCGCTTGTTGATGTAAATGTTCATCCCGCCAAGCTTGAGGTGAGGTTCAGGGAGCAGAATCAGCTCTATGATTTTATCATGAACAGCGTTGAGAACACTCTAAGAAACAGGGAGATGATCCCCGATGCGCTGCTTTCCGAGAAAGAAGACAGAGAGCTTGGACAGATCATGGAGAGCACATCCTCTGATAAAGCAGATAATATTGCAGCCAAAGAACCCGCAAAAGAGCTAAAGCATGCTCCGCAGCCCTTCGAAACCCTTCGGTTTGAGGAACACAGGATAAGTGAGGATACACCTGTATATGCCAAGGGCGTAAAAGCACAGCCGGTGAAGATAGAGGACAGCAATAAGTCTGCGGTATGGACAAGGATCTTCGGCGATGCTGACGGATCGGAAGCTGAGAAGAACGAAAGGCCTTCGCCCATTATTAAATCAGAGGGCGCTGTCATAGTCGAAAAGCCCATGCAGCTTAATCTTTTCGACGAGAAGATCCTCACAAAAGAAAATGTCAGGGAATATGAGGTCCTGGGGCAGATCTTCGGCACCTACTGGCTTATCGGCTACAAGGACAAGCTCCTTCTGATGGACCAGCATGCAGCCCATGAGAAAGTAAATTATGAGCGCATGATAAAGAGATTTAAATCGGGTGAGATGACATCTCAGATGGTGAATCCTCCGGTTATAGTTGCCCTTACCTCGGCTGAGGAGGATCTTTTTCTTGGCTACAGGCAGTATTTTGAAAAACTGGGGTTCAACATAGAGAATTTTGGAGGAAGGGAGTATGCAATGAGAGCCGTTCCCATCGATCTTTTTGGTTCCTCCAACGTCAAGGAGATGTTTATCGAGATTCTAGACGAGCTTTCCCATGAGACGGGGCTTGACCGTACCCCCGATCTTATCAACTATAAGATCGCATCAATGGCCTGCAAAGCCTCTGTAAAGGGAAATACCAGGATGACTAAAGAAGAGCTTGAAGCACTTCTTGATGAGCTCTTAACCCTTGATAATCCCTATAATTGTCCACATGGACGTCCCACAATGATCTCAATGAGCAAATACGAGATCGACAAGAAGTTTAAGAGAGTGGTGGAATGACAGACAAACAGAAACTGATCGTTATAACCGGTCCCACTGCGGTGGGAAAAACAAAACTGTCAATAGAGCTTGCAAAGAGAATAGGCGGAGAGATAATCTCCGCTGATTCTATGCAGGTCTATAAATACATGGATATCGGCACTGACAAGATAACACCTGAGAAAATGGAGGGTGTCCCGCATCACCTTATTGATTTTCTGGATCCCGGAGAAGATTTTAATGTTTTCATTTTCCAGAAGCTGGTGAAGGAAGCTATTGCTGATATTTCATCCAGAGGGAAGGTGCCGGTAATAGTTGGCGGTACAGGCTTCTACATCCAGGCGGTTTTATATGACATCGATTTTACCGAGACGGATGAGGATGACTCCTACAGAAAAGAGCTTGAGCAGCGTGCTGCAAATGGCGAGGCCGGAGAGCTTCACAAGGAGCTTGAGAGCATCGATCCCGAATCTGCTGCCATCATCCATGTCAATAATGTAAAAAGAGTCATCAGAGCGCTGGAATACTACCAAAAGACGGGGAAACCCATCTCCGAGCATAATGCGCAACAGCATCAAAAAGAATCACCTTACGATTTTTGCTGCTTCGTATTGACAGACGAGCGAAAAACGCTATACTCACGCATAGAGAAAAGAGTGGATCAGATGATAGAAGAAGGCCTGGAGGAGGAAGTAAGGCGTATTGCCGATATGGGAATACCAAGAAATGCCACTTCCATGCAGGGGCTTGGATATCGTGAAATGCTGGGGTATATTGACGGGGAATATGATCTTGAAAGAGCAGTGTACCTTATAAAGCTAAACACCAGGCACTTTGCAAAGCGCCAGCTCACCTGGTTTCGCAGGGAAAAAGAAGTCATCTGGATAGACAAAAATTCTTTTGACCATAACGATGAAAAAATATTGGAAGAAATGTTGAGGATTTATGAACACAAAGATTTATGAAGAACTTGGAATATCCGAAAAAGTAACCCTTTTCGGAGAAGAGATACTAAAGGGGCTTAAGGAGCGGTTTGAAAAGATCGATGAGACCGCCGAATACAATCAGCTCAAGGTTTTAAAAGCAATGCAGGACGCCAGGGTCAGTGAGGCATGTCTTCTCGGAACCACAGGCTATGGCTATAACGATATGGGAAGAGACAAGCTGGAAGAGGTTTACGCCTCGGTATTTCACACAGAAGATGCTCTTGTAAGACCTCAGATCACCTGCGGTACCCATGCTCTGGCACTGGCTCTTATGAGCAACCTTCGCCCGGGAGATATGCTTTTATCCCCTGCGGGAAAGCCCTACGACACTCTTGAAGAGGTTATAGGCATAAGGCCTTCCAAGGGATCCCTCAAGGAATACGGTATTGATTATAAGCAGATAAATCTTCTTGAAGGCGGCGCTTTTGATTATGACAGTATCAGAAAGGCAATCGAAGAGAATCCAAACATCAGGCTTGCCACGATACAGAGATCAAAGGGATATCAGACAAGGCCTACTTTCTCTGTTGAGCAGATAGGTACTCTCATAAAATTCATCAAGGATTTAAGACCGGATATTATCTGCATGGTAGATAACTGTTACGGAGAATTTGTGGAGACCATAGAGCCATCCGATGTTGGAGCGGATATGTGCGTTGGTAGTCTTATCAAGAACCCGGGCGGTGGACTCGCCCCTATCGGCGGATATATCGCAGGTAAAAAAGAATGCGTTGAAAATGCAGCATACAGGCTCACTTCTCCCGGACTTGGAAAAGAGGTAGGTGCTTCCCTTGGAATCCTTCCTCAGTTCTATCAGGGATTTTTCCTTGCCCCAACGGTAACGGCTTCAGCCTTAAAGGGTGCGATCTTTGCGGCCAATATCTATGAGAAGCTTGGATTTAACGTGGTACCAAATGCCACAGAAGAGCGCCACGACATCATTCAGGCTGTAACTTTTGGTAAACCGGAAGGTGTTATAGCGTTCTGCGAGGGTATCCAGAAGGCTGCCCCGGTTGACAGCTTTGTAGCCCCCGAGCCCTGGGATATGCCGGGATATGATGCACAGGTTATCATGGCTGCCGGAGCTTTTGTCTCCGGGTCTTCCATAGAACTTTCCGCTGACGGCCCCATAAAGCCACCCTATTCAGTCTTTTTCCAGGGCGGGCTTACCTGGCCTCATGCAAAAATGGGCATTCTTATGAGCCTGCAAAAGCTTGTAGACAAAGGGCTAGTCGTGCTATAATGAACGGTACGAATTCTTGGAATAACAGAAAAATTTTATTTCTTTAATCATATAGGAGGGCATTTTGGCTAATATATTCGGAATCGATCTTGGAACCAGTAATATCAAGATCTACAACAGGGATGAAGACGGGCTTACAGTAGAGAAGAACATGATCGCCATCGAGAACAAGACCAATGTTTTCGCTTACGGCAATTCAGCATATGAGATGTATGAGAAGGCTCCCGACAAGATCAAGATATCTTATCCTCTAAACAGCGGTGTTATTGCTGATATTGAGCATATGGAGACCCTTGTTAAGCTTTTCATAACAGATCAGATGAAGGGCAGTGTTAAGCCCTGTGAAGTATATATTGCAGTACCTAAGGACGTGACCGAAGTGGAAAGAAGAGCTTTCCACGATCTTATCAATGACGCCGGGATCAAGGCCAAGAAGATCATGATGGTCAAGAAGCCTCTTGCAGACGGCCTTGGAATGAATGTGGATGTTATGAACTCTCAGGGTGTTCTGGTGGTTAATGTGGGATATGATACAACTGAGATATCAATCCTTTCTCTTCGCGGAATCGTTGTAAGTAAGCTCATCAAGGTGGGCGGCAAGAAGTTTGACGAGTCCATCAGAAACGTTATACGTAAGGAATTCGGGCTTCTTATCGGTGAAAAGACTTCGGAAAATGTTAAGATATCCCTCAAGGAACTTGAGAAAGAGGGAAAAGACGCCGTTGTTTACGGCCGTGACATTGTAACCGGTCTTCCTGTAGAGAGACAGATTCCCACAGATCTTATCAATCAGTCACTTATTGAGAACTTTGATGCCATCCTGGATAACATCAAGGCCGCTCTTGAGAAAACTCCTCCGGAGCTTGCAGCAGACATCTTCAAGCACGGTCTGTATCTTACCGGCGGCGCATCACAGGTTTGCCACCTTGCCCAGCGCCTGTCAAACGGTGTAGGCCTTAATGTAAATATTGCAGAAAACCCTGTTGGTTCTGTTGCAATGGGTCTTGCCAAGATCATCAAGGAAGATCAGTACAAAGCCCTTGCTTATGGAATTGAAGAGGATACATAAATGAGTCCCATCATTAAAAAGAGAGGAGAAGAATTTACGCTTCCAAGTAAATATCTCCTCTTTATTTTAACAGGAGTATGTATAGCAACCATTGTGCTTACATTCAATACGAGCCTTTTGAACGGGCCGGTAAATTCTTTTGCCGGTATTTTTGTGGTGCCCTTTCAGAAGGGCATTACCGCTGTGGGCATGGGGCTTAAGGATACCACTGACAAGCTCTCATCCATTACCAAGCTTCTCGATGAGAATGAGCAGCTCAAGAAACAGGTGGATGAGCTTACCATAGCCAATACCAATTTAGAGCAGGAAAAATACGAGCTGACAGAGCTAAGAAACCTCTACAACCTTGATGCACAGTATGAAGATTACAAAAAGACCGGAGCAAGGATCATAGCCAAGGATGCAGGCAACTGGTATCACTCCTTTGTTATCAATAAGGGTACCGATGAAGGCATTCAGGTTGATATGAATGTTATTGCTGGCGGCGGCCTGGTGGGTCGTGTTATTGATGTTGGCCCGGACTGGGCAAAGGTTCAGTCCATAATTGCGGATAATGCTGCAGTGAGCGGAATGGTGCTAAGTTCCTCCGATAACCTTATCGTTTCCGGAGATCTGGAACTCTACAGGCAGGGATATATAAGCTTTTCAAAGCTTGTTGACGATGCTGATAAGGTAAGTATAGGAGATAAGGTGGTTACTTCTAATATCAGTGACAAGTATCTGCCCGGAATCCTCATAGGTTATATTTCAACAATAGATGATGATTCCAATAACCTTACCAAATCAGGCAGGATTACTCCTGCAGTTGACTTTGAACATATGAATGAAGTGCTGGTGCTTCTTGACCTCAAAAAGAACATGAACTGATCTTAGAATATGAATGTAAGAAGATTTATTTTTAATTTCATATTTGTTCTGCTTTCTTTCATACTGCAGACAACGGTATTCAGGGTGATTGATTTTGGTGGAGTCGTGCCCAATATCCTTCTTGTTTTTGCCTGCTCCACAGCTTTTATCAAAGGCGATAAGCAGGGGATCTGGGTGGGATTTTTCTGCGGACTTCTGATAGACATCTTTTTCGGGTCCTACATAGGCTTTTTTGCCATGATCTATATGTATCTGGCTTTCGTGGTAGGAAAGCTCCATGTGGTACTTTTTTCCCAGAACATATCAATCCCAATCACTATCATAACCATAGCGGATTTCGTATTCGGCTTCGTATGTTATGTTCTTATGTTTCTGTTTAGGACCAAGTTTAATATCGGCTATTATATGACAAATATAATCATACCGGAGATGGTCTACACGGCCCTTGTTGCCATTCTTTATTATCCGCTCATCCTGAAGATCCACACACATATTGATGAGCTGGAAGAGAGGAACGCCAAGAAATTTGTTTGATAACTTTAAGGAATCCTTTATAAAGTTCATAACCTCCAGGGCCGTTATGGTATGCGGTGTTCTTGGAATTCTTGCCTGCATCATAGTGTACAGGCTTTTTTCGCTGCAGATAATTAACGGTGAATACTATCTTGATTCCTTTAAGCTGAGGATCAAGAAAGAGAAGACCATTGCCGCAGCAAGAGGCAATATTTATGACAGGAACGGAAATCTTCTTGCCTACAATGAGCTTGCCAATTCCGTTACCATCGAGGATGTTTACAAATCGGGATCCCAGAAGAACAAGAACATCAATACTACTCTGGACAGACTCATCACGATAATCGAGAAGAACGGTGACAGTGTTGACAAGAATTTCAATATTGTCATTGCAGATAACGGGAATTTTGAATTTACGGTGGAAGATAAACAACTTTTAAGGTTCCTGGCGGATGTCTACGGACACAGCTCCATTAACGATCTTAAATATGAGGAGAAGATCAAGACAGCTAAGGAAGTTGTAGATGATCTTTGCGGAACTTTTAAAATCGGAGACTATGAGGAATCGGGTAATTCCGATACTCCCTTTGTGCCTATGAAGGGCTACTCAAGATCCAGAGCCCTTAAGATACTTGATATCCGCTATAATATGAACCAAAACAGCTTCCAGAAGTATATCGATACTACCGTGGCTTCCGACGTCAGTGATAAAACTGTTGCCGATGTTATGGAAAATGCTGATACTCTGGAGGGTGTATCCATTGAGGAGAGCACCGCAAGAAAGTACGTGGATGCGGTTTATTTTGCCCAGCTTCTTGGCTATACAGGTAAGATATCCGAGGATGAGCTTGCGACTCTTTCTCTTGAGAATCCCAGCTACGGCCTTAATGATACCGTGGGCAAATCCGGGATCGAACAGGCCATGGAGAGTGTCCTTCAGGGAACAAAGGGGTCTGAGACGGTTTATGTAGATAATACGGGGCAGGTTATAGAGACCAGTAACTATGTGGATTCACTTGCGGGAAATGACGTATATCTGACCATTGACAAGGATCTTACCGAGGCCTGCTACAACATTATCGAGCAGTCTCTGGCAGGTATCCTGGTTTCAAAGATACAGAATGTAAAAACCTATACCTATTCATCCACATCAAGCTCCAGCAATATTGTTATTCCTATCTATGATGTATACTACGCAATCTTCGACAATCACGTGGTTGATATCAGCCATTTTTCCGAAAGAAATGCGAAAGATAATGAACGGGCTGTGTATGAGCAGTATCAAAGTAAATATGCCCAGGTTATTGAGGAGCTTCAGTCTGAGCTCAATGAAAAAGAAACTCCCTATGACCACCTCACCAAAGAATATCAATGGTATATGAGCCATATCGCTGCTGCTTTATATTCTGACGGAATAATCGATTCTTCTCTGGTGGACAGGGAGGATTCGGTATATCTTGCCTGGACTAAGGATGAGACTATCTCCCTGGCGGAATATCTTAAATATGTTATCGCCATGAACTGGGTGGATGTATCCAAGCTTGATATCGAGAACCAGTATGCAGACTCTGAGGAGATATTCAGACAGATAGTAAAATACATAACCGATGCTCTGGAAAAAGATACGGATTTTCAGACAAGGCTTTATAAATACCTTCTTCTTGACGGCTATATTTCCGGCAATCAGGTATGCAATATCCTTCTGGAACAGGATGTTGTTCCCAATATGGACGAGGAGGAAAAGAGTCTTTGGGAGAGGGGCGGAGAGACTGCCTATGCTTTCATGGTGAACAGGGTTGCCAACCTTGATATCACACCCGCGCAGCTTGCTCTTGACCCTTGCACCGGATCCATGGTTGTTACGGATGTTAATAGCGGAGATGTACTGGCTCTTGTTACTTATCCCGGATATGACAACAACAAGATGGCTAACGGCGTAGATCCCGAGTATTATGCTAAACTAAGGAGCGACAATTCAAATCCGCTTCTTAACTATGCAACCCAGCAGAAAACAGCTCCGGGTTCCACCTTCAAGATGGTATCCGCCACAGCGGGTCTTAATGAAGGAGTTATAACCACGGATTCTGTGATCTACTGCGGAGGACAGTTTGATAAGCTTAGTCCTGCACCTAAATGCTGGATACATCCAAGGGGACACGGCGGTCTTAATGTTGCCGGCGGAATCAGGAACTCCTGCAACGTATTCTTTTATGAAGTCGGTTTCAGGCTGGGCCTTGTAGGTAATAATTATGTTCCGGACACCGGTCTTGAGAGACTTGCTCATTATGCTGATCTTTACGGCCTTACAGAGAAGTCCGGTATAGAGATAGCAGAATCGGAGCCCAATGTATCGGATCAGGACGCTGTGCGTTCGGCCATCGGTCAGGGTACCCATTCATATACTACTGTGGGACTGGCCCGCTATGTTACTACCGTTGCAAATAACGGCACCTGCTATAACCTTACGCTTATTGATAAGACCACTGATTCCGACGGTAATCTTTTAGAGGATTACAGGGCAGAAGTAAGGAATGTTGTGGATCAGCCGGGATCTTACTGGAATGCGATCCATACCGGTATGAGACAGGTGGTTCAGGATAAGGCCTATTATGCCAATCTTGGTGTTACTGTTGCAGGTAAGACGGGTACGGCTCAGGAATCGGCCAGCAGACCCAACCACTCGCTTTTTGTCTGCTATGCGCCTTATGAAAACCCTGAGATTGCCATAGCCACCAGGATCGCCTATGGTTATACATCCAGCTATGCTGCTCAGATAACAAAAGAGGCATTGGCGTATTACTTTGAGCTCAGAGATGAAGATGATATTATCTCGGGAACTGCCCAGACACTTCAGGACGGAGCAACAAACGCAGATTAAGGATATTGTTTATGGAGTATTTAAAGAAGTACAGGATAATTGATTATGATTTTATGCTGGTGCTGATGGTGGTTGCACTTACCGCCTTCGGTATCGTGTCTGTAAGCTCTGCGGATCCAAGCTACTTTAAAAAGCATATCATCGGATTTGCCACGGCCGTGGGACTTATGATATTTGTTTCCCTTTTGGATTACACCTTTATCACAGGCAGGCTGTATCTTGTCATTTATCTTGTGAATATAGTCCTTCTGGTGCTTGTTATGTCTCCTCTTGGCAGTAATACCAATGGTGCCCAAAGATGGATAAACATAGGCGGATTCACATTTCAGCCTTCAGAAGCTGCCAAAATTTTATTGATTTTATTTTATGCGCAGTTTATCATGAAATATAAGGACAAAATAAAGAATTTCGGCTTTATTGTCATATGTCTGCTGTTATTGGCACCACCTCTTGGGCTTATAGCATTGCAGCCCGATCTTTCCACCTGTATCATGATAGTTGTAATTTTTTCCGTCATTGTTTTTGTGGCAGGGATTAACTGGAAGATAGTTGCTGCGGTACTTGGAGTGTCAGTGCCTGCCGTATTGTTTGTTATATATAATGCAGTACAGGGCGACAGCAGTATTCTGCATGATTATCAGCAGAGAAGAATTCTTGCATGGCTCCATCCCGAGGATTATGCCAATTCAGAAGCTTATCAGACGCTGAATTCCATGATGGCCATTGGCTCGGGGCAGCTATACGGCAAGGGCTACAATACCAACGAGATCAGTTCCGTACTGAACGGCGGCTTTATTTCAGAGTCTCAGACAGACTTTATCTACACTGTTATCGGTGAGGAATTCGGATTTGTCGGTGCATGTATAGTAGTGGCATTTATTCTGCTTATATCAGTAAGATGTTTTATGATTTCCATGAGGGCCAGGAATATGGCCGGACAGGTTATCGCAGCAGGAGTCGGAGCCTGGATAGGCTTTCAGGGATTCCTTAATATGGGCGTTGCCACGGGGGTTATGCCCAACACAGGTATTCCGCTTCCTTTCGTAAGCTACGGACTGACCTCACTTTGGTGTTTATATGGTGGTATAGGCTTTGTGCTAAACGTCAAGCTGCAAAGCAATAAATATAATGTTGGGAGGGTATAAGTTACATGAACATAGCACTTATAGCACACGACGCAAAAAAGAAACTTATGCAGAACTTCTGTATTGCATATAGGGGGATTCTCAGCAAAAACGATCTTTATGCGACCGGTACAACAGGAAGACTTGTAGAAGAAGTTACAAATCTTACCGTACACAAATATCTTGCAGGACATCTTGGCGGTGCACAACAGCTTGGTGCTGCAATCGAACATAACGAGATCGATCTTGTTATTTTCCTTCGGGATGCTCTTACCGTTAAATCACATGAACCCAGCGTCAATGACGTTATGACTCTTTGTGATATGCATAATATTCCCGTTGCCACAAACCTTGCGTCTGCTGAACTTTTAATCAAATCACTTGACAGGGGAGATCTTGAGTGGCGTGAAATGTACAAGTAAAAGAATTAAAACTTTACCGGTAATTTTTCTTTTAATAATATCCATTACAGGCTGCGCAGGATTTTCCTACAAAGCCCCTTATTCGATTTCATCTTCACCGGAATCCGCAGATGATGATCATGTATATCCTACATTTGCCTCCGATTTGTGTGTGGTTGATTCCGATATTTCCGGTTCGGATTTCCAAATAACAGATAATGCAAGCGGAGGTCTCTTTGATTTATCCAAAAAAGAAACTTTGTATGCAAAAAACGTCAATGAACAGGTTCATCCTGCAAGTCTTACAAAGGTTATGACAGCTCTTGTTGCCCTTAAGAACGGCTCTCTTGACCAGATACTGGTGGCAGGAAGCGATGTGTATGTAAATGAGAGCGGTGCCCAGAAAATAGGCCTTAAAGAGGGAGACAGAATGACCCTTGACCAGGCGCTTCGTATTCTTCTGGTTTATTCGGCCAATGATGTGGCCAACATGATAGCATCCAACATTGGCGGTTCCATTGAGAATTTCGTTGATATGATGAATAAGGAAGCTTCGATTATCGGAGCCACCAATTCACATTTTGCCAATCCCCACGGGCTTACGGCTGATGATCACTATGTGACGGCATATGATATGTATTTGATATTTAATGCCGCCATGCAGTATGACACCTTCAATGAGATCATCAATATGATGGAGTACAATACCAACTATCAGAGTGCATCAGGGGATACCGTGGATGTTTCAATAAGCAATACAAACGCTTTTCTCCGCGGAGACAGACAGGCCCCTTCCGGAGTGACTGTAGTAGGGGGCAAGACCGGAACTACAAATGCAGCCGGGCACTGCCTTATCCTGCTTGCAAGAGATGTCAACGGGAAGCCCTATATTGCTGTGATAATGCGTGATCCCGACAATGGCGCACTCTATGATGATATGAGCGGTTTACTGGCTGAAATTGTTAATTGAGGTTGTCTTTTAAGCGGCAATAAACTATAATATTTTTATAAAAATTCTTACTTGCAGGAGGGTATGCCGATGGTTCAGTTAATTGTTGGGAAAAAGGGAAAAGGAAAGACTAAATGCCTGTTGGACAAGGTTAACACCGAGGTAAAGAACGTTCTTGGAAGTGTAGTTTTTCTTGACAAGAACACCAAGCACATGTATGAGCTTAACAACAAGATCCGTTTAATTGTAGTTTCTGATTTCATGATCACCAGCCCTGATGAGTTCATTGGATTTGTCAGTGGCATCATTTCACAGGACCACGATCTCCAGCAAATGTATTTCGATAGTTTTCTCAATATTTCATGCCTCGAGGGCAAAGATATTACAGATACCATAGGTAAACTTGAGAAACTTGGCGAGAAGTTCGGTATAGAATTTGTTCTCAGCCTTTCAATGGATGAAGCTGAACTCCCTGAGAGTCTTAAATCCAAAATCGTGATCTCACTCTAATACAATAGAATATAACATATAAGCCGCGGGGCCTTCCGCGGCTTATATTCTGATTAAGAATTTTCAAGGTTGATTATATAAGATGGCAAGTGGTAAAGACCGCAAGGTTTCCAGATATCCTTCAAATCTGAACAACATAAATATAGGTATGGTGTTTTTTGCTGTAATGGCGATCTACATCATTATTTCTGTTGTCACTTATATCAAAAAAGATCATATGGTGGGATACCAGGTAATGAACGGGTCTCTGTCATCAAACAACATCTACAATGCTGTGGCATTAAGAACCGAGGAGATCGTCACCTCCGATACTGCCGGCTATGTCAACTATTTTGCTACAGAGGGCGGAAGAGTAGCCGTGGGTAACCTTGTCTATACTGTAGATGAATCCGGTCAGCTTCTTGAATATCTTAAATCCCAGGGTTCGGAAGAGGTTGCTTTGAGTGAAGAGGATCTTTCTGAGCTTAGAACACAGATAGTCAACTTCGACAGTTCTTTTGACCGGACAAATTTCAGACCCGCATATGACTTCAAGGTGAGTCTTGACGGAACAGTCCATAAGCTTTCCAATAACAGTATCCTTAACAATATCAGGACTCTTAACGAGAACAGCGGGACTCTTCAGTCCATCAATTACAGATATGCCGCGGACACCGGAATCGTGGTGTATTCAACTGACGGATACGAGGATATAACTCTTCAACAGATGAACAAGAGTCTTATGGATGAGAATTCCTACGAGAAAACCCAGCTTGTTAATAACAATCTGGTTAAGTCAGGAGACCCGGTATACAAGCTTTGTACCAGTGAAGAATGGTCAATTGTTATAAACGAAAACGATCCGGATAAGGTCAAGGTGCTGGAAGACCTTGAATATGTTAAGGTCAGATTCATCAAGAATCAGGATGAATCCTGGGGGAAGGTCAGTACATTTACAAATGATGAGGGAGATACCTTTGTTCAGCTGACATTTACCAATTCCATGCTCACCTTCTGCAGAGACAGGTTCCTTAATATCGAGCTGATTACAGAGGATGAAAAGGGGCTTAAAATTCCGGTTTCATCCATCGTTTACAAGAACTTTTATCTGGTGCCCAAGTCTTATATCATCAAGAACAACGACGGGACAACAGGAGTTCTTAGAGTAAAATATGATGAACAGGGCAATGAGACCTCTGAATTCATTGATATAGAGGTATATAGCGAGAATGATACCGAGTATTACGTGGATGAAGAGGTGTTAAGATCCGGGGATCTTCTCATACTCACCGATTCCAACAGCAGATTTACCGTCAGCAAATCTGACTCCCTGATCGGTGTTTACAATATTAACAAGGGCTATGCTGATTTCAGACAGATCACGGTGCTGTATCAGAATGATGAATATGCCATTGTCAAACCAAATACCAATTACGGTTTAAATGTATATGATTATATAGTTCTGGATTCCAAAACAGTGGACCAAGATAATTGACATATAATGTAATATTAAGTTAATATTATATGAGATTTGTTGGGTGAAAATTTAGGAGCGAGAATATCATGAGTATGATGGACAAATTTTTAAAGGCAATTCAGCTTAATGGGGACGGAGACGACGAGTACTACGATGAAGATGATTACAAGGCTCCCGGTAAGGAAGAGATCCTTGATAATTCAACGCCGGTAGGTAAGGATGAACCTGCTATTGACGCCGGTGAAGACAAGAAAAAGCCTGTTCCCAGAGTTCCTAAGGGAAACAGCAACAGAAAGTCACTTTCCGGAATGGAGGTTTGCGTAATCAAACCCACATCCGTAGAGGATGCAAGAGAGATCACAGAGACGCTTCTGGCCAACAGGACAGTAGTTCTTAACCTTGAAGGTCTGGATGTAGACGTGGCTCAGAGGATCATTGATTTCACTTCAGGTTCCTGCTTTGCCATTTCGGGTAATCTTCAGAAGATCTCAAGATACATCTTTATTATTACACCTGCCAGCGTTGATATTTCCGGTGATTTTCAGAATATACTTTCAGGTACCTTCGGCGGAGGGATCTCCGACGGACCTCAGCAGATAGATTAAAAATAAGAGGCTGTTGACATTATTCTGGTCAACAGTCTTTTCTTTGATAGGGGACTTATGGATAAGAAAATTACAGTTAATTACGAGAATAAACCTTGCTATGATATAGTATTCGGAACAGATTTTGAGGATCTTGCTTCAGAGATCAAGACTCTTGGCTTTGAAGGCAGAAAAATTGCGATAATAACAGACACCAATGTAGAGGGGCTCTATGCCGAGGAAGTAATGGAGCGCCTTTCGGAGGTTTCCGACAACATATTTACCTATGCCATTCCGGCCGGCGAGAGCAATAAGAACCTTGGCGAGATAGAAGGTATTTATGCAGCACTTATAGAGAGGCACTTTGACAGGCATGATCTTCTTGTTGCCCTTGGCGGCGGCGTCGTTGGAGATATGTGCGGTTTTACGGCAGCTACATACCTTCGCGGTATCTCTTTTGTCCAGATCCCAACTACCCTGCTTGCACAGACAGACAGCAGCGTGGGAGGTAAGACCGGGGTCGATTTTAACGGCATCAAGAACATGATAGGTGCTTTTTATATGCCAAAGCTTGTTTACATCAATGTTTCCGTTCTTTCATCCCTGGACGGAAGACAGTATGCATCCGGATTTGCTGAAGTCATGAAGCACGGTCTTATCAAGGACCAGAACTTCTACACCTGGCTTATAGAGAATATGTATGAGATAACTGACAGAGATCCCGAAGTTGTTATTGAAATGGTGGAAAGAAGCTGCGATATCAAGCGTATGGTGGTTGAGAAGGATCCTACCGAGAAGAAAGACAGAGCTCTTCTAAATTTCGGACATACTCTCGGACACGCAATCGAAAAGGCTCGGAATTTTGAGATGCTTCACGGCGAGTGTGTTGCTCTCGGGTGCGTAGCGGCAGCATTTATTTCATGGAAAAGAGAACTTATCTCCATGGAGGAATACTATGAGATCAGAGATATGTTTGTGCCCTTCGGTCTGCCTATTTCTGTAGAGAATATAGATAAGAATGAGGTTCTTGAGCTTACAAGGTCTGATAAGAAAGCCGATTCCGACAAGGTGAAGTTTATCCTCCTTAAGTCCATCGGAAAGGCATTTATAGACGATACCGTTACAAGAGACGAGATGGATAAGGCTCTTGATGAGATCATCTATATAGAGAATAACGATTGATGCTGAGGTTTTTATGAATACTAAAATGTCAAAAAAGAAAAAGATATTTCTTCTGGTGGATGTGCTGCTGATCATTGCGCTTGTTGTACTTGATCAGTTTACCAAATACCTGGCTGTTGAGAATCTTCAGGATAAGCCGCCTTTTAAGATCATAGACGGTGTTTTGGAACTGAATTTCTTAAAAAACAGCGGTGCAGCTTTCGGAATGTTACAGAATCAGAAGGTCTTCTTTATACTTGTGGCTGTTCTTATAATATTTATCATTGCCTATGTGCTTTTTAGGATGCCAGATGATAAGAAATACAATATAATGCATTTTCTCCTGGTACTTATAGCCAGCGGCGCCGCAGGAAACATGATAGACAGGATCCGACAGGATTATGTGGTTGATTTCATTTACTTTGTCATAATCAATTTTCCTATTTTCAATGTGGCGGATATTTATGTAACAGTTTCAACTTTCCTTTTTGTGATTCTTTTCCTGTTCTACTATAAGGAAAACGACTTTAATTTTTTGAGCTTCAGACAGCAGAAGAAATTCAGGGAAATCAAGTGATGGAAAAAGAGAGCACTATCTTTGAATTTACGGTTTCGGATGAATATGACGGTTTCAGGATCGATAAGCTATTAAGTGAGCTTATCGATTCTGTTTCAAGAAGCTATATTAAAAAACTGATTGATGACGGCAAGGTTATCTGCAACGGCAAAAATGTCAAAGCCAGCCTGTCTGTTAAAGAGAATGACAGGATATCTCTGGAGATTCCACCTTTAGAAGCTCCTGAGATCGTAGCTCAGGAAATACCTTTGGATATCCTCTACGAAGACAGTGATGTGCTTGTGGTGAATAAGCCCAAGGATATGGTGGTACATCCTTCAGTCGGCCATTACACAGACACTCTGGTTAATGGTATTATGTTCCACTGCAAGGATAATCTTTCCGGAATAAACGGCGTGATGCGTCCCGGCATCGTTCACAGAATAGATAAAGATACCACCGGATCGGTAATAATCTGCAAAAATGATAAGGCCCACCAGAACATTGCGGATCAGCTCAAGGAACATTCCATCAACAGAGTGTATTATGCCATCTGTCATGGAGTGATAAAGGAAGACGAAGGGGATGTAGATGCTCCGATCGGTCGAAGCGCTAATGACCGCAAGAAGATGGCCGTAGTAAAATCCGGTGGCAAGAATGCCTTTACCCATTATAAGGTTTTAAGGCGCTTTCCTGTTGATGGATTTACACTTATCGAATGCAGGCTAAAGACCGGCAGAACCCACCAGATAAGAGTCCATATGGCCCATATAGGGCATCCTCTTTTGGGTGATGAGGTGTATGGCCCTTCTAAAAAGAGTCGGTTTCACACAAACGGACAGTGTCTTCATGCTAAGACCTTAGGATTTATTCATCCTTCAACAGGCGAATATGTTGAAGTTGATGCACCGTTGCCGGAATATTTTTTACATTTGATTGAGATACTCAAATAGTTTACAATATAATTAAGACCAAGAAGTATTACATCTGTAAAGGGGTGATCCTATGAACACTATCGTTACAATCGGCCGTCAGTTCGGCTCAGGGGGAAGAGAAATAGGTGAGAAGGTAGCTGAGCACTTCGGCATTAAATGCTATGACAAGGAGCTTCTTTCAAGAGCTGCCAAGGAGAGTGGATTCTGTGAGGAGATGATCCAGAATCACGATGAGAGACCTACCAATTCGTTCCTCTACAATCTGGTGATGGACACATATTCCTTTGGCTATAATGCATCCAGCTTTGTTGATATGCCTATAAGTCACAAGGTTTTTCTTGCTCAATTCGATACCATCAAGAAGATTGCACAGGAAGGACCCTGCGTTATCGTGGGAAGATGCGCTGACTACGCTCTTACAGATTTTGATAATGTGATCAATCTCTTTATCTATGGCGATGAAGAATGCAAGATAAAGAGGATCAAAGAAAGATTTGATGATGTCAAGACCGATGATCAGGCCCGTGACATGATGAACAAAAAGGATAAACAGCGTCAGAGCTATTACAATTATTACTCATCCAAGAAATGGGGAAGAGCTGACAGCTACGATCTTTGTATCAATTCCAGTGTGCTGGGAATTGACGAAACGGTTAAATTCATACTTCAGTATATTGAGGACTTTGAGAAAGCTAAGGGAATTCAATAATGTTGTAATTTACTTCCAGAAAGGCAGTTGTCTTTCTGGAAGTTTTTTTCATTTAGGGCTAAATTTAATACATATTTAATAATGCTATTAAATAGTGGGTGTTATACTAAAATCCACAACAAGTATAAAGCCCAAAGGAGCATGTTTTTTATATTTTTTGCCGCAGAATGGAATCTGTGTGTAGTTTTCAAGGAGGAATGCATATGGCAACTAATATCAACGCCGGCATTAACCAGTATAACAATGTCCGGCAGGCCGGCAGCATGAAGAATGCATCCGGTGCCGGCAATGCCAGAGGGCCTTCGAAAGGAAAGGCACCGCAACAAAAACAGGTAACCGATAAACTCTTTGGAGAGAGTGCAAAAATCGAACTTTCACCGGAAGTTGAAAAATACGGGAAAGTTGTTGATTTGCTGCAAAAGAAATATGATAATGCCGAAGTATTCGTGGCAGGACCGGGAGATGATCTTTCTCAGATTGGCGGAGACCTTGAATACAGCATTATCCTTTCGGAAGACGAGCTGAATATTTTGGCCTCCGAGGACCCCAAAGACAAGGAAGCAAAGGATAAGCTTCTTGGCCGGATTGACGATGCGATGAAGACAATCAGTGACATGAGCGAGAAGATCGGTGAAAGCACCGGGGAAAATGATGAGATCTCGAACTTCGGCATCACAATCGGCAAAGACGGCAAAATGAATTTCTTTGCGGATATCAATGGCAATGCTCACAAGGCAGATTCATTGGATGGTATCATAAAGAGTCTGGCCGCAGCAAGGATTCAGGAATAATATCTGATATTTGGAACATTATATACGTAATAAAGACAAAAGGCAGGTCTGTGACTTGCCTTTTTTATTGTTATATAAATACAATATTTCAATACGGATTTAATGCTTGATTGGTAATTAATGCTATTATAATTATGGAATTTATCTTTAGATTTGTTATAATAGTCTATAAAGATATAAATTTTTTCTAAACAGGAGGGCAAATTGCATATGTCGACAAGAGTGTACGATTGCTTGAAAGCTATCGGTGAGAAAATAATAGAGAATAAAGATTTTCTTACCGATCTGGACAGAGAGATTGGTGATGCCGATCACGGCGTTAATATGGCAAGAGGTTTTCAATCAGTAATTGAGAAAGTTTCCCAGGAAGATCCCGATATCGGAGCTGCACTAAAGAAAACGGGCATGACTCTTTTATCAACTGTAGGCGGTGCTTCAGGACCGCTTTACGGTACTGCATATATGGAAGCTGCCAAGGTACTTGCCGGAAAACAGGTTTTGGAACCTGAAGATTTTAAAGCTGCCCTGGAGGCTGCTATAGCCGGAATCCAAAAGCGTGGAAAAGCTGAAAAGGGAGAGAAGACCATGCTGGATTCTCTGATTCCTGCCCTTGAGGCATATACTGATAAGATCGAGGCGGGAGCAGGCCTTTTCGAAGGTCTTGATGCTGCCTGCAAAGCCGCTAACGAAGGAATAGAATTCACCAAGACCATAGCAGCCACAAAAGGAAGAGCCAGCTATCTGGGAGACAGGAGTATCGGACATCAGGATCCGGGAGCCACTTCAGCAACCATGACTCTTGAGGTTATAAGAGATTTTGTGAAGGGATGAAAAATGGTAGGACTTGTCATTGTATCGCATAGCAGTAAGATTGCTGAAGGAATTAAAGACTTAACGGATCAGATTGCATCAGGACATAAGGGAATAATAGCTGCAGGAGGATTGGAAACAGGGGAGATAGGTACCGATGCTGTCAGAATTTCAGAGGCTGTAAAAAAAGCTGATGACGGCGATGGGGTTGTGCTTCTTGCGGATCTGGGAAGCGGGATCATGAGTGCCGAAACTGCCATGGATCTTCTTGACGGAGAGGGTATTAGTGTAAGACTTGCCGATGCACCGATTGTTGAAGGTGCTATTGCAGCAGCTGTTGCGGCTGTATGCGGGCAGAATATGGATGGGGTAATTGCAGCCGCTGAGCAGACGAGGGCTGTACACAAGATAAACTAAATTCACAACAAATAAGGAGGCGTAACATGAAGAAACTAATCAATGGGGTTGACAACATCGTTGACGAAATGCTGGATGGAATGGTTGCCGCTTATCCAAAGTACATCAAGAGACTTGACGGCTTTGATGTTGTTGTAAGAGCCGGCGGATCAGAGGGTAAGGTTGCACTAGTGTCAGGTGGCGGATCCGGACATGAGCCTGCCCACGGAGGTTTTGTCGGCAAAGGAATGCTTGATGGTGCAATTGCAGGTGCTGTATTTACGTCACCTACGCCTGATCAGATATTTGAGGCTATCAAGGCTGCTAATGGCGGAAAAGGTGTTCTCCTAGTTATCAAGAATTATACCGGTGACGTTATGAATTTTGAGATGGCTGCTGATATGGCAAGAGATGAAGGTATTGAAGTAGATCAGGTTATCACAGCCGATGATGTAGCTGTAGAAAATTCTACATGGACTACAGGAAGAAGAGGAATAGCAGGAACAATATTCGTTCATAAGCTTGCCGGTGCGTGTGCTGAGGCAGGCGGCAGCCTCTCCGAGGTTAAGAGGATCGCAGAAAAAGTTATCGAAAACGTTCGTTCCATGGGTATGGCAGTTAATGCCTGCACCGTTCCTGCCGCAGGTAAGCCGAGTTTTGATCTTGCAGAGGATGAGATTGAAATCGGTATCGGCATTCATGGCGAGCCCGGTGTAAACCGCGAGAAGATCGGTACTGTAAATGATATTGCCGACAAGCTTCTTGACAAGATTTTTGCTGAGGGCATATACAATTCCGGAGACGAAGTAGCCGTAATGGTTAACGGAATGGGCGGAACTCCTCTTATGGAGCTCTTTGTTGCCAATAAGCATATATCAGAGGTTCTTGCAGGTAAAAATATTAAAGTGTATAAGACCCTGGTGGGAAATTATATGACATCCCTTGATATGGAAGGTTTCTCGATCACGCTGCTTAAGGTTGATGACGAACTCAAGAAGCTTCTTGATGCACCTGCTGATACTCCTGCTTTTGTTCAGGTATAAAAAGTATTGATTAATAATGTTATAGTTTTAAGAGCCGACTTTAGCCATCATTAAGTCGGCTCTTTATTTATGAGAAAAAGCCGACTTAAAATGTATAAAATTGCAAGAAATGTCCGAACAAATTTATATTCCCGTAACACATTTTTATAAACTTTTCAGATAATTCATAAACGCACTAATGATAAAATTAAATCAGAATGCATATAGTATTAAAGGCATTAAATGAAGTAAACAGGAGGATACTTAGATGTTTTCAATACGTGGACCAAAGGTTAAATATTTTGCAGCCGTATTGGCTGTGATAGCCCTTATTGCAGGTGTATATTTTACATTTTTCCAGTCAAGGGGCTTTGTAGAGACCAAAGCTACGATCATTGATATTGTTGAGGATAGTATAGGCGAGGAAACTACTTATTATCCAATCGTAGAGTATACAGTAAACGGTGATACTTATTCCGGACAGTCGGATCAGTCCTGCAGTCCTGATGCAATCGGAAAAACCATCAGTATTTTATACAATCCCGAGGATCCTCTGGTTTTCCATGGCAATGGACAGATGGGGATATATCTGATGATAGTTGGCGCTGTTATTTTGGTGATAGTAGTGGTTTCAGAAATCATCGGACGGAATAATATGAAGGAAACCAAGGAGTTTCAGAAATCGGTTGGTAAAACCGAATATGCTCCCCATGTGGAAGGAGAGGAGAGAGAACTTTATTTTCTTACCGACCTGGGCACAGAAAAGTATGGACATCGCATTGAAGACAAAAACAGAAAGATATTGTATGAAGCTAAAATGACAAAGTTTTCCCTTACAACAGCGTATAAATATGACTTTATAGACCATGTTCACGGTACTACTGTGCCACATCTTGTTGGACACGAAGAGGAATCCCAGTGGGGATCGCTTCTGATAGATGATCATTACACCTTTGAATTTGACGGTGTGGACGTATGGAAGCACCTGAAAGAAAACGGCATTAAGGTCGATACCGGCTATACAGCCGGCGAGGCAACACTTGTCGGAATGAAATATCACATTTATCGCGACGGTGTTGAAATCGCACTTGCTGAGACCACCAGCCAGTATCCGCATGAGGAGGATGCAGCCCAGCATAAGGTCGCAGGGGCAATACCTATTGAAGGCTTTTATCGTATTTGGACTAAAGAGCAGAATCTTGATCTTCTATTTGTTACTCTTATGGCTTTTGCAAGAAGCAAAGCTGCAGACGACAAGGGTGGTACAAGAGGAGCTATGTTTGGAACGATTAAAAATGTGTCGGCGCAAAAATAATACAAAAATAATGAAAGGTAAAAAAACATATGGAATTTGATATTCAGTATTTATTGATGCTGCAAGATTTAAGAAATGCTACAGGCGGAATATTTGACGAATTATTCAATGCATTGTCCAAATTTGCGGTAGATATTTTACCTTTTCTGCCATTTGTGATTTTTTGGGGAGTTGATAAAAAGTGGGGCTATTATTTTCTGACCACCCAGTGGGCAGGAGAACTGATCAATGGTCTTATCAAGCTTACGGTATGCGCTTATCGCCCCTGGATACGTTCAGATCTCATCGAACCGGCAGGCGACTCAAAAGTAGCTGCTACCGGCTATTCATTCCCCAGCGGGCATACGAAAATAGCTGCAACAATTTATGGAAGTGTTTTTTTATGGCAAAAGGATAAACGAAAATGGCTTGCCGTATTGAGCATAGTTTTATTCCTGCTTACCGCCTTTTCACGTAACTTCCTCGGAGTGCATACACCTCAGGATGTTATTGTTGCAACTATCGAATCAGTGATTATTTTGTATGTTGTCTCTGTTGCATCAAAAAAGGTAAGCGGAAATGAAAAGCTCTTGGATATCCTTACAATAATAGGCGTCGTATTTGTAATAATCTCTCTTATATACATACAGGTCAAGCCATATCCCATGGACTATGATTCTGCAGGAAATCTCATTGTGGATCCTTCCAAGATGATGAATGATTGTTTTAAGGCCTGCGGTGCGTTTTTAGGATTTTTGATCGGCAGCTATGTAGACAGACATTATCTGCATTTTAGTATTCCTGAAGGCTCAAAGAATCTGCCGATCCTTGTGAGCGTAGGAGTAGCATTAGCTTTTTCGTGGAAAGAGTTCTTTGGACCTGCCACCTTTGGTATCGCATTTGGCGGACACTGGGGCAATTTTATCTCAAGACTGATAATGCTTTTGTTTGCAATGATAATATGGCCGGTTGTAATAACCAAGTCATGTAAAGAGGAATAATTCTTTAATTAACCATTGTAACCATATCAAATTCTATGAGGACTTATTATGAAAAAAACTCTATGTTATCAATTATCAGTTTTAATGATAGGAGCACTTATATGCTTGGCAGGATTATTTCCGGCCGTAAAAGCTTTTGCTGAAGAAGAGGCTTACTACGCACTGTCAGTATCCGAAAGTACCATAGATTACGGTGATATAGGTTCAATAACCTTAGGAGCGGAAAGAACATTTACTGTAACCAATAACAGCAATGTAAGTGTGACACTTACATGGTGGGAGGAAAATCCTGCAAATGCATTTATAATTGATCTATTATCTGATGGATATTTAAGTCCGGGAGCAAGTGCTACTTTTTCGGTTAACCCCACACAAATGCTTCCGGAAGGCAGTTATTATTGTGCATTTTATATCTCGGCTGCGGAAGATATAAACGATGACTACCTCGCCAGTGTAAATATGTTTATGACAATTGATGACCCTGATCCGATATCTGAAGTCACACAGGTAGTAGTTTCCCCTGACTATGCAACAGTTGAGGCCGGCATGTCATGTTCATTCCATGCGGATATTTATGGTCAAAATATTCAGGATTACAGTGTAGACTGGTCTATTTCAGGTAATCAGAGCAGCGGAACATATATCAGCGACGGATTTCTGCAGGTAGCTGCCGATGAGACGGCATCAAATATAACTGTAACAGCCTATTCAAGACAGGACAGTAATGTTTATAACAGTGTAAATGTTGCCGTACAAAGGTCCGAAAGTACTGTGAGAGTTTCGGCAAGTCCTTCTGAAGGCGGCTCTGTATCAGGGGGCGGAAAAGTAAATTATGGTGGTAAGGTCATTCTGAATGCCAAGCCCAAAAGCGGCTATGCTTTTGAAGGGTTCTACGAGAACAATTCAAAGATATCATCATCCGCATCTTTGGAGATTAACGGTATAACTTCGGATCGCGCCATAACAGCAGTTTTTGTCAGAAATTCTTTTACCATAAATGCATATGTAAATCCTCAAAATGCCGGAACAGTTTCCGGCATAGGAACATATGAAAAGGGAAAAAAGGTAGAACTTAAGGCGTCAGCAGCGAAAGGATACCTCTTTACGGGATGGACTAAGGAGGGACAGCTTAAATCTACCGACAGCACATACCAGATAGGAAGTATTGATTCGGATTTGTCCCTTGTTGCAAATTTCGAAAAGAAGGCTGCTAATGTTTATGTGATCAAGGCTGGTGCCGGTGAGGGCGGAGTTATCTCTCCATCGGGAGATCAGAATGTGATAGAAGGAAATGACGTATCTTATATCATTACAACACATGGCGGTTATAATCTGGACAAAGTCCTTGTGGATGGGAAGAGCGTAGGAGCAGTATCATCCTATACGTTCAGCAATGTACAAGGCCCACATACAATTTCTGCAAGCTTTGTAAAAGAACAAGAGTCACCTAAACAAAAAGCTGCAACCAAAACGGATAGCTCCAAGAAAAAAAGCAGCAGTGAGTCTGCAACAGATGCTTCTTCAAAAGAAGATTCATTGGATACAGATTCAAAAGCTATAGAAGAATCAGAAAAAGAAGATTTGGAAAAAGAAGAATCGAAAAACAATATAACAGATGAGGAAAAGCCTACAGAAGATATAACTGATTTACCTGACACAACGGAAGTTACGGTAGATACTGAGGAAAATAGTGCTTTACTGCCTGAGTCCGGTGATACCGGAAATATAGAAGCAGAAAAGACAAATAAGTTCCCTGTTATAGTATTTTCAGTAATTGCTGTGGGACTTCTTGCCGCAATAGGCTTTACGATAAGTTATATATTACGGCACAGATAATTCAGCGCATAGAATAAATATAGATCAAGATAGGATTAAGGGTTATACATCCAACTATTCGCAAAACACATGCCAAGTTTTTCGAATAATAGACAAAAGCCGCCTTCATTTACATCTGAATAGCGGCTTTTTGCATGTCTATTTATTTGAAAAACTGGTGTTTTGCGAACCTAGTTCGGAGTAGTGGGAAGCAATCCATCCGAGAGGGCAAAGGATAGTATCAATACACCTTTACTACTATACAGCACTAAAGCGCAATACCTGCCATTTAGTCCAACTTTTTTGCCCTCTCGAGATGGAGGGGGCGGCATAGCCCGGGGGAAACTTCCCCCGCCCGCTCTCATAGAATAATTCCGACCAGCTGACCGTAGGTCGCGGCGAGGGAGGAATTATTCTACAATGTGTGCGAGCCTTATAATATGGGGAGGAAAGCGCAGCTTTTCGGGAAAATATTCGCAGAATATTTCCCATATTAGTAAATATATAATACCCCATATTATGCCATTTATTTCATGCATATAGATTGACAGATTTTTAAATAAATTATATCAAAACGGTTGGTTGTTGGTCTCGAGAGAGCAAAAAACGGATAGAAGATAAGTATAAAAAAAAGACATTATATACAATTATTTTTATTGTATAAATGTCTGCATAATGTCAAGTATTTATATACTTTATAGTCTGAGAGGCCCCTGCCAGGCGAACGTAGTATCTGGGGGAAGTTTACGACCCCAGATACGTAGTGAGTTACCAATCTGGGGATTATTCTATTTTTAATGATTTTTGAGAAAATAATTCACATATATCTACGAAAGCAATTGTTATTTTAGGAGGTAGATATATGCGAATATCATTACAATCAAGTCAAGCTTCTCCGTCGATATTATTTCATAATGATGAAAAAAAGTCAAGAGATAAAGAAGAACACATTCATCATGAGAAAACACAGTACAATAAGAATTTCAAGAATAAGGCGTATAAAAAGGAAAATAATAGAGAAACTATTCTTGAATATATCAAGAAGGAATATGCGCCTTATATCAAGCTAAGGAAGAGGAAGAACAAGTACACAGAAGAGGACCTTTTATTCAGCAAAAAAGGCTGATTTCGTGAGAATATCATACAAATTGGAAACTGCCAAGATGGCGGAAAGAAGATGTCAAAAGAGCTTAGTACACTGTATGGACATTACTTTCAATGGCATCAGAAGACTTTCCCACAGATAACCACTCTTTGTGGTGATTTACACATGGACGAAGCTACTCCTCATATTCATGAAGTACAAAGCTTCTGGTACATGGAAAAGGGAATGAGAATGCCAGGAGTGGATAAATGTCTCGAGCAGATGGGAATACCGCTTCCTGACCCTTCAAAGCCCAAATCACAAAAGAATAACCGAGAGGCGACCTATACAGCTATGTGTAGGGATAAGCTTATTCAGATAGCCAAAGACATGGGTCTTGAGATAGAAACAGAGCCTAAAAAGGGACAGAAGCACTTAAACAAGGTGGATGCCGCAGCAAGGCAGATGCTCGAGCTTATGGGACGTGCTGAGGATAAAATAGACACTTTTTTACTCAGCTACGAGGATTATGATGGAACTGTCCA
This sequence comes from Butyrivibrio sp., assembly GCA_015056575.1. Taxonomy (GTDB): domain Bacteria; phylum Bacillota; class Clostridia; order Lachnospirales; family Lachnospiraceae; genus Butyrivibrio. Next base: position 193,826 of record SVGA01000004.1, read on the forward strand.
TAAGAAGGCTATCAAAATGGATATGTCTGATGATATTATTCCGGAATTTGATTTTAATCCTTATGTTTTAGAGTCAAAATTGGAATATTTCGGCTCTATAGTAGAAAATGCCGTAGCTAATGCAGAAAAGGCTAAATTGGCTCAGAAACAAGCTGAAACAGCCACAGAAGAAGCTAAAGCTGCTGCAGAAAAACTTATTCAAGATGCTACAGCTAAAAGTGGCGATATAATCAGAACAGCCTATAAAGAGGCTCAAAACGTCCTGAATAAAAGCGATTTTATGAAGGGCTATGAAACTGCAAAAGCTGATACTGAAAAGGCGATTACGGAAGGAAAGCTTATAGACAGTGCTAAGTATAAAGAAGTCCTTTATCAGCTACAGACTATGACACAGTTATATAATGCCGACCACTTAAAGCTTGCAGAGCTTGAAGAAGCGTTAAAAGAAGAAAAAGAGTATGGCTTGAATGAAAAAGTTAACGCAACCTTTTAGCATATATATCACGAAATGACCTGAAAAAGATTAAATTCAGGTCA